>JAFAER010000035.1 GCA_023423895.1 Pseudomonadota bacterium
CCACCGCACAGAGATGCGCGCGCTTCTGCAGAAACGCCATCGGATGCATTCCGCCCCGCCAAAGCATCCCGCATGCCGCCCCACGCCGCCCCGCCCCCTCCCCAAATCCAACCGTCCACTCGGTTCACCCCGGGGCCCAGGCCCCCCAAAATGCAGGCTTTTTCAGAGTCAGCAAGCTGACTCCGAAATTGGATGCATTTTGCGGCACCCGGCTTGGGGGTGGCCCGGGCCACTTTGGGCCTGGCACGGGGCCACCTGCCGAGCGGACGGCGGGCGGGTGGTGGGCAGCGGGCAAGCGGGCAAGCGGGCAGCGGGCAGTGGGCAGCGGGCAGTGGGCAGTGGGCAGCGGGCAGTGGGCAGCGGGGGATCGGGCAGCGGGGGAGACGACGCTGCCCGGGCGTGTGGATGGGCGCGGAGGGAGCGGGCGGGGGATGGGCCGGCGACTCTCTTGCGCGCTTCGCGCCCGTCGAGGTTGAGGGGGACGCTCAGTGCTTTTGGTATGTGCCGACGAGGGTGGCGGTGCCCAGGATGTGGCCCATCATTGCGTTCTCGAGCTCGTGTTTTGAAGCGCCGCCGCCGAGACCTTCGAGATCGGTGTCGAGGGCGTAGAGCTTGAAGATGTAGCGGTGCTTTCCGATGGGCGGAGACGGGCCCCGCCAGCCGAGCTCATGCCAGTCGTTCTCTCCTTCCACCGTGCCTAGTGGGAACGAGTCGCGTGAGGCTGCCTCTTCGAGAGAGCGCGCGTCGGGCGGGAGGTCATAGAGCACCCAGTGCACCCACGTCCGCTGCGGATGACGCGGGTCGGGGGCATCCGGGTCATCGACGATGAGCGCGAAGCCTTTCGTTCCTCTCGGAGGGTCGGTCCAGACGAGCGGCGGTGACATGTCCTCGCCATCGGCCGTGTACCGAGCCGGGATGTCTCGACCGTCGGCGAAGCTCGGGGAGCTGAGATGGAACGCCATGATCGCGCGACGAAGCAGTGTGCGTGCCGGTTCAACGGCAGGAGGAGCAGAGCCACGTGGCCCTGGCGCCCTGCCTGGGCCTGGCATCGTCGATGCGTCACTCTCGTTCATGACCTCTCGGCGGACAGGATCGGATCACGACACCTTCGAGCTCGTGCTCGCCGGCGACGTCATGACGGGACGGGGCATCGATCAGATCCTGCCTCGACCGTCCAGCCCCGAGCTCTTCGAGAGCCATCTTCATGACGCACGTGACTATGTCGCGCTCGCCGAGGAGCTGAGCGGCCCGATCCCGCGGCCGGTCACGGTCGAATACCCGTGGGGTGAGGCGCTCCCGGAGCTCCACCGCGCCGACGTTCGCATCGTCAACCTGGAGACGAGCATCACTCGGAGCGATGACGCCTGGCCCGACAAGGGAATCAACTACCGGATGAATCCGGAGAACGTCTCGTGTCTGACGGCGGCGCGCATCGACGTGGCTGTCCTCGCCAACAACCATGTGCTGGATTGGGGACGTGCTGGTCTCGTCGAGACGCTCGACACGCTCCGCGCGGCCGGGGTGACGACGGTCGGCGCGGGGCGGAACGCTACGGACGCAGAGGCGATTGCCGTCACGGAGCTCGACGAGTGCCGGCGCGTCCTCGTCGCCGCGATCGCTGAACCTGGCTGTGGTGCACCGCTCGCTTGGGCTGCGACCTCGGAGAGACCAGGGATCGCGCTCTTCCGAAAGCTCGACGAACGCGCTGCGGACGCGCTCGCGAAGCGGGTTCAGGCCGTGCGTCGTCCGCGAGACCTCGTCGTCGTGTCGATCCATTGGGGGACGAACTGGGGGTACGACGTCGAGGAGGAGCAGATCGCGTTCGCACACGCCCTGGTCGAGCGAGACGTCGACGTGGTCTTCGGCCACTCGTCGCACCATCCCCGTCCTATCGAGATCGTGCGAGGGCGTCCGATTCTCTATGGCTGCGGTGACCTCATCAGCGACTACGAAGGGATCTCCGGCTACGAGTCCTTTCGAAACGATCTTTGCCTTCTGTATGTGCTCCGGTGCGCGGATGACCCATCGAGCACGCCCCCCGTGGCGGCGCGCGCCGGTCGCGTGGCGTCGAGCAGCGCGCGGATCGAGCTGACGATGAAGCCCTTTCGCATGCGGAAGATGCGGCTCGAGCGCGCGTCGGCCGAGGATCGGCGCTGGGTCATGGAGCGGCTCGCCCAGGTCAGTCGCCCCTTCGGAACGGCGATCGTCATGCGTGCAGATCTGTCGCTCGAAGCGCGCGCCTGCCGAGATGACGCGTGAACCACGCACCCGCCAGCTCCGCCACGCGCTCGAGCGCGCCGGGCTCCGGGAACAGGTGCGTCGCGTTCGGCACGATCTCGAGCTCCTTCGGACACTCGAGCCGATCGAACGCATCCTCGTTCAGCGTGATGACCTCGTCGTCCTCCCCGCCAACGATGAGCAGCGTCGGTGCCTTCACTCGCGGAAGCCACTGCTCGGCAAGATCGGGACGGCCACCACGCGCGACGACCGCGTGGACCATCTCTGCACGCTCAGCGGCCCCGATCAGCGCGGCCGCTGCACCCGTGCTCGCTCCGAAGTACCCGAGATCGAGCGCCCTCGTCTCACGCTCGAGGCGCGACCACTCGGTCGCTGCAACGAGCCGCGACGCGAGCAGCCCGATGTCGAACCGTAGATGACCGGTCAGCGCGTCCATGGCCTCTTCTTCCTGCGTGAGCAGGTCGACGAGGAGCGTGCCCAAGCCGAGCTGCTGCAGCTCTCCCGCGACATACTGGTTCCGCGGACTGAGACGGCCGCTTCCACTCCCATGGGCAAACAGGATGAGACCTCGCGCGCGCGCCGGCACCGTCAGCTGGCCCTCGAGCATGCGTTCTCCGACGGGCACCTGCACGTTCCGACGAACGGTCGCGCGCTCCGATGCCGGTGCACGCTCGCTCGGCTCGGAACGCGGCGACCGGCTGCTCGGCGTGGCGCCGGGCTGCACGGAGGGTGCTTCGCCGGCGGACGCGCCAGCGGTGCCACCCGCGGCAGTGCTCGACGCATCCAGTGGGGCAGAGGCAGAGGGAGCGGTCGCCCCCTCGGACCGTTTCGAAGCGTGCAGAAGCTGCACGACATCGTCGTCGCTCGTTGCTTCGAAGTCCTCGTACCACTGGCCCACGGCGTAGAATGCCTCCTCCGCATGAGGGCAGACGACCTCGTCGGCAACCGACGTGAGCTCGCCCAGCGACTCCGCCGCGCCCACGGGAACGGCGAGGACGACCCGAGCAGCTCCACGCGCGCGTAACGTCACGAGCGCCGCGTGAGCCGTCCCGCCCGTGGCGATCCCGTCATCGACGACGAGCACGAGCCTGCCGGTCACGTCGAGTGGAGGTGCGCCCTCTCTGAAGCGTTGCACGCGCTCGGCGACCTCCGCTTGTTTCTCGGCGATGAGCTCTCGGAGCTCTTGCTCCGTGACGCCTACGAGCTTCATCGCCTCGCGGTTCACCCAGACGGCGCCGTCCTCCGCGACCGCGCCGATGCCGAGCTCCGGCTCGAAAGGCGCGCCGATCTTTCGGACGACGCAGACGTCGAGCGGTGCGTCGAGCGCACGGGCGACCTCGTACGCGACGGGGACTCCCCCGCGCGGAAGCCCGAGGACGATGGGGGCCCTCTCGGCATAACGGCGAAGGTGGCGGGCGAGCTTCTTTCCCGCATCTTGCCGGTCTCGGAACAGCTTCTCGCTCAGCAGCCAACTTCCCATGGCCGACAGTCTTTCAACTTCGATACCTGATCGCCGATCGCGCGAGTCGAAGCTCCGCGCGAGACGTTGCCTCGTCGGCGAAGCGCCGCGCATGCGCGATGCATCGCCGCCAGCCATGCATCTCGGAAAGAATCAGGCAGGCGAGGGCGCGACGGATCAGGTGGGCAGCAGTGTCATGACGGGCGCTCGGCTTCCACCGAGTGTCTCGCCCGACGACGCGATCGCTGCCGTGATGTGTACCCTCGTGGATCGGCTCACGGCGGGGGAGGCTCACTACCTCTTCGAGGCGCTTCCGGCGTCGACGCGGTCGCTGTTCGCGACGTGTATCCGACATCGTGCTGGGCAGCCGACGATGAGACTCGATGACGTCGCCTTCTTGGCCCGCGTCGCCGAACACCTCGGCGTGACACCGGCGCACGCCGAGATCATCTGTGGGGCAGTGTTCGATGCCGTGAGAGACGAGCTGCCGGACAAGCTGGTGAGCGACATCGCCCATCAGCTCCCGCGCGGCCTTCAGGAGCTCTGGCTCGCGGGAGGCCGCGTCGAGGAGGCCCCCGCCGAGGCCTCGCTCTCCGCCGAAGACGCGCGTCGCGCGATCGAGGAACAGATTGCCACGAGCACGCCGCTGCCGGACGGCGTGACGAGCAGCGATGCCTTCTCGGCGGTGATGTGCACGGTCGCGCAGCGGCTGAGTGGCGGCGAAGCGCGAGAGCTGCTGCTCGGTCTGCCCACGACGATGCGTGGGCTCGTCGACCGCTGCGCCGTCCATCGAGCGGAGGAATCCGAGGTGTTCGGGCTCGAAGAGCTCCTGCGCAGGGTCGCCGAACACCTCCACATCGAGCCCGCGCGCGCGCAGCCGATCGTCGTCGCCGTGTTCTCCTCCGCGAAACGCGCCCTCCCCGCAAAGGCGACGTTCGACATCGGCAGTCAGCTTCCCGTCGAGCTGCGCGACCTCTGGGCGCGAGCCTGAGCCCCGCGCGCGATCCACGCTACGGAGTAGCGGCGAACGACGGCGCGTCGCTGTGGTCCTTCAGTTCCGTCTTCCCGACCTCGCGCGCGCACGCTGCGCAGCAGAAGATCGAATCGCCTTGTTCCACGCCGTGCCCGAGAACCCGGCATCCGCAGTGCTCACAGATGGGCGCGAGCCGGTGAATGGCGCACTCGAAGGAATCGAACGAGTACGTCCGGCCGTCCTTCTCGACGTTGAAGGTCTTCTCGTATTCGTTGCCGCAGACGTCGCATCGGCCCATGGTCGTGCCTCCTCGTCCTCTCGTGTTCACCGCTTGCGCCGATCGAGCGCGACGTGACGGAGAGGTGCTGTGCGTGCTGCATCTCCCGCGCCGCGCAGCGCTGCTCGGTCATGATGCTGGTCATGATGGCTGCTGGGCACGATGCATGCTCCTCCGCAAGGCATGAGCGGGCCGGGCCATGCAGATGCGGACATCCCCCGCTGCCTCGGCGCGATCTCCGGACCACGCGGTGGGCCTACGGTCGTGATCACCGGCGGGCTTCACGGCAACGAGCCCGCAGGCCTCTTTGCGGCACAGAAGGTGCTGGCAGAGCTCGAGGCGGTGCGCGATGCGATGTGCGGCACGGTCGTCGCGTTCAGCGGCAACCGATCGGCGCTCGCGAACGGAGTACGCTTCGTCTCACGGGATCTCAACCGCGGGTGGCGGACGGCACACCTCGACCATCTCCGAGACGTCGGGCCGGACGACCTCGTCTCCGAAGACGCCGAGCAGCGCGAGCTCCACGACGCGTTCATTCGTCTCGAGCGCGAGTCCTCCCAGCTCGTGTTTCTCGACCTGCACACGACCTCGGGACCGACGGAGCCGTTCGTCTGCTTCTCCGATACGCCCGCGAATCGTGCTCTTGCATGCGCGCTCTCCGTCAACGTCGTCCTGGGCCTGGAGCACGAAGTCGATACCTCGATGTTGACGTGGGCGTCGTCCCGCGGGCACGTCGGGATCTCGTTCGAGGCCGGCCAACACGAGGACCCTGCTGCGTGCGATCGGCACGTGAGCGCCGCCTGGATGCTCTTCGTCGTTCTCGGTGTCGTCGACGCCCACGAGGTTCCAGGCGCGGAGACGAGCCGGCTCGTCGCCGAGCGTGCCGCGATCAGCTCGCGCGTAGTCGAAGTGACCTACCGTCACGTCGTCGAGCCAGACGACGAGTTCGTGATGCTCGACGGGTTCGAGGGCTTCGACTGGATCGAAGCAGGGCAGCCCGTTGCCCGCGATCGACGCGGCCCCGTCCGCGCGCCGCAGAGCGGGTTGATGCTGATGCCGCGCTACCAGGCTGCGGGCGAGGACGGCTACTTCCTCGCGCGCGAGGTCGCCTGCCCGATCGTAGGCGCCTGAAGCTCACGAAACGGGGAAGGAAGAGGGGACACCGATGGGGTTCGAGATCGAACGCGAATGCTTCGACGAGGCCGACTACGAGCACTTCTCGGAGAAGCTGCGACGCTCGCTCGCCGCGCTCGAGCACATGTTGCGTCGACCCCGATTCGGCGTCGGCCCGACCACCATCGGCGCAGAGCTGGAGCTCCATCTCGTCGGTGAAGACGGCCGCCCTGCGCCGGTGAACCGCGCTGTGATCGCCGCTGCGCTCGACGAGCGCGTCACGCTCGAGATCAATCGGTACAACCTCGAGATCAACTCCCCGCCGTTCGCGCTTGCGGGCCGCCCATTCGAGAAGATGGCCGCCGAGCTGTCCGAGACCCTCGGCGTGGCACGCACCGCCGCGCGCGCACACGGTGCGGACATCGTCATGATCGGGATCCTCCCGACCCTGATGGAGCAAGACCTCCACTCCTGGGCGCTCACGGATCGCTGCCGATATCGCGCGCTCTCGGCCGGCATCCGGCGAGTCCGCGGCGAGCCGGTGACGGTGCGCATCGAGGGGACCGACACCCTCGACGTCATGACGGACGACGTGACGTTCGAGGGCGCGAACACCTCGTTCCAGGTGCACCTCCGCGTCGATCCCGCACGCTTCGCCCGCACGTACAATGCCGCGCAGATCGCGACGCCGTTCGTGCTCGCCATCTCCGGCAACTCACCGCTCTTCCTCGGTCGCCGTCTCTGGGAGGAGACGCGCGTGGCGCTCTTCCGGCAGGCCGTCGAAGATCGGTGTGCCGCACGAGAGGACGACTGGCGACCTTCGCGGGTGTCGTTCGGGCACGGCTGGGTACGCGCGTGCGCGTCAGAGCTCTTCGCCGAGTCCGTCTGTCTGCATCCGCCGCTGCTTCCGCAGTGCAGCCGCGAAGGTGACCCGGAGGCGATCGCTCGCTCGGGTGGAGTGCCCGCCCTGCGCGAGCTGCGCCTTCATCACGGTACCGTCTGGCGATGGAACCGTGCGGTCTACGACGATGCCGGCGGCGGGCATCTGCGCATCGAGATGCGCGCGCTCCCTGCGGGACCAACGGTCGTCGACATGGTCGCGAACGCCGCGCTCGCGATCGGGCTGACGCTCGCGTTGGCGAACGACGCGGATGCGCTCGTCACACGGATGACGTTCGGTCAGGCGCGACGCAGCTTCTACGACGCGGCTCGGCGCGGTCTCTCGGCCGAGCTGCTCTGGCCTGCAGACCGCGCGCCCTCGCCGCGAAAGTGTTCGCCAAGCCAGCTCGCCGAGCACGTCCTCCCGCTCGCGCGTGAAGGGCTCGTCTCGGCCGGCGTCGACGCGGGCGAGGCGGAGCGCTGGCTCGACGTCGTCCGGAGACGGATCGCACGAGGCCGGACGGGCGCGCGTTGGCAGCGGCGGCTGTACGAGTCGCTCGTGCAAGAGATGCCTGCGGAGCGCGCGCTGCACGAGATGCTCCAGCGCTACCGCAAGCTGAGCGATCGAGGCGCGCCCGTCTCCGAGTGGCGTGACGTGTGACGGGCCGTCGCACGCGCCGCAAACGAAACACGCCGTTGCGGTTGAAGACGCGGCGCCCGAGGCCAATCTTCCGGAGATGACAACCCGCGGTCCTGTCGTCGTCGCCACGGATCTCGAAGAGGCCTCGCGTCCTGCGCTCGAGCGCGGCCGCGCGCACGCGCAAGCGATCGGCGCGCCCTTGCTCGTATGCCACGTCGTGCTCGACGTATTCCGGAGCCACCCGCTCGTCCCGAACCCGGCGCAGAACGAGCTGGTCCTCGGGGCGAACGTGCTCGCGCGAGTCGCCGAGCTCGTCACGAATCAGGTCGCGAGCGTGCTCGGTAGCGCAGGCGAACAGGTCAAGGTCAGCGTCGAGAGCGGAGTGCCAGACGAGGAGATCGTACGGGTCGCCGAGGCGAACGAAGCCTCGCTCATCGTCGTCGGAGCGAAGCCTCGCGAGGGCGCACGGCGCCTGCTGGGGCATGTCGCCGAGCGCGTGGTCCGCTACGCCCATACGTCCGTGCTCGTCGCGCGAGCGGGAAAGTCGACGGGTAAGCTCCTCGTGACGACGGACTTCACCGAAGGATCTCTTCCGGCGCTCGCCGTCGCCGGATCGGTTGGGCGCACGACGGGAGCGGAGGTGACGCTGCTCCACGTGCTCAAGCCGCCCTCGACGGCGCTGCCATCCGCGCTCATGCCGCTCGGCGATACGTGGATGCCTCCGTCGAAGTCGGCATTCGAGGAGCTCCAAAAGCTCGGGGTGCGTACGCTCGAAGGGTTCACGCAGCAATATGGCTTCACGCGCTTCGAACAACATGACGGTGATCCCGCGGACGTCATCCTCCAGCGGGCGAGAGAGCTCGACGTCGAGATGATCGTCATGGGAAGCCGCGGTCGCAAAGGTCTCGCTCGCCTCGTGCTCGGCAGCGTCGCCGAGAAGGTCATCCGGCAATCGGAGACGTCCGTGCTCGTCGCGCGTTGAACGACGACTACGTCAGCGCCGCCTCCAATGGGCCGCATTGACGTGACGGCCCGCGGACCGCACGTTGACGCCAGCGTCTCGACTACACCGGCGTGGCCGGGACCGAGGAAAGCTCATGGAGACGCCGGTCGGCGGAGCCGTCACGGATCGCGAGCGCGTACTGCTGGAGCTGGCGCGCCGCGAGAAGAGTAACGTCCATGACACGTTTCAGGCGATCACGGAGGCATCGGCGCTCCTGCTCGGGGTCGCGCGCGTGAGCATCTGGGCGCTCGTCGACGGTGGCACCGACCAGGCAGCCGGCCCCAGCGAAGATGCTCGGATTGTCTGCCAGGACCTGTATCTCCTCGACGAGCGCAGGCACGCGTCCTTCATGCCGATCCACGGCCGGGACTTTCCGGCCTATCTCCGCGCGATCCACGAGCGCCGGACGATCACGGCCCACGACGCCCAGACCGATCCGCGTACGGCCGAGTTCACCGAGTTCTACCTGAAGCCGCTCGGCATCACGTCCATGATGGACGTGCCGATCTGGCATCGCGGGGAGGTGTATGGAGTGCTCTGTTTCGAGCACGTCGGCGCCGCGCGTCGCTGGCGACCGGAGGAAGAGGCCTTCGCGATCAACATGACGGACATTGCGGCGGCGTGTCTCGAGGCCTCCGCGCACCGCATCGCGGGCCGCCGCTGGCAGACGATCATCGAATCGCTCGCAGAAGCCGTCGTCGTCCTCGACGCGCGAGGAAAGCTCGTCCAGTCGAACCGCATGGCGCGGCGAGATGTGCTCGAACGGTGGGGCATCGAGACGTGGGACGAGCTCGTCGCGTCGGTGGACCTCGTCGACGCGGCGGATCGACGAGTCCCTGCCACCGATTGGCCGTTCCAGCGCGTCCTCCGCCGCGAGAAGGTGCAGGGCGAGATCTACGGCATCGTCTTCAATCGCACGGGCGACCGAAAGTACGTGCGGATGACGTGCTCGCCCGTCCTCGAGGACGGGCAGGTCGTCTACGTGGTGCTCGTCATCGTCGACGCGACGGAGGAGATGTTCGTCGAGCATCTCAAACGTCAGTTGCTCGCGGGCCTCGCGCACGAGCTGAAGACACCGCTCGCGATCGCGAAAGGATACGCGCAGCAGCTCGTGAGCACGAAGAGCTCGCCTGAACAGACGTCGCGCATGCTCGATGCGATCATCCGCGCTTGCGACCGCATGGATCACCTGAGCGAGACGCTGCTCGACGTGGCGGGGATCATTCTCGGGCGGCTTCAGCTCACGCGTGAACGCATCGACCTCTCGGAGCTCGCGCTGACGGTCGTGCGCCGCGTGGAACGCTCTGCGCCGGGCCATCGGTTTCGCATCGAGCTCCGGCCGAACGTTCCGGTCATCGTCGATTCGGCACGAGTGGCCGAAGCGATCCGCCATGTGGTCGACAACGCGGTCGCGTATTCGGATGCAGGCTCCACGGTCGAGGTCGATCTGAAGACCGACGACGGTAGGGCCGTCATCTCGATCCGAGATCACGGAGTCGGCATTCCGATCTCGGCGCAGACGGACGTTTTCCAGATCTTCTCGAAGGCACATGCGGGCACCGAGCACGACCGCGGCGGCCTCGGCGTTGGTCTCTACCTCGCTCGCGAAGTCGTTCGCCGTCACGGCGGAGAGATGTGGTTCGAGAGCACCGAGGGCGAAGGGAGCACGTTCTACATCGCGCTTCCCCTTGCGAGGGCGACGTGACCGCGAACGTTCTCGTGGTCGAGGACGACGCCTCGCTCCGGGAGCTGCTCGCTCTCATCCTCGAAGGAGAGGGCCTCGACGTGGATACGGCGGCGAACGGCAAGGAAGCGCTCGAACGTATGAAGCTGCGAGCACCAGCGCTCATCTTGCTCGATATGTCGATGCCCGTGATGGACGGCTGGCAGTTCTGTCGCGAGCTCGATCGGCGCACGGGGCCGCGACCCCGCATCGTCGTCGTGACCGCAGCGACGGACCCCGCCAGGCGCGCCGACGAGGTTCATGCCGACGGTTGGCTGGCGAAGCCGTTCGATCGCGAACGTCTGCTGTCGCTCATCCACCGGATGGTGGACGACGGTCACTGAGCTCGACGACGCCTCAAGGCACCCAGAACGTCGGCCGCTCTGGCGAACGCCCGAGCTCGAAGCGAACGAGCTCCACCCAGGCCGTCCCGGCGACGCTCGGCCGCGTGTCGAACACGAACGGGATCTCCACGGTCGATGTCGGAAGCGAACCGTCTGGTGCGCGGAGCGGCTCGAGGCCGTCCAGGATGGCGCGCGCGCGCGCGACGCGACCGGTCCGCCACGCCGCCAGTGCCACGCCCGCGGAGCCCTCCGGCCAGATGGCATCGAGGTCTGCCCAGTCCTTTGCGGGGAGCGACGGGCCGAGCACACGCAGGATGAGCTCGCCTTCGACGAGCGGCCCACGCCGCTGCGGGCGGTGGCCGGTGGCCCTGGTCCGAGCATCGGTCGACGCGAACGAAGCGTCCGCGACGGACGCCGCGGTCTCGGCTCGGTCGCGGTCGCCGAGCGCGCTGAGGAACACGGAGCCCCAGGACGCGCAGTCGAGCGCAGGGACGTCATCCGCTGCTGTCGCGGTCACCCCGCGCGCGAGCTGGCCGCGAGCGCCGTTCCACGTGCGGACGAGCCCTTCCGCGATCCGCGCTGCCGCGGAAGCGTAAACAGCCTCTCCCGTCACGCGGGCCAGCGCACGAAAGAAGAAGAACGAGTCGATGTTGTGCTCGACCGAGGTCCACGTGATGTCTTCAGCCTCGAGGCGCTCGCGTAGGTGCCCGCGCGCATCGAGCTCGTAGCGGAACGTTCCCTGTCCGCCGCGGACGAGCCCGTCACGCAGATCGCCTGGCTTCGAGACCTGGCGATCGAGCAGGTACGCTGCCGCGCGCCGCGCGAGCTCGAGGGCGCGATCGCGTGCCGGCCCTCCGCGGTCGGAGTCGAGGTACTCCGCCGCGGCATACCCGACCCACGCGACGGCGCCGGAGCGGACGTACGGGATCTTCTCGTCCGGCCGTGGAAGGAGGAACGAGAACGGGAGAGAGCCGTCGGGCGCCTGCAGCGCATGGAGCCCTTCGATGAGCGCGCCCGCCTCCTCACGCGCCCCGGAGCGGACGAGCATGAGCAAGACGAGCGCGCTGTCGTACGTCGCTATGCGCTTCGTCGTGGGCTCGCTGACGACGACGCGCGCGCGCCCGTCATCCGTGGGCCACGGGGTGAGCCGGCTGCGAAGGAAGCGCATGGCATCAGCGTGCGCGCTCGGTGAGGAGGAAGGCTGTGCCACGGGAGCTGCCGCCGGAGGAGAAGAGCACGCGAGCAGCAGTGTGAGCCCCGCGGCGACGAGCGGAGTGCGCATCATCCGACCGTGCGCACGACCGAGCGCCGCGCCGCCTCACGCACCGAGACATCGGGGTCCGACGCCATCTGCGCGATCCGCGCCCTCGCGGACGGTAGATCGAGCGCAGCGAGCGCCTGGATCGCGGCGACCCGCACGTCGGGAGACGGATCCTGCAGCGCCGGCGCGAGGCGCTCCTCGACGCCGGACGCTGCGAGCGCGCCCATGGCCGTGACCGCGGCACGCCGGAGAGACGTCTCGGTGCTCGTCGTCAGCAACGTCGCGAGGTGGTCGGTGACCGCCGGGGCTCGTGCCTCGGAGCGCAGCTCGAAGCGGACGTCGAGCGCCGTCGACGGCCATACCCGCATGAACTCCTGGAGGCCCGAGGGATCGTCGCTCTCCATCAACGTGGCCAGCGCCGTCGCGCGCACCGTCGGTGATGCGTCGTCCAGCAGCGAGCCGACGACCTTGAGCGCAGTCTTCGTGGCGGCGCCTTCGAAACGCGCGAGCGAAGCGGCAAGCGCCGCACGAACACGAACCGAGGGATCATTGCGCAGCGGGTTTGCGCGGAGCAGCGATTCGCCGGTCCAGACCATGGTCTCGAGCACGGCGAGCCGGACGTCCTCGCTCGGATCTTGGGCCATCGTCGCGAGCAGCGACACGTCCGGGCTCGGCAAGGCGCCGATCGCGCGCACGGCCGCCGCGCGCAGCGCGGACGATCGGGAGCGCACGAGCTCGGCGAGCAGCGGTGCGGTGACCGGGCTTGCCATCTGCTCGAGTACGCGGACCGCGGGGACGAGCAGCTCGGGCACGTCGACGCCCATCATCCAGTCGAGGAATGGCCAGGGATCGTCGCGATGGATGTCGGCGAGCGTCGATTCGGTCAATCGCTGGACTGCGGTCGGTCCGGCGCCGAGCCTGCGCGCGAGCGCCGTTGCGACCTCGCGATCCCGACGACCTGCGAGCGCGTGGAGAGCCGCGAGCGCGACGTCGGGGCTCGGATCGCCGACGGCGCGAACCAGCGCTTTGCGCGCGACGGCATCGTCACGTCGATGAAGGAGCGCATGGGCCGCCTGCAGACGTACGTCCTCGGCCGGGTCCGACGAGAGCGCGTCGGCGAGCACGTCCACGCTCCGGCCTCCGAGCAGCCGACCGAGGGCCCGTACCGCGAACCGACGCGACGGGACGTCGAGGCTCGTCCGTAGGAGCGACTCGTACTGCACGACGAGGCCCGGCACGTCGGCGGGGGTTGGTCCTTCGGCGGTGGGATCCTCCAGATGCACGGCCGAGAAGAACAGGCTCCGAACGCCGGGATCTTCGTGTCGAAGGAACGTGAGCACGTCGTCGAGCACGCCCGGAGCAGCGAGCCCATCGAGCACGACGGAGAGTGTGGCTTCGGTCCCGATGATGGCACCGGCGACCAGCCGCGCCGCCAGAGCGGCCTCGCGCCCGAGCTCCTCGATGCGTGATTCGATCGACGTGCGCGCGACACATGCGAGCGATACGAGCGCGCGGTTCCGCACGAACGGATCGGGATCGCGCGTGCATCGCTCGAGCTTGGTGATGATCCGCACCTCTGCGTCGTCGCGATCCTCACGCGGACGTGTGGAGATGGCTGGCGCGCGCCCGAGCGCGTTGACGACGGCGGCCCTGACCCTTCCGTTCGGATCTTCGGCTGCCGTGAGCAGCGCCTCACGAGCCTCGCGATCGGAGATCTTCGCGAGCGCACCGGCGGCGCTCGCGCGGAGGACCGCGCTCTGGTCGCGAAGGAAGCGGGCGAGCAGGGGCACGCCCTTCGGGTCGCGGCACTTGCCGAGGGTCCACGCAACGCCGAGGCGAACGTCGAGCGACGACGTCTTCTCGAGCTCGTCGAGGCGCAGGAAGAGCTGCTGGCGCGCGCCGCGCGAGAGCGACTCGGCGATGCGATCGCGCAGGGCCGGCGCCGCTCCAGCGAGGGCACCGAGCAGACCCTCGAATGCCTCGTTGCTCGCCGCGCTGCCGAGCGCTGCGACGGCCGCCATGCGTACGTCGAGCGACGCGTCCGTCAGCCGAGCCACCAGCGGCTGCACGCGCATCTCACCCGTCCGATCGCCGAGGGCCGTGACCGCACGGAGGCGGACGGCGTCGCTCGCATCCACGCTCGCGCGAACCAGCAGCGGATCGGCGGCATCGCCCTCGAAACGCGAGACGAGCGTCACCACCTGCGTCCGGACGACGACGCTTCCGGCGTCGTAGGCTGCGGTGAGCGGGACGATGTACGGCGCGAGCTCCGCGGGGGCGAAGCTCGTGAGGGCTTCCGCTGCGGCCTCACGAACGGGCTCCTCGGGATCGGTGAGCAGCTCCACGAGCGCGCCCGAGGTGTCGGGCGCCTTGAGCCGCCCGAGGGCCTCGACGAGCGCGGCACGCACGGGCCACGACTCGTCGTTCAGGCGACTCTTCAGGAGCGGCGCGATGCGGGCGACTCCGAGCTCTCCACAGATACGCGCGACGAGAGCGCGGACCTCGAACGACTCGTGGTGGATGTACGCGACGACCGAGTCGAGCAGACCGACGCTTCCGAGCTCGGACGCCGCTGCATAGGCGCGCTCGCGCGTGACCTTGTCCGGGCTCGTGAGGTCCTTGATGATGCGATCGAGGTATCCCACGCGCTCGAGCGCGAGCGCGGCGCGGCGGCGAACGTCGATGTTCGGATCCCGGAGTGCGGACTCGAGATGGGACGTGTCCTCGACGCGAATCGCCTCGAACGCCTCGAGGGCGCGAAGGCGGGTCGCGTAGTCCGGGTCGGCAAGTGCTGCGACCAGCACGTCGATCGCGCGCTCGCCCTCGATTCGTGCGACCGCGGCCGCTGCATGCGCACGGACCTGAGGGGCGGGATCGCGGAGCGTCGCGCGGATGAGCGGCTGGATCGCGCGCGCGTCGGCGATTGCGCCGAGCGCTTCGGCAGCCGCCATGCGAAGGAGGTCGTCTCGATCGTGCAGGCGCGCGACGAGGTCCTCGGTCGCGCGCGCGTCGCCGATCCGACCGAGGATGCGCGCTGCCCAGACGCGTCCTGTTGCGTGTGTGGGATCGGCCAGCAGCTCGAGCAGCGGGCCGACCGCGAGACCGCCGAACGCGACCAGCGCCTCGGCGACGCTGCGCGCGGACCCTTCGTCGAGGGCGGCGAGCTCGCTCACGAGGAGCGGGATGGCCGTCGTATCCCGCAGCTTTGCGAGCGCCGCGGTGGCCGCGGCCTTCACCGAGGACGCGTCCTCGTAGCGATCGTTCATCGCGGCGACGAGCGCGGGGACGGCCGCAGACGCGCCGGCCAGACCGAGGACCTCGGCAGCGTGTGCGCGATCGCTCCAGCGTCGTGCGCTGCGGAGCACCTTCGTGTAGCGATCCACGAGCGCGAGCTCGGCAAATAGGCGTGCGGCTGCGCTCCGAGCCCGGTCGTCGGTCGCGCGCAACATCTCTTCGACGGTGCGCTCGATCGTCGCCGCGTCGAAGCGTTCGCGAAGGCTCGCGGCGAGCGCGGCGATGTCTCCCTGCGAGGTGGTGCTGGTCCGGGTCGCGGCGGCGACGCGCTCGAGGGCTGCCCGGGTACGACGACGTCGAATGGCCTCGCGCGCCAGAACGAAGGCGGTCGGTACGATGGCGAAGATCACCAGCGCACTTGCCATCCAGGCGGCGAGCGAGGTGGCGGTCACGGAGCAGCGAGCGACGCCTCGATCCGCTGGACGAGTAGAGCAGGATCGATGGGCTTGTTGAGGAACTCGTCCGCGCCCGACTGCGACGCCCAGAAGCGGTCGGCCGCTTCCGTCTTGGCGGTGAGGATGATGACCTTGATCTTCGGATCGAGCCGCTTGATGGCGCGGCAGGCCTGGTAGCCGTTCATCTCCGGCATCGTCACGTCGAGGACGACGAGATCGGGGCGATCGCGCTCGACGATCCCGATCGCGACCTCGCCGTTGTTTGCGATCGTCACACGGTGGCCGATGCCCTTCAGACGCACCTCGAACACTTCGAGGGCCTTGGGATGATCGTCGACAAGGAGGATATGCGCGCCAGTTCGGCTCATTCAGGTCCCCTCCGCGGCTGGCTCGTCCGCGGCGGCGAGGAAGGCATGGATGTCGGAAGCACGCGTGGCGGTACCGACGAGAGCGCGCCGTTCGTGCGGGCGCGATCGCCGCTCCGTGTGCGTGGGTCGGCAGGGAAGACGAGCGCGATCGTGGTTCCTCCCCCTTGCGTCTCGTCGATACGAACGAAACCTCCGTGCAGCGTGACGATGTCGCGCACCGTCGCGAGACCGAGGCCCGTACCGGGGATCGCTCGGTCCCGTTCGAGCCGGACGCCGCGCTCGAGCACGCACTCGCGTTCTGCCGCTGGGATCCCGGGACCGTCGTCGCTGACGATGATCTCGATGTCGCGCCTCGCCGCCGGCCCACCTCGCGCTGCCGCTGTACCGGCTCCCGCGCCGGCGCGAACCGTGACGTCGACGTGGCCGCCGGCCGGCGTGAACTTCAGCGCGTTGCTCAGAACGTTCACGAGTGCCTGCTTGAGCTGCATCGCGTCGCACCAGGCGTAGGTCGTGCTCGCCGTCGCGATGCGGAGCGTGATCTGCTTGGCGGCCGCGATGCCCTGGAATAGCGCGATGATCCCTTCCACGAGCTGTCCGATGTCGATGTGGCGCCGAGCGGCCACGCGCGGGCGCGGGGTGGAGGTGCGCGCGGGGTCGGCCGACGGAGGGACGAGGCGCCGAAGCGCGGAGACGTGGCGCTCGAGGAGAGCGGCAGCGTCCGTCGACGCCTCCACGATGTTCACGAGCTGCCGGTGCTGCTCGTCGGTCACGGAGCCTCCGAACCCGTCGCGCAGGTTGGCGGCGTAGCCCAGGATGACGCCGAAGAGGACGCGTGCGTCGTGCGACAACGTCTGCCCCTCCCGCTGGGCGTTCGTGAGCAGCTGCTCGAGCGCGCGCACGTCCGCCATCGCCGCACGAGCCGCTTGAAGCGTCGCCTCGCGCTCCCGGACCTGCTCGACGACGCTGGAGAGCGCTGCGGGGAGCTCGTCGGAAAGCGCCTCCTCGGGGACGATCGCAGCAGGCCCGAAGCGAACGAGTCGTTCCGTCGCCACGGCTCCGTCGATGACGATCACGCGCGGGAGGTGCCGCGTCCTCGGATCCTCTGCGAGCGCGGCCGCCGCGGGAAGAAGGCGCTCCGGCGAGCCCCGGCCGTCGAGGACGAGCGCAGCGACGGCGCTTCCGTTCGACAGCGCCGTCGCTTCCGTGAGCACTTCCGCGGTTGCTCCTGCTCGAGCGATCGCCTCGAGAATCGGGGCCCTCGGCAGCGGCTCGATCCCGAGGACTCCGATGACGACGGGCAGCTCGTTCGTGGCGACGTTCGTGTTCACGTCGGCCTCGGGGCGAAGCCCTTGCGAGCGAACTTGTCCCATCCCTGCTTGCCTTTGAGGAAGTCCCATAGCCCCTTCAGCTGCCAGGCGACGAGATACTGGCGGTAGCCGAAGTTCGAGACGAAGCCGGCCACGAGCAAGACGACGACGTCACGCAGTCGCTCGTAGTGGAAGAGCGACAGGCCGGCGCTCCGCGGTCGGCCGGTCTCCGAGCGGACGCAGAGGAGCACGGAGAGCGCGCTGAGGCAGAGATTGATCGCCGCCGCGAGCGCGAGGAACGTGAGCAGCGACTTCACCGAGAGGACGCCGAGGGCAAGGGTCACCAGGAGACCGATGTATCCGATGCACTCGATGATCGGGGCAAGAGCTTCGAAGAGGAGCTGGTATGGAAGCGAGAAGAGCCCGATCTGGCGGAAGCGCGGGTTGAACATCATCGCGCGGTGGTAGTTCAGCACCTCGAGCAGGCCGCGGTACCAGCGCGAACGCTGCTTACCGATGTCCTTGTAGTTCTCCGGTGCCTCGGTCCACGCGGTGGGGAACGGCAGGATCTCGATCCGGCCCGGCACACCTTTGTCGAGCAAGTACCGGTGGAGCCGGACGACGATCTCCATGTCTTCGCAGACCGTGTGAGCGCCTTCTCCGCAATATTCGATGCCGACCTTGGCCTGCATCGTCTTGGTGAGGAAGCCGCCGATCGCGACGACCATGTCCCGCCGCATGAGCGCGAAGACGCCCGAGAGGACGAGGAGCGACCGCAGCGCGGCGAACGCGACCCGGCCCTGGGCGAACGAGCGCATGTACTCGACGATCTGGAATCGTGCGATCCATGCCTTCGGCAGCCGCATCTCGACGACGCGTCCGTCCTCGACGAGCGAGCCGTTCGAGATCCCCACCTGCACGCCGACCGCGACGACACCCTCACGTCCGGAATCGACGATCGGTCGCGCCGCGAGCAACAGCGCGTCCGGCGTCAGCAGGCTGTCCGCGTCCATGCTCGTGACGTATTCGCCCTGCGCGACGTTGATCGCGGCGTTCAAGGCATCGGCCTTGCCACCGTTCTCCTTGTCGATGAGCACGAGACGCCGGAGCCCGGGGGGAAGAGGCCCTCGGACCTCGTAAAAGCCGCGGATCTTCGCGCACGCGAGCTGCGGGTCGTAGTCGAGCTCCGTGCGAACGAAGTGAAAGTGCCGGAGGAGGACATCGACGGTCTTGTCCTTCGATCCGTCGTTGCAGATGACGATCTCGAAGCTCGGATACTGGAGGCGGAGAAGCGAGTTGATGCTCTCGCAGATCGTGACCTCCTCGTTGTACGCGGGCACGAGCAGGGTCACCTGCGGGAGGAACCGCTCGTGCACGCGGCCGAGCGCGGGTCGCACGTCTTCGACGGCCAGATCGCGGCGGATCGCCCTCAAGCTCAGCCCGACGAACCCGAGGTTCACCAGAAAGAACACTGCGACATAACCCACCACGAGTGCGTCGAGGACGGTCAGGAGGGTGGCGACGACGTGCATCGATTTCGCGCTTTCCCCCAATGAGTGAGCATATACGCCCCACGGGGCAGCTCCAACTCTGCGGCAGTGAGGTGGCCGTTCGTTCAGGGGCTGGGCGGGGTAGGGGCGCGCCTGCGCGCGGCGCCTTCAGGCTGAGCTCGGCTCGCCTCGATGCGCCTTAATCATGGGTCGCGGCTGCCGTTCCGAGGGACGTGGCAACGCATCGGAGCCAACCCGCCGACGCCGGCCTTCAGGGAGAGGCGAACAGCGCCGATCGGGATAGCAAACGACCCGTCCCCCACCTCGACGAGCTCATCGCGACACTCGAGGCGGCCGATGCGGCCTTCCGCACGGGTAGCGAGGTGACCCGCGAGCAGACGCTCTCCGACGGCCTCGCCGCGATCAGTGCGCTGTACGGCTGCCTCGACGTGGAACGGTCGCCCGAGACCTCTGCGCATCTCGAAGCCGTGTACGACGCGTGCCTCCGCGCCCTCGGCGATGCGTACGGAGGCGACGTCGAGGCCCTCCCGGCGGCCGCGACGATGGCGCGGGCCATCCGGACGGCGCTCGCGCCTTCGTCGGTTGGCCGTTCTCCGAAGCTGCGTCGCGCCGCTTGAGCGGCTCAGAGATCGAACCATACGCCGAGGCCGGCCGAGATCCCGAAGTGGAAAACGGTCAGGTCGTCGGACCGGTCCTTCACCTCCGCTGCTTGGGCGAACGACGTCTCGTGTGCTCCTGCGAGCGGGAGGTTCGCGAGCGGACCGACGTGCGCCATCACGTGAGGAAGAGGCGTCCAGACGAGCTGCGGATCGAGATCGAGCGAGAAGATCGTGTCCGTCTCCGCGGCGCTCGAGGTGACGCCGAGGTTGCTCGTCACCTCGCGCTGCGACTTCACCGAATAAAACGCGAGGCCGGCGCGCGGCCAGAACGTGAGATTCCGTCCGAGGGGGACGACGTAGCCCACGCGGGGAGCGAACCCGAGGAGGGTCGAGCCAGGGATCGCGTTCTCGCGCACGGTTCGCTGTCCGGCGCGCGGAGTGCGTTCCTCCGTATGCGTGCCGTCGAGCCCGAAGGCGACCGCGAACGAGGTACCAATGGTCACGCGGGGGAAGACGGTCACGTCGACCGCCACTCGCGGCACCGTGTGCATGACACCGAACTGCGGCTCGCGTCCGAACAGGAACGCCACGGAAGCTCCCGTGTCCGTCGTCTTCGTCGTGATGTCGCCGTCGCTCTCGGTGATCGACTGGCTGGTGTAGCCGACCAGCGGAACGAGCCGGTCCGCCGTGACGATCAGCTGCCCACGGTCGCCGAAGGGGCGCGGCTCGTCGGCCGAGGCGCTGCTCGCCGTCGTCATCGCCACGGAGCCTGCGATCAGGCCGCAGACCATCGCGGCGGCCCCTCTTCCAACGAGTCGCAGTGTCATCCGGTCAGGGCGCGCGACGATACCACGATGGGTCATCGCCCCGAAGAAAACGGGCCCTGCATGATCGTCGACGAGCTCGGAGGCCGCGTAGAGGCGTCACCCCCACGCGGCTCCGGCTCGGAGCCCCCCGGCCCTCGCGAACAGTGGCGTGTCTCATCGTCGCAGCGCCGGGAGCCGTGGCCATGGTCATTCGGATGACGAACGGCTCGGCCGACGAGGCCGACGAGGAGGGACGGCGTAGGCCCCCTGGCTTCAGCGCGCGAACAGGAAATCGTCGACCAGCGCTTCGCCGGGATCGACCTCGGACCGGTAGGTGCCGGTCTCGACCTCTGCCTTGAGCACGTCGACCGGGAAGGGGCGTGCGGTGCGCCGGCGCTCCACCCAGGTCGCTCCGTCCGAGCTCGTCTCCCACACGATCTGGTCGGACCCGCGATCGTGACGGAGCCGGAGGTGCTTGTGCGCGACGGGGTCGTGCGCGATCGACTCGCCCGTGACGGTGCCACCGACCTCGGACTGAAGGTAGAGGTTCCCGGCCGAGATCGCGAAGCGCGCCCAGCCCGGCGCCTGCGAGACGACGGCGAACGAGACGCTCGCCTCGGTCGACACGTGCGGCACCTGCAGGACGGTGATGCTCGCGACGCCGCCCGTCCAATCGAGCTCGCGCGTCGTTGCGAAGCCCATGTGGTGGGAACCGGCAACGCCCGCCCGCGGGCGCAGGTGAAGGACACCCCCTGCGGGGAACACCTCGAGCTCCGGATCGTAGCCGCCCTCGTGGAGCGCCTCGGGAGTGAACACCTCCGGGTCGCGCTGATGCGCGAACGACTCGCGTACGCCCGTGAGCTCCACGCGGACGTTGTCGAAGATGGCTTGTCCCGGCACCGCCTCGGGCTGGAATGTGCCGGCCTCGAGCTCCACGTAGGCGGCGCGCAGACTGATCGAGCGCGGGATCGATCGGCGCGACGTCCACGTCGTTCCGTCCGGGCTCGTCTCGAACGCGACGGTGTCGGCCACGCAGTCGTGGCGGATCCGGAGATGCCGGTGCTGGACGGCATCGTACGGAAGGGTCTCCTGCGAGATCGCGCCGTTCCGCGCGCCGAGCGCGAGCACCCCGTTCTCGACCGTCATCCGGTACCAGTGTGTGGGGTCGACCGCGACGGCGAACGTCGTGTCCGCCGTCGACCCTGCGTTCGTCGCCTGGACGAGCTCGACGCGTGTCGCGCTGCACGTCATCGCGTACGTCTGCGCGCTGGTGACACCGCCGTGCTTCAGCCCCGCGACGTTGGCGCGGGGCGTGATCGTGAGGCGGCCGCCGGCGACCTCGACCGGGATCGTCGCATCGAGCGCGTCGTAGCCTTCGTTGATCGTCCGTCGCGACCAGCGCTCGGGATCGATGGGGCCGGAGAATGCCTCCTCGAGCAAGAGGGGAGAACGGATGCGCGGCGGTCGCGGCTGAGCGAAGCGTGTCAGCACGTTCCGCGCGATCGCTTCGGCCGCGGGGCTGGCCACGTTCGGCTGCGTGACACCCGCCGGGCGGTACGCGTCGAGCCCCCAGGCGTATTGGATCGACCCGGCGGCGAACGTCTCGGCCCCGCTCGGGAGCGCCCGCACGGTGACGTCGGAGATGCCGTTCGATGGCTGCAACGTCGTCCAGGGCGACCGCATCACGCGGCGGACGCCCGGTAACGGGGGCTCCGCCGCGCCGTCGACCTCGTAGCCCAGGAGCCCGGAGAGCTTCGCGCCGAGCGCGAGCCCAGCGCCCGAAAACAGCCAGCTCGACGGATCGTGCACGACCAGATCGGCGTTCATGCCGTAGTCCTGGAACGCCACGCCGGCGAGGCCCTCTTCGCTGCGCCCGACGAGTGCGTCACGGAAGTGGACCGTCGTGCGGTGAGCATCGGCGCCTGCGCTCAGCGGGTCGAGCGCCGCGTCCTTGGTGCAGTACAGCGTGCTGTCCGGTTGCCCCGTCTTCGACGGCTGGAAGCGGACCTGCCAGTAGCTCACGTTCCCGGAGAAGAATGCCAGGCTCGTGGTGCCGTGATCGCGCGCGAGCTCGACGTTGTCGCGCATCCGAGAGGACCAGTATTCGTCGTGGCCCATCGAGACGAACACGCGATGTTTCCCGACGAGCTGGGGATCACGGTGCAGGTCGACGTTGGTGGCGTAGCCGACGTCGAAGCCCTCGCGCTCGAGGAAACGGACCATCGGGTACTCCCACCCCATCGGTCCCGTCTGCGCCGCGCCCTGGAGGTTCGTGATGAGCTCACCCGCGCCGACGCCCGCCGCCGACTGCGGGTTCAAGCCGAATGCGTACGGGCGGAGGAACGAGACCCGTGACGCGCGGGGGCCGGTGCTGTTGAAGTCATAGAGCGACTTGCCCCCCCAGTTGTTGTAGGCCTGGAACGTCGTGACGCTCGATTGGACGAGATACGTCGCGGCGCGTGCGTCGTCGCGAACGACGAAAGGGATGTAGCTCTGCTTTTTCGTATCGGTCGTCGTGAGCTTCGCGAGGTAGATGCCGGTCACCCAGCCCGAGGGGACGGCGAGCTCGTACGGGTCCGTCCACGCGCACTCGACGAGGCCGTCGGGATCCGGGGCGGGGACGACTTGCTTCTTGCCGGGGCGCTCGACGGTCTGCGCGACGAGCCGGCCACCTTTTCCGCCGTACCAGCCGAGCCGGTAGACGTCGATCGTGTACCGCGGCGATGCCGTGCTCACGAAGAGGCGGATGGTGCCGCCGGCGGCGACGCTCGTCGCGGACGCGTAGCCTTCGATCTCGTGTTTCGTCGCGGGGCTTGCGAGGACCCACTGGTCCGTTCCCGGCTGCTGGTTCTCGCCGATGATCGGGTTTGCGGCGGGACCGGCGTCGACGCCCGCGTCCTCACCCGCCTTGGCGTCGAGCCCTGCGTCGAGCCCGCTCGACCCTGGTGGTGGCGCGGTGGTGCCGCCGTCATCGCCGGGCGCTGGCGCAGCTCCGTTCCCGCTGCTTCCGCATGACGAAGCCATCGCTCCAACGGCCCCGAGGCATGCGAGGATCGCCGCCGGTCGCCGCCACGCACCGATTTGCATGACCGCCACCGTACCCTCGAGCGAGAAGCGCGAGAAGAGCACCCAACGGCGAACGCAGGGCCTTCGGCTCGTGCTCGGAGCCTGTCTGACGCTTGCCGACATCTTCGTCGGGGACGAGGCGCGCGCCGCGAAGGAGACCTGCGCGGCGGCTCCCGCCGTCGACGCGACCGGCAGCATCGACGAGCTGCTCGCGGCGGCCGATGCGCTCTCGAGCCCAGCCGATCGCCCACGAGCACGCGCCCTCTACCTCGCCGTCCTCGCCCGAGACCCTCGCGACGAAGAGGCCGCCATCGGACTGGCTCGGACCGACGCGGCGGACGGTTGCCTCGCGCTCGCCGAGCGCGGCTACCGGGACGTGCTCGTCCAGTCGCCGGGGAACGTGGATGCCCGCGCCGGCCTGGCCGATGTCCTCCTCTGGACCGGTCGCTGGAGCGAAGCCGAGGACGTCATCGAGGGCGGCCTCCACCATGCGCCGTATTCACCGGACTTGCTCGCGCGTCGGGCTCGGCTCGCGAACTACCGAGGACAAGCGGGCCTTTCGCGCTTCTACCTGCAGGAGGCCGAGCACGTGTCGCCGCTCGATCCGGAGATCCGTGCATCGCATGATCGGGTGTTCCTCGGTCAAGCGCGGCTCGGGCAGCGCGTGCAGATCTTTCCTTCGGGCTACGACGATCTCTACACGACCGACGCGAGCGCGCTCTTCCGCTGGCAGCGCCTCCGGTTCGAGGCCTCGGCGACGGTGATGGCGCGCCATGGAGCGACGCGTTCGACGCGGAGCGGACCGATCCGGACGACCGTGATCGACGGACGACCGACGTTCGGCACGTATTACCACTTCGGAAACGGAGCGTGGGCCGGCGGCGCGGTCTCCTTCAGCGCGCCGGCGCTCGCGCTCCCGCAGCGCGCGGTCACGCTCGCCGGCTTCACGCCGCTCGGGCGCGTCTTCTCCGCGCATCTCGTCACGGCCCTGTGGCAATACCGCGACGACCGCGACGTGACGATCCTGTCTCCGGCGATCTCGGCCGCGGTCACGGACGCGATCGACGTGACGGCTCGGTACTGGCTCACGACCGTCATCGCCGGCAACCCAGCCGGCGGAACGACGGTCGATCACGTGCACTCCGCAGGCTTGCGCGTCGCGTGGCGCCCGGCAACCCGCCTGTCGCTCGGCGTCGACTACACCTATGGCGTCCAGCTCGAGAGGAACCCGACCGCCACCGAGCTGCTCGATCTCCGGAGTCACATCGTCAGCCTCCTCGCGCTCGTCCTTCTCGACCGGACCTTCGGCGTGGACGCCGCCCTCTCGCTCGAGCGGCGGACGAGCCTCGGTGTCGGTCCGGACGTCTTCGGCCCCGCGGCCGAGGCCGGCATCTTCGCGCGCTGGTGACGGCCTAGGCGCCGAGGTACATCAGTCCGTGATCTCGAGGTAGTGCCCGGTGAAGCTCTTGATGCGCTCGCCGGAGCTCTTGAAGGCTGCCGTCGACACGAGCCATACGCCCTTGTCGACGGCCTTCTCCCGCCTGCGTGCCGGGTCGACGACGGCGTCGAAGGCGACCTGACCCGGCGCGATCTCGCGCGTGAACGACAGCTCGGCGCTCGATGATGTGCCGGGCTTGGTGAACGCCACGACGGCGGTGACCTTCTCCTTCACGTCGCCGCGGTTCTCCAGCTTGAAGGTCACGCGCAGCGCCTCGTCGACCTTGACCCGCGCCGGCAGCTCGGGGCGCGTCATGCGCATGTCGATCTTGCCGATCGAGAGCGGGAGCCCGGCGAACGAGTTCAGCCGATCGCCGGCGGCGTCGAACATCGTGACGGTCACGAGCCACGAGCCGGGATGGATGCCCTCCGACTCCCGTGTCTTCGGGGAGAGCCGGAAGGTGTACGACGACGTGCCGGGCACGACGAGCTGCGGTGGGTCGTAGTGCTCGATGCCGGCGGTCTCTCCGGGACGCGTGAAGACGATCAGCGGAGTGACCTTGTTCGCCGTGTCACCGACATTTTCGACGGAGATCGGCACGACGAGGTCGTCGTCGACGCCGATGCGAGCGGGGATCGAGGGCGCCGACGTGATCGCGACGTCGTCTCGTCCGCGGCGGAACGCATTGCCCGAGAGCGCCTTTCCCACCGGCTTGCTCTCCTCGTCGAGGACGGCAAAGGTGATCGCGTAGCGGCCCGGTCGGATGTCGCTCTCCGTGAGCTCGCTCGGGTCCAGCGTGAGCTCCACGAACGTTCCCCGCGGCGGAACGTACGCCGCGAAGTCGATCGTCCGCGTCGCCGTCGTCTTCGGCGGCGTGAAGCTGAGAGGCAGGAGGACCTTGCGCGTGCAAGCGGCGTTGTTGCCGATGAAGAACCGGGCGCTGAAGGTCCCGTCCTTCTCGACTTTCTCCGTGTATGTCGGAGCGTGCTCGAACGTGAGCTCCCGCCGCTGCTCCTTCGTGCACGGCGGGGCAGCCACTCCTGGTTCGAGCGGCTGCCGTTCGATGTCGGCGGCGCGCGTCCCGTGGGTGATCATCGATGCCGGCACCGGCCTCGGCGCCGTGGGGGCCGCCGCGGTCTCTGCGAACGCAGGGGCCGAGCCGTTCGGCGTTGGACGCACGACCGCGCTGGGCGACGACTGGACCTCGGGCGTCCGCGGGCCACATCCGGCACCTGCGCTCGCGACGGAGAGCGCGAGCACGCCGAGCGCCTTCAGGCGAGAGGGACGCAGGCGAGAGGAACGCATATGGCCGAGCACGTTCGCACGCGGCACCGCGCGCTGCCAAGCGACCCCAGGGAGCCATGGATTGCGAAATCGCGACCTCGCAAGGTCATCCTGTCATTTCTGCAATGTGACGGCGTCTCGGAAAGCGCCCGCCGCTCAGTCCTGGTAAAAATGCGGGTACCGATTGTTATCTGAAGATAACGATCGGTGCGAATGACGCGTCGACAACGCGATCCTGGAAGGCACGTGTCCGCGCCGAAAGACGCGAACATCCAGCGAAAGAGAAGTGAGGGCCGCGCTTCAAATTGGCCTTGTCGACCTATCGGTCGCTGCCTATAAGGCGCGATGACTTTGCTCGGCGAGCGGAGCGCTCCGCTCGAGATACTGCGTACGTTCTAACGCGTACGCGGTCGGGGGGCGCACCGCGAAGACGGGCATGTGACGTGCGTTCTCACCAGCGATGCCGGGCGGGGCTAGCTCTGCCGTGTGCGTGGCTGGCCGACGCTCGTCTTCGAGATGTCGAGCTGAACAATACGATTTTGTCGGCCCCAGGCGGGGTCGATCAAACGTCGTTTGTGCGCTCGACATCGCGCTCACGACTGCGGGGGGGATTCGTTGTTTCAAGTCGGCATTTCCGCAGCGCAGGTGTTCGAATGATCTTCGCAGGCATCGTCGGGTTCGTCGTCCTCACGCTCCTCGTCACCTCCCTCGTCCTCAAGGGCAACGGCGACTCCATCAAGAACTACCTGTAGTCGTCCGCCGGCGGAGCCGCCGAGCACGAGCGTTCGGCTATGATGGGGCATGCGGGTGCTCTGTGCCCGCGTGCGCGCATCCATTCGTCCGTCGATGAGGCTCGTCCTTCCGGTAGTGCTTGGTCTCGCCGCGTCCACGCTGACGTTGACGCTGGGCTGCAGCACGAGTGACGCGAACGACGTGCCGCTTTACCCGGTGCCTTTCAAGGCGGCGGACGGGAAGCTTTCCATCTTCGATGGGGCAGAGTTCCAGCCCATCTTCATCAAGGGGATGAACATCGGTGTCGGCCTTCCGGGAACGCAACCGGGAGAGCTCGCGCCGACGGAGGAGGACTACGACCGCTGGTTTTCGATGCTCGCGGAGATGGGCGTCAACAGCATCCGGGTCTACACGCTCCACTATCCCCGGTTCTACAAGCGGCTCCACCACTGGAACATCACGCATCCGGACAAGCCGATGTGGGTGTTCCATGGGATCTGGCTCGACGAAGAGAACCACTCGCTGAACCTGCACGACATGCAGTCCGGCTACGACGACAACATCGTCGAGTCGATCGAGTGCGTGCACGGCAACAACTACGTCTTCGAGCGCCTGGGCCGGGCGCACGGCGAGTACGACACGGACATCTCACCCTGGATCATCGGGTGGATCGCCGGGCGTGAGGTATTCCCCGACGAAGTCCAGACGACCAATCGGATCCCCGGGGCGCGCTCCAGCTACCACGGCCGCTACGTGTCGCTGGCGAGCGGCACCGAGACCGAGGTGTGGTGGGCCGAGCGCATCGACAAGATCGTGGCGTACGAAGCGTCGCACTACGGCGTCTTCCGCCCGATCAGCGTCTCGAGCTGGCCAACGCTCGATCCGATCCGGCATCCCACCGAGGGCGCCGGCGCGTCCGAAGATCAGGAACAGCTCGACCTCGCGACGCTCGACACGAGCCGTTTCCCGGCCGGGTACTTCGCGAGCTACCACGCGTACCCGTATTACCCGGACTGGATGAACGAAGACCCCAACTACGTCGGAGAGCGCGACGCGTGGGGACCGAACAGCTACCTCGGGTACCTGAAGACGCTCCGCGCGCACTACTACCCGAAGCCGCTGGTGATCGGAGAGGTCGGGGTCCCCTCGAGCTGGGGCAACGCTCACTTCTCCCACAGCGGGATGAGCCACGGCGGCCAGGACGAGGTCCAGCAAGGCATCGACGACGTCCGGCTGTTCCACAACGCGTACGACACTCAGACCGGGGGAGCGATCCTGTTTGCATGGGTCGACGAGTGGTGGAAGCGAACGTGGATCGTCGACGAGCTCGCGCTCCCGCGTGAGCGCTATCGCTTGTGGCACAACGTGACGAGCCCGGAGCAGAACTTCGGTCTCTTGAAGTTCGAGATCGATCCGCCGAGCTTCGACACGTTCCCGCCGACGACGGGGCAGGGAAGGATCGCCGAGGTGTGCGCGGCAGCCGACGCGGAGTTCTTCCACACGCGGATCCGCCTCGCGACGCCGCTCGGCGAAGGCGAGACGCTGACGATCGGCTACGACACCTACGCCGACGACCGCGGCGAGAGCGTGCTGCCGAATGGAAAGAAGACGACGCAGCGATCGGAGCTCGCCCTCGTGATCACACGTAGCGGCGCCGAGCTCATGGTCATGGAGGCCTACGACCAGTTCGGCGTGTGGCACGACACGCAGGCGGCGTGGCACAACAAGACCGAGAGCCAACTCCCGTCAGGCCGCCCCTACCGCTCCGTCCCGAGCGACGGCGGAAAGTGGAACCTCGTTCGCTGGCAGAACAACGGCGAACACGGCAGCGATGACGGCCGCTACTCGTTCCCGGCCACCGTGCAGGACATTGGCAAGCTCCGTGTCCGCGACGTGTCCGAGCTCGAGACGGGACAGTCCGCGGTCGTCTTCGACGGCGCGACACTGACGGTGCGCGTCCCGTGGACGCTCCTGCACGTCACCGATCCGTCCGAGCTGCGCGTCCTCGACGACGATCCGACGACCCGCCCGCGCGAGACGACGATCACGGAGGGCTTCCGGATCGCCGTGTCTCTCGGCGACGAGCTCGTCGAGACGCCGCGCCACCGTTGGCCCGGATGGGAGACCCCGCCGCGGTACAAGGAGGCGCCGAAGCTCTCGTACGCGATCTTCGCCGAGGGCCTCCGCGGCATTCCGGATCGCTGATTCGTTCGCGGCATCAGCACGTGCGCCGACCGACGCCCGAGCCGTGCTCGAGGCAGGCGCACGTGCCGTGTGACCTCACGCCGACTCAGAGACAGTCGGGGCCGAGGCAGGAGCTGATCACCGGCGTCATTCCCGTGCCGGTGGAGATGTTCATCGTCGAGCCGCCGGCGTTGTCGAACGTGATCGGCCCCGTCGAGAACGAGGTCCCCGTGCTGATCGGGCCCGTGGAGAACGAGGTGCCCGTGCTGATGGGCCCGGTGCCGAACGAGGAGCTCGTGCTGATCGGACCGGTCCCGAAGGACGAGCCGGTGCTGATGCCCGTGCCCACCGTGCCGGTCCCGGTGCTGAGGCCACCGCCGACGTTCGTTCGTGTCCCGAAATTGGTCGCCCCGAGCGTGCTGCCCGCACCGACCGCGCCGGTACCGATCGCACCCGCGCTCATCAGCGGCGCGAACGACGCGCCCGTCACCGAGAACGCCGCGAGCGGAAGAGCGGAGCTCACCTCGCCGAGCGACGCGTCCTCGAGAGCCGCGCTCTCCTCGGTCTCCGCAGCGCAGCCGCCGAGCCCGAGCGTGAGGGCGACCAGGATGGTCGAGACCCGTTTCGATGTGATGCGAGTGAACATGTCCTTTTACCTCCGTCGTCCTGCGCCTCTGCACTCGGGGGACCACGACTGGCGGACCGCGAAGGAGCGCCGGTTTGCATCGAGCCCATGCGCGAGCAGTCCACGTTTCGTAGGGGGATCGCGCGAAGCTCGAACGCAGCAGGCGTTCGGTGGCGTTCGCATTTATTCCGCCCAGAAGGTGAACAGGTGGTCGGCGCTTCACGCGCGGTCGAGCGCCCAGCGTACCGGTCGAGTCATGGTCTGCTCATCCACGCGACGGCCGAGCCCGCGCACGCGTCGTCGCGATCCGCCGCGCACGCAATGCGGGCCGGTGAGTTCACGCTGCGACGAGGCTCCCTGCGGCGCCTCGACTTCACGCGCGACTTCGTCGCGTGCCTGGGCGACGCGGGAGGCCGCTTCGTGCGTGGCGCGGCACCTTCGTCCTCACGCGCCCGCCCGAAGCGGGCAGAGCTCGTCGCGAGACCTCAGCTCGCGGCGCGCTTGTCGAGCGAGAGCACCGGCCAGCCGTACGTGCGCGCGAGGCGCTGGAGCTTGCTGTCGGGGTTCACGGCGGCAGGATGGCCGACGACACTGAGCATCGGCACGTCGGAATAGCTGTCCGAGTACGCGAAGCACTCGTCGAGGTCGTGTCCGTGAGCGCGCGCGTGCTCGCGGATGAGGCGCGCCTTCTCGGGACCGGCGACGACGGGGCGGAGCAGCCGGCCGGTCGCATAGCCGTCCTTGATCTCGAGCTTGTTGGCGATGACGTGCGTGGCCCCGAGGTGATCGGCGAGACGCTTCATCAAGAAGTCGAGGGCGCCCGAGACGATCACGACGTCGTGCCCCTCGTCCCGGCTACGTGCGACGAGATCGCGCGCGTGCGGGTAGATCGCCTTCTTCAGGACGGTCTCGAAGGCGTCGTCGGCGAGGATGTGGAGGCGATCCTGCGAGATGCCCTCGTACGAGGTGAACAGCGCCTCGTTGAACATCCGCCGGTCCTGGAGCTCCGCCCAGATGAACTGGGGGCTCTTGAGCGCGGCGCGAGCGAGCTTCTGGAGGCTGCGCATCGGCGTACGCTGATGCATCAAGTAGAAGAGAGTCGGGTGGACGAGGTTCGTTCGGACGAGCGTCCCGTCGACGTCGAAATAGCTGGCTGCCACGGCATGCCCTAAGTGGCGCGGGATGTCCGGGGAGTCAAGCGGCGCGCGCAGCCGGGGTCCTGGCCCGCGTCTCTTCCCCGCGTCTCCTCCCCGCGTCTCCGCCTGCGAGGCGACCGAGAATCAGCCATGTTCAGGACCGGGGCCGCTTGGTCCGGGCGTCCGGACCGGCCACGGTGGTCACGAGCTCGGCGACCCTCGCGACGGCCTTCTGGACGTCCGGCCGACACGAGAGGAGCCCCTTCAGCAGATCGCCGCGGTCGTCGAGGCGGTCCGGGACCGTCTCGATCGTGAAGGCCCGGGGATCGAGGTCCGGGACCACCTCGTCCCACGCGAGTGGGGTCGAGACCGTCGCGCCCGGCACCGCGCGGACGGAATACGGCGCCACGATCGCGCGCGAGGTCCCGGTCTGGCCGGTGTCGACGTAGACCTTCGTCCCCCGTCGAACCACGACCCGGTCCATCGTCGCGAGGTCGGGATGGATCTCGACCAGCATGCGACCGAGCAAGTCGGCGAGGGCGCGCGCGGTGTCGAAGCTCTGGTTGGGGCCGAGAGGGACCAGGACGTGGAGGCCCGTCTGTCCGGACGTCTTCGGAAAGCCGGTCAGGCCGATGTCGTCGAGGAGCTTTCGAAGGGTGAGCGCGAGCGGCACGGCATGACGCAGCTCCGATTGTTTGACGTCGAAGTCGATCGTGAAGAAGTCCGCGTGCGAGAGGTCCGGCGCGCGGCTCGCGAGCACATGAAGCGGAATGCAGCCGAGGTTCGCGATGTAGACGAGCGTAGATGGATCGTCGACGAGGAAGACGCGCTTCGGAGCCTTCTGGCTCGGCGAAGCCGGCGACGCGGCTCGCCCTCGCGGCGCCGGCGGGAGCAGCGCCTCGTCGATGTCGTGGAGCGTGAGCGTGCGGACCCACGGCGGCATGCCAGCGGGAACGTTCCACTGGAAGAAGCTCTTGCCCTCGATGCCGTCCGGATAGCGCACGAGGATGACGGGTCGGTCCTTCAGATACGGAACGAGCACGTCGGCGACGCGCGCGTAGTAGTCGACCAGATCACCCTTCGTATGCGCCGCGAGCTTCGCGCGCCGATCGGCCGGCCAGAACACCTTGTCACGGTTCGTGACGACGACCTGACGGAGCGCCGTCTTTCGATCGTGCGCCCGATGATCGATCGCAGCGCGCGATCGCGGGCCGACGCCCGTGGTGAGCAGCGTCCATCCGCTGGCGCGTTCGTCGTAGAGGGAGGCCTTCTTCTTCGCCACGACCGCGGCAATGCCTAGAGAGGCACACGACGCGAGCACGCGTGCCTCGTCGCCCTCGAGCGGGCTCGCCGCACGGAGTACGCCGGGCGACGGCAAGAGCTTCTCCAACAGCGCGCGGCGGTCCTCGAGCTTCGATGATCGAACATCGAGATCGCCGAGCGCGAGCACGTCTTTCACGACCAGCACGACCGGAGTGCTCGTCACCGCACGATGGACATCGTCCTTCGAGATCCTCGCGACGCGTTGCGCGAGCAGCGAGAGGTTGGGACGACCCGTCGCGTCGAACGCGACGAGCTCGCCGTCGAGTGCGAGCTTCGTGATCGGAAGAGCGCGCAGCGCCCGCACCACATCGGGGTAGAACGCCTCGATGTGCTCGCAGCTTTCACCTGCCCACGCGCGCAGCGTAACGACGTCGCCGTCGCGCACGGCGAGCACGCGCGGACCATCGAGCTCCACGTCGTAGATCCTGGGGGTCTTCGTCGCTGCGTCCACGCGCGCGATGGCCGTCATCAACGGAGAGCTGTCTCGCGTGCAAAGGTCGCCGAGCAGGGCGACGTTCTTCTTGGCGCCGAACGCCCGCGCGCGATCGAGATACGCGCGTGCGATCGTCTCGCGGCTCGCGAGCTCCTCGACCGTGAGCCCAGAGAGGACCGAACGCGGAAGCTCGTCGATGATCGAGCGCGCCGGATCAGCGGCTTCGTCCTGCTTCTTGAAGAAGAGCCACTCGCTCCCGGTCTCCCCCTTGGCCAGCTTCACGAACGCCCAGCGCCCGCGGAGCTTCATTCCACGTAGCTCGACGTGCAGCTTCCCTTGCGTCAGCTCGACCTCGGCGGGGCCCTCGAGGTAGGTCACCGTTCCGCGGTCCCAGACGATCATCGGACCCGCGCCGTACTGCCCGTCGGGGATCACGTCCTCGAAGTCGAGGTATTCGATCGGATGATCCTCCGTCTTCATCGCCAGCGCCTTCTTCGCGGGATCGAGGTTGGGGCCGTGAGGGACGGCGAAGCTCAGGAGGACGCCTCCGACCTCGAGGCGCACGTCGTAGTGACGTCGCGTCGCGTCGTGCAGATGAACGACGAACGCGCCGGACTCGGTCTGCGCTGCCTCCGAAGAGCTCGAGCGCGAGCGAGACGGGGCTTCGTCACCGAATGGCTCGTTCGTGATGCCAGGGGCGCGCTTGTCGCGGTAGGTGCCGAGCTTCTTGGGATCACGCGTCATCGGGATTTCGGTTTTGACGCCGGAGATTCGGTGAGACCCGCTGCGTCATGAGGACGACAGTTCGATGGTAGCTGCGTCCAGTCAGCAACAGCTCCCCGTGTACGAATCGACACCTTATGCAGTGAACTGCGCAGCGTCCTTCGCGGACGCGACCGAGTTTCCGGTAATTCGCCCGCATCTGCATCGAGGGCATACGCTTTGCGTTCATGTCGACCGTCATGAGCTTCCCACTGCCCGCCAGGTCACAAGGTGCAACGCGTCGTCTGCCGGTCGCGCACAAGCGCGAACGTGGATTGCGCGATGCGTCGAGCGATGCGCGCGTCCGAGACGACGCTGCCGCTGCAGCTCGCTCGAGCGAGTCTCGACTCCAGGCTGCGGTCGTCCGTCCCGAGAAGGGAGCGGATCCGTACGCCGACGTGCCCTGCACCGACTGAAGCGCTAGGGGCCCGGTCGACGGGCTGAAGGCGACGCGTCGGCGGGCCCGGCCCGGGTGACCACGAACACGGTGTGGCCGCCGGCCTGCGTCCGCTCGACGGTTGCGTTGGAGCGCGCCAGTGACGCCTCTGCGTCGGCGAGGCTCTCGCGAGAGCGCCCAGGATCGAACACGTAGGCAAACGCCGGCGCGGCTTCGAACGCTCGGCGGTAAGGCGGGTACCGATCCTCGCTTGGGTTCGTCGGGACGACGACGATGCGCTCGCCGAAGAGGAGCGTCAGCCGGTACGACGCCCAGTAGTCCGCCTCGGCGTAGGTGATTCCGCGCGCGCGCAGCAAGTCGAAGAGAGCGTAGTCGTCGCGCAGCTCCGGCGTCTCGCGGACGGGGACGATGCCGCGGACGAAAGGTCCGTAGCCGACCCATCCACCGAGCGCCGACGCGACGACATGGCTGCCGATTGCGATGGCGAACCGCCGCCTTCCGAGCAGCCAGACCGCCGGCATGGACGCGAACGGCAGCATCGTCGTCAGCACCGCGAGGTAGCGCATCGAGAAGTGGTCCATGACCATGACGGACACGAGGAACGCACCGAGCGCGAGCGGATAGGTCATCGCCCCGAAGAAGCCCAGGCGCCGGACCGGAGGCGGCATCTTCTTCGCGACCACCGCGCCGATGCCGGTCATGACGGTCACGCCCACCACGACGGCGCCCGCGATCTGGATCGCTTGCACGACGATCGGCGGCTCCCACGCGTGATAGTCCATCACGTTGCGTGCGAAATACACCTTGTACGAGAGCGCCCAAGGCAGGCACTCGCGGACGAGGAGGTCCCAGTTGTGGCCGATGACCGAAGTGCTCAGCGTCATCGGTCCGCTCTTCGCGCCGGCGAGCCGGTGGAGGATCACGAAAGGAGCGAGGCCGGTGAGCATCGCCAGTCCGAACGCAGGCAGGCCGCGCGCTGGTCGTTGGAGCGCGACGAGACCTCCGTAGCCGAGCACGATCGGCCCGAGCACCATCGGATAGGGGTCCGACGAGACCGCAAGCCCGTAGAGCAGTCCGCCGAGCGCGAGCCAGGCCGTCGCTCGTCGCGATCGCTGCATCGCTGCGTCGATCGCCCAGAGCGACCCGACGGCGAGGGTGATCGACAGCTGGCGAGGCGGGTACAGCGCGTACGTGTGAATCGAGCTCGGCGCGAACACGAGCGGCAGCGAGAGCAAGAGCGAGGTCCAGGGATCGAATCGACGTCGGATCGTCGCGAAGACGAGCCACGTCGCTACGACGTGGAGCGTGAGCGCGGAGAGCATGAGCGCCAGGGGCGTCGGGCCGGCGACCGCGAAGAAGGCGGCGGCGACGAACGCGTCCGCCGACGTCTGATAGCCGCTCCCCCACAAGAGCGGCGAGATCTCGCCGCGCAAGATGTGCATCGCCTGCAGGCCGACGACGGCGGCGTCCGAGTTCGTCGACCGAGCGTTCAGGAGAGGCGGCAACCGGAATGCGTACGAAAGGACGACGAGGATGCTCGCCGCCACTGTCGCGGCTCGCGTCCCGTCTCGCTGAGGCTGGCGACGCGGATGGGCGTCGACGCCGCTCGAGGGAAGACCTCCCGTCACCTGCGCGTACGATAGGTAAAGCCGCTGCTGTGCGCCAGGCAGTCGGTTGATAGGCTCGA
>JAFAER010000044.1 GCA_023423895.1 Pseudomonadota bacterium
GACCGGCACGGCGGACACCGAGGCCGAGGAGTTCCACAAGACGTACAAGCTGAACGTCGTCACGATCCCGACGAACAAGGTGATCAAGCGCGTCGATCACCAGGACCTCGTCTACAAGACGGAGCGCGAGAAGTTCACGGCCGTCACGAACGAGATCCTCGACGCCCACGAGAAGGGCCGCCCCGTCCTCGTCGGCACGACGAGCGTCGAGAAGTCGAACGCCATCGCGAAGATCCTGAAGAAGAAGGGGATCCCGCACGCCGTCCTCAACGCCAAGCAGCACGAGAAGGAGGCCTTCGTCGTCGCCCAGGCGGGACGCAAGGGTGCGATCACCGTCTCGACGAACATGGCGGGCCGCGGCACGGACATCATCCTCGGCGGCAACGCGGAGATGCTCGCGAAGCTCGAGTTCAAGGAGCACAACCGCGATGCAGACGCCGAGCCCGAGGAGTTCGAGAAGGTCGTCCAGAAGTACGAGAAGAGCTGCAAGAAAGAGGGAGACGAGGTCCGCGACGCCGGCGGCCTCCACATCGTCGGCACCGAGCGCCACGAGTCACGCCGCATCGACAACCAGCTCCGTGGCCGCGCCGGTCGTCAGGGCGACCCGGGCTCGAGCAAGTTCTATCTCTCTCTCGAAGACGACCTGATGCGCATCTTCGCCGGCGACCGCGTGAAGTCGCTGATGGAGAAGATGGGCATGCCGGACGACGAGCCCATCGAGCACCCGTGGGTCTCGAAGAGCATCCAGGACGCGCAGCAAAAGGTCGAGGGACGCAACTTCGACATCCGCAAGAACCTGCTCGAGTACGACGACGTCATGAACGAGCAGCGCAAGACGGTCTACAAGATCCGTCAGCAGCTCCTGCTCGGGATCTACAAGCCCGAGATCCTCGACGACGAGGGCAAGGCCACGGGCAGGATCCGCAAGATCGAGCCGCTTCCTCGCCTCGGGGACGAGGTGAAGCAGGCCATCACGGACATGATCCTCCACTTCGGGACGCCGATGCCGACGCCCGGGCAGGAGGTCCAGCGCCCGAAGAGCGTCGACGATGTCGAAGAGATCTTCGACATGGAGCAGCTCCGGAACGACGTCTACCAGTTCTGGGGTTACCGCTTCGACTTCAAGGAGAAGGAGGGGAAAGACCCGAAGGCCGTCTACGAGCGGCTGATGGAGGAGATCCCCGCGAGCCTCACGCAGCAGCGTGAGCGCCTGCTCGACCTCGTCGACAGCATCGTCGGCGCCGTCGTCGAGGAGAGCTGCCCGCAGAACAAGCCCCCGGAGGACTGGGACTGGAAGGGCATCAAGGGAGCGTTCCTCGAGCACTTCGGCACCAAGGCGAAGGACATCGACAACACCCACGACCTCTCGGATCTCGCGCACCTGCTCTACACGCAGGCGGTCGCGGCGCTCGAGGAGCGGGAGAAGGAGATGGGCACCGAGCTCCTCCTCCGTGTGTTCCGCCACTTCTATCTCGAGGACATCGACAAGCAGTGGGTCGAGCACCTCACGAACATGGAGCACCTCCGCGACGGCATCGGTCTCCGCGGCTACGGCCAGCGCGACCCGAAGCAGGAGTACAAGAAGGAGGGCTTCGACATCTTCGTGAACATGATGGCGGCCACGACCTCCAACGTCGTCACGAAGCTGATGCGCGTCCGCCTCCAGAAGGAGACCGACATCGAGCGTCTCGAGCGCGAGGACTACGAGCGCCACCAGCGGCAGGCGCAGGCGATGCAGCTCCGTCACGGCGGTGAGATCGCCGAGGGCGACGGTGAGGCAGCCGCTCCGCCGCCGCCGCGCCCGCAAGCACGCGTCGCTCCGGTGAAGCGGGAGACGCCGAAGATCAGCCGCAACGACCTCTGCCCGTGCGGCAGCGGCGAGAAGTTCAAGAAGTGCCACGGCGCTGCGCTCGAGGACGAGGGCAGCGACGACGCGACGGCCTGAGACCGGAACTTCGCTGCCTTCGGATTCGCCGGCGCGTCGATGCGCGCCGGCGTTCTCTTTTTTTCAGGCGCCGCCGTCGCCCGCGGGCGGGGCGGGCTCTTCTTCTTCGGCCGGCTCCGGCTGCGTCACGACCGGGCTCGTCGGGCCCTCGATCTCCTCGAACATGCCCTGGCTGCTCGTGGGGCCGTCCCCGAGGCCGCTCTTCACCGCCTCGGCGCGTGCGATCCGCTTCTCGAGCTCGCTGACCGTCGTCGCGAGCTCGGCTTGGTAGTCCTCGTCCTCGCCGAGGATGGGCGTGAGCTCGTCGTCGATGAGGCGAAGCAGGTTGTTCGCCGTGTCGATGCGCCGGCTCAGGTACGTGTCGAGGAACATGTTGGCGAAGATGTTCTGGAGATGGCTGACCGAAGCCTGGCTCTCGAACTTCATTCGCTCCGTCATGTTGCTGCGCTTCGGCGTGACCTTCTTCCTCGCCGCGAGGGCCTTCACGCGGGACCGTGCGGTCTTCACGTCCTTCACGAGGTCGGTGAGGTAGGCCTGCATGACGGGCGTCTTGCCGTTCGACTTCCCGAACTCGGCCTCCTTGAGCTCGAGATCGTACGACGTGATGAGCACCTGGAGCGCTTGTCCAGGACCCGACAGCTCCTTTGGAAGCATGATCTCCGGAGCGTCCGGGATCCCGGCTTCGAGGCTCGTGCTCGTAGAGGTGCTGGTGCCATCACCACCGCCGTCCTTGGGCTGGTAGTAGCGTCCGGTGCCGGCCTTGAGGGCCTTCTTGTCCGTAGCCTCGCCGCAAGATGCCGCGAGCACGAGCAACCCGAGGACCGAGGGAGTGAGGAACAGGACGACTCGCGAACGTTTCATGGCGATCTCCAGATAGGCAGCCGCGTCGCTCGGCGGAGCCCGAGCGACGGCGGCACGCAGTCATCATTTCGATCCGAGCCCTTCGCCGCAGCCGAGCGGCGGACTAGTCGTCGCGGAGCAGATCGTCGGGATCCGGCAGCGCCAATCCGCTGTCGCGGAGCCCGAAGCCGCCGTCACGGAGCCCGAGGCCACCGTCAATCTGGAGGCCTCCTCCGTCCGGCCAGCCAGACCCGATGCCGCCGCTCGTCCCGGAGTCTGGTCTGCCCGAGCCGGCGTCGCCGTCGAGCGTGACGCGGACCTTCTGCCCTTCGAGATGGTGGCCTTCGATCGACGCGCGGAGCTGAGCGAGAGCGCTCTTCAGATCCGGGTCGACCATCACGGGCGTCAGCTGATCATCGATCAGGCCGCGCGCCTTCACATGCAGAGTGAGCTCCGCGTCGATGTAGTCCCTGTCGAACTTCTCGCCGCTGAGGCCTTCGAGCCTGGCCTTGAACATGTCGGCGACCTGCTTGAAGGCATCGCTCACCGGATTGGCCTCCGGCGTGATCCCCTTCTGCTGTGCCAGGGTCGCGACGCGCTCCTTCGCCGCGCCGTGGTCGGTGACCATCTGGTCCGCATAGTCCTTGACGTCCTTTGCCGTCGCCTTCGACTGCGCGAGCGTGCCGTGCGCGATCTCGGCGTCGCTGACGGTGATCAGGACGTGCAGCGCCTGGGACTCGCGGCGAACGTTGCCGTCGTCCACGGTGCGTGTGGGCTTGGTGTCGACCGGCTTCACCTCTTTCTCGGGTGCTGCCGTTCGCGTCTTCTCTTCGTCGCCTCCGCACGAGACGGCCAGCATCACCGCGGAGACGCAGGAAAGTGCGATGAGAGCGCCGATGCGGCGCCTGAACACGTTATGGCAATTCATGAAGCATCCTCCCGAACGAGCGGCTCGCTCGCATCGGGGGTGCCATCTCTCGATCAACCTTCGACAATCCGCTGTTCGCGCATCGAACGCGGCCGCCCGTGACTATCGGTTCACGCGGTGCGAGGCGCGCAGGCGAAAACGCGAGCGAGACAGCGCGCCCCGAAACACGACGGTCGGGCGCGTCCCGCGACCACACGAGACGCGCCCGACCGCATGTGTCACCACCGCTCCGTGCGATCGGAACCAGCGACCTTGACGATCTTGTTGTACACGCCGAGGAGCAGCAGCGACGGGACCCACATGCCGACGAAGCCCGCGAGCGGAGCCGAGGTCGACTGCGTGATCGCGCGGCGGTAGATGCCGCGCCGTCCCCCGCGGCTCAGGCCGACGACTTCGAGTGCGAGCGATCCGAGCAGCGCTGCGCCCGCGGCCCACAGGAACAGATCCGACGGTAGCCGTGCCGTCCGCTTCTCGATCCGGCGTGCGATCGGCCCCTCGCGCTCGGCGGTCGCGTTCTGGCCCTGCGTGTAGTCCGTATACGTGTTCATGATTTCACCCTCGAGGACGCGGCATTCGTTGCCGCGCGTCGCGGCGCGTCGTGCAACTCACGAACCGTCATGTTTCCTCGGAGAAGCTGGGCCCACACCGAGAGCGAGCGCGAGCACCCACGACCCGCGGAGCCGGATTGCCCCGCACGACCCCGTCGAGAGAGAGCGCGATCGGTCGCCATGCGGGGCTGTGCCCACCGCGCGGAAGGAGCGGCGAGCGAACATCGTGAGCGTCGCGCTACTCGACGGACTCCGCGCCGCCGCGCCTCGTCGTGCGTCGCTTGGCGCCGCCCTTCTTCTTCGCGGTCCTCGCGCTGCCGGTCGTCTTCTTGGCGCTTGCCTTCTTCTTCGCGCCGCCGCGCTTGGCGCCCGCCTTCTTCTTCGCGGTCCTCGCGCCGCCGGTCGTCTTCTTGGCGCCTGCCTTCTTCTTTGCGCCGCGCGACTTCGCGGCCCGCTTCGTCGTTCCTCCGGCCTCCAGCTCCTCACCCGTGCCGGCTCTGCGCGACTTCGCGCGGCGCGCGCCTCTCTTCTTCGCGTTGACGTTTCCTGTCCGTGAACTCGTCTTCTTTGCGGCCATGGTTCTCGTGGCTGCAACCCCTGCGCCTCGTCGTCACCGCATCACGAGGGACGAGCGCGGAGCCGAACGTGCTGACGATCACGCGACGACTCGCTCGGTCTCCCGACGGACACGATGCCGAAGAACGACGGGCGTTCGGATGTTGCGATGACGGAGGCAGGTGCACGACTCTCTGTGCGGATCCGCCCGTTGTAGCAACAGCGCCGACCGTCTTCGGTGCTGCATGCGAGACACGACGAGCGAGATCCGTCCATCGCGAGCCCCCGCTCGCTGCGTGTATACTGCAAGGCCGCCGCGGCGCACCCGGTCGCGGGCCGGTTCGATGCCGCGCTTCCGTGTGCCTGCGATCGCTCGCACGCTCCGCGCGGGCTCGTGAACGGGGGCGACCGAGTATCGGCTCGGCGCACGCGGCAGCTCAGGGCGTTCGCCGCGAGCGAGCCGCCGCCGACGCCATGAGCATGGTCCTCCGGCATCTGCAGCGAGCCAGCACGCCTCCGTCATGCTGCGCCCGACGTCGGGTGAGGTGCGCCGGGGCGGCTCTTCCTCTCCGACGAGGGGAGCGTCGCGAGGAGCGCGGCGGTCGGGTAGTCTCCCGGTGGAGGAGAGACGGATGCGATCCGAAGAGATCCGGGCAACGCGCCCGACGCGCACGACTGACGGGGAGCGAAACCCGCGGGCGCTTCGCAGAGCGGCGTCCGTGCTTGCGCTGGGCCTCGTCGTGGCGGCGTGCGCCGGTGAAGACGAGAAGGAGGTCCTGCCGCCTGTCGTGCTCGCGATGCTGGACACGACCGCGCCGACGTATGACGACGGGCAGGAGCAGATCTTCCAGGTCAGCCGTGAGGTTCGACTTCCGTACCGTCGCCCGACGGACGAGGAGCGCCCGCGTGGAGAGCTGGCTCCGTATCCGCGACCTCCGTTCCACGTCGCCACGGATACGCGCGTCACCATCCGCTACACGCTCTCCAACCTCGACGATCAACCGCACACCGTGGAGTTGCTCGTCGACCCGTGGAACGAGTTCGTCCGCTACGTCCCCGGCGTCAGCACCATCCGTCAGGACGAGATCCTCCCCAACTTCTCGGGCATCGATCGTTTCGTCGTCGTGCCGCCGAAGGGCCGCGTCGACGGCATCATCACGCCCGACGACATGGTCGAGCTCGCGACCGATCTCACCGTCGCGATGGCGCTCGAGCAGCGCCCGCCGGCAGCCGACGGAGCGTTCGGCGGCGCCGAGCTCTACAACCGGACCTTCAACGCGCAGAACCGCTCGAGCGAGCACGATCCGGTCCTTCAGGACTGGATGCCCGCGTCGAAGACGCAGGTCGCCGCGGTCATCGGCTTCGATGTCGGGCTCCGCACCTACGAGGCATCGAAGGTCGCGGTCGAGCTCGTCATCGACATCGAGGACCTCCACGGCGAGCGCGTGATCATGGACGGCGAAGAGGGCCGGCAGGTCGGCCGCCCCGGTGCCGTCCTCAGCCCGCCCGCGGGCGGCGGCGGCCCCATGTGAGACGGCCGTCCGCGGGGCCCTGCTCCCGAGCAAACCAGAACGAACCGACCCCGAAACGGCGGATCACGCCACCACGCGTCGCCGGGGCTTGACTTCGGCCGCCCGATCGAAGAGTTTCCGCGGTGGAGAGCTGACCGAGTGGCCGAAGGTGCCTGATTCGAAATCAGGTGTAGGGCAACCTACCAAGGGTTCGAATCCCTTGCTCTCCGCCAGTCGTTCGATTCCGTGGCCTCGGCCAGGACGTCGAACGGTTTCCTGACGTCGTACTCGATGGTTCCGTCAATCGACGGCAGTTCGATACGACGACGTTGAGGAGCCGCCGCTGTTCATGCGGCGGCTGCGCGACGTACGTATCGTAGGCGCGCTGCGCGAGTTCGAGAAGCTTCACGCCGCTCGCGAGGTAGTTCGTCTTCGCGCTCCCGACGGCAGCGAGCTGGCGGTCGCACTTCCCTAGACCGGGCGCGCCGAACACGAGACCGACGACGAGCTTGCATCGCGTCTCACACTGGCATCTTCCCGGACGGCGGTCCGCTTTCGCTGAACACTGGGATGTTGGATTGCGCGGTCGTCTCTCTCTTCCGCGAACGCGAGCGGTTCCATGGCTGACGCGCCGTCGCACCGCGCAGCCACGAGACGCACCGGGCCCAGGGGCCCGCCTGAGTTCCCTCCTGGCTTCGAGGCGCGCTACGCTTCGGACGTGAGCAACGTGGCCTTCGACGTCCCGGAAGAAACGCTTGTGGCGCTGAAGCTCGACCAGCAGAGCGCGAGCGCGGAGCTGCGGCTCGTCGCGGCCGTGAAGCTCTTCGAGTTGGGGCGGCTCTCCTCCGGTGCGGCCGCGAAGCTCGCCGGCGTGCCGCGCGTCGTCTTCCTCGCCAAGCTCGGTGAACTCGGCGCAGCCGCCCTCCGGCAGACCGAAGCCGAGCTGGCCGAAGACCTCGCGCATGCGTGACGTCGTTGCGAACACGTCGCCGCTGCTCTATCTCCACCAGCTCGGACTCCTGGAGCTGCTGCCTCGTCTCTATGAGCGCGTCGTGGTCCCGTCCGCCGTCGTCGCGGAACTCTCGGATGGCGCGCGCCTCGGGTACGACGTGCCCACGCTCTCGACGTTGCCGTGGGCCTTGGTCGAGGCGCCTCCCGGGGCCGCTATCCTTCCGATGGTAACCGCGCTCGGAGACGGCGAGCGCGCCGCCATCGCCCTCGCGGCGTCGAGGAAGAGTGACCTGCTCCTCCTGGACGACGGGCTTGCCCGGAGGCACGCCCGCTTGCTCGGCCTGACGGTGACAGGAACGCTGGGCGTCCTCTTGCGCGGGAAGACCGGAGGGCACGTGCCTGCCGTTGCGCCGGTCGTCGACAAGCTCGAACAGCTCGGCTTCCGCCTCGCGCCCGAGACACGCGCAGCCGTCCTGCGGCTCGCGGGTGAATGACGACGATGGCGCGATGGCTGCCGGTTACCGGAGACGTCGCTGGCGCACTCGAAGCCGAGCTGGCGCGTGAGCTTCCTCCCGGACACGCGCTCCGCGGACGGCCGGTTCAAGCCGTCGCTCGACGGCGCGCGGGGCGAAAGTGGAGCGAAGCGCCGGCCAGGGGGAGGCCGGGGTCTCGACTCGCTCCATACGATCGCGCTGTCGAGCGGCTCGAAGAATCTCAGCGCTTCGTGCGCGTCGAGCGGTGGTCGCGATGGATCATCTCGCGCGGATCGCGCGCTGACGCACGCGTTTACGTAAATCCTTGCGCGCTGGTCGCGTCTCGAGTTGCTCCATAGATTCGATCGCGTGAACCGACGCGTTTGGACCTTGTTGGTGATCTCGATCGGATGGGCCGTCTTCGCGTGTACCGAGGATCCATCTTCCCTTTCCGCAGTCGGCGCGGAAGCCGACGCAGACGGTGGCGCACCGGGGGCGGACGCCGCGCCCGTCATCGAGTGCACGGCCCCGACGAACGGGCCGACGAAGCACGACTCCATCATTCGCGAAGACGAGACATGGACCGCCGAAGGTAGCCCTCACGTCCTCACCTGGGACGTCTACGTCACGGACGGCGCGACGCTCACGATCGAGCCCTGCGCCGAGGTCCTCCTCGAAAAGGAGCGCGTCCTCGGCACGCGTGACGGCAAGCTCCTCGCGGAGGGAACGGCGACGAAGCCCATTCGCATCGCCGGAAAGGACGGCGCCCACTGGACGAAGCTCGAGCTCAACGCGCCGGGCCTCGCGCGTCTCGCCTACGTGACTGTCGAGGGCGGCGGCGGCGCGGGCATCAACGACCAAGACGACACGAGCGTCGAGGTGAGGGGCAAGGGAGACGTCCTCTCCGTCCCGGTCCTCTACGTCGATCACGTGACCGTGAAAGGTTCGCGTGGGGCCGGCGTTGCGGTCCATGGCTGGGCGACGTTCGTCGAGGGTTCACACGATCTCGTCGTGACGGGCTCGGGCGGAGACCGATTCCCCTATCCCATCTCGATCGAAGAGCACTCGATCGACGCGCTCCCGACCGGGAGCTACACCGGGAACGAGAAGGACGAGATCTACCTCCGCTTGGCCGGCGCGGGCGGCGCGGGCGACGGCCTTCAGGCCGACGCGACGCTTCACGACCGAGGCGTCCCGTATCGGCTCGACGGCACCTTCAATGTGGCGGTGAACGAAGACGGCAAGCTCTCGACGCTGACCATCGAGCCCGGTGTCACGGTGAAGGTCCCGAAGGGCAAGGCGTTCAAGATCGAGACCTGGACGATGGACGCGCCGGCCAGTGGCGCGCTCCGCGCCCTCGGCACCTCCGAGCGTCCGATCGTGTTCACCTCCGCCGAGGACTCTCCGGCGCCGGGCGACTGGATGGGCCTCTGGTTCGGAAACATCCCCTCCGCAGCGAACAAGCTCGATCACGTCATCATCGAGTACGCAGGCGCCGACTGCGGATGCAGCATGGGGTCGTGCAGCAACATCACGGACTCCGAGGGCGCCGTGATGCTCAGCAACCGCCCGGCGGGCGGCTCGGCGTTCATCACGAACACCACGATCCGTCACGTCGCCGGCCACGGGATCGTCCAGGGGTGGCGAAGCGAGGGAGACTCGTCGATCGATTTTGGTCCGACGAACACGTTCGTCGACGTGAGCGGTTGCGAGCAGACGAGGCCGTTGAACACTCTGGGCTGCGGAACACCGAAGCCTGCGTGCTGGTGACGGACATCCTGTTTACGTAAATCCTTCGGCGCTTCCGGCACCGCGCGAGGCGCTCCTACGCTGGACGGCATGATGCTTCGATCTTCCGCGTGGATCATGTCGATGGGTATCGCGTTCGCTGCCGCGTGCACGCCGAGCTCGGCCTCCGAGTCTTCGAGCGGCGGCGGCAATGGGGCGTCGTCGGGATCGTCCGGCGGCACGGCGAGCTCGTCCGGGGACTCCTCGGTCGCCGGCGGAGGTCCCGAGCTTCCCGTCGGCACGCTCCTCTACGTTCGCGCCGAGACGAGGGATCACGATGTCCTCGTCGCGCGCGATCTCGATAGCGGCGACGAGCGCGTCGTCACCGACCTCACGGGCGACGGAAGCTCGGGCTGGAACATCGACGGCTATGCGCTCTCGCCCGACCGGCGTCGGATCGCGATCGCGTCGCTCTACGGCCCGACGAAGGAAGACACGGACACGGGGCTGGCGACGCGCGCGATCTGGACGTTCGCGACTGACGGCACCGACTTTCGCCGCCTCACCCCGACGTTCGCCAACAAGAGCGGTGGGCGCAAGAGCTATCAGATCGACGTCGGCGAGCCGATGTGGACGGCCGACGGGGAGCGCGTCATCTTCGGCTTCGGCGAGTACTGGATGAATGGGTCGAACCTCGAGGGAGGATCGTTCCCTTGGATCGTCTCCGCCGCCGGAGGGCTGCCGTCGTTCATTACGACGTCGACCGCCTGTACCGTCCTCTACCCATCGCGAAACCCCGAGACGGGCGACATGCTCTACATCCACAGCGTGTGCATCCCGGGCCAAGGCGAGCGCGGCCTCTATCTCTATCCCGAGCAAGGGAGCAAAAGCCCCGAGCAGGTCCTGAGCTCGTCGACCACCGGCATCGACGTCTACCTCGCGACGCCGAGCTGGCTCGCAGACGGGAGTGGCTTTCTCTTCCTCGGCTCGACCGCGGAGACGAACCAGGCGCCGGCCGTCTTCGCCTACGACGTGGCGGCGGGGACGGCGGGGATGATCGTGGCTCCCCCGTCAGGCTCCTACGTGAGGGGCGTCGCGATCTCGCAGGACGGCACCAAGATCGTCTACTGCCTCGAGACGGACTCGAAGCAGGACCTGCACCTCCTCGACATCTCCACGGCGACACCCACCGACGAGACGATCACGCGCGACGGCAAGAGCTGCCATCCGTCGTTCTGATCCACCGTCGACCGAGCCCGTGTTCGGCGAACGTCAGCGCTTCGGCTCTTCCTCGGGGCGCTCCTTCGTGAGCGCGTCGAAGCGAGCGAGCGCCTCTCGCCGCGTCGCTGCGCCGAGCTTCCTCGTCGCGCGATGGAGGAGCACGCGCACCGTCGACGTCGAGAGACCGAGCTCGTAGGCGATGACCTTGTCCCTGTGGCCGAGATGCGCTTGGGTCATGACCTGGTGCTCGCGCTCGCTGAGATCCTTGCGCGGCGCTCGCGTAGGTGGCGCGTTCTCGAGGGCGACGACGAAGCGTTTGCCGTCCGTGTCGAACTCGTCGAGGAGCGACCAGCGCGAGCCGACGAGCGGTCGCCAGCGCCTCGTCGCGAGCTCGACGTCGGCGTGCATCTTCTTCGTCCGGGCCTGGTCGAACGCGACGGTCGCTTGGCGAAGCTCCTCGCGGGCCCCGACGACGCCTTCACCGCCGTCCGCGTCGAGCAGTGCGCCACTCGGCGAGAGGACGGCTGCTGGCCGAGGCCTCGAGGTGCCCGCGTTCCTGCGGAGCCGCAGCGCCGATGTGAGGTGTGCCGCGAACCTCGTGTAGAGCGTGATGCGCGCGGCCGAGATCTTCGCTGTCGACGGTAAAGGAGCTCCGAGCCAGAGGCCCTGACCGCTCGCATCGAGCGCGTTCACGGCGAAGGTGTCGCGCGATCCGCCGAGGTGAGCGAAGAGTGGGAGGAAGCTTTGCATCTTCGCGACGGCGCTGGCCTGCCCGCATGGCAGGTGCTTCCACGTCCGAAAGCCGGTCGGGTATGGCGGGCCCTCGTGGCCGGCGGCCTCCACAGCCGCGTAGTACGGGGGGAGCCAGCGCGGGTCGAAGCGCTTGGAGGTGGCGAAATGATCGATGGTGGGGCGCTCCCGATCTCGCGCGTCGTACGTGTACGCGATGACGCCAAGCCCCCGGTCGAGCGCCGGCGCCGCGTGTTCGACGACGTGGCGAACGTACTCGGGGCCGTCGAGATCGAGGCGGTAGCAAGCCGCGAGACAATCGAGGATCGCCCCTTCCGCTGCCATGGAACCACCTCCAGCGTAGCTCGAGCTCAGCCGTCCTCCTTCGGGCGCGCGGCGTGAATCAGGTCGGCGATGGCGGGCTGCTCCCGGACGAACCGGACGGCGAGCGGCCTGCGTTGGGAGGCGGCGAGGCCGTCGGACGCTTCTGGCGACGCGCGCGCATTTCCTTCACGAGCGCGATGTTCACGAGCGTCTTGGCGTTGGGGTCGCGCATCAGCGTCACTTCTCCAGACCGTCTGCCGCCGGCGCCTCGATGAGCTCGAAGTAGCGCTGGACGGGCAGCGTGAACGTTCCTGCCCACAATTGAAGCACCTTCTCGAACCGCTGCAACTCGACTGTATCGTACACGGATGGGATCCCGCGCGCGTCTTCGCTGGTCAGGCATAGCGCGCCGCAGGGCCTTCCGTGTTTGTCGAGGAGGAGGACCGCAGCGAGGCCCTGCGTCTCGCGGACGGTGTACGGGTCCGCGGAGTACCACTCGTGCGAGGCCGCATCCGACGCGACCACGATTTGCTGCCGCCCGCTCACGGCGAGGTTGGCGACGATGCCTTTGCCCTCCGTCACCCTCTCGAGGACCGGCTGCTCGAAGCTCGCGATCGTCTTTGCGGAGATTCCGCGGCCGGAGAGGATGCGCCAAGCCTTGGCGTCGCTGTCGCGGATCCAGACGGTGAACGCGTCGACGAGCTCGGACTTCTCGGGCAGGTCGCTCGCGATGGTGACCATCGCCTCGACGGTCTCCATGAGCTCTTCGAGCGTCGGGGCCTGGGATGCGTCCAGCGCCATCGTCGTGAGGTCCGTCGCGTCGACGAAGGTCCGGCGGAGCGACGTGACCTCTGCGAGCAGCGTCTGGTTCTGCTTGAGCGCCTGGAGTGCCGCGGAGTTCGTCCCTGTCGTCCGGAACAGGCCGAGCGTCGAGCCGACCAGACCGGCTGCGAGCATCCAGTCCTTGGCGGCGCTGCCGAACGCCTTGAACGCTGCTTCTGCGTTCGGTCCGCTGCGGTAGCCGTCGAACATGAACCAGGCGTACGCGAGCGCCATCAGGTTCGTGGTCGCCAGATGCCACAAGGCCGTCACGACGCCGTGCTGGCGGAAGTCGCGCGAGCCGAGATCGCGCAGCTGCTGCATCTCGACGAACGCGAGGCCAGCGAGGGCGACCATGAAGCCCTGGAAGATCGCCGTCACGCGATGTTCGTGGACGATCGAGATGCCGATCGCCGCGCCGACGCCCGCCGAGATGGCGATCGCCCTCTCCTTCGTGACGGCCACGCGCGCATGGTGCTGGCCCGCCGCCGGCCGCGCAAGCGAAAGCCGTCGCGGCGGGATGTCGGTTGCGCGCGCGCGTCCACGACACCGGCGCTGCGCGCGGGCCGACGATCGAGCGAGGTGACGATCGTATCCAGGGGAGAATAGCCCAGCCATGCGGGAGCGCAGCGGTCGAGGTCGGGACCGCCGGAAGGATGACGGATCGGCGGCCGTGCGTTATCACCCCGCCGTGGGAGACTGGTCTCGCTCGTCGAAGGCGCTCGCATTCGCCGCCACGCTGGTGGTCGGCTGCTCGCGCACGCGTGAGCCGTCTCCTTCGGCGGCGCCGCCGCCCGCCGAGAAGCAAGGGACGACCGTTGCGCCCGCAGCAGGTCCTGCGGACGACGACGACGACGCCGGCGCGGCGCCCGTCGCCACCGCGGAGCCGACGCCGACGTGTGAAGAGGCTCCCGGCGTCTTCTTGTTCGTGTCGCCTGCGACGCCGGTCGCGGGCAAGCCGCTTCGCGTTCTCGCAGTGAGCGACAAGCCGCTCGTCGGCGAGCTCCGTGTCGGAGCCGCGGGGGCACGGTCGGACGCTCGCGGCGGTGGTCCGCCGTATTTCTGGACCGCCGAGGTGCCGCGTCCTGCAGCAGGCGCGCTCGAGGCGACCTTTGTGCAGAGTGCATGTACCGAGACGCGCGGGACGATGTCGCGCACGATCGACGTCCGGAAGGCGGCGTCCGCTCCCCCGAATCCGCCGAGGGACGGCGTGTGGCCCACCAGGGCCGCGTGGACCCACGCGCTCGAGAACGTGTATTCTGCATGGATCGAGGCGCTCTTCGATGCGCCCGATTCCGAGCAGCCGAGCTGGGCTGCGCTACACGAGGTGCTCCGCGATCCGAAGCGGAACCTGCTCTTCGACCACCTCGGCAGCGCGGAGGACAGCGGCAGCGCGGCGCCGGTGATCCGACCCGACTGCGCGGACCTGCCGTATTTCCTCCGCGCGTATTTCGCCTGGAAGCTCCGGCTCCCGTTCGCGCTCGCGGAGTGCAACCGCGGCGGCGGGGGCGCACCGCCTTCGTGTCGTGGGCTCATCACGAACGAGGACGTCGACGAACGCGCCGAGGCGCGGAAGAAGGACGGCGCCGTAGCGACGTTCGGCGCGTTCCTGCGGGGCACCCTCGCCGACAAGGCACACTCGGGGTCGGCGCGCACGCCGTTCGAGGACGAGGCCTCGGACTACTATCCGGTGAAGCTCTCGTGGGAGACGCTACGTCCGGGCACGGTCTACGCCGATCCGTACGGGCACATCCTGCTCATCGCCAAGCGTCTTCCACAGACGGCATCACGCTCGGAGCGAGGCGGCGTCCTCTACGCCGTCGATGGGCAGCCGGACGGGACCGTCGCGCGGAAGCGGTTCTGGCGCGGCAACTTCCTCTACGCGACCCAGCGCGAGCTCGGCGGGCCGGGCTTCAAGCACTTCCGACCGGTGGTCCGACGTGGAGGAAAGCTGGTCCGGCTCGACGACCGCGGGATCAAGGCGAGCCCGGAGTACGGCGACCACGCGCTCGACGCGAGCAAGCTCGACGTCGAGGGCTTCTACGACGCCATGGACGACGTGCTCTCGCCACGCCCGCTCGATCCCGAACGCGCGATGATGGAGACGATCGCGGCGCTCGACGAGCAGGTGCGGACACGGGTGCAGTCGGTCGAGAACGGTCGGAAGTGGCTCGCGAAAGGACAGGGGCCCGCTCCCATGCCCGAGGGACCCGAGATCTTCGAGACGATGGGGCCGTGGGAGGACTTCTCCACGCCTTCGCGCGATCTCCGCCTCCTCATCGCGATCGACGTCGTGAAGAACTTCCCCGCGCGCGTAGCCCGCCGGCCGGACCACTACTCCATGCCGCCCGGCAAGGGACCGAAGGACGTCGAGGTCGAGCTCGGCAAGACGCTCGAGCGCGAGCTCTCGGCGCGCTCGGTCACGTACACACGCACCGACGGCTCGCCGTTCACGCTCTCGCTCGCCGAGGTCCTCTCGCGAAGCAGCACGTTCGAGATGACGTACAACCCGAACGACTGCGTCGAGCTCCGGTGGGGCGCGACGCCGGGTTCGGAAGAGGCCTCGACGTGCCGCGCGCATGCCCCGGCGGAGCAGAAGGCCCGCATGGCGACGTACCGGGCATGGTTCCACGAGCGCCGGCGTCCGCCGCGTAAGTGACCGCGGCCTACCCGCGAGGCTCGCGGAGGCCGTGGAGCCGGAGGTACTTCCGCACGTGTGTGCGCTGCAGTCCCGTCCTACGCGAGATCTCGGCCACGTTGCCCTGGGTCACCTCGACGAGCTGGGCGAAGTACGCGCGCTCGAACCTATGGAGCGCCTCGCGCTTGGCGTCGTGATAGCCGCGCATCGCCGACGCCTCGACGATCTTGCCCTGTACTTGGCGATGCCGAAATCGAGCACCTTCGTCACCGCCGTGCCGTCCGAGCAGCTCGGGCTCTGCCGACGCCCAGCTCTGCGCGAGCTTCACGGCGACCTCTGCACCGGTCTCCAGGTCTCGCGCGGACCATACTTCGGCCATGGCTCCGCGGCCAATGCGGTCCATCACCTCGAAGCGATCGGCAAGAGGACGCGGGACGGCCACGAGCTCGGGCTCGTACGATGACGCATGCTCGGGAGGTGTGGGACAAGGACGACCGCCTCGCTCCGACCGAGCGCGCGACCAGGACGGCCGGCTGACCGCCGTGGACGTTCCTCGTGGTCACGGGGACGGTCAGCAGACTCCAGTGCTCGCTGATGGATCGAGCTCGCAGACAACGCCTGTTGCCACGCGCTGTCGGGTCGTCGGCGGTCGAACGGGGATCGACGCTTGCGCGGCGGAGCGGAACGACTGTCGGGTGAGCTGGTCACCCGTGGCGCCGGCGCGAGGGACGCTCGCCGGTATCGGTCGTGCACTGACTCTCGGCATGTTCATTCGTCCCATCGTCTTCACCCACGCGGGTCTAGTCCTCCTGGTCGGCCTGGTCGGCTCAGCTGTCGTCGCGTGTTCGAGCGCCGATGACGCCAAGACGGCGGCCTGGAGCTGCACCTCATCCGACGTGCCCATGGGAGAGGTCGTGCGCTGCACGCAGAGCGCGTTGACGATGGACGGCCCGACCGGTGGGACTTCGGATACCTGCTACGGCTCGACCGATAGTCCCGAGATCTGCGCGGATCCGTTCGTCCCGGTCGAGGGGTCGTTCTACGAATGTGATGCAGGGGAGCCCGAGTGTCCGCCGGTCGCGACCAGCGGCGGTACCGGCGGTACGTCCGACGGCACGAGCGGCAGCAGCACGGACGGCCAGCAGAGCGATCAGGGCGGAAGCGCGCCGAGCGCCGGCGGCGCGGGCGGCAACGGCAACGGCAACGGCAACGGCAAGTCTGGAGACTCCGGGGGATCATCGGGGCCCGACGAGTGCTCGTACGTGTCGGACCTGCCGTATTGCGGCAGCGACTCTGGCGGTACGACGGATGGTTCATCCGACGGCACGAGTGGTCACGGCAAGGACGGGGCGCCCGGGCAGACGAAGAAGAACGGTACGAGCGACGGCTCGAGTAGCTCCGGCGGTGGCAAGGGCAAGCACTACAAGTGCGCGAAGGACGACAAGGGTAACAAGCAATGCGAGAGCGTTCCGGACTGCGCTCCGGGCACGCACCCTTCGGCGTGCGGCGCATGCGTCCCCGACGGCGAATCGAGTGACTGCGTCCCGCCGGCAGCGGGTGGGTGCTGGGTGACGGGTGGCGGCTTCATCGTCGGTCCGAACGTCGCCACCGGCGCAGATGCCGACGGGCACGACAACTTCGGCGGCAACGCGAAGCCGATGAAGGACGGTCGCATCCAGGGCCACTGGAACCACGTCGATCACGGCACGGGCAACCACGCGAAGGGTGTCCCGCAGTACATCGTCTGTCGCCGCGTCGACGAGCCGGGACCTGGTCAACCGGGCGGCAAGAAGGGCTTCACGATGAACCAGGTCTACTTCGGTGGTCCTGCGGAGTGGCGCTCGGATGGCGCATGGGCGAGCGGATACTGGTTCGACGTCGTCGCGAAGGATCACGGAGAGCCAGGCAGCCGACCGCACGCAAAGAACGGCGGCATGCCCGATACGTACCACTTCACGATCCGCCTCATCGATGACCCTCAGGCGCAGACGTCGGGCGCGATCGTGTACGAGACGAAGGGTGAGCTCGAGGGCGGAAACATCCAGATGCATCCGCCGAACAACGGTCATCCCAACACGCCGATGACCCTCCCGAGCTGGGTCGCGTACGAGGACTGACCGCGGAGCGCGCGTGAGAGCCAGCAGCGCTCGATGAGTCGCGGTTCCAAACGAAGAGGAGAGGTATGAAGCGAGCTCTGGTCGCGGGTACGTTTGCATTGTCCGGGATCGTGTCGACGGCCTGCGGCAGCAGCGGCGACTCGACGTTCGACGACGGAACCCGTGCCGGCGACCAGCGCGGCGCGAACGGTGCGAGCAGTGGCGGGGCGCAGCTCCCCGAGATCGGACCGAGCGGAACGAGCTCGGCGTGCGTCACCGAGGTGGCGGGCGCCGAGCTCGCGCCGACGAATCTCGTGTTCGTCTACGACAAGTCCGGGAGCATGGGCGACGCTGCAACCGGCTTCGATCCTGCGAAGCGCTGGCTCCCGGTGGGCTCCGGCCTCAAGCAGTTCTTCGCGGATCCCTACTCCAAGACGCTGCGCGCCACCCTGCAGTTCTTCCCGCTGAGTGACGACACGATCGAGACCGCGTGTGGTCATCCCTACGGGAGCCCGGTCGTGACGCTGTCGCCTGCATCGGACCCGGCATTCATCCACGCCATCGACTCCATGAAGCCGAGCGGCGGTACCCCGACGTTGCCTGCGCTCGTGGGCGGCATAGCGCAGGCGAATCAGATCGCGGCGTCGCACCCCGGCGAGAAGACCGCGATCGTCCTCGTCACGGACGGCGAGCCCGGCTTCTGGGATCCGAACCAGAATGCGTTCACGCCTGGCTGCGCGAACAACGACGTCGCGCACGTCGCGGACGCCGCGCGCGCTGCCTTCACGGGGACACCGTCGATCCCGACGTACGTCATCGGCGTCGGGCCGAAGCTCGAGTCGCTCCAGGCCGTCGCGAAGGCGGGCGGGACGAATGCGGCCGTCATGGTCGACGTGAACGATCCGGCAGGTACCAAGACGGCGATCGTCTCGGCGCTCGACACGATCCGCCGTCGGGAGGTCACCTGCGATTTCGCCGTACCGCCTCCGCCGGCGGGAGAGACGCTCGATCCCTACGCCGTGAACGTCGCGATCGACGCCGCCGCCGGCGAACGGGTGCTCGGGTACAGCAAGGACTGCGCGTCGCCCGAAGGTTGGCGCTACGACGACATCGGCGCGCCGAAGCGCATCCTCCTCTGCTCCGCCGCGTGTGACGCCGCGCGCGAGACCGACGGCAAGGTCACGATCGCCTTCGGCTGCAAAACGAAGCTCGACGTCCACTGAGGCCATGCCAGATGGCGTGTGCCACGTGTCATGCTGGCACAGGTCGCGCCACGCTCTTCTGGAACCGATCTCGCGAGCGGCCGAGAATTCCCGTCAATCGTGAAGCTCTGGGAGCTGGCGCAATCTGTGCTCTGACCCTGACACATGTTGTCGTCGTGTGCCGCCCGTCTCGTTCTTCTCGCTTCGTTCGTTGGTGGTCCTGCGCTCATCGTCGCCTGCGGAGGGACCATCGACGGCGAGTCTCCCGGAGACGAGTCGACCGGCACGCGCGAAGAGGCCACCCGCCGCTCGAGCTCTGACGGGGGCGGCGGCGGCGCGGAGACCGACGCCTGCACGGCGGCCGCCGTCTGCGACCCGAGCGACGAGCAGGTCGCGTCGGAGTCCGAGTGCGCTTCCGACGTCAGCTGTTACTCGCGTACCGTCTGCGGGACGACGATCTGGTGCGCGAGCACGGGCACGCAGTGCGCTGCCGTCCCGACCTGCCCGAGCGGCTCGATCGAGGTGAAGGACTGCCCGTCGAACGCAGACTGCGAGTCGGTCACCGTTTGCGGCTCGACCATCCAGTGCCTGAAGGGCTGCGAAGGTCCTCAGCCCATCTGCGATGCAGGCGACACGCAGGTCTCGAGCTCCAGCGCCTGCCTCCAGGACGACGCTGTCTGCTATTCGCGCTCGACGTGCGGCTACACCATCTGGTGCACGGGCCCGGCAGACTGACCGTCACAAACGAGAAAGGGCGCCGAGCGGCGCCCTCTCCTTCTCTTCGGAAGCTTCTTCTCAGGCTGGGGTCTGAAGCCTGAAGCCCGAGGCCGCGCGAGCGAAGCCCGCGCTCAGTGCTTCCCAGGCTCCACGATGATCTCGACGCGCCGGTTGTTCGCGCGTCCTTCCGCCGTCTTGTTGTCGGCGACGGGGCGATCCGGCCCGATGCCAACGGCCTTGATGCGGTCCGTGGCAACACCGCGCGCGACGAGCTGATCGCGGACGGCGTTGGCGCGCTTCTGCGCGAGGTCCATGTTGTACTGCCGCTGGCCCTGGGAGTCGGTGTGGCCTTCGACGGTGATGTTGGAGTCCGGGTTGCCCTTGATGAGGGCGTCCGCGACCTCGTTGAGCTTCAACATGGCTGCCGGGAGGAGCGTCGACTCGTTCGACGCGAAGAGCACGGAGCCCGACAGCGTGATGACCATGCCGCGCGACTCTTGCTTCACGGCGGCGATCTTCTGGAGATCGGCCATCGCCTGCGCGGCCTTCTTCTCCGCGGCCTCGCGGGCGGCCTTCTCGGCAGCGAGCTGGTCCTGCGTCTTCTCGAGGTTCTGCTTCGCGCTCGAGAGCTCCTTCTGCGCGGTGCGGAGCTGATCGGCCGTGAGGTTCGACGCCTCACGCTCCGCCATCTCCTTGTCCTTCTGGGCGATGAGCGCGCGTGCGGATGCCTCGGCGAGCTGCGACTTGCGGATGGCGATGTACGCGTAGTCCTTCGTCTGCGGGCTGTCGCCGTCGTCGTTGAAGGCGCGCTCGGCCTGGTCGAGCGACTGCTTCGCGACGTGCAGCTCGGCGGGCGCCTGCTGCGAAGCCGGACCCTTCGAGGCGGCCTGGTAGGCGGCGCGAGCGTCGACGAGCTCCTTCGGCGGAAGCGTGCTGCCGCAACCGACGACCGACGTGAGGAGGGAAAGTGTGACGAGAGAGACAGTGATTCGGGCGCTCATCTTCAAGCTCACTTTCCAGCCTTGAGGCTCTTCACCTTGCCCTGGGCCTCTTCGGCGGCGGCCTTCGCGGTGGTCTCCTTCGCGAGCATGACCGCGAGCTCGGCGTCGGAGTTCGCACGCTGGAGGACGAGGTCGGCTCGCTTGTTGTCGCCGTCGGCCATCAGCTTCTTCGCTTGATCGATCTGCTCGGACGCCAGCTTCAGGTGGAGCTGCGCCTTCGGTTCGCGATCGGCCCCCAGCTCGCGCGCGCTGCGCGCAGCGGCCTCGGCGCTCGCCAAACGGTCCGAGGGAGGGGGCAAGCTGCTGCCGCAAGCCACGAGGAGAAGCGCAACAGCGATCATGGACGTTCGCATCGGGTTCCTCACGAAGGCGGGAGCATACCAAACTGCGGAGGCGAGGCGGAAGATCGTGTGGGATGGCCGCGGGTCCGGGCAGCGTCCTCGCAGCGATCCCTCTCAGCGAGCAGCATCGCCGAAGCGCGCGACGAAGCGGCCTCAGCGCTGCGTGAGCAGCTTGTCGATGAGGTCCTTCGAATACGCGCTCAGCTCGCGGAAGACGACGCCCATCCCGGTGTTCGGGCCGTCCTTCTCGACACGGACGACCTCGCCGACGCCCTCGATCGTCTCCATGTCGTCCATGATGACCGTGAAGCGGAGGTTGACCTCCGTGCCGACCGGCAGCGGGTTTTGAGCACGGATGAAGACGCCGGTGCGCGAGATGTTCGTGACGTACTCCTGGATGAAGGCGTCGAACGACTCGAACTCCTTGTTGATCGTGATCCGCTCCTCGGCGCGCTTGCTCTCGGTCATTTGAGTCCTCAGTCCTCAGTCCTCAGTCCTCAGGGGAAGAAGTCCTCGGTCCTCCCCAGGGAAGACCTCAGGGAAGACGACGTCGGCCTCCGTCCTCGAGGAGAGAGAGTCCTCAGTGCGTGAGGAGATGAGAGCACGAGAGGGCACCGGTAGGAGCGTGGAATTTCGTCCCGAAACCGCCCGTTCTCTGCGCCGCGGAGCGCGTTTCGCGACCCCTGACGAGCAGCGGCCGAGACCCCGCGTACCAGCGGACCTCGGCCGATCGAAGCGGAAGCGTGAGCAGCCTCCGCCGGAGCCAGAACCGCTCTAAACCTGAGCCCCTGAAGCCGAAGCCCGAGATCTCAACTCAGCCCTCTTCCTGGAGCCTGGAGCCTGGAGCCTGGAGCCTGACCGCCCTGGAGCCTGGAGCCTGACCGCCCTGGACCCTGGACCCTCTCCTCTCCCCCTGAGGCCTGAGGCCTGAGGCCGCGAGCGCAGCGAGCCCCCCTCACTTCCCCTGCAGATCGAACTGCTCGAGGTGGTACTCCTTGCGCGGCACGACCATGATCTTCCGCATGAAGCGGTTCTCGGCGTCCTGAACGGCGGCCTTCTCGGGCCCGTTGAGCACGTCCGCGACGGCCGGGTGCGCGTTGACGACCACGGAGTAGCCGGGAAGCGTCGAGCGCTTGCGGCGGATCTCGCGGAGGATCTCGTACGCGATCGTCTCCTTCGACTGAAGCTGGCCGGTGCCGTCGCAATAGAAGCACGGCTCGTGGAGCAGGCGGCCGAGGCTCTCCCGCGTGCGCTTGCGCGTCATCTCGATGAGACCGAGGTCCGAGATGCGGTTGAGCGTCGTCTTCGCCTTGTCCTTCTGGAGCAGCTCCTCGAGGGTGCGGCGCACCTTCTCGCGGTTCTTGTGCTGCTCCATGTCGATGAGGTCGAGGATGATGAGGCCGCCGATGTTGCGGAAGCGCAGCTGGTAGGCGATCTCGTGGACGGCCTCGAGATTCGTCTTGAGGATCGTCTCCTCCATGTCCTTGCTGCCCTTGCCGACGAACCGACCCGTGTTGACGTCGATCGCGGTGAGCGCTTCCGCCTGATCGATGATCAGGTAGCCGCCGCTCGGCAGCGGGACCTTGCGCGAGAGCGCGCGGCCGATCTCGTCCTCGATGCCGTACTCGTCGAAGATCGGCTCCTCTTCGTCGTACAGCTTCACGTCCTTGATGCGGTCGGGCGCGAACATCTCGACGAAGCGGCAGAGGCGCTCGTACTGCTGCTTGTCGTCGATGACGACCTCGTCGACTTCGTCGGTGAAGAGGTCACGCGCGACCTTGAGCACCAGATCGAGCTCGCTCGAGAGCAGGTTCGGAGCGCGGGCGCCTTCGCGCTTCTTCGCGATCTCACCCCAGAGGCGGACGAGGTAGCCGACGTCCTGCTTGAGGCCCTTCTTCGTGAGGCCCTCGGCGACCGTGCGCACGATGAGGCCGCCTGACGGAGGCTTCATCGCCTCGATCGCCTCGCGGAGACGCGCGCGCTCCTTGTCATTGCCGATGCGCTTCGAAATCCCGATGTGATCGACCGTCGGTAGGTAAACGACGTAGCGGCCCGGGAGCGAGATGTGGCTCGAGCAGCGGGCGCCCTTCGTGCCGATCGGATCTTTCGTCACCTGGACGATGATCTCCTGGCCCTCCTTGACGACCTCGCGGATCGGTGTCGACTTCGAAAGACGGCCGGGGAGTCCGCCGCCCGGACGGCCACCGCTGCGGCCGCCGTCGCGACGACCGTCACGTCCGCCCTCGCGTCCGCGTCCCTCGCGTCCGCGACGCGAGCCACCGCGGGCCTCTGCCTCGCGCGCGCCGCCGCCGCTGCCGCCCGGGCCGCGCTGATCGCTGCCC
>JAFAER010000086.1 GCA_023423895.1 Pseudomonadota bacterium
GAGGGCGCCGAGACAGGGGGCCGCTGGCATCGCTGGTCGGTCGAGCAGAAGGCGATCCCGAGCGACGCGCCGAACTGGAGCTGGGGAAGTGGCGGCATGCTGGAGACGCTCTTCGCGGCGAAGCAAACGCGATTTGCGGTCTCCCCGATGGTCGACGCGGCCGTGGAGTCGGCGCGTCGCGACGTGTGGGCCGCGGCTGCTCGAAAGGTGGAAGAGGAGAAGCTCGCGGCGATGACGAACGGGCGCGTCGTCTTCGAGACGCCGCACGACGACCCCGAGCCCCCACCCTTCATCGCAGGAAGTGGTCGCGACGCCTGGACGCGTGGGCAGGGGTCCTACTGCGATACGCGCGCGCCGGCGGGATCCTGGCTCTACGCGCATCGCGTCGAGGGCGGGCTCTACGAGCTCTACCTCGGCGATGACAAGAAGCTCGATCCCATCGAGCCGAAGCTTCGGGGGCCGGATGTTCGATGGGCGTACGGTCCAAGCTCGCTCTTCGTCTGGAATGGCAGCGCGATCCACGAAGTCGACCTCGCGACGCGAAGGGTCCAGAAGCGAATCGATCTCGAGACACCGGTCGAGGCGATGGCGGTGCTCGCGGGAGCGCTGGTGGTGATCATCGGTGAGCTCACGAAGCAGGAGCTCGTCGTCTACGAGCTCGGGGAGGCGCCGACACCACGGCTTCGCGTCCCCGCTGCGGGAAAGACCCAGCTCGACGCACTGCTCGGCGGGAAGGTGCTGGCCGTCCATGCGGGGGTCGTATGGGGAGACAGGACGCTCCTGCTCGCGTACCAAGATGGACGCTTTCACGTCATGGGAGCGAGCCACGAGCGTCTTGGGCTCGTTTGGGAAGCGGACGGAGTCGTGTTCGCCGAGCGCGATGACCACTACAAGGCCTACTTCGAGATCAACAACCTCGAAGCGGCTCGGCTTGCGGCGCTGAGCCGCGAGCCCGAACCGGCGCTCGATCTCGCGGCCTCCGGCGCCTACGGCCGCGTGCCCCACCACGCGATCGAGATCGTCGAAGCCTGAGGAGCGAGACGCCGTACCGTTTCGCTTCCATGGGATCACCGGAGCTCAGCGCGCGCAGCGCACTCCGCTGTCGTGCGTCGTGCTGTTCGCGGGCTGGGCGACCGAAGATCCGTTTCGGAGATGGATCTTCTCGACGCTCATCGCGGAACCACCGCGGACCGAAACCTGCATGTCCACTGCGGTGCCGTCGTCGTGGTTCGCGCAGTTGACGCAAGGGATCGGGTATTGGACCGCCCGCCCTCGATCGGACGTGAGCTCGGCGACGTTTCCCGAGAGGTCGAACTGCCCAAACGCCCCCACGCCGGCCGGGTAGGAGCCGACGTTCGGTGGCCGGAGACCCGAGCGACGGCCTCACGTCTTCGCCCACACAGGCTTCCATCGAGAGAAGAGCCGCGCCAGCTAGCGCGGGGAAGGTGGCGAGCCGAAGACGACCACGCAGGCTCCGTCGTCGTTCAGCGTCGTTGGGGGCCGTGGAGGAGGACATGACGAGATGCGTACGCCGCCCCGTCGTCGCGCGCAGTAGCGCGTATGCATGAGTGCGGCGGTCGGCGACGAAAGGCGTGCCGGTCGACTCGCCACGAACGAAGCGCGGCCAAGCTCGAGCGAGACGCTACTTCTCCGGTCGGCTCCGCCGTCGAAGAAGCCGAGTGATCAGACGGCGGGCCGCCGGAGATAGACTACTGCCAGCGATGTCTCGCATCGGCAGATGACGCCCTCCCGGGGCACGGAGCGAAGAAGCCATGCCCGCCGAACGATTTGCGACAGCAGCGTCCGCCTCGATCCAAAGGACGGTCTTCAGCGGAATCGCTCGCTGGGTGCTCGACATGACGCGTGAGCTCGGCGTCGAAAGCGAGACGTTGCTCGACGAGTCCGGCATCGCGCCTGCCGCGCTCGTGGGACGCGACGCGCGCATCGGAGCCACGCCGTTCCTCGCGTTGGTTCGCGCTGCGCAGGACCGGACCGCCACGCATGTCGACGCGCCCCTTCGGATGGCGAAGCTGTTCAAGCTCTCCTACTACGGCATCGTCGGATACGTGACCTCGAACGCCGCGACCGTGTACGAGGGGTTCTCGAAGATGCAGCGTTACGAGGACCTCGTCTACGAACGAGCAGCGCCTCGCGTTGCCTTCGAGGACGATCGCTTCATCTTCGCCTCCAAGAACGCGCCCTGGATGGAGCCGCTCCATCTCACGTCCGAAGCGATCGTGATCGCCGGAGTCGAAGCCGTACGCCAGTTCGTCGCGAGCCCGGTCATGCCGCTCGAGGTGCACGTCCAGCATCGCCGACGCCCCGGCGGGCTGCCGCTCGAGGACGTCTTCGGTTGTCCCGTTCGTTATGGCGCCGACGCGACGACCGTCGTGTTCGACGAGCACATCGGGCGAATGCGAATCCGGGGGCATGAGCCGGAGCTCGCTTCCCACATCGAAGATCAAGCCGCGACGCTGCTCGGGAGCCTTCCCGTAGCCGACGACGATGTGTCGCTCTCGAGCCAGGTGAAGCTCCTGCTCGGAGATCAGCTTCGGTCCGACGAAGCGAGCACCGCGCGGCTCGCGCGGCGCCTCGGCATGAGCGAGCGCACGTTCCAGCGGCGGCTCGCGGACGAAGGCGTGTCGTTCAGCGATCTGCTCGACCGCGCCCGACACGAGCGAGCGCTCGACGTGCTACGCGGGGCTCCGTCGGTAAAGGAAGCTGGATACATCCTGGGATACCGGAGCTCGACCGCGTTCATTCGTGCGTTCCGTCGCTGGACCGGCGTCGCCCCGAGCGACTATCGACGTGCCTGCGCCTCGCGCGAGCGTGCCGCGATGAAGGTGCCGGCGCTCGGCGGTTGATCGATATCGATTGGCGCGTCCGGTCACTTCTTGGCGCCCGCGGCGAGCTCGGTCGAATGCAACATGAGGCCTCGGATGACCGAGCTCGCATGGCGATGCGCGGTTCGCCGTCGACGCAGCATCTTGGCTGCGCGGGCGACCGCAGCTGAGCCTGCAGGTTCCGGTCGCCGAACATCGGCCCATCACGAAGTGGAAGCGACAGGCAGCCAAGATGTCGACGCGAAGCACTTGGCAAACATCGACGGTGCTCGCGATCGCGACGTCGGTCGCTGCATGCGAAAGTGACGACACTCTACCTCGCCCGAGTCTGGTGGGTGTGCCTCACAGCGTGCATGCATCGACGAACGACCCAGAGCGGGTGCACGTCACGTGGTCGGCGCCGTGGGATGGGGCCGTGTCGGAGTACTTGATCTTCCGCGAAGGGACCGAGCTCGCGAGGGGCCCCGGGAGCATCACGAGCTACGACGACCGGACCGTCCTCCCCGCAACGCTCGCGCCGCCGCTCGACGTCATCGCGAGCAACGGGACCAGCGAGGAGGCGGTGACGGTGACGTGGAAGCCGTCGACCGCGGATGGGAAGGTCTCGGGTCATGCCTACGCGGTGGCGGCGCTCCGAGGCTCGTCGAGGAGCGGGCCATCGGCGCCAGCGACCGGGAGCCGGTCGGGCGAGCTGACGGCCTACGAGGTGAGCGTCGACGAAGGCGCGACGTGGCGGACGGTCGGCTTGCAGCTCGAATATGCAGACACGGCGTGACCGGACACGTGTGGTTCGACGCGACCTCCTCGACCACGGAGCCCCGCTACTTCCGCGCCCGCGCGGCATCTCCTTGGACCGAGGGCGTCTCGAGCGCCGCGGTCGCGCAGCGAACCGGCTACGTGGGCTTGACTGCGGGCTACGGGTACACGTGTGGCATTCGCACGGGGGACAACAAGGTCCTCTGCTGGGGACGCGATGACGAGGGCCAGGGACAGTGGTTCTTTTGTTGCGAGTGGCATGTTGGAGTATTGGAATGAGTCTGATCGGTGATCTCATAAAGTGGATTATTTCGTTGTTCGGTACGAGCCGGGCTCTGCCGGAGACGAGCGTCGTGGTCGTGAAGAGCGCAGACGGTGCAGAGCTGGTTCGAGTGGACAACGAGCTTCTGTGGGCCGATCGACACAATACGAATGTGCCGCGCAACGCCTGGACCGACGACTTCGGTCCGCTGCCGGGACCGCGTGCGTTCGAGGATTTCGTGTTCCACCAACAGGAGTTCGATGAGCTTCGCGTTGGAGATCCACTGGAAGCCGAGAAGAGGCTCCTCTCATACGGCTACCGGAGCGTCGGGCAGTACTTCTGCGTCCGCACGACGATGATGAAGCATCACGGGACCCCTAGAGGGCCGATGGTGAGCGATACGACGTTCTCCTCGCAGGCCTTCATGACCGCGGTCATGCGGGCTGGGCAGCGAAAGCTCCAAGCACAACAACAGGCCAAAGTCGCGGCTTCTCCCGGAATCCTCGCACCGATCGAGGGAATTACCGTCGACCAGTACGCGCTGATTGCGGCGCGCGCCGCACAGAATCCGCCTCAGGATCAATTTCTGGCCCTGCTGACCCAACACAAGCTCGATGTCGCCGCGTGGAATCGCGTCAACAGCCAGTGGACCGATCGCATGTCCAAGGACACGTCGGGCGCGATCGCGGGGGCCTACAGCAAGGCCTTCATGGGCTCGGGGCAGGGCCAGTCGCGGTCCTGATGACGTGCTCGAATCGGCGGCTGCTACTTCTACGGGGGCGGCTCTCGCCGGCCGTTGCGCCCTCTGAGCTCCAATGCGATACGCGTCACGAGTGACTGCTTCGGCGCCTCCCAGTGCGCTGGGCCTCGTCGAGGCGTTCAGCGAATGTGTGCTCGAGCTCCATCGGAAGTGCCGTGAGCTCCCGGTGCGCGCGTTCCAGTCGTTCGTCTTCGAGCAGGTGAGCCGCGTCGTGCCGCTGGACTCGGGCCTCTTCACCACCGGCACGATCCAGCGAGGGACGCCGCAGCCACACGACTTCTACCTGCACCGGCAGCCTCCCGAGCTGATGACCAGCTGGGAGCGCGTGAAGCATCTGGACAAGCTCGCCTTCCTCGCGACAGGGAGTCCGGGCCGCACCTTCGCGTCTTCGGCCGTAGAGCTCTACGCCGACGCGCTGCCGGTTCTCGAGCATTGCGAGCGCTTCTCGATGCGTCACCTCGCGTGCACCGCCGCCGTGGCTCCGCGCATCGGTTCATTCGTCGTCCTCTCGGCCTATCGCCATGAGGTCTCCGAGCCCTTCACGGAATCCGAGCGCGCGGCGCTCGAGCTCCTCATGCCGCACGTGGTCGAGAGCTCGCGACAGTCCCAGATCTCCGCGCTCCTCCGCGCGACGCACACTTCGCTCCAGACCGGCGGCGGCTCCGCGATCGTGAACCGGCAGGCGATCGTGCTGGAGGCCGAGCAGGGCTTCATCGATCTCGTCGCGCAGCACTACCCTCGATGGAACGGGCCAGCTCTGCCCGGCGAGCTCGGCGAGCTGGCCTCCGTGAACACGCTCGAGAAGCGCATCGTCGGCCGTCTTACGTTCCAGGTCGATCCCTCGGGCGACGTCTTTCTCCTTCGCGTCCGGCCGGTGCTCCCAATCGACAGGCTGAGCAAACGAGAGCGCCAGGTCGCGCTGCTCTTCGCGTCGGGGGAGACGACGAAGGAGATCGCGGAGCATCTCACCATCGCGCCGAACACGGTGCGTGTGCATGTGAGCCGCGTCTACGAGAAGCTCGGAGTCGTCAACAAGGCCGAGCTTGCCTCCATGCTGGCTAGACTGGATAGCTAGAACCGTCCGAGGACGATGGCCTCGCCGGCGCACGAGGGCACGGAAGTGAGCTCGAGCCGCACGCGACGACGAGCGCCCCGTCAGTAGGTCCACCCCGTACCACACGCGTCGAATGCGATTCGTGACGGCGCTCATTTCTCCCACGAGCATGAACGGCGTAGCCCGCCGCGTCAGTCATGCGTGTGCAGTACTCAGGCCGCCGGCGAGGTAATCGCGTACGCGTCGCGTCTGCACGGCTGCGTGAGCCGATGTCGATATGGCAGTCGAGTCGAGTGTGGTGCCGCTAGTACTCCGTATGCAGGATTGCGCCGTTAGCGCCGCCTGATAGCGATAAGGGACCAGAGGTCTCGCCGCAGGCGCTGCCTCACTACGCTCGAAGATCGTGTTGGGTCGTCATTCCCATCGACGCCGAGCCACTTGACCGACCAACGCAGGAGTGCGGTATCCATGATGAGCATCAAACGAGTTCCCAAATTATTGGCTTTGGCGCTGGCGCTCGGCGCTTGCGAAGGTAACGACGACGGTTCGCCGTCAGAAGGCCACGACGGAGGCGGCCTGAACCGGGACGGCGGGCCGAGCGACGACGGCGGCTACGGGCACGACAGCGGCCGGAGCGACGACGAGGATGGGGGTACCACGGCCGAAGTGGACGCGCCGCGCAATGTCCGCGCGACCGCCGATCAGGTGGACCGCGTGCGCGTGACCTGGGCGGCGCCGACGGGCGCTGCGGTCTCGAAGTACCTCGTGTACCGGGATGGAACCGAGGTCGCTCAGGTCGACGGGACCGACACGAGCTACGACGATACCGGGGCGAAGCCCGTGGCGTTCGCGCCGCCCGTGAACGTCACGGCGAGCGACGGCACGAGCGAGACCGCCATCACCGTGACGTGGGCTCCGGCCGGCATCGACGGACAGGCGTCCAGCCACGAGTACACCGTCGCCGCGGTCCGTGGCTCGGCCACGAGCAAGGAGTCCGCGCCGGCGACGGGCAGTCGCTCGGGCGAGATCACGGCCTACGAGCTCAGCATCGACGACGGCGCGAGCTGGCAAGACCTCGGCTTGGTGCTCGAGTACACCGACAACGACGCGCCGCGAGCGCAGGTGCAGTTCGAAGCGCCGCAGGTGACCGAGGATCCTCGTTCGGTGGTCCGCCTGGAGCTTCCGACGGCGCCGGTCGTCGGCGCCGTGCCCACGCGTTCGTACCGCGTCCGCGCACGCGCCAGCCAGGTCGTGAGCAACGCGTCAGCCGTGGCGACAGGCAAGCTCGCCGCAGGACCCGCGGAGCACCTCGTCGTTCAGTGGCAGCGATCGGCGGGGCCGACGGATGCAGCGTACAGTGACATTCCCAACGTGACCGGACGCGTCTGGTTCGATGCGACGTCCCCGACCAGCGAAGCTCGCTACTTCCGCGTGCGCGTCACGTCCGCGTGGGCCGAGGGGGTCTCGCCGGTCGGCTCGGCGCAGCGTATCGCGTACGACGGAGTCGCGGTCGGCTACTGGCACACGTGCGGACTGCGCCGATCCGATCACAAAGCCATCTGCTGGGGATACAACGCGGAAGGGCAAGCTCCCACGACGCCGAGCGCGGACGTTTTCAGGAGCCTGAGCGTAGGCGAGAAGCACTCGTGCGGTCTCCGCGAAGCCGACGGCAAGATGGTCTGCTGGGGCCTCAACGCGGACGGTCAAGCTCCGCGCGGCCCGAGCGCGGAGGCCTTCAAGAGTATTTCTGCAGGTTCGAACTACACGTGCGCGATCCGCGCGTCCGACGACAAGCTCCTTTGCTGGGGATACAGCGACCACGGTCAGGCGCCGCCGGGCCCGAGCGCCGAGGCATTCAAGAGCGTGTCTGCAAGCAACAATCACGCATGCGGAATCCGCATGGACGATACGGTCGTGTGCTGGGGCGCGAACCACTACGGCCAAGCTCCGCCCGGTCCGAGCGCGGAGACATTCAAGAGCGTATCGGCAGGCTACGTCCATACGTGCGGCGTGCGCGCTTCCGACGACAAGCTTCGCTGCTGGGGATACAACGGGAACGCCCAGGCGCCCCCAGGGCCGAGCGTGGAGCCGTTCGAGAGCGTCGTCGCCGCCGGCGGCCACACCTGCGCCGTGCGCGCCGTCGACGGCAAGATGGTCTGCTGGGGAGTGGACGACTTCTCTCAAACGCCTCCGGGCCCGAGCGTCGATGCGTTCGACAGCGTGGACTCGAATGCCGAGCACACCTGCGCGGTGCGCTCCTCCGACGGCGCCGCCGTCTGCTGGGGGCGAAACAATGCGGGGCAGACCGCGACGCTGCCACTAGGCGATGCGTTCACGAGTGTCGCCCTCGGCAAACACCACACGTGCGCGGTGCGCGCGCTGGACGACAAGGTGGTGTGTTGGGGAAGCAACGACAAAGGACAGGCTCCGCCAGGACCAAGCGCGGTTGAATTCAAGAGCCTGACCGCAGGCGCCACGCACACGTGCGGGATCCGCGCGTCCGACGACCGAGTCGTTTGCTGGGGCGCAAGCAACATCGGCCAAGCGCCGGCCACGCCGACCGCGGATGCTTTCAAGAGCATCTCCGCCGGGGAGGACTACACGTGCGGGATCCGCGCATCCGACGACCGAGTCGTCTGCTGGGGAGCAAACACCAACAACCAAGCACCGACCACGCCCTCCGCCGATGGCTTCAAGAGCATCTCCGCGGGGGCCTTCCACGTGTGCGGAGTTCGCGCGTCCGACGACAAGGTCGTCTGCTGGGGATACAACAACGACGGCCAGGCGCCCACGACTCCGTCCGCTGACGCGTTCAAGAGCGTGACCGCGGGCTACTATCACACGTGCGGAGTGCGCGCGTCCGACGACAAGGTCGTCTGCTGGGGAGGCAACGCCGCGGGGGAGGCGCCGAGCGGTCCGAGCGCCGAGGCCTTCAAGAGCGTGGTCACGAGCTGGACGCACACGTGCGCGATCCGTGTCTCCGACGACAAGGTTCTTTGCTGGGGCGCAAATGGCTTCGGTGAGGCGCCGACGGCACCGACCAAGGATGCCTTCAAGAGCGTCGAGGCTGGCCATCATCACACGTGCGGAGTCCGCGCCGACGATGACAAGGTCATCTGCTGGGGGGACGACAGCAACGGCCAAGCGCCGCGCCCCTGAGCTCGTGAACGGGCGCCGCGCGAACGACACGCGCGGCGCCGCCGAGCTCGTGAACGGGCGCCGCGCGAACGACACGCGCGGCGCCCTTTCGGCTCGGCGCACCGCCAACGAAGTCAGGCCGGGACGGGCGCCTTGGTCGTCGAGGCCGCGTGGATCTCGTCGATCGCCTTGCCCAGTGCAGCGTCGAATTCCTCGTCGCTCATCTGGTGGCGCAGATCGCTGAGCAGCGCGCGGCTGAAGCTCGCGATGATGCCACGATTCTTCGCCAGCTCTGCGCACGCCTCGGCGCGACTGAAGCCGCCCGACAAGGC
>JAFAER010000188.1 GCA_023423895.1 Pseudomonadota bacterium
GCGATGACGCTCGGCGCGACCCACCAGGTCTACCGCGGCCTGCTGTGGTCGCTCGGACTCCTCGCGATCACCCTCGTGTTCGGTCGCGTGTTCTGCGGATGGATCTGCCCGTTCGGGACGCTCCACCACTTCTTCGGCTGGATCCTCCCGTCGCGCAAGGGCAGGGGCGCGGCGCGCGTCGAGGCGAACAAGACGCACGGCTATCAGCGCGCGAAGTACTACCTGATGTACGCCTTCCTCGTCGCGGCCCTCTTCGGGAGCGCGATCGGAGGCCTCTTCGATCCGATCTGCATCGCGGTCCGCGCGATCGGCCTCGGGGTGATCCCCGGCGTCCAGTACATCGCCGGCCGGACGCTCGGCGCGGCGCAGGACATCCCCTCGCGCTCGATCCAGCATGCTGCGGACGCGACCCAGGACGTGCTCGCCACGACCGTGTGGCAGTCGCACCAGTTCTACTTCCACCAGACCTGGCTCATCGTCGCGCTGTTCATCGCGCTCCTGTTCCTGAACCGGTTCATCCCGCGGTTCTGGTGCCGCGTGCTCTGCCCGCTCGGCGCGTTCCTCGGCGTCTTCGCCCGCTTCGCGCTCTTCGGCATGGAGAAGGACCATGCGAAGTGCACCGACTGCAACCTCTGCCTGGTCAACTGCCAGGGCGCCGACAGCCCGCAGGGCGGCGTGAAGTGGCGGCAGGACGAGTGCCACATGTGCCTCAACTGCGAGAACGCCTGCCCTGAGGACGTGATCAAGTTCCGGTTCCTGCCGAACCGAAAGAGCCGCATCGGCGCGCCGGACCTCCAGCGCCGCACGCTCCTCGCCACGGCCGCCGCCGGAGCCGCCTTCATCCCGGCCGCGCGCATCGCCGACTCGCTCGACGTCAACTACCACTCGAAGGTCATCCGGCCGCCGGGCGCGGTGGAGGAACGTGCGTTCCTCGAGCGCTGCATCCGCTGCGCCGAGTGCATGAAGGTGTGTCCGAACAACGCGCTCCATCCCGCGATGTTCGAGGCGGGCGTCGAGGGCCTCTGGACGCCCATCCTGATCGCGCGCATCGGCTACTGCGAGCACTCGTGTGTCCTCTGCGGCCAGGTCTGCCCGACAGGCGCCATCCAGAAGATCACCGAGAAGGAGAAGCTCGGTCAGGGCGTTCCGCCGGTGAAGATCGGCACCGCCTTCTACGATCACGGGCGCTGCCTCCCCTGGAGCATGCAGACGCCGTGCATCGTCTGCGAGGAGTTCTGCCCGACGTCGCCGAAGGCGATCTGGGTCGAAGAGGTCGAGGCCCCCGTCCGCGACAGCAAGCCGGGAGAGAACGGCGAGCAGCCTGCGATGTTGACCGTGAAGCTCCAGCGCCCGCACGTCGATCCGGCCCTCTGCATCGGCTGCGGCGCCTGCGAGAAGGTCTGTCCCGTGCAGGACCAGCCGGCCGTCTACATCACGAGCGTCGGCGAGAGCCGCTCGAAGACGAACGTGATCCTCCTCGAGAACACGAACTACAACCAGACGTGATTCGCGCCGCGGAGTCGCGGAGCGGGCGCCAGCACACCGACGACGATCGGACCGACTGACCGCGCGTCCGAAAGGACGGCCGGCCGACGTGATCGTGCGTGGAGACTACCGAACCCCGCCTGGACCGGTGGTACGCTCGAGCTTCATGCGGCTCGCTCTGCTCACTTGCCTGTCTCTTCCCCTCTTCGCGCTCGCTGCCTGTGATGGCCTGAAGGTCGCCGACACGAACCCGGACGATGACGGCGGGACGACGAGAACGCCCGACGACGAGCCGGATGCAGCGCTCGACGACGATGGCGGGGGCCTCGACGTTCCGGACGCCTCGAACGCCCTCCCTGACTTCGCCTGCGACGGTGATGTCTGGACGAAGGCGAAGAAGGCGAAGAAGGAGTGCGAGCCGCGCCAGGTGCACGTCGTCGAGCCCGAGGGGCCGGTCGATCCGACGGGCGTGTCGATCGCGCGCACGCCGAAGGGCCGTGTTGGCATCGTCTACAACGCGGAGCAGGGGACGGAGACGGGCGAGATGTGGCTCGCCCACTTCGTCCCCGACGTGCCCGGGTTCGCAGCGCCGAAGATCGTCAAGCGGGCGACCGGCTTCGCCTTCCACGACGGACAAGTCTCCAAGCTCACGGCGGCGGCACCGGACAAGCTGATCGTGCTCGCGCACGACGTCGACGACAACTCGCTGAGCGGCGAGGTCAACTTGTACACGCTGGCGGACGGGACGGAGCCGCTCGCAGGGCCCGAGCTCGTCGCGCCGTCGGTGAAGCGCCCGTCCGAGCTCGCCGTCCGCGCCGACGGCAGCGGCAACGTCTACGCTTCCGTCCGGATCTCGACCGGCTCGAGCACGGCGAAGCTGGCGACGTTCAAGCGGACCGGCAACGGAACCCAGCCGCTCCCGGACATCTCGAGCAGCCTGTTGCCCCACGACGCGCCTGGCATCGGGGGCTCGTCGATCTTCGTCGACCCGACGGGGGCCGTGCATCTGCTCTACCACTACAACGAGGTGCAGCAGCACTCGACGCCGCGCTACCACACGCTCGACGCCACGACGTGGTCGTATCGCAAGACCGTGGACAACGCGACGATCGACGGGCTCTCGGGCTTCAGCCCTTCGCTCGTCGTCGTCGGCACGAGGAAGTACGCCGCCTATTACTTCCGGAAGGCCCTCCAGTCCGGCCCCGTTACCGCCGAGCTCCGCCTGGCGACGTGGCAGTCGTCCTCGGACATGCCGCAGATCGAAGTCCTCGATCAGGCGATCCCATCGTCCGATGCGCTCGAACCGAAGTATCGCGTCGCGCTGGCTGCCGACCCGCACGGGTTGCTCCACCTCGCGATCATCCGTCCGACGTCGGAGTCGGGCTCGACCGGCTATCTCGAGTACCGGCGGCAGGCTCCGGCGACCGGCGGCGGGACGAAGTGGGTGAGCGACATCGTCGATCCGGATGTCCTCACCGCGGGTGGCACCGCGCACGTCGATCTCGTCGTCGACGAGCACGCGCGACCTCACATCGCGTACCGGTCTGCGGTCGACGGGCTCGTACGCTACGCGACGCGCTTCGATCGCTGACGAGCGGTCGTCTCGTCATCTCTCTGCCTCTCGTCGGCTCCGTGCTCGAGCTCCGCTCGACGCGCCCGTCGTCCCGGTGTCCGCATTCCGATGGCGGAGCAGCCGTCGACCATTGCGTGCGGCGCGGGACGGATCCAGTGTGCTCGCTCCTCGCTGGACGTCACGCAACCATTGCGGGCTCGCAGCATCGAAGACGCGCCCAATCATGAAGGAGAAGTTCAGCCGCTATCAGCTCTTCGTGGTCGTCGTGCTCGCCTTCCTGCAGTTCACGGTCGTGCTCGACTTCATGATCCTGTCTCCGCTCGGGGCGATCCTGATCGAGCAGCTCGGCGTGTCGACCGCCCAGTTCGGGCTCGTGGTATCGGCTTACGCGTTCAGCGCGGGTGCGTCGGGGCTACTCGCCGCCGGCTTTGCCGACCGGTTCGATCGGAAGAAGCTCCTTCTCTTCTTCTACACGGGGTTCGTCCTCGGAACGTTCCTGTGCGGCATCGCCCCGACGTATTCGTTCTTGCTCGCGGCGCGCATCGTCACGGGGATCTTCGGTGGTGTCATCGGATCCATCAGCTTCGCGATCATCGCGGACATCTTCCCGCTGTCGATGCGGGGGCGGGTGATGGGCCTCGTCCAGACGTCGTTCGCCGCGAGCCAGATCCTCGGGATCCCCATCGGTCTCTTTTTCGCGACGCACTGGGGATGGCACGCGCCGTTTCTCATGATCGTGGGCGTGAGCGTGCTCGCGGGCATCGCCATCGTGCTCCGCCTCCAGCCGCTCACCGCACATCTCTCCGCCGCGGCAGAAGCGAAGCGAAGCCCCGGCGCGCACCTCGTCCACACGGCGACGCGGCCTCGCTACATCGCCGGGTTTGCGTCGACGATGCTCCTGGCGACCGGCGGCTTCATGTTGATGCCGTTCGGCAGCACGTTCCTCGTGCAGAACCTGAACATCTCGCTCGAGCGCCTGCCGATGATCTACATGGTCACCGGGCTGTCCTCGATCATCGCGGGCCCGCTTCTCGGTCGATTGAGCGACTCGTTCGGCAAGTACCGTACGTTCGTGCTCGGCACGATCCTGACCGGGACGATCATCGTCTGGTACACGCGGCTCACGGCGGCGTCGCTCACGCTCGTCATCGTGCTGAACGTCGTGCTCTTCGTCGGCATCTCGGCGCGCATGGTCTCCTCGATGGCGCTTTCGTCGGCGCTGCCTGGGTTGCCCGATCGCGGGGCGTACATGGCGATCAGCTCCTCGCTGCAGCAGCTCTCGGGCGGCGTGGCTGCGTGGACGGCGGGGCTCATCGTCCGCCAGCCGACGCCGACCTCCGCGCTCATCGGCTACCCCACACTCGGCACCGTGGTCGTCGTCACGTTGGTCATCACGCTGGCGTTGATGTGGAACGTCGACCGGCTCGTCTCCAGGACGAGGCCCGAACGCGCCGTCGCCAAGGCCTCGAACGCGTCGCGCTGAACAGGGCGCGCGCAGTGCCCCGAAGATCTCGTCCGGGCTCGTCGGGGGCGTGCCCAGCAACAGAGACGGCGATCCGCCTGGCGTGATGGGGCTGCCCCAGCAGATGCAACGGCGGCGTGAAAGGGCGCGACGAAACGCTGTTATTCACGCGAGATCGGCGCTGGCACCCGCCGTGCTACGCGCGTCTGCGTGTCTACTATAACGGACAAGCGTTCACTAAACAGGCTGGCGTCGGCGCGCGGTCATGTCGCCGCTGCGCTCGCCGGACTGGCGGTCACCACCATCTTCGCGAGCCCCGCGCTGGCGGCTCCGTGTCCGACCGACCTTCCGAACCCGGTCTACGGTGCAGGCGGTAGCGCGATCACGGCGACGCTCGGTGCCGTCGCGACGGCGCTTGCAGGCTTGCCCGAAGGCGAGCGGATCACGCTGTTCTTCTGGGATCCCGGTGCGTGCACCGGATACCACGCGTTCGTCGACAAGGACACGGGCTCCGGCCTCGCGACGCCGCCCGCCTACTTCAAGTACTGGGACGCCCAAGGCAACCTCACACAATGCGAGGCGACCGGCGCCGAGCCATTGAGCTTCGCTCATATGGGCAACACGCCGGCGCTCTGCCCGGCGAAGCAGCCGCTGCCCACCGGCTTCGGACGGTTCACCGGTCCGATCCAGACGGTGAACATCATCACGCACGCCAAGTCGCAATACGACTCGATCTCCGCGGAAGCTTTCTATCACGTGTTCGGCTTCGGTCCCGGCGCCGTCGGCCACTCGGTCGCGCCCTGGACGGTGCCCGAGGCCGTCTTCGGTCGTTCGACGAGCTCGTTCGTCCACCAGATGCTCGCCGCCGCGTTCAAGGTGCCGCCCACCGGCTTCAAGGTCGCTCCGGCGAACGTCCTCAGCACGAACCCGCAGACGGTCCAGTCGGTGTTCTCGTGGGGAGAGAGCAACGATCCGAGCCAGGCGCTCGGCTACGTCTCGGGCAGCGCGGCCGATGACGGCGAGGACAAGGGGCAGGTCAAGACCCTCGCGCTGCAGTACTTCGATCAGTCTTGCGGCTACCTCCCCGACTCGAGCCGGACGCGCAAGGACAAGCTGAACGTGCGCAACGGGCAGTACGGCCTGTTCACGCCCGGGCAGTTCTACGCGAAGGTCGACGGAGGCGGCGCCATTGCGAATCCGACGGTCAACAAGATCGTTCGCTGGTTCGACGGTTCGCTCGACGCGCCCGGCGGGATCGACATCGTCAAGATCATCATCGAGTCGGGTGACGTACCGCTGTGCGCGATGCGCGCGAACCGTCCAGACGGCGATCTGAACCCGATCGTCTCGTTCGCGCCGCCCGCGCCGTGCAACGGGTACTTCGAGTCCGTCGCGACCGGCTCGACGACCCTCGCTTCATGCACCACCGATGCTCAATGCAAGGGCGACGCAGGCGAGAAATGCCGCTTCGGCTTCTGCGAGGCTTACTGAGGAACGGGAAGGAACGACGACAATGACATCTCGACACCGTCACCTTCTCGGCGCAGCCGCAGTTTGTGTTTCATTCCTCTTCGCGTGCTCCAGCGAAGAACAAGCAGCACCGTCACGGCCCCCCGTGCCGCCGCCGGCCACGGCGCAGCCCGACGGCGGTAGCGGCGAGGGCGGCACGCAGACGAGCGATTGCTTCGACGCGACGAAGAACAAGCCGCAGACGCAGAAGGACTTCTTCAATCAGTGCAACAGCGCCGAGTGTTTCGCATTCGACAACGGCGCTCGCATCGAAGGTTACACGGCGGGCGCGCCGCTCCCGCCGCTCAACTGAGCTCGACGCTCGGGCCGCATGATTCACATCCATCGCCGCAGGGGCGGGGTCATCCTCGCCCTGATGGCTGCCGTGTGCGCTCCAGCACGAGCGGCAGCGCAAGAGCCCCCCCAAGACGACGACGCTGAGGTCACCGTCCCGCCGTCTCGTCCTACGCCTCCGACGAGCAGCGGGCCGCCCTCCGCCGAACCGCCTCCGCCCGCACCCGCACCGCCGTCGCCGTCGTCGTCGCCGTCGCCGGAGGAGACGGCACCTCCACCGCCGTCACCGACGGCAGCGCCTCCTGCAGGCTCGCCCGCTGCTCTCGCGGGGCTGCCGTCGACGACCGCGCCTGCAGGCGCGACGGAGTCGCCGCCGAGCCTCGTGGCCGAAGGAAGCAACTACGTGAGGCCGCTTCGCCGCGGGCTCACGTGGTGGGGCTTCGTGCAGGCGCAGTATCAGCGGAACCAGATCTCCGAAGATCAACTCGCCCCGGGAGGCGAGCCGCTGAACCAGGATCAGTTCGTCCTCCGCCGCGCCCGCCTCCGCATCGATCACGGGTGGGAGTACGCCGCCGCGACACTCGAGATGGACGCGTCGACGCTGAACGGCCTTCGGGTCGCGCCGCGCCGTGCCGAGGCCTCTCTCCTCTATCGCGGCACGAACGACGACCGTGTCACGCCTCTCGTCGTGCTCACCGCCGGGATCACGGACCTGCCGTTCGGCGCCGAGATCGGCGAGTCGCAGCGCGATCGTGTCTTCATGGAGCGCAGCATCGGCTCGACGGCGCTCTTCCCGACCGAGGCGGACATCGGCGTGAAGGTCTGGGGCGCGTACCGGTTCCTCAACTACGCCGTCGCCGTCGTGAACGGCGAGCCGCTCGTCGACCGCGCGTTCCCGCGCGACCCGGTCGCGGCCAAGGACGTCGTCGGGCGCGTCGGGACGCGCGCAGCCATCGTGCCCACGCTCACGCTGGAGGGAGGTGTCTCCTTCTACAACGGCACCGGGTTCAGCCCCGGTCGTGATGCGACGAAGGACTCGGTCACCTGGATCGACGACAACAACAACGGCTTCGCGGAGCCACACGAGCTCCAAGGCGTGACCGGATCCGCGGCCGTGCCGTCGAAGAACTTTCGGCGCTGGGCAGTCGGCCTCGACCTCGGCGTCGCGAAGCGAACGGCGCTCGGCATCTCCCGCATCTCGGGGGAGGCCGTCGCCGCATCGAACCTGGACCGAGGGCTTCTCGTGTCCGATCCCGTCCTGTCGGGCGCCGACATTCGCCAGCTCGTGCTGAGCGTCGCCGCCGTCCAGCAGGCCTCAGAGTACGGGCTCGTCGGCTTCCGAGCGGCGTATTACGACCCGAACAGCGACGTCTTCGAGCAGCGCGCCGGCGTCTTCCACATCAAGGACGAGTCGTACTGGGTCCTCTCGCCGACGATCGGACTGACGCTCCCGCACGGGCGGCTCGTCGGCCAATACGACGTCGTCGTCGATCACCTCGGGCGCGACAGCCGCGGTGTTCCGACCAACGCGAAGAACGACCAGCTCACGGTCCGCCTGCAGGTGGACCTATGAGGCCGGGCCGTCCTCGTTCTCGCACTCGCACTCGCACTCGCACTCGCACTCGCACGGAGCGATCGCTCGTCGGCCTCGTGCTCCTCGTAGCGGGGTGCTCGGCGACGCGTGTGACCGACGGGCTCGAAGAGCCGATCGCCGTCGAAGGCGGCCAGTTCCTCGAGGGCACGCTCCCCGGCGCGCCTCCCGTCGACCCGCCAGCGCCTCCGCGCGCGACCGCGGTGACGACGGAGGTGACGCAGCTTCGACCGGGGCTGTCCGGCGTACCGTTCTTCGGATGGGCGACGCTCGACGCGGTGTCCGTCGCTGCGCGCATCGACGGGCAGGGGAGCGGCTACTGGGTCGTCCCGACGGGACCGCCCGATCCCCAGGTGCAAGGGGAGCCGGTCCGGACCTGGCGCTTCGTCGCCGATCTGCACGACTCGCTGCTGCCGGGACGTCACCGGATGCTCGTCGCGGCGCTGGACGATTCGGGACGCGCGGGTACTCAGGTCGAGAGCTCGCTCTGCATCCACCGGAAGGTCCCGGACAACGGGAACGCTTGTGATCCGAAGAAGGCTCCGCCGGAGCTCGTCATCAGTCTTGCCTGGGATCGTTCAGCCGATCTCGATCTCGTCGTCGTCACGCCGGACAGTCAGACGATCTCGTCGAGGACTCCGACGAAGGGGCTCGCCGACGATCAGAAGATCAACCGAAGCTCGCCGGAGCAGACTCCGCCCGGCGTCGGATACCTCGACTTCGACGCGAACAGCGGCTGTTCCAACGAGGGCCGGCAGCTCGAGAACGTGGTGTTCCAGGAGCGGCCGGCCCCGGGCTCGTACCTCGTCTACGTGAACCTCCGCGATACCTGCCGCGAGCCGTCCGCCCGCTACGTCGTCTCGCGCTGGTCGAGGGCCGCGGCGGACGCCCAGGCCGGCACATTCACGGTCGTCGAGTCGGACCGCAAGAGCGGGACGCTCCAGGCCGACCAGGTCAATGCAGGCACCGATCTCGGCACGTTCGTGACCGAGATCTTCGTGCCCTAGGGAGATGAAGCGATGTTGATCGAACGTCTTACGAAGCTGGCGCTGCTCGGGAGCTCGTGGGTCCTCTAC
>JAFAER010000081.1 GCA_023423895.1 Pseudomonadota bacterium
GTCGTGGCCTGCTCCGAGAGCACGCCGCCGCCCGAGCCGCGACGGTCGCCCTCACCGCGCATCCCGAGCTGCGTCACGGATGCGGATTGCTCCGCTGGGGAAGAATGTCGCGATGGCGTGTGCTGGCGTCCGGGGCTGGACGAGGTCGACGGGACGCCGCGCGCGGCTTGCCCCGAGGGCTGTCCGCCGAACGAAGTCTGCGCGGACGGGATCTGCGTGGGGCAGATCACCGGCGATGGGGGCACTCTGGACGACGACGCCTGTGGCGGTTGCCCTGAAGGTTGGACGTGTGACGCGATCCGCGGCGAGTGCCGCGCGCCGGGCGACGGTCCGACAGGCGAAGGCCGGCCCGACGATCGAGAGCCACCGCGCTGACGTCAGCGTGCCGGCTCGAACGCGCTTCCGCTCCAGGCGTACCGCACGTTCTTGACGTCTCCCCACGGCAGCAAGAGCGGCTCGACTGGCCCGGCGCCGGGCTTGTCCTGCGGCCACGGGTACGTCTCGCGCGTCCAGCCCTTCGCAGCGCCGGGGCGGAGGTCGATTTCGAACCCCTTGCCGCCCTTCGCAGGGACGAACTGCACGAGACCCTGCACGCGCTTGCCTGCCATCTCGCGTCCGGTCTCGACCGCGAACACCCGGCCGATGTTGCCGCCCTTCACCTGGTAGATGAAGAGGCCGTCGATGTCGATCGACTCGCCCGACGGGCCGTTGGCGTGGCGTGCGCCGCGCACGATGAGCTCCGCGGCCCCATCCGCGTTCAGATCGCGTGCGGTGAGCTCGGCGACGTCCTTGTCGTCGGCGAACTGGGAGAGCGAGAGGCGCGCGTAGCCGGTGCCGCCCTTGAACGACGGGCCGAGCACGACGATGTCGCGTCCGAAGACGACGACCCGTTCGGGCTTCGCGTCGCCGTCGACGTTCACCTCGAGATCGAACCGAGGCTTCGTCCCGGCCGCGACGCCTGCGTCGCGCATGTATGCCGCGAGCACTTGCTTGCCGAGGTCGGAGCCTCGCTGGACCGCTGGCGTCGGGACGTCGCGCGGAAGGGCATCTTGCTTGTCCGTCTTCGTCGCCAGCGTAGCCGGCGTCGGCGAGCCGGCTTGCGCGACCTCGCTCGCCTTCGTGAACTTGCCGCCTTCGAGCTTGAACGTCTTCGATCGGATCGTGCCCCACGGGAGCAGAAGGGGCTCGATGTCCCCCGCGATCGTCTCCTGGAAGCTCTGGGCATCCCAGCCGACCGCGGGCTCGGTGCTCACCTCGATCTCCTTCGCCGAGATGCGCGCCGCGTTGGAGACGCGCCTCTTGCCGTCGCTCGAGGTGACCGCGATCTGGTGTGCGAACAGCGTCGTGGGCTCCTCGCCGCTCGGGATCGACCACACCTCGAGGATGTCGTGCGACGACGAGCCTTGAGTGACTCGTCGCCGGACCACGAGATCGTCCTTTCCGCGGCCCGTGACCGAGCTCGTCTCGACCGACACGATGTCGCCTGCGACCTCGCGCCAGAAGAACTGCTGCCCCTTGCGGTATCCGGGCCCGCAGATCGTGAAGAAGCGGCCGAACACGCTGATGCGCTCCTTGCGCTCGTCGCCAGCCACGTCGGCATAGACGTCGATCTTCGGCTTCGTCCCCGAGAGTCCCTTCTGCTCGAGCAGACCTTCGAGGACCGCGTGCTCGGCAGGGATCGGGAGGGCAGGGAGATCGCCGGGCCGTTCGACGCTGCCGCCACCCGTCGCGAGCACGCCGGTGACGCTCGAGCCGTCTCCGTCGTGGTAGCGAAAGGCCGCGCGCATGCCCACGCGGGTCGACCGCGCTTCGGGGAACGAGCTCCACGGCACCGTCGCCTCGAGGGTGACGCCGCCTTTGACGTCGTTCTCCACCAGCTTCGCGCCGGTGACCTTCTGTCCGGCGTTCGGGCCGGACGTCCACTTCACAACACCGGGCGCGCTTCCGGGAGTGCCGGGCCAGAGGCCGATCTCGTATGCCTTGAGCGCACCGCGCCCGGCGGGGAACGCGATCGTCACGGTGACGTGATCGTCGTTGGCGCTGTGCTTGCTCGAGCGGGTGAGCTTCGGATCGGCGATCTCCGCGGCGATCCAGAGAGTCTCTTCGCTCGACTGAACGGCGACGTCGAGCGAGAGGCCGTTCGTCGTGCCTGTGATCGTCTCTCTCGCGGCCGAGCGGGCGTGCCATTCCTTCAGCATGCCGTCGAGCTTCGGGGGGCTCTTGCGCGACACCCCTTCGAGACGTAGCGGCCCCGCAAACGCGACCTCGGTCCCCGTGCTCTCCTCGCGGTTGCCCGCCCCGCCGAGCGCGGCGAGCCCGCCCTGCTCGGCCGCGAGCTCGCCGATCGACTCGTGCTTCTCCGAGCTCGCGTCGGTCTTCGGTGACTTCGCATCCGTCCCGGCGCCGCCCCCACAAGCGGCGATCGCGACGAGGAATGTCGAACGCGCGAGACGCACGAGGCGCAAGAGACGCAAGAGACGAGGACGGAGCATCGAGCCGAAAATACCTGGCTCCGAGCCCACTCGAAAGCGTCATCGCCACGCCTCTGCGGCGGCGTTCACTCGGTGGGCGCGCGGCGGGACATCGGTCCGAGATCCTTGCCGACGACCCCGATGCGCTGAAGGGCCTTGAGGACCTCGAGGAACGGAATGATCAACGCCGAGAACCCGAGGAGGATGAGCCAGTCCGAGCCTTCGATGGCAAACGTCTGGAACACCCCGCGTAGCGACGGCACCAGGATCGCGACCAGATGAATCGCCGCACTGACGAGGACCGCGAGGAGGAGCGCAAGCGGCAAGAATGGCCGCATCTTGAAGATGGACGCCGTGGGTGACCGGCAGTTGAGCGCGTGGAACAGCGGCGACAGCGCCAGCAGCGAGAACGCCATCGCGCGGGCGTAGGAGGGACGGTCGCCCGCTCCGATCGTCCACGGCCAGAGGTAGCAGAGGATGGCGAGCCCACCCATGACGAGCCCGACGAGGCCGATGCCGAGGTACTCGCGCGCGCCGAGCAGACCGCTCGTCGCCTTGCGCGGAGGCTCCATCATCTGCGTCGGGTCCGGGGGATCGACGCCCAGCGCGAGGGCAGGCAGCCCGTTCGTGACGAGGTTGATCCACAAGATCATGATCGGCCGGAGCCCGAGCATGTCCGGCATCACGCTCGCGACGAAGACGGTGACGATGAGCCCGGCGTTCGACGAGAGCAGGAAGAAGATGAACTTCTGGATGTTGCGCCAGATTGCGCGACCTTCGCGGACGGCGTCGACGATCGTGGCGAAGTTGTCGTCGGCGAGGATCATGTCCGCCGCTTCGCGCGCGACGTCCGTGCCCTCCTTGCCCATCGCGATACCGATGTGAGCTTCCTTCAGGGCAGGGGCGTCGTTGACCCCGTCGCCGGTCATCGCGACGACGTGCCCGCGCGCCTTGAACGCCTTCACGATGCGGAGCTTCTGCTCCGCCGTGACGCGCGCGAAGACGCGGACGTGATCGATCCGCCGCTCGAGCGCCTCGTCCGAAAGTTTCTCCAGCTCCGCGCCCGTGAGCGCGAGTGCTCCTTCGTCCCAGAGGCCGAGCTCCTTGGCGATCGCCACCGCCGTGAGCTTGTGATCTCCGGTGATCATGACCGCGCGCACCTGCGCGTCGGCGCACGCCTGGACCGCCTCCTTCACGCCCTTGCGCGGAGGATCGATCATGCCGACGAGCCCGAGGAACGTGAGCCGCTGCTCGATGTGGGCGGCGTGGTGCTCCGCGCTCGACGCTCCCGCCGCGGGATCGGGCAGGCTCGCCGAAGCTGCCGAGGTCGCCGTCAGCTCGCGTCGTGCGACGGCAAGGACGCGGAGCGACGCCTGACTCATCTGCTCGGCTTCGGCGAGGATCGCGGCACGCTTCGCCTCGTCGAGGAGGTCGAGCCCGTCGCGGGTGAGCTGGTGGTCGCAGAGCGGGAGGAGCACGTCCGCGCTCCCCTTCGTGTGCGCGATCTCCTTGCCGGACTCGTCGAGCGCGACGACCGTCATCCGCTTGCGGTCGCTGTCGAACGGGATCTCCTTGAGCACCTGATGCGACGGCGCGACGGACTCCTTCGGAAGCCCGCCCTTTGCGGAGAGCGTGAGCAGCGCGCCTTCGGTCGGGTCGCCGACGACGCGCCACGAACCTTCCTTCCGATCGAGGCACGCCGTGTTCGCGAGCGTGATCGTCGCGAGCAGCTCCTTCAACGCCGGGCGCTCGCTGCAGTCGACGGGCTTGCCGTCCTTGTCGACGATCTCGCCAGCGGGGTCGTACCCGGTCCCCGTCACCGCGTACGAGGCCTCGCCCGCGTAGATCTCGCGCACGGTCATCTCGTTCTGAGTGAGCGTGCCGGTCTTGTCGGTGCAGATGACCGTGGCGGCGCCGAGCGTCTCGACGGCGGCGAGCTTCCGGACGATGGCGCCCTTCTTCGCCATGCGCTGCATCCCGAGCGCGAGCGTGATCGTCGTGATCGCGGGCAGTCCCTCGGGGATCGCGGCGACGGCGAGGCTGACGGCCGCGAGGAGCAGCTCCTGCCACGTGCTGTCGCCGCGGTAGAGCCCCCAGCCGAACATCACGACGCTGATCGCGACGCACGCGACGAGGATGCGCTTGCCGAAGTGGTCGAGCCGCTCCTCGAGCGGCGTCTTCTGCTCCGCCGACTGGGACAGCATCGTGGAGAGCTTGCCGAGCTCGGTGTCCTTGCCGGTCGCCACGACCAGCGCGCGCCCCTTGCCGCGCACGATCGACGTGCCGGTGAAGAGCATCGTCGCGCGGTCACCGATCGGCGCGTCGTCCGGGAGCTCGGCGCGAGCGTCCTTCGTGATCGGAAGCGATTCGCCGGTGAGCGCAGCCTCCTGCGTCGCGAGGTTGATCGTCTGGAGGAGCCGCGCATCGGCCGCCACCGCGTCTCCCGCTTCGATCTCGAGCAGGTCTCCGGGCACGACCTCGGCGGCTCGGATGACCTTCACGACGTCGTTGCGACGCACACGCGCGTTCGGCGTCTGCATCTTCTTCAGGGCGTCCAGCGCCTGCTCGGCGCGACGCTCCTGGTAGTAGCCGAGGAACGCATTGAGCACGACGATGAGCCCAATGGCGATCGCATCGCCGAAGCGCGCGAGGAAGCTCTCGTCCGACTTTGCGCTCGCCCCGTTGATCGTCGCGATGACGGCGGCGACGAGGAGCGTGAGCACGATCGGATTCGCGAACTGCGCCACCATGCGCTTGAACGCGCTCGGCGGAGGTGCGGCCGGCAGCTCGTTCGGACCGTGCTTGCTCAGCCGCTCGGCGGCCGCCTCGTCGCCGAGGCCACGGACCGGATCGGCCTCGAGGCGAGTGTAGAGGTCTTCGATCCGTTCGCTGTGATGAGCCGGGCTTCGGACGACGTCGCGGGTGGACGCGTCGCTCTCGACACGAGCTGAAGGGGGCGCAGCTTCCGTGCTCACTCGCGACGCGAGCTTACTACGCCGCGCGATTCCGGGGCGAGATACGCTCGCGAACGAGAAAGCCCCATGTTTTCGCTGCACGCCCGTGCGGAAAAGATGCACGGGCGTGCAGCCGTTAGGCCGCGTCGCTCAGCGGCCAGCCTTGCGCTGCTCCTGCTGTGCCTGCTCCGCCTCGAGCTCCTCGAGGGCGGCGGCGAGCTCGTCTTGCTCGGTGCGGGAGGCCGGCGCCGTGGGCACCGCCTCGACACGCTTCGGGACCTCCGCACGGACCGGAGGCGCCTCCTCGGGAGGCAGCATGCCCATCTTGCGCTTGAGCGCGAGGAGGTCGTCCTCCGCGCCCGCCGTGCGCTCGAGCGAGGAGAACTTCGAGGCGAGGATGTCGCCCGTGTACTCCTCCTGGATCTCGCCGGCGGCTTCGGCCTCGGCCTCCATCTGATCGATCTTGCCGGCCATGCGCTCGAAGGTCTCGAAGGCGCTCTGGTCGCGGAGACCGTGCATCGTCTCCTGGATGGCCTTCTGCGCCTCCGCGCGCTTCTTCCGGGCGATGAGGACGTTCTTCTTCCTCTTCGCTTCCTCGATCTTGTCGTTCAGCATCCGAAGCGCCTTCTTCAGCTGATCGACGGCGTTCTTCTGCTTGGTCCACTGCTCCTTGAAGGTCTCGGCGAGCTGGTCGTGCTCCTTCTTGCGAGCCAGCGCCTCCTTCGCGAGCTCCTCGTTGCCCGCTCGGAGGGCCATCATCGCGCGCCGCTCCCACTCGGCGGCGTGCGCCATCTCCTGCTCGAACTGCTTGGCGAGGCGCTTCTCGTCCGCGATCGAAGCAGCTACCTGCTTCTTCGCCTCGACGAGCTGGTTGTTCATGTCGAGAACGACCTGATTCAGCATCTTCTCCGGGTCTTCGGACTTGCTGATGAGGTCGTTGAGGTTCGACTTGATGAGCTGCGCGAGCCTGCTGAAGATGCCCATGTTCAGGCGTTCCCTTTCGTGCTCGGTCGGACGGACGCGGCCTTCGACAGCTCGGCGAGCGACGGCACCTGCTGCGCGAGGGTGACGTCGATCTCGTCGAGCGTCGCCTCGAGCTCGTTGTAGTCGAGGTTTTCGAGCTCGAGCGCCGCGACGAGGACGATGCGCGAGTCCTCGAGACCGAAGCTCGTGTGGACGAGTGACTTGGCGTTCAACGTGAGGAGCTTCTTGAAGAGCTCGCCGTTCGCGGAGTCCGAACCCTCGACGTCACCGACATGGACCCGGAGCACGACCAGCGGAGGATCGACCCGCAACGCGGTGGGCGGCATGTTTGTTCCGCCGTGCACGAGGAACGTTCCAGGTTGATCGTCCACCGGTGAGTACCGGCGGTTCATCTTGCCGAGGTAGGCCTCGACGTCGTTCGCGCTTCGCATGGTGGTCGTCCGAATTCTCCTGTCAGACCTGTCAGAACGGCTTGCGTGGAGCGGCTTGCGTGGATGGGGATCGGGGGATCGAGAGAGCCATCGCTGCTCGACCGTGCGTCCATCCTAACCACGTGATCGCAGTCGCCCACCCGTCGTCGGTTCTGTTCCGCCATCGAGGCTAGAGGGCCTCTTGCCGGCCTTCAACCCGCCTCGACGGCCTCCCTCCTTCCCGCGCACGCGCGGGAACGAGGCTGCGGAAGTCTTGCCGGGGACGGGCGCCGCCACGGCCCGGGCGGGCGGCGCGCTCGAGCCGGCTCATCCCGCATTCACGTTGCGAAAGGAGCTACCCAGCAGCATCTCCGTGCTACGCTCCGGCGGGATGGCAGCTGAGCCTGGCCTCGCGCCGGGATCGATAATCGGCGGAATTTACAAGATTCGTCGGCTGATCGGTCAGGGGGGGATGGGTGAGGTGTACGCTGCGGAGGCCCGCAGCGGAGAGAAAGTCGCGCTCAAGGTTCTGCACGAGCGCGCGGCCCAGGACCCCGATCTCGTCGCTCGCTTCAACCGCGAGGCCGACATCGCGAAGAAGATCGCGTCGCCCTACGTCGCGGCGATCCTCGGCTCCGGCAAGGAGAAGGACGGCCGGCTGTGGATCGCGTTCGAACGGCTCGTGGGCGAAGGCCTCGACGAACGTCTCCGTCGCGAGCAGTACCTGTCCTTCGCCGAGGTCGCGCCGATCGTCGAGGACTCGCTCCAGGGCCTCAACGCGGCCCACCAGGCGCACGTCGTCCACCGCGACATCAAGCCTGCAAACCTGTTCATCGAAAAGCGGAAGCTCACGCCGCAGGAGATCCAGGCGGGCGACGCCGAGGAGCGGACGCGCATCCTCGACTTCGGCGTCTCGAAGATGAAGTCGACTGCCGCGCGCCGCAGCGAGCCGTCGCTCACGGCCTTCGACGCGACGCTCGGGAGCTTCGCGTACATGGCGCCGGAGCAGGTCCGCGGCTCCGCACGCGTCGACGAGCGTGCCGACCTCTATGCGCTCGGGGCCGTCGCGTTCCGTGCGCTCACGGGACGCTTGCCGTTCGAAGGGTCGAACGCGCTGACGCTGATCGCGCTCAAGCTCGATCGCGATCCGCCGACGCTCGCGCAGACCACCGGCGACACCTGGCCTGCCGCCATCGAGCGCTATCTCGCCAAGATCATGGCGCGCGAGCGCGAACGTCGCTTCGGCAGCGCGATGGAAGCGCTCGACGGTTGGCGTAAGGTGTGTCGGGTGATGGGGAACTCGCGCAAGCAGCGCCCCGCTCCCGCGCCCCCGCCGTCCTCCTTTTCGCTCCGCGACGACCGGACCGAGGTGACGGCGGCGACGTACACGGACGCGGGCGCGCTCGGCAGCCCGCCGACGCGGCGACGGTAGCTCGGGTTTCGCGGAGCGGACGGAGGGGGAGCCTCCCTCGCTCCCTCCCTCCTACGGCACGCAGACCTCGCTCTGCGGGGCCAGCGCCTCACACTTCTCCGCGTCCATCGTCGCCTGGCGCAGCCAGTACAGCCTGCAGTTCAGCGAGTCGCCATACTCGGGGCCGGTCGGCCCTTCGCCGCCGCTGTCGCTTCCGGCATCCAGGTACGAGAAGCCGGCGCACGCGGAAGCGCACTCGGGCTGGTTCCGATAGGCCACCGTCCCGCCGTCGGGGGAACAGGCGGAGAGCACGACGCCGCAGAACGCCGTGCAGCGATCGCCACACACGTTTCCGCCGAACGGGCCCGCTGCGAGGCAATAGCTGTCCGGGCTCGTTCGCGCTGGGGCGTCGGCCCAGTACTGGCGGCAGGCCACCGAAGCCGCTTCGTTCTCGTCCGCCTCGCGCGTGGGCTGCTCGAGAGGGAGGTGCGCGCAGAACGCGAGGCACTCTTCGGTGGAGCCGTATTGCGCGTGGCTCCCGGTGCAGTTCTCCATCACGAGACCGCAGTACTTGTCGCAGCTCGGAAGCGGCCCGGTTCCGGCGTCGAGCGGGGCGCCCGCCTCGGTCGGGTCGACGGGGGCCGCGTCGCGCCGGACGGTGCCCGCGTCCGAGGCCCTGGAGGCCGTGTCGAGGTCCGCGCTGCTGCACCCGAGCGCCCAGGACATGGCGCAGAGGCCGGAGCCACCAGCGAGGAACATGACGGTGAGAGATGCGCGACGAAGGGAAGACAAGAAGCGGGACATCGGAAGCGCCCGGTATGAGGGACGAAGATGCTCCTCGAACCGTAGCGGCTCCGGACCGGCGAGGCCACGGGGAAGACCGAGCAATGCGCGTTTGCGGGCTGGACTTGACGCTTCGCAGCGTGGTTCTTCGTGGCGCTTTCTCCCGTCTCTTTCGGCGAAACGCGATGCGCGGACGCGATTCGGACGCGATGCGCAAACGCGATTCGAACGCGATTGAACGCGATTGGGACGCATGGATTGGGACGCATGGTGAGGTCGCGAGAGAAATGCGACGTGACGAGAACCTCACCCATGGGAGCATTCCTCTTGCCGGATGCGGACCGAGGCGTGATACAACGCAAATCCGTGGATGCTACAGTCGTAGCGAAGGGTCGGCTCGAGGTCCGGGGTGGTTCACTGAAAGTGAACCGGGGGCAGGCAAACAAGCCCTCCCTGGAGATCGGACCTGAGACGCAAGTGGTTGGTCGAAACGAGGCCTGCGACCTCGTGCTCGACGACCGCAAGGTCAGCGCAGTGCACGCTGAGCTTGTCGCTACCGAGCGAGGGGTGCGCGTTCGCGACCTCGGGTCTCGGAACGGCACGTTCATCGGCGACACGCGCGTGGGCGAGGTCTATCTGACCAAGCACACGGTGCTGACCGTCGGCGACTCGACGTTGGAGTTCAGTCCGACGCAGCCGGAGCAGGTCGACATCCCGGAGGTCGCGCAGTTCGGACCTCTCGTCGGCGTGAGCCAGGCGATGCGCGGCGTGTTCGAGCGATGCCGGAAGGCCGCTCCGACCGACCTCACCGTCCTCATCCTCGGCGAGACGGGCTGCGGCAAGGAGCTCGTTGCGGCGGCGATCCACGGCGCGAGCGCCCGTGCGAACAAGCCGTTCGTCGTCGTCGACTGCGGCGCGATTCCGCCGAGCCTCGCGGAGTCCGCGCTGTTCGGTCACGAGCGCGGCTCGTTCACCGGCGCCGTCGACAAGCGCATCTCGCCGTTCGTCGAGGCGGACGGCGGCACGATCTTCCTCGACGAGCTCGGCGAGCTCCCGCTCGACGTGCAGCCGAAGCTCCTTCGCGCGCTCGCCGAGCAGCGCATCAAGCCGGTCGGCTCGAACACGTACAAGCCGGTCAACGTCCGGGTCATCGCCGCGACGCGCCGCGACCTCGTTCGCGAGGTCAACGCCGGCACGTTCCGAAGCGACTTGTACTTCCGCGTCGCGCAGCTCCGCATCGAGCTGCCCGCGCTGCGCGATCGCCTGGAGGACATCCCGGCGCTCGTCCGGAAGATGATCAGCGACCTCGGCGATCCGAATGCGTATAGCCGCATCACGAACGACTCGCTCGAGCGCCTGATGCGCCACGACTGGCCGGGCAACGTCCGCGAGCTCCGCAACGTCATCGCCGTCGCGCTCGCGTTCGGCAAGGACGGCTCGATCGATCTCGCGCAGCACCTCGCGCCGCTCGTCGCGGCGAGCGAGTCGACGCCGACGCGCGGTCGGACGTTCCAGGACGCGAAGCGCGAGGTCCTTGCGCGCTTCGAGCGCGAGTACTTCACGGCGCTCTACGCCGAGTGCTCGGGCAACGTCAGCGAGATCGGACGCCGCGCCGCGATGGAGCGAGCGCACGTCCGCGGCTATCTGCGTCGTCACGGCATCGGCGATCCGAAGAAGTCGAGCGACTGACCGTCCCACGTTTCAGGTCGGGGGATCGGGCCGCGGCGTCCTGGCTCATCCGTTGCGCCAGCGCCTTGGCTGTCGCATGTTGACCCTCGCACCGTGAATCGCGCTCTCACAAGGCTCCTTTCGTTCGCTTCCGTCGGGCTGCTGGCACTCGTGTCCGCGCGGCTCATCACGCGCGATCCGCGGTTCGCCGTGCTCGTGGTGCTCGTGGGCGCCGTCTTCTTCGTGCCGGCGTGGCTTGCGCGGCGCCGGATGCGCCGCCTCCTCCTCTCGGGGGACATCAAGCGCATCGTCGGAATGTGGCAGAGCTCCTTCCGGAAAGTGACGCATCCCGAGACGATGGCCCCGCTGGTGACGGCGACGGCCTACGCCGCGTACGGCTTCATCGATCGCGCACGAGATGCGCTCTCGCGAGCCGCCAAAGGGCCTGCATGGGAGGCCGCGCGCGAGCAGCGGCTGTTCGTGGAGGCGCTGCTCGACGTCTACGAGGGTGAGCGCTCACGCGCACTGACGAAGGCCGAGGAGCTGGAGCAGCTTCCGTTGCCGAACGTCGGATTCTGGATGCGTCGGAAGATTGCGCTGCTCCGTCGCGGCGTCGGCGCGCTCGCGCGTGCGTTTGCGCACTCGAGCCGCGCGGAGGACGAGGCCGTGCTCCGCGACGCGGCGCGCTCGTCGCCGCTCGTGCACTGGGCGATGCGCTACGCGCGTGCCGTCTTTCTCGTCGATGCGGGACGCCAGCAGGAAGCCCGCAGCCTCATCGCCGACGCGCCGACGTGGCCCGAGGAGAGCGCGTTTCGCTCGTTCCACGACGAGCTGTCTGCGCAGCTCGCAGGCTGACGTGCGCGGGCTTCCTTCGCTGCGCGGGCTTCCTTCGCTGGCGCGGGCTCCCTTGTCTATTCCGGCTTTTGCCAGGTAAGTTCCCGACGTGGCATCGTCTTCGTACGCCGCGAGCGAGAGGCCGCCGTCGGGAGCGACGGCCAAGCCTCGTGTGCTCTACGCCGACGACGAAGAGGACGTGCGTGAGGTGTTCGCTGCCGTCTTCGCAGACGACTTCGACGTGACCTGCGTGGGGACCGGTCGCGAGGCGCTCGATGCGCTCGCGTCACGTGAGTTCGACGTCCTCGTCAGCGACATGCGCATGCGCCCGATGAAAGGCTCGGAGCTGCTTGCGCTCGCCTACGAATCGCACGCCGACACGCAGCGCATCTTGCTCACGGGGTTCAGCGATCACGACGACCTCGCGGACGCGGTCAATCATGGCCACGTCTTCGCATACGTGCTGAAGCCTTGGGACAACGCGCAGCTCCGCCTCGTCATCCAGCGCGCCGCGAAGCTCCGGAGGCTCGAGATCGAGAACCGCCGACTGACCGCGGAGCTCAAGGCGTCGAACGTGAAGCTGCGCGACGACGTCGAGGCCGTCTCGCGGACGGCATCGGCCGCGCGGCCTCGCCTGCTCGCGATGTCGCCCGCGATGCAGAAGGTGATGGCGCAGGTGGTCGCCGTCGCCGGCACCGACGCGAGCGTCCTCCTGCACGGCGAAACCGGCACCGGCAAGGAGCTCATCGCAGCGGAGATCCACGAGCGGAGCGGACGCCGTCGTGCTCGCTTCGTCGCGCAGAACCTCGCGGCACTCCCGCCCGAGCTAATGACGAGCGAGCTGTTCGGGCACGTGAAGGGTGCCTTTACCGGGGCTCAACAGGCCCGACGTGGTCTCTTCGAGCTCGCGGATGGCGGGACGTTGTTCCTCGACGAGATCGGCGAGGCGCCGATGTCGCTGCAGGCGCTCTTGCTCCGAGCGCTCGAGTCGCACGAGTTCTGGCCGGTTGGCGCGAGCGAGCCGCGACAGGTCGACGTGCGCATCGTCGCGGCCACGAACCGGGATCTGCTCGCAGAGGCCCACCAGCAGCTCTTTCGCCTCGACCTGTATTACCGGCTCGCGGTCTGCCCGATCGAGGTGCCGCCCCTCCGCGCGCGCCCCGATGACGTGCGCGGGATCGGCATTCCCCTGCTCGAGGCCGCGGCGCGCCGGATGAATCGAGAGCTGCCGCGCATCACCGAGGCAGCCTGGCGTGCGCTCGAGGGGCATCCGTGGCCCGGCAACGTGCGCGAGCTCGGGAACGTGATGGAGCGGCTCATCATCTACCACGCAGGACGTGACGTGGAGCCTGCGGACCTCGGGCTCCCGCAGACGATCCGGACGAGCCTCTTCCCGTACGCGCCCCACGGCGCCCCGCCGTCGTCCACGACACCGGCGTCGGGCCATATGGCCGTCGACCCGGCGGGGCCGGCGCCGCGGTCGCGCTCGAGCATGCCGACGCCGGGCGAGGCATGGGATCCACGCGCCGCATTCCTCCGGTCAGGGCCGCCGAGCGCGTCGATCGACCTGCCGCCTTCGAGCAGTAGCTCCTACGACATCGAGCCGCCGCCGGTCTCGCGTCCACGCATGGATGTCGACGCGGTCGCGCCGGGTGCCCTCTCCCTGGAGCTGCCCGAGGGAGGCACCACCTTCGACGAGCTCGAGCGTGAGATCCTCGTCCAGGTGCTGGCGCGCGCGGACAACAACCAGTCGCGTGCGGCCCGCTCGCTCGGGATGAGCGAGAGCACCTTCCGCTCCCGCATGAAGCGGCTCGGTCTGAAGAGCTGAAACGCCCGGAAAAGCCGCTCGCCTGCGGCCCGAACGAACGGTCCGGTCCAGTCGGGCCATCCACCGGCCCATCCATCGGCCCATCCACCGGCCCATCCATCGGGCCATCCACCGGCCCATCCATCGGGCCCGTCCGCCGCAGCGACGATGCGTTCGGGCACCATCGGAGGTCGACCTTCGGCGCGCTCTCGTTATCATTGTCCGCGATGGTCGCCACCGCTGGCAGCCGGTCGGGGCGTGCGCCCGTACTGGCGAAATACGACGTGCTCGAAGAGCTCGGGCACGGCGGCATGGCGACCGTCTATCGAGCGCACGACAAGCGCCTGCTGCGCGATGTCGCGATCAAGGTCCTCCATCCTCACCTTCGCGAGAGCAGCGAGATCGCGCACCGGTTCTCGGTCGAGGCGAAGGCCGTCGCGAAGCTGCGGCATCCGAACATCGTCGAGGTCTTCGACGTCTCGTCGGAGGACGAGAACGAGCAGTACCTCGTGGTCGAGCTCGTTCGTGGCCCAACGCTGCGGAAGATCCTCCAGGAGCGCGGACCGCTGCCTCCGGAGATCGGCGCTGCGATCGTGATGGAGCTTCTCTCCGGGATCGCCCATGCGCACACGCTCGGTGTCGTTCATCGCGACGTGAAGCCCGAGAACGTGCTCGTCGAGCATCGTCGCCCGACGGAATGGCGCGAAGGCCTGACCTCCACCCCCATTCCATCGATGGCAGGCGTTCCGTCGCAGGCACCGACGAGCGGAAGCCGCGGCAGCGGCAACGGCAACCCCCCTAACGCGAACGAAGGCGAACGCGTCGCGGTCAAGCTCACCGACTTCGGGATCGCGAAGCTCCTCGACGCGCAAGGCGTCACCTCCACGGGGCAGGTCCTCGGCAGCCCGGCGCACATGGCGCCGGAGCAGATCGAAGGGGGCGACGTCGATGGCCGCGCCGACGTGTTCGGACTCGGCGTCCTCCTCTACGAGTGCATGGTCGGGCATCTGCCGTTCCTCGGGAACAACCCTGCGCAGGTGCTGCGCCGCGTGCTCGATGGTGTCTACGCCTCTGCCGAGCGCGAACGCCCGACCGTGGGCAAGGTCTGGAGCCAGATCCTCGACCGAGCGCTCGCGCGTCACGTGGAGGCTCGATACCCCGACGCGAGCGCGATGCGGGAGGCGATCTCGATCGAGCTGACGCGCCTCGGGATGGGCGCCCCTCGCAAGGAGATCGAAGCGTGGTTCGACGATCCCGAGGGGTGGACCGCCGAGCACGACAAGCGCCTCATCACGAGGCTTTGTGAGCTCGGTGCGGTAGCTCGCAAGCGCTCGGACGCCGTCGCGGCCGCCGCGGACTACAACCGCGCGCTCGCCTATGCGCCGAACGATCCCTCGCTCCTGAGGATCGTCGCGAGCATGCATCGATCCGAGGCGCGCGCGCGTGTCGTGCGCCGCGTGGCGCCGCTCGTCCTCGGTGCGCTGGTGCTCGGGTCGGGCGCCTACTTCGTCGCGAAGGCGTTCAAGGGCGCGCCGGCGGGGCCTATCGAGGGACCGTCCGCGACCTCGGAGCCGAGCGCGAGCGTCGCCCCTTCGACCGCCGTCGCGTCGGCGCCGAAGGCTTCGGCCAGTATCGCGAGCGTCGCGAGCGCGCCGTCGACTCCGGTCAGCTCGACGGTGCGCACGATCGCGACGCCGGTGGTCGTTCCGAGCACGAAGCCGAGCGTGATGCGCACGGTCACCTTCGCTCGGCTGCGCCCGGCGTTCGGCGTCCAGATGTCGGTCGATGGCGCGCTTCCGGTCGAGGCCGACCAGACGAAGCCGTTCACCGTCGACGAGAAGGCGCACACCCTCGTCTTCACATGTCGCGACGACCTCTGCTCGCCGAAAACGGTGCAGGTCGACGCGGGCGACAAGCACGTCGATCTGGCGGTCGACCTGTCGATCGCGCCGGCGCGGCTGTTCGTGGAGGGCGATCCGAGCCACTCCTATGGCATCACGGAGCTCCTGAACGTGAACGTCGCCGGTGGCAGCGAGGTCGAGATTCCGATGACGGCAGGCAAGCGTCAGGTGCACGTCTTCGACCGGACGGACCCTTACAATCAGCCGCAGGCCGTCGAGCTCACCGCTGGTAAGCGCTCCACGATCTCCTTCAAGAAGTGACACTCCGCGCGGCGATGCTCATCGCGCGTGCGCGGCGAGGGGAAGGGCCGTTAGAATGCGCCCGTGGCTCGCCCATCTCGACGTCGCTCCGTCGCCCGACTTCCGGCGTTCGGCGTCTTCGCGCTCGTCGTGGCCGCGACGTCTCCGGCAAGCGCCGATCCGAGGGCCGATCTCGAGAAGGCGCGTGCGGCGTTCGTCGCCCGCAACTGGGCGGACGCCGAGGAGCGCCTGCGTGCGCTGCTCGATCCGAAGAACGGTCTCAAAGAGCGCTCGCTGATCTCGCAGGCGCGGATGTATCTCGGCGCATCGCTGCTCGCGCAGGGCAAGAAGGACGACGCCAAGGAGACCTTCGAGACGCTCGTACTCGACGACCCGACGTTCGACCCCGATCCGCTCAGCTTCCCGGGAGACGCGATCAACACGTTCATCGACGTGCGCTCCTCGTTGCTCGAGCAGATCCGCAATGCGCAGCAGACCGCGCTCCGTCTCGCGGCGGAGAAGAGGGCGCGCGAGGAGGCCGAGCGCGAGAAGCAGCGCGTCTGGCTCGAGAAGGTCAAGGCGCAGGCGGCGGAGGAGAAGATCACCGTCCGTCACAGCCGGCTCGTTGCGAGCTTGCCGTTCGGCGCGGGGCAGTTCCAGAACGGTCAGCCGATCGTGGGCTGGGCGTTCCTCGGCGCGGAGGTCGCCGCCGTTGCGGGCACCGCCGTCACGTACGGCATGTACCTGTACGCGCGCAATCGCGAGAACGACGAGCTCCGTCGTCCGGGCGGCGACGTGAACCAGCTCGTGCCGCAGTACCATCAGCGCGCGGAGGACCTCCGCATTGCGAACCTCGCGTTCGCAGGCGCCTTCGTCGGGATCGCGGCGGTCGGAATCGTCCAGGCACACGTCGAGTTCGTCCCAGAGAGGGCCGAGAAGAAGAAGCGCGACCTGCCGCCGATCGGCCTACGCTCGAGGTTGCATGCTGCAAGCGCGAGCACGACGGCCGACGGTACGCCAGCCAAGCGGCCGCTGTCCGGGTTCGCCCCGATCGTGTCGCCGCTGCCGGGGATCGATGGGAGTTTTTCCGGCATCTACGTCGGTCTCCAGGGCGCAACGTTCTAGTCGAGCTAGCGAACGACCCATCCGTCATGGGCTGGAACCCGGGCGTTTGCGTCCCCGGCACACGCTGACCGCGCGCGTCGGGGCTGCGCCGCTCGTGCGGTCCACCTCGTGCTTGATGCACGGCAGGCCCAATCGCTCTTCGCGACGGCCGTACTGCATGAGGCGAGGTACAGCACGACTGGGCAATCGAAGGTTCGCGATCTCCGCTGCCACGACGGCGATCGCGCTGGCACTGTGCTCCGGCGCTCACGCGGCGGAGCCAGCGCCTTCGAGGAACGAGGCGGCTGGCCCCGCAGCGACGGGCGAGCGAGCTGCGGGCGAGAAGCGCGGCGGCAGTCGGACGGATCACTTCCGGATCGGCGCGCTCGTCGGAGTCGGCTTCCCGCGGCCCTTCGCGATCGAAGGCTTCGCGAAGGTGGAGAAGCTCGTTGGGGTGGGGTTCGAATACAGCTTCCTGCCCCGAGTGCACGTCGGCAACGTGGACGCGAGCTTCTCGGCCGTTGCGGCCGATCTACGGGTGTTCCCGTTCAAGGGAGCGTTCTTCATCGGAGCGCGTGGAGGGCGTCAGTGGCTCGATGCCCGGGCGGCGTTTTCTGCCGGCTCTCTCGGCTCGATCACCGAGACGATGGAGGCGTCCACCTGGTTCGTGAATCCGCGCGCTGGATTCCTCCATACGTTCGAGAGCGGAATCACCGTCGGCATCGACGCCGGCGTGCAGCTCCCCGTCGGATCGACCTACGACCGCGCCGGCCGCGCTACCGCCGCTGGGCTCACGGCGCAGACGGTGGACGGCACCCTCGTGGCGGTCGCGAACGCGCTCGGCAACAAGACGACGCCCACGATCGACCTCTTGAAGCTGGGCTTCCTCTTCTAGCCGCGCGTGGGGGCAGACGTCAGAGCGCCTTGCGCACGAAGATGTCTTCGAGCGTCTCGCGCTTTGGCGTCACGGCCTCGATGCGCGCGCCCGTCGCGAGCGCGCGTTCGAGGACTTTTCGGAGGGCTTCGTCGCCTTCGACCTCGGCGACGAGCGCTGCGCCGACGCGTTGCGTTCTCGCCGCGAGCTGCTCGAGCTCCGTTGCGAAGCCGTCGGGAGGAGCGCTGATCGTGATCTCGCTGCGCCGGACGCCCTTGTCCACGAGCTCGGAGATGGTGCCGGAGACGACGACCTCTCCCTTGCGCAGGATGCAGACGGCGTCGCAGAGCATCTCGACGTCGCTCAGGATGTGGCTCGAGAAGAAGACCGTCTTCTTCGCGTGCGCCTCCTCGACGATGAGGTCGCGGACCTCCTTGCGACCGACCGGATCGAGGCCGCTCATCGGCTCGTCGAGGATGAGCAGCTCCGGATCGTGGACGAGCGCTGCGGCGAGGCCGGTGCGCTGCAACATGCCCTTGGAGAGGTTCCTCACGGGGCGGTCCATCGCATAGGCGATGCCGACGCGGTCGAGGACGTGGGCGACGGCCTTTTCGAGCTTGGATCCGCCCATCCCGTTGAGTCGCCCGCAGAGCGAGACGAACTCGCGCGGGGTCAGATACGGGTAGACGTACGGGTTCTCGGGGAGGAAGCCGACGCTTCCCATCGCGTCCGGCGACGGGACGTCTTTCCCGAGGATGGTCGCGCGCCCGGACGTGGGCGCGATGAGACCGGTCAGCATCTTGATCGTGGTGGTCTTCCCGGCGCCGTTCGGCCCGAGAAACCCGAAGATCTGGCCGCGTGTCACCTTCAGCGAGATTCCGCGAACGGCTTCGACCTTCTTGCCCGAGAAGGGCTTGCGGAACGTCTTGGCGAGTCGGTCGACCTCGAGAACGACGTCAGATGCCATGCGCTCAGTCGTCCTCCTTCGACGACGCGCTCGAACGAGTGTTGACGACGGGGCCCGTCGAATATTCGTGGAGCTTGTACTGAATCTTGCGTGGTGAGACGCCGAGGATGCTCGCTGCCTTGGACGTCGACCCGCCGCAGGCCTCGAGCGTGCGAAGGATCGCGTAGCGCTCGAGGTCCTGGATGGTCGAGCCGGGGATCGGCGGCGGCCCTTCGGCCTGCTTCGGCGCGAGGGCAGGGGGCAGGTGGCGAACGTCGATCTGCGAGGCGTCGCACAGCACCACCGCGCGTTCGATGACGTTCTCGAGCTCGCGCACGTTGCCCGGCCAGTCGTAGCCGGACAGCACGGCGAGCGCCTGCTCCGTGATGCCCTCGATGTTGCGCCCGTTCTCGGTCGCGTAGCGGCCGAGGAAGAAGCTCGCGAGCGGCCCGATGTCGGCGCGGCGCTCCCGCAGCGGAGGCAGCTCGATCGCGATGACGTTCAGCCGGTAGTAGAGGTCCTCGCGGAAGGTGCCCTTCTTGATCTCCGCCTTGAGGTCGCGGTTCGTCGCTGCGATGAGGCGGACGTCGACCTTGAGCGTCTCGTTGCCGCCGACGCGCTCGAACGTCTTCTCCTGGAGGAAGCGCAGCAGCTTCACCTGCGTGCCTTGCGGGATCTCGCCGATCTCGTCGAGGAACAACGTGCCGCCGTCGGCCTGCTTGAAGCGACCCTCTCGGCGTGCGACCGCGCCGGTGAACGCGCCCTTCTCGTGTCCGAAGAGCTCGCTCTCGAGCAGCGACTCCGCGAGCGCGGCGCAGTGCAGGCGCACGAAGGGACGGTTCGCGCGCGGGCTCGCCGCGCAGAGCGCCTCGGCGATGAGCTCCTTGCCGGTGCCGCTCTCTCCCGTGATGAGGACGCTCGCCTTGCTCGGCCCGACCTGGGCGACGAGGTCGAGCACGCCGCGCATCTTCGGGTCCTCGGAGACGATGTGGCCGAACGCGTTCCGCTCGCGCAGCCGTTCGCGGAGCGCCTGCGTCTCCTGCAGGAGCTTGGCCTTGTCCATCGCGCGGTCGACGACGGCCGAGAGCGCTTCGTAGTCGAGCGGCTTGGTGAGGTAGTTGTCGGCGCCCTTCTTGATGGCCGAGACCGCGCTCGTGATCGTCCCGAACGCCGTCATCACGACGAAGACCGTCTGTGGGGACGCGCTCTTGGCCTTCTCCATGAAGGCGATGCCGTCGAGGCCGGGCATCTTCAGGTCCGTCAGGACGACGTCCGGAGCGAACTCCTCGAGCTTGCCGAGCGCCTTGAATCCGTCGGCGGCCGTCTCGGTCGCGTACCCCTCGTCCCGCAGGATCTCGCTGAGGGCGGCTCGTGCGTTCGCTTCATCGTCGACCACGAGAATGCGCCCTCGTGGTCGTCCGGAGACACGTTCGCCGAGCACTTCGGCTCTGTCGGGCGGGCCCGCTGGCATGGCGGGGCCCATCTTAGCCTGTTCCCCTGCCGACGGATCGACCCAGAAACCTCGATCTTTCCCGGGTGCACGCGCGGTAGCCCAGGATGACATCAACCTCAACTGGATGTTACAACCACTGCGGCGCCCATGAAGACCTCCGGGACCCTCTTTCTTGCTTTCCTCCTCCTGACGGGCGCAGCGAAAAACGCGGCCGCGCAGGGCAACGGCAACGTGACGTTCGGGGGTGAAGCTTCCGCTTCCACTCGTTCCGACGCGAACGCGAACGCGAACGGCACGTCGGCGGAGCGCGACCTTCTCGCGGAAAGCGTCGCGGCGGACGGCACGTCCGCGGAGGACGAGAAGCAGAAGGCATGGGCGCAGCGCGAGCGGAAGCTGAACGAGGCCTCGACGCTCACGGGCGGCGTCGGCCTGCTCCACACGCAACATGCGCAGGGCGGTGCGGTCGGGCAGTTCCGCGTCGACTTCACGACGGAGTTCTTCTCCACCGGCTTCCTCTGCTCGCGCGAGTTCCCGTGCCGTGACCCGCGCAACCCGAACAACGTGCTCCAGAGCGACAGCGCCGATCACATCGGCGGCCGCCTCCGCCTCTCCATGCAGGTGGCGAAGTGGCTCGACACCTATCTGTCGACGAGCGCGCTCGCGAACTCCAACCCCGCCAATCGCCCGGCTCTCCTCCAGGTGCTCGGCGACAGCACGCTCGGCGCAAAGGCCCACGGACAGGTCTCGAGCATCTTCCACGTCGGCGGCGCCTTCGAGCTGTGGCTCGTCAACGGGACGGGTGCGGTCGGTCTCGACGGCGCCGGGACGAGCGCCAAGTTCCGCGGTCTCGCGACCGCCGACCTCCGTGGCGCGAAGAAGCCGATCCCGCTCCGCTTCAGCACGAACCTCACCTACGTGCTCGACAACTCGGGCGAGGTCGTCGCCGCGACCGAGACTGCGCGCGGAACGCCGATCACGCGCATCGAGCGTTTCGGCCTGAACGTCAACCGCACCGATCACTTCGACATCCACCTCGGCGCGGAACTGTTCGCAGCCCAGGAGAAGGTGCGGCCGTTCCTCGAGTACACGATCCTCGTCCCGGTGAACCGCCAGGACTATCGGTGCCGGCCGAACAATCCGAGCTTCGACAAGTGCCTCGCGACCGATCCGTTCGCTCCGTCGACGCTCACGCTCGGCAGCCGCTTCTATCCCTGGAAGAAGGGGTTCAATCTCACGGCCGCCCTCGACATCGGCATCTCCGGCGTCGGCTTCTTCATCGAAGAGATGCGGCCGACACCGCCGTGGATGTTGTATCTCGGCGCCGGCTGGGCGTTCGACACGCAGGACAGGCCGCCCATCGTCCGCGAGCGCGTCGTCGCGGCGGCTCGTCAGCCGGACGGGAACCGTCGGATCCGTGGGTTCGTCCACGAGGAGGGCCGCCCGGAAGGCATCGCGAACGCGATCGTGTCGTGGGACAATCACCCGGAGCTCACGTCGCTCGCGACGGGCACCGACGGCCGCTTCACGACGCACCTCCTCCCGGCCGGACCCTACGCGTTCTCGATCCGCGCGGACGGCTACAAGCCCGGGCAGTGCAGCACGACGATCGCGGGCGCGGGCGTGGGCGAGAGCCTGCCCCCGGCCGGGACACCTCCGGGCGAGCAGCCGGCACAGATCGGCGGTGACGTGCAGCTCGATTGTGTGCTGCAGGCGCTGCCTCGCGTGGGCACGATCGTGGGGAAGGTGAAGGACCTCGACAGCGGGTCCTTCGTCAGCGGCGCTGCGGTCAAGGTCGTGGACGTCGCTCGCAAGGAGCTGAGCGCGTCGACGGACGCGCAAGGCGCCTTCCGCTTCGAGCTCGTCACGCCGGGCGAGGCGACGATCACCGTCGACGCAAACGACTATCTCGTCTCCTCGGAGAAGCTCGAGGTGAAGGTCCGCCAGGACAACCCCATCGAGCTCTCGATCAAGAAGAAGCCGAAGACGCCGCTCGTCGCCGTGCAGGCGAAGGAGATCATCATCCGCCAGCAGATCCAGTTCGGGGTCGACTCGGCGGTCATCCTTCCTGCGTCGACGGGCCTCCTCACGGAGATCGCAGACGTCCTCCTCAAGAACCCCCGCATCCGGAAGGTGGAGGTCCAGGGGCACACGGACGGCACCGGGTCGCCGGCGCACAATCAAAAGCTGAGCGAGGACCGCGCGAGCTCCGTCGTCGCGTGGCTCACCGCCCACGGCATCGCACAGGAGCGGCTCACCGCGAAGGGCTACGGCGACTCCAAGCCCCTCGTCCCCAACGTCACCGAGTTGAACAAGGCACGGAATCGCCGCGTCCAGTTCATCATCACCGAGCAGGACGCACCGCCGGCGACCGTGCCCGCTCCGACGCCGACGCCGTCGCCGCTCGGCGGCGCGCCGGCGCCGGCCCCGATCCCGCTGGGTCAGCCGGCCCTCGGCTCGGGAGCGGCTCCGAAGCGCTGAGCGCGCCGTCTGCTGCGGCTGCTCGCGTAGCGTAACCTCCGAGCACGAGGAGCGCTGAACGCGAGGCCACCGTCGGTTGCTCCGATCGCGAGACGCGTGTCGTTGCATGTCGCGCGACCATGCGAGTTTGCAGCGAATGGTGGGCGGTGAGCACCGAGACTTCGTCGCGTGCACCGAATGTTCGCTGTCTCGGACGCGCACCGAAACGTCGTCGCGCGACGGCCATGGCGCTGACGCATCGTGATTCCCCGGCTCGTTCGGCATCGTCGCGTGACGAGATCTCGCTGTGAGATCTCGTCGAACGGCATCGACTCACGGGCAACGAGACGGCGGTGTCGTGTCTTCGAGGCTGACGCCGACGCGCGTACGCCGAGCGCCGCGCAACGAAGTCATCATCCGTCGCTCCGGCGCAGCGCTTCGACATCGCGTGTGAGCACTCGATGCTCCAGCAAACAGTCCGCGACGCATCGATCGTGACGAATCGCGACCGCAACGCCGACTGCGTTCGCGTTCACACCTCGACGTAAGTACCCCGACGAAGGGTAAGTACGTTTGCACCGCTTCTTACGGCACGCGCGCTGCAGAAGCGAATCGCGACCGCGCGGCGACGCTCCGTACGAGCGGGACGCCGCGTCTTTCGTTGCGGCCTGTCTTGCGCGCGCGTCTTCGCTCGCGATCCCGGACCTCCATGGAAGGGCGATCCATGTCGAAGAAGAACATCCTGATCACGGGCGGCGCGGGCTTCATCGGCTCGCATCTCGCCGACGAGCTCCTGTCGCGCGGCCATTCGGTCCGCGCGCTCGACAACCTCACGCCTCAAGTCCACGGGAAGGAGGCGAAGCGCCCGGCGTATCTCGACCCCAGAGTCGAGCTGATCGTCGGTGACGTCCGCGACGGTGCCGCTGTGGAGCGAGCGCTCGACGGCGTGGACGCCGTCTTCCACTTTGCCGCTGCGGTCGGCGTCGGGCAGAGCATGTACGAGGTCGAGCGGTACACCTCCGTGAACAACCTCGGCACCGCGGTGCTGATGGACCGCCTCATCCGCAAGCCGCGAGGACGGCTCATCGTCGCGTCGAGCATGAGCGTCTACGGCGAGGGACTCTATCGCGACGCGACCGGTGCGTCGCGCGAGGTGCCGAGCCGGACGCTGGAGCAGCTGCGGCGATCCGAGTGGGAGCCTCGGATGAACGGTCAGCAACTGACGGCGATTCCGACCCCCGAGACGAAGAGCGTGCGACTCGAATCCGTCTACGCCCTCTCCAAGTACGACCAGGAGCGGATGTGCCTCGTCCTCGGGCGAGCCTACGGGATCCCGACGGTCGCCTTGCGCTTCTTCAACGTGTTCGGCACGCGGCAGGCGCTCTCGAATCCATACACGGGCGTGCTCGCGATCTTCGCGTCGCGTCTCCTCAACGGTCGCCGGCCGCTGGTGTTCGAGGACGGCGAGCAGCGGCGCGACTTCGTGAGCGTCCATGATGTCGCTCGCGCGTGTTGCCTCGCGCTCGAGTCGGACGCGGCGCCTGGAGCCGTGCTGAACGTCGGCAGTGGCGAGTCGCGGACGATCGCACAGGTCGCGCGCAAGATGGCGCAGCTCGTCGGCAAGCCCCACCTCACGCCGGAGATCACCGGCAAGTACCGCATGGGTGACGTCCGGCATTGTTTCGCCGACGTGCGCCGAGCAGAGAGCGTCCTATCATACCGCGCCGCGGTCGACTTCGACACCGGGCTCGCCGAGCTCGCACGATGGCTCGACAGTCAGGTCGGCGCCGCGGCCGACCATGCGCTCGAGGCACGGGCGGAGCTCGAGGCACGGGGGCTGACGCTATGACCGTCCTCATCACCGGCGGCGCCGGCTTCATCGGCGCGAACGTGGCGCACGCGCTTCTCTCCGCGGGAGAGCCCGTCCGGATCCTGGACGATTTGTCGCGTATCGGCGTCGAACGCAACGTGCGTTGGCTCGAGGCCCAACACGGGCCGAGGCTGGAGCTGCTCATCGCCGACGTGCGCGACCCCGCGGCCGTGGCGCGCGCGCTGGCAGGCGTCGACCACGTCTTCCACTTCGCGGCCCAGGTCGCGGTGACGACGAGCATCGACCATCCTCGGCTGGACTTCGACATCAACGCGGGGGGCACGCTCAATCTCCTCGAGTCGATCCGCATGTGTGCGCGTCCGCCCAGCCTCGTCTACACGTCGACGAACAAGGTGTACGGCGGGCTCGAGGACGTCACGCTCCGTCAGAGCGAGCGTCGCTACGAGCCGGAGAACGCAAAGCTCGCCGCGAGCGGCATCTCGGAGGAGCGCCCGCTCTCGTTCTGCAGTCCTTACGGATGCAGCAAGGGGACGGCCGACCAATACGTTCTCGACTACGCCCACACGTTCGGTCTCCGCGCCGCCGTGTTCCGCATGAGCTGCATCTACGGGCCGCGGCAGCTCGGCAACGAAGATCAGGGGTGGGTCGCGCACTTCTTGTTGCGCGCGCTTCGCGACGAACCGATCAGCATCTTCGGTGACGGGCGCCAGGTCCGCGACGTCCTCTATGTCGACGATCTCGTCGACGCGTTGGTGCGCGCGCGTTCGCGCATCGGCGTCCTCTCGGGCCGCGCATTCAACATCGGCGGCGGGCCCACGAGCACCACGAGCCTCGTCGAGCTCGTCGAGCGCATCACGCGGCTCACGGGGAGGAGCCCGCACCTCGTCTTCGAGCCATGGCGGCGCGCGGATCAGCGCTGGTACGTGAGCGACGTGAACTCCGTCTCGGCGGCGCTGGGGTGGTCGCCCCGGACCGGTCTGGGTGACGGTGTCGGCCAACTGTTCGAGTGGCTGTCCCGCCAGGATGTCGTCCAGACAGGGCCTGCGCGCACGCGCAGCGCAACAGAGGCGCGATCGCGATGAGGGTTGCGCTCGTCAATCCGCCTTGGTCGTTCGACCGGAGCATCTATTTCGGGTGCCGCGAACCGCACCTACCGCTCGAGTACGGCTACACCAAGGCGCTCCTCGAGCGCGATGGGCACGATGTCCTCGTCGCGGACGCGCAGCTCGGCTTCGTCTGGCGCACGGACGACGAAGCCTCGCCGTTCTCTGGCGACGACGCGGGGCTGCACCAGGCGCTCGAGCACTTCTTGCCGGACGCGACGGTGATCACCACAGCGCCGAGCTATCTGTTCTGGCGCTGCGCGCCGCCCGAGCTCCGCGTCCCGATGCGAACGCTCGACGCCATCCGCCGCGTGGCCGGACGCACGATCGCCGTCGGACCACACGCCTCCTCCACTCCAGGAGCGGCGCTGCGGAAGCTGAAGGTCGATCTCGCGGTCCTCGGCGAGTGCGAAGGCGTGCTTCGCCAGCTCGCTTCGATGGATCCGTCGCGATGGCACGACGTGGGCTCCGTCGCGTGGCTCGACGGCGGCCACGGCGACCAGCTGATCCGAAACGGGCAGCCGGCGAGCGCCGATCTGAAGACGCTACCGGTGCTCCGCTGGCCGTCGCACGCGCTCCGGCGCCATCGCCATCATCATCACCGGTTCGAGCGCGCGCCGGACGGACCAGGCGCCGAGCTCGAGGCCTCGCGCGGTTGTCCGTACCACTGCACGTTCTGCGCGAAGGAGAACTTCCGCGACGTCTTTCGGAAGCGTCCTCTCGCGGTCCTCCGCGACGAGATCGATGCGCTCATCGCGGAAGGCGTCACCTACGCGTACTTCATCGACGAGATCTTCGTCCCCGACCGCCCGCTGCTCGAGATGCTGGCGGAGCGAGACATCGCGTTCGGCGTGCAGATGCGAATCGACAATTGGACGCCGGAGCTCCTCGAGCTGCTCGGTCGTGCAGGGTGCGTGTCGATCGAAGCAGGCCTCGAGAGCATCACCGAACGGGGACGATCGCTCCTCGCGAAGAAGTGCAAGCTCACCACCGAGGAGCTGACGGAGCTCCTGATCCACGCCAAGAAGTTCGTCCCCTTCGTACAGGCCAACCTCCTCGAGGCGACGACCGACGACCCGAAGAAGGTGACTGCGTGGCGCGAGCGGCTCGGTCGCCATGGCGTGTGGGCCAACGAGCCCGTCCCTCTTTTTCCGTATCCGGGGTCGCCCGAATACACGCTGCGCTTCGGCGCCTGTGACGACGACGCGTGGGAGCGTGCTCACGAGCACTACCTCGCGCAGTTCAAGACGTTCAGCGACATCCAGGAGAGCGCGCCGGCCGCGCTCGCCGAGCTCGAGGGCGCCCGAGCACTCACGGGGATCGAGGACACCCCCGGGGAGTTCAGGGGAAGCAAAGGAAGAGGGAGCCATGTTCAATGACGCAGGAGCGAGCGCGCTCACGAAGACGATCTTGATGACGGTCGACGCGGTGGGGGGCGTGCTCACGTATGCGCTGACCCTCGCGTCGGAGCTCTCGAAGACGGGGACGAAGGTCCACCTCGCGATGATGGGGCCGAAGCCTCGGGCGGAGCAGGAAGCGGCGATCCGGGCCGTTCCCAACGTCGTGCTCCACGAGAGCACGTTCGCCCTCGAATGGATGGACGACCCGTGGGGCGACGTCGGCCGCGCCGGCGACTGGCTTCGCGAGCTGGAGCGTCAGGTCCGTCCGGACATCGTCCATCTCAACGGCTACTGCCACGGCTCTGCAGGTTTCTCCGCACCGGTCGTCATCGTGGCGCATTCCTGCGTCCTTTCGTGGTGGGAGGCGGTCGAGGGCAAGCCGGCCCCCGACCGATACGCCGCATACAAGGAAGCGGTGAAACGTGGACTCTCGGCTGCCGACGCCGTGATCGCCGTCTCGCAGTCGATGCGCGGGAGCCTCGAGCACCACTACGGGCCGCTTCCGCGCACCGCGGTCGTCCCGAACGGTCTCCCCGCGCCGCCGCCGCGCACCAGCGACAAGGAGCCGTTCATCCTCGCGGCTGGACGCGTATGGGACCGCGGGAAAAACGTCGAGATGCTCGCACGCGTCGCGCGCGAGCTGCCGTGGCCGGTAAAGGTCGCGGGCTGGGACTCGAACGCGCACGAAGGGGTCGAGTCGCTCGGTTGGCTCGCGCCAGAAGACCTCGGTGCCGTCATGCATCGCGCTTCGATCTTCGCGCTGCCTTCGCGTTACGAACCGTTCGGTCTCACGGCACTCGAAGCAGCCCTGCGCGGCTGTGCGCTCGTCCTCGGCGACATCCCGAGCCAGCGCGAAGTGTGGGGCGACGCGGCCGTGTACGTGCGGCCCGACGACGAGAAGTCGCTCGTCGACACGATCACCAAGCTGACGACCGACGCGGAGCGGCGCACCCAGCTCGCGGAGGCCGCCAACCTCCGCGCTCGGCTGTACACGCCCGAGCGGACGGCACGGGCGATGCGCGATCTCTACGAGGCCATCCTCCTTGCCCGCCGTGCACCGACGCTGCCGCTGCAGCCGCCACGAGAGACGCGGAGCGCGTGATGCGTATCGTCCTGTTCTGCCATTCACTGCTGTCCGACTGGAACCACGGCAACGCGCACTTCCTCCGAGGAGTGGTCTCGGAGCTCGCGGAGCGCGGGCATCGGGTCAGCGTGTTCGAGCCCGCTGACGCGTGGAGCGTGCAGAACCTCGTCCGCGATCATGGCGAAGGGGCCCTCGAGATGGCTCGCGACCATTACCCGGCCGTGCGTCCCGAGCGGTACGACCCCGTCGATCTCGATCTCGATCGGCTCCTCGACGGCGCTGATCTCGTCCTCGTCCACGAGTGGAACTCGCCCGAGCTCGTCCGCCGGATCGGGAGCCACCGCAAGCGAACGCGTTTGCGCTACACGTTGTTCTTCCACGACACACATCACCGCTCCGTGACGGCGCCGCTGGAGATGGAGCGCTACGACCTGTCCGGCTACGACGGCGTCCTCGCGTTCGGTGCCGCCGTGAAGGACGTCTACGAGCGGTCGGGCTGGGGACCCCGTGTCTGGGTCTGGCACGAGGCTGCCGACGTCAAGGTATTCAAGCCGAGCCCGCTCGCGATCGCGCGGGTCGTGCCGGAGCGTGAGCCCGACGGAGATGCCCTCGCCGCACGAGGTGATGTCGTCTGGATTGGCAACTGGGGAGACGGCGAGCGCACCGCCGAGCTGCACGAGCTGCTGTTCGATCCGGTGCGGGACCTGCGGCTCGTGGCGAAGGTGTTCGGTGTGCGGTACCCACGCGAAGCGCTCGACGAGCTCCGCGCGTGCGGGATCGCCTACGGCGGCTGGCTCCCGAACTTCCACGTTCCGCGGGCCTTCGCCGCCCACAAGATGACGGTGCACGTTCCGCGGCGCCCCTACGTGAGGGCGCTGCCGGGCGTGCCGACCATCCGCGTGTTCGAGTCGCTCGCCTGTGGGATCCCGCTCGTGAGCGGCCCGTGGTCCGACTCGGAGGGCCTGTTCCGCATGGGGACGGACTATCTCGTGGCGAAGGACGGACACGAGATGCGCTGCCACATGCGCATGCTGCTTGCCGATCCGGAGGCGCGTCAGGAGCTGGCGGTGCGCGGTCGAGAATCGATCCTCGCGCGCCACACGTGCGCACATCGCGTCGACCAGCTCTTCGAGATCCTCGAGTCGCTTTCCGGGGAGCGAGCACCTGGCTCGCGACCAAACGTTTCACTCGGAGTGTTCCTATGAAGCTGTCGCTCGAGATCGCCTTCTTCGGATCGAGCCTCGTGTCTGCGTACTGGAATGGGGCGGCGACCTACTATCGCGGAATCATCCGGGCGCTCGCCGCGCGCGGGCACAAGATCACGTTCTACGAGCCGGACGCCTACGACCGACAGAAGCATCGCGACATGCCCGATCCCCCGTGGGCCGAGGTCGTCGTCTACTCGGGAACCGATCGGGACGACGTCTACCGAATGCTGGATCGCGCCCGCCGTGCCGACGTCGTCGTGAAAGCCAGCGGCATCGGCGCCTGGGACTCGCTCCTCGAAGAGGAGGTGCCTCGCGCGACGAAGCCGGGCGCGCTCTCGATCTTCTGGGATGTCGACGCCGCAGCGACGCTCGAGCGTGTCCGCTCGAACCCCGACGACCCGTTCCGGGCGCTCATCCCGCAGTACGACCTGATCTTCACGTATGGCGGCGGCCCGCCTGTGGTCCGCGGATACGTGGAGCTCGGCGCGCGCCTCTGTGTCCCGGTTTACAATGCGCTCGATCCGACATCGCACTTCCCGGTGAAGGCCGACGCGGCGTGGTTCGCAGACCTGGCACTGCTCGCAAACCGGCTGCCCGATCGTGAGGCGCGCATCGCCGAGTTCTTCTTCCGGCCGGCGTCGCTGTTGCCACAGAAGACGTTCCTCCTCGGCGGAAGTGGCTGGGAAGGGCGGGGCGTCCCGCCGAACGTCCGGACCGTCGGCCACGTCTACACGAACCAGCACAACGTGCTGAATGCGAGCGCGCGCTGCGTGCTCAATGTCGCCCGCGACAGCATGGCGGCCAACGGATGGTCGCCGGCGACGCGTGTCTTCGAGGCAGCCGGGGCAGGCGCGTGCCTCATCACCGACGCGTGGGAGGGAATCGACGTCTTCCTCGAGCCCGGCCGCGAGGTCCTCGTCGCCAACGACGGCGAGGACGTCGCTCGCCTGCTGCGCGATCTCGACCCCAACAGGGCCCGCGAGATCGGGGCGGCCGCACGAGCACGGATCCTCGCGCACCACACGTACGCCCAGCGGGCGAAGCTCGTCGACTCGATCCTCGTGACGAACGCGCCTTCGATGGAGGCTTCCCCGTGACGTTCCGCTTCGTCTTCCTCGGGCTCTCGCTGCGCTCGTCGTGGGGGAACGGACACGCGACGACGTACCGCTCGCTGCTGCGCCCACTCGCCGAGCGCGGACACGAGGTGACCTTTCTCGAGCGCGATCAGCCGTTCTACGCGGACAATCGCGACTTCGACTCGGTACCGTGGGCGACGACGCACATCTATGGATCGCTCGCAGAGCTCCACGAGCGGTTTGCCTCGGTCGTCCGCGACGCCGACCTCGTGGTCGTAGGATCGTATGTGCCCGACGGGATCGACGTCGGGCGCTGGGCGCTCGATCTGGCGCAAGGACGCGTCGCCTTCTACGACATCGACACGCCCGTCACGCTCGCCTCGCTGATCGACGGGACGTGCACGTATCTCGCGCCGGAGCTCGTCGCGCGCTACGCCCTCTACCTCTCGTTCACCGGGGGGCCGACACTCGACGTCCTCCGCCGAACCTACGGTGCGCAGTGGGTGCGGCCTCTGTATTGCTCGGTGGATCCGGAGGTCCACTATCACGAAGAGACGTCGCCACGCTGGGACCTGGGCTACCTGGGGACCTACAGCAAAGATCGGCAGCCGGGCCTCGACCGCCTGCTGCTCGAACCGGCGCGCTCGTGGTCTTCCGGACGATTCGTCGTCGCGGGCGCGCAATACCCCGAGGGCATCGACTGGGCGCCGAACGTCGAGCGGCTGACGCATCTTCGCCCGTCCGAGCATCGCGACTTCTACAACGCGCAGCGCTTCACACTGAACGTGACCCGCAAGGCGATGCTCACCGCCGGCTGGTCGCCGAGCGTTCGAATCTTCGAGGCGGGCGCGTGCGGCACGCCCATCATCAGCGATCCGTGGCCTGGGCTCGATGAGCTCCTCGATCCGGGATCGGAGGTCCTCGTCGTACGTACGACGCTCGAGGCGCTCCGGATCTTGCGTGAGCTGCCGGAGGCCCAGCGCGTCAAGATCGGCAAAGCAGCGATGGTGCGCATCCTCGCGGAGCACACCTCGAAGCACCGGGCGGAGACGCTCGAGCGCTATACGCGAGAGCTGCTGGAACGACGCGCTCGGCGTGCCCGGGTCGTCGTCAATGGTGGCCCGACGGTCTTCGGCCGCCCAGGCCGAGACAGTACGGAACAGAGCAGCCCCGAACGAGAGAAGCCGGTCGGCCCTCGAGGTGAATCATGAGCAGAGAACGCGTGCTGGTGACGGGGGGTGCGGGATTTCTTGGATCACACCTGTGCGATCGACTCGTAGCGCGAGGCGAGGACGTGCTCGCGCTCGACAACCTGCAGACGGGGTCGCTCGCCAACATCGCGCACCTGAGACGGCATCGGCGGTTCGCGTTCGTCGAGCACGACGTGACCGAGCCCTTCCACGCGCTGGTCGACCGCATCTTCGTCCTCGCGTGTCCCGCGAGCCCGCCGCGGTACCAGGAAGACCCGGTCAAAACGACGCTCACGAGCGTCCTCGGGACGCTGAACGCGCTTCGGCTCGGGCACAAGACCGGCGCACGGGTGCTGCTCGCCTCGACGAGCGAGGTGTACGGGGATCCCGAGGTGCACCCGCAACCAGAGGACTATCGCGGGGCGGTGAGCACGACCGGACCGCGTGCCTGCTACGACGAGGGCAAGCGGTGCGCCGAGACGCTTGCGATGGACTTCGCCCGCCGCCACGGCGTCGAGGTCCGCATCGCGCGCATCTTCAACACGTACGGGCCACGAATGGATCCGGACGACGGCCGCATCGTCTCGAACTTCATTTGCCAGGCGCTCGAGGGGCGCGACCTCACCGTCTACGGCGACGGCAGGCAGACGCGCAGCTTCTGCTACGTCGACGATCTCATCGACGGGCTGGTCGCGCTCATGGACCACCCCTCGTTCGCGGGACCCGTGAACCTGGGTAACCCCGACGAGTTCACGGTACGAGAGCTCGCGGACCTCGTCATCGAGCTCACGGGACAGGATGTCGGCATCGTTCGACAGCCGCTGCCGGAGGACGATCCGAAGATGCGCCGGCCGGTGATCGCGCTGGCGCGACGTGAGCTCGGCTTCCAGCCGAAGGTTCGCCTGCGTGAAGGCCTCGTTCGGACGATCGCCTACTTCGACCAGGTGCTCCGCGAACGACGACCGGTCTGCGAGTCGGCGCCACTCCTCATGCGCCGGATGGAGCGATCGCTCGCCGACTCGGCGCGCGGCAACGGAGCGACCGGATAGGCGCGGCCATGTGGGGGATCGTACCTGCAGCCGGGATCGGGAGCCGGATCCAGCCGCTCGCGTTCAGCAAGGAGCTCTTGCCCGTCGGCAGCGGCGACGACGACGGCATCGAGCGGCCGCGCGCGGTCAGCGAGTACCTCGTCGAGCGCATGGTGCTCGGCGGCGCGACGAAGATCTGCTTCGTCATCTCGCCCGGCAAGAGCGACATCGTCGAGTACTACGGCGCCGGCTCTCCCGAGACGCCCGTCTGCTACGTGGTTCAACCGGAGCCTGGCGGCTTGTGTGACGCGATCTTCCGGGCGCTGCCGCTTCTAGGCGACGAGGAGGAGCACGTGCTCGTCGGGCTTCCGGACACCATCTGGTTTCCCGCGGACGGGCTCGCGCTGCTCGGCTCCGAGGACCTGTCGTTTCTCTGCTTTCCGGTCGAACATCCGGAGCGGTTCGACGCCGTCGTCAGCCGGAGCGACGGCTCCGTCGTCGAGGTGCAGGTGAAGGAGTCCTCCGCGGCGAGCGCCTGGGTATGGGGTGCGTTCAAGGTGCGCGTCCGGGCGCTCCGCGAGCTGTTCGAGCTGTGGCTGACGCGCACGCCGAGAGACCCATACGTCGGAACGCTCGTCAATGCGTGGCTCGAGCGCGGGGGAAAGGCTCGCGCCGTGCATGGCGGACGCGCATACGTCGATACAGGCACGGTCGGCGGCTATCGCGAGGCGATCCAGCTTCTCGAGGTCGTGACGAAGCTCGACGGGCCGAACGTCGTCGGCAGCGAGCGCAGGCAGTCTGCACAGCGCGTGGCCAACGGTCCGCGCATCACCACGTCGCGGTACGGAGAACGAACATGAACCGGGAGCGTATCGTGCAGGAAGTCGAACGACTCGGTCCCTGGTTTCACAACCTCGATCTCGGCGGAGTATCGACCGCGCCGTCCCACTTCCTCGGCGACTACCCGCGCCAGAAGTTCGCGCGCTTCCAGCACGCGATCCCGAAGGACCTCCGCGGCTCGACGGTGCTCGACATCGGCTGCAACGGTGGGTTCTACAGCATCGAGATGAAACGCCGGGGCGCCGACCGCGTCGTCGGCATCGACTTCGACGACGTCTGCCTGGCCCAGGCACGGTTCGCCGCCGACGTCACCGGGGTGGACATCGAGCTCCACCGGATGAGCGTCTACGAGGTGAAGGAGCTCCGCGAGAAGTTCGACATCGTCCTCTTCATGGGCGTCCTCTATCACCTGCGCCATCCGCTGCTGGCGCTCGACCTCATTCACGACCATGTCGTGCGCGGAACGCTCGTCTTCCAGAGCATGCTCCGCGGCTCGCTGAACGTGACGCCCGTGGAGGAGGACTTTCCCTTCAGCGAGCGCGCGGTATTCGAGAGGTCGACGTACCCGAAGCTGCATTTCGTGGAGAAGCGGTACGCCGGCGACCCGACGAACTGGTGGATCCCGAACCGAGCGTGCACCGAGGCGATGTTGCGTAGCGCCGGCTTCCGCATCGCGTCGAACCCGGAAGAGGAGGTCTACATCTGCGAGCTCGCAGACGGGCAGTCTTCGAAAGGCCTCGGCGAGAGACCGAGCTCGTCCAACGACGAGAAGGACCAGCGCACGGACGAAGAGGGGGCGCGATGACGGTCGAAGCGGTCATGCTCTGGAACGAGCCGAACAACCTCAGTCACTGGGACTTCTCCATCGACAAGGACTGGGCGATGTTCGCTTCGATGGTGAAGGCGGCCGCCGCCGAGATCCGCCGGGAACGCCCGCGGCTCACCCAGGTGCTCGGGGGCATCTCGCCGATTGACCCGAGCTTCGTCAGGAACATGAGCGAGAAGGGAGTGCTCGACATGGTCGATGTCGTCGCGCTCCACGGGTTCCCGTTCGACTGGAATCACTGGCAGGTCCACGAGTGGCCGGACAAGCTGGCGGAGATCCGCACGGTGACGAGCCGGCCTCTCTGGGTGAGCGAGGCCGGCGTGTCGACGTTCGGCTCGGAGGAAGTGCAGGAGCTCGGGCTCCGCAGGACCGCGGAGCTGCTGCTGGACAGGGTCGAACGGATCCACTGGTACAGCCTCTACGACCTTCCGAAGGCGTGGCCGGCGACCACACGTCATCGCGAGGCTGAAGGATCGTCCTATTACCGCCACTTCTACATGGGGCTCATTCGCGAAGACGGTCAGCCGAAGCGAGCGCTGCGCCTCTTCAGCGACTTCACGCCGGCGCTCGGCGTGTGCCAGTGGATGCACTACGAGGATCACAGGCTCGACGACATGGTCGCCTGGCTCCGAAAGCTGGGCGTGAAGAAGCTGCGCACGGGCTTGTCCTGGGCAGACAGTCTACGGCCAGGCGCGGAGCGTTGGTTCGATCGCCAGATGAAGGCGCTCGAGCCTTTCGACGTGACCGTGACGTATTGCTTCACACCGGAGTCCGCGGGCATCAGGCCGGATCACACGTCGCCGCCCAAGAACGTCGAAGCGTTTGCCGAGTTCTGCGCGCGGATGACACGCCGATATTGCTGAGGCGATTGCCTCGGTCTCGTTACGAGCGAACCGACGAGTGCCCGAGCCTCGTCCGACGTGGACGACGCACCGGGAGCTCTCTTTGTGAGGAGCGCGCCGAGAAGACGTGGAGGTAACTCATGACACAGAGGTTCGAGGTAGTGCGGCTGCGTCTCGTCGGCGACGACGACATCGACTCGAGCGTCGTCGAACGAGAGTTTCCGACAGTCAGGGTCGAGCGAGCCTCGCACGCGGCGCCGTCCGACATCATCGTCGACGACTACGTCTGGCGTGGGGCGTTCGATCTCCGGACGCTCGACGAGAAGATCGAGCACGCCGGGTCGACGCTCGGGATTTCGGTGCGCGGACACGACGCCCCACGCATCGCGTGCGAGGTCCTGACGCGATACCAACGTCTGCTCAGCCGGCGAAACCATGCGTCGTCGACGCCGCTGTTCGATGCGGTGTTGCGGGCCCATGCCGGGATCCATGATGTGTCCCTTCCTCTGGTGAAGGCCGACCTCGATCACGCGGTCGACACATGGCAATGGATGTTGCGGCTCCAACCGGAGGTCGGGCTCGCTCCGCAGCTCGCGGCCTTGTTTCACGACGTCGAGCGCCTGGAGAGCGAGGCGCGTGAGCGCATCGAGCACCGCGCCCCGGACTATCAGACGTTCAAGGACGCGCACGCGCAAAAGGGAGCCGAGCGCACGTTCGAGATCCTCGTGAAGGCAGGGGTGAGCTCGGAAGAGGCGGAGCGCGCGCGGGACCTCGTCGGTCGCCACGAGCGCCGAGCGGGCGATCCGGAGGTGCTGCTGCTCAACGACGCGGACGCGCTCTCGTTCTTTTCGCTCAACAGCCCCGGATACATCGACTACTTCGGTGTGGCCCAGACCCGCCGCAAGGTCGCGTACACGCTCTCGCGGCTCGGACCGCGTGCGAAGGAGAGGCTCGACTGCGTACGGCTCCGTCCGGACGTCGAGCGCCTCCTCCGCGAGGTGGCGGCATGAAGTTCGTCATCTTCGGCTTGTCGGTCAGCTCTGCATGGGGGAACGGACACGCCACGTTGTGGAGAGGAATCTTGCGAGCGCTCGCGAAGGACGGGCACCAGGTCGTCTTCTTCGAGCGCGATACGCCGTTCTACGCGAGCCATCGAGATCTCACGACCGGTGAAGGCTACGAGATCGTCATCTATCCGACCTGGGCAGAGGCCGCTCCCAGAGCCCGCCGCGAGCTCGCGACCGCCGACGTCGCGATCGTCACCTCGTACCAGGCCGATGCGGCCGCTGCGACCGAGCTCGTCCTCGAGTCGCGTCGAACGCGCGTGTTCTACGATCTCGACACGCCGGTGACGTTCGAGCGTCTGGGGCAGGGGGAGCTCGTCTCGTGGCTGCCCCCAGGTGGGTATGGCGAGTTCGATCTGGTCCTCAGCTACACGGGCGGCGAGGTGCTCGAACGGCTCCGGCACGAGCTCGGCGCTCGTCGCGTCGCTCCGCTCTTCGGCTGCGTCGATGCCGATGCTCATCGACCGGGCCAGCGGAGGCCGGAGCTCGCGTGCGACCTCTCGTATCTCGGGACGTACTCGGTCGATCGCCAGGCCGGAGTCGAGAGCCTCCTCCTCGACGTGGCCGAGCGTGCGCCGCATCGCCGGCTCGTGCTCGGCGGACCGATGTATCCCGCCGAGATGCGCCGGCCGTCGAACGTCATGGTACTCGCGCACGTCTCGCCGGCCGACCACTCGGCGTTCTACGGCTCCTCTCGGCTCACGCTGAATCTCACGCGAGGAGCGATGGCGAAGACCGGCTTCTGCCCGTCGGCGCGGCTGTTCGAGGCGGCTGCGTGCGGTGTACCCGTGATCACGGATCACTGGGCTGGGATCGAGGCGTTCTTCGCCCCCGGGGCGGAGATCCTCGTCGCCCGCGACACCGACGACGTTCTCGCGATGCTGGAGCTCTCGCGCGAGGCTCTCGACGGAGTCGCGCGGTCCGCTCGCGAGCGCGTCCTCGCCGAGCACACCGCGGCCCACCGCGCGCGGGAGCTCGTCGAGCTCGTCCGATCCATCCCGGCGCGTCGCGCGTCTGCTGCGTAGTCCCAGGTCCAGGCCATCGACAGTCAGGAGGAGCACCGCCGTGCAAAAGCCATCGACCATCCGTCCAGCCGCCGGCCGACTCGCCGTCCTCCTTCCAGGCCTCGGCGCCGTCGCGACGACTGCGATCGCCGGCGTGATGCTCGCGCGGCGCGGTCTCGCAGAGCCAGTGGGCTCGCTCACCCAGATGGGGACCATCCGACTCGGTTCGCGGAAGCACGCTCGCCAGCCGAAGGTGCGCGAGCTCGTGCCGCTGGCGTCGATGGACGATCTCGTCTTCGGCGGCTGGGACATCTTCACGGACGACGCTCTCGAATCAGCGCGGAGCGCCGACGTGCTCCATCCGCAACACCTCGAGCTCGTCGCCGACGAGCTCTGCCGGATTCGCCCGATGGCCGCCGTCTTCGATCAAGCCTACGTGCGCCGTCTCGACGGCGAGAACGTGAAGCGAGGATCGACGAAGGCGGATCTCGTGGAGCAGGTCCAGCACGACATCCGTGCGTTCATGAAGCGCAACGAGTGCACGCGTGCGGTCGCGATCTGGTGCGGGTCGACGGAGGTGTATCTCGAGCCGACCGCCGTCCACGAGTCGATCGAAGCGTTCGAGGCCGGGCTCCTCGCGAACGACCCGCAGATCGCGAGCTCGCAGATCTACGCCTGGGCCTGCATCAAAGAGGGAGTTCCGTTCGCGAACGGCGCCCCGAACCTCACCGTCGACTTCCCGGCCGCCTGGCAGCTTGCCCGCGAGCGCCATGTCCCGCTCGCAGGCAAGGACTTCAAGACGGGCCAAACCTTGATGAAGACCGTCATCGCGCCCGGCCTCAAGGCGAGGATGCTCGGCGTGCGAGGCTGGTTCTCGACCAACATCCTCGGAAACCGTGACGGGGCCGTCCTCGACGACCCCGGCTCGTTCCGGACGAAGGAGGTCTCGAAGCTCGGCTCGCTCGAGACGATCTTCCAGCCTCACCTGCACCCCGCGCTCTACGCCGACGTCTTCCACAAGGTCCGCATCGAGTACTACCCGCCACGCGGCGATGCCAAGGAGGGCTGGGACAACATCGATCTCTTCGGCTGGCTCGGCTACCCGATGCAGCTGAAGATCGACTTCTTGTGTCGCGACTCCATCCTCGCTGCGCCGATCGTCCTCGATCTCGCGCTGTTCCTCGACTTCGCGCAGCGCGCAGGGCTGCGGGGCATCCAGGAGTGGCTCTCGTTCTACTTCAAGTCACCCATGGCGGCCCGTGGCCTCGTTCCGGAGCATGACCTCTTCATCCAGCTCAAGAAGCTGAAGAACACGCTGCGCTTCTTGATGGGGGAAGAGCTGATCACGCATCTCGGCGCCGAGTACTACGACTGAGGTTCGACGTACCACGGCGTGCTCACGACGATGATGCGTGGGCCGCCGCGGAACAGGAGCAGCCCCTTCAGGAGAGCCGCCGTGTTGTTGTGATAGAAGACGTGATACCAGCGGGGCTCCACGATCTGGGGGACGACGACCGCTACGCTCCGCGTCGGGTCCGTCTTCGCGAGCTCCTTGATGAAGTGGAGGAGCGGCGCGAACAGCTCGCGGTATTCGGATGTCAGCACGACGAGCTTCGGCGGCCGGACCTTCGCCTCTTCTGCATGGCGGACGACGAGGTCCTTCCAGCTCCGTTCGAGCGTGTCCGCCTGGTGCTCCGGCGTCAGCACCTGCACGATGGTCACGTCTTGAGACAGGGCATAAGCGAAGTGCAGCGCTTTCTGCGCAGGCCGGTCCCAGCGTCGGAGCGGGATGATCACGTGCGGCGGCGGCGCGGGTCGCAGATTCAGCGGACCGCTGAGAGCCGTCATCCGCTCGAGCGCCGAGTAGTGGCGCCGGCTCGTGCAGAACGATACGTACATCCCGGCGATGAGCACGAGGCTGATCCACGCGCCGTGTTCGAACTTCGCGGCGATGACGACGACGAGCGTCGCTGCCGTGGCGATGGCGCCAGCGAGGTTGAACGCCATCTTCATACGCGCGTGGCGCCCGCGGCTCTTCTGCCAGTGCCGGACCATCCCTGCCTGCGAGAGCGTGAAGGAGAGCAACGCGCCCACCGCGAAGAGCGGGATGAGGTGGTCGGTGATGCCGTGGAAGGTGACGAGCAAGACCGCGGAGAGCACGGAGAGGACGACGATGCCGTGCGAGAAGACGAGCCGCCGGCCTCGGTGTGCGAAGGTCTCGGGAAGATAGCGGTCGAGGGCGAGGAGCCTCGCCACGCGAGGAAAGCCCGCGAAGCTCGTGTTCGCCGAGAACGCGAGGACGGCGACGACGGCGGCAATCGTGAGGTGATAGAACGCGCCGCGGCCCCAGACAGTCGCGACGAGTCGAGAGAGGATGCTCTCGTAGCCCGTCTCGCCGGGCGGCGTCGCGGTGATGTCGAAGGCGTGGCAGACGACGGCGATGCCGAGGAGGAGAACGACGAGGCACGCTGCGATGATCGCGAGGGTGCGCCGCGCATGCACCTCGCTCGGTGTCGCGAAGAGCGGCACACCGTTGCTCACGGCCTCGATACCGGTCATCGCGGTCGATCCGTTCGCGAACGCTCGCGCGAGGAGCCACGGGGTCACGAGCGCGACGGCCGCGGGGGGAGCCGTCCCGGGGGCCGTCGTCGGCGGAAGATCGCCGGCGACGGCACGCCCGACACCGACCGCAATGGTGAGCCCAAGGCATCCGATGAAGACGTACGCGGGGACGACGAACGCGACCGCGGTGGAGCGGATGCCTCTCAGGTTGAGCACGGTGATCCCGACGAGGAGCGCGAGACAGATCGCCAATGTGTGCGGCAAGAGCGCCGGCACCGCAGAGACGATCGCGCCGGTGCCGGCGGCGATTGCGACGGCCACGTTGAGGACGTAGTCGAGCCCGAGGGCGGCCGCGGCGACCAGGCCGGCCGTGGTGCCGAGGTTCTCCTTCGCGACCGTGAACGAGCCGCCACCGGACGGATACGCGCCGATCGTCTGGCGGTACGATGCCGTCACGATCACGATGACGGCCACGATCGCGATCGTGAGGGGCAGGAGATAGTCGACGGCGCTCGCACCGAGGACGAGCAAGGTCGTGAGGAGCGCTTCCGGCCCGTATGCGGCGGACGCGAGCGCATCGAGGCCGAGCACCGCGACGCCTCTCAGCGGACCGATGCGCTCCTGCTGCTCCTCCGAGCTCTTCAGCCGGGCACCGAAGATCAGCGTGGACCAGGCTCGGTTCATTCTCGAGGGCGCCCGCTGCTGGTATCCATGCAGACAGCGAGCCGCGTGTGGTAGCGGTCGAGATCACGTGTGAGCCGCAGGGCCTCGGCTGCGGACGAGCCGTTCAAGGCGAACGCCGTGAAGGCCCCTCGGATCGACGCGTACGCGGCGATCCACGCAGCGAGGCGACTCGTGGCGTCGTCACCAGAAGCGCGCCGATAGCACGCGAGGAGGTAGTCGCATGCGTCGCGGTCCATCTCCCATTCGACGACGGCACCGGCGAGGTCCCACGCGATGTCCGTCGGCCCCGGAAAGAAGTGATCGTCGCCGTGGGCGATCGCGTCCGTCTTCCGGACGCTGCCGTCCGCCATGCGCAGCCATTCGTGCGGAGCCAGGCGTCCGTCCGTGGTCGCGATTCTCTCGACGGGGAGCAGCAGGTTCGAGATGAGAGCCTCGACGGCCGCTGTCTCGCCGAGCAGTGCCCGCAGGTTCTTCGCCGCGACTGGCTCGAGCTCGTGCTCGGCCGACACGAGCGGGCAGAGCGTCGGTCGGCGCGCGCAGTAGTGTGCGATGTGCTCGATCAGTGAGCGATCGAGGTCGCTGACCTGCATCGGACGACCACACCACGGGTACGACGTCCAGCCGTCACCCTCGTCGCTCGGGTCGAGCGCGATGCCCTCGGCGGCGAGCGCGGACGCACGATGGCGCGCAGCCCGTCCGGCCGACCCGAGCCCCTCGAACTTGAAGAGGCGTCCTCCTGCGACGAGCTTGCGTCGCTCCATCGACTGCGCGACCGCCGGCCAGTGCTCGTCGCCCGGATAGTGGAGTGGGCGCCACGCGCCGGCAGAGATGTCGAGCGGCCGCCCGAGCGCGGCGCATGCCGCGGGAGCAAACGCGCCCGTTGCCGCAACGATGTGGCGGAACGACTGCCATCGCCTCGGGCCATCTGGCGCGCAGAGTCGGTCCGGGTCCACTGGACGACTGCATATGAAGAGGACGCGCTCGCGTGGGATGCCGGCCATCACCACCGCTTCGCCCGTCGCGATGAAGCTCGACCCGCTGAGGCCCGGACCCTCGTCGACGATGACGACCGCGGCGCCGTGGTCGCGAGCATGGGCGATGGCGTCGGCGATCTCCGGGTCGAGCGTCAGCCGGCGATCGATTGGCGACCCGTCGGGGCGCACGGTGACACGCGCCGTCGATACGCCGCGCGCCCGCAGGGCTGCCGCCGTGATCGCCGACAGCGTCGTGCCGATCGATCGCACGCCGATCACGAGCGCCTCGGTGGCCTCGATGACTTCGCTCGCCGCGGCGTAGGCCTGCGGGGCGAGCGCGTAGTACGCAAACCCCTCGGGCGGGCGAATGGCGACGCTCCGAGGAGCGCGCGCGTGCGCGAGGCCTTCCGCACAGGAGAGGAGGTCGGAGCTCTCGCCGAGTGCTGCTGCCGCAAGTGCGTCGGTGGCGTGCGCGACCGCGGTCGCCAGCGGGTCGCCGATGTCTGCGAGCGCCGCTTCGAGCTCCCCCGCGCAGACGAGCGCTTCGATGGCAGCCCGCTTCTTCGCCGTCGACGCGCGAAGCCGGTGCACCTCGATGATCGATCTCTCCAGCATGCGGAGGAGAGAGCCACCGTGAGCGAGCTGCTTGCTGTCGCGATAGACCCACGCATCCAGGGCCGACACGGCGAGGGGCGACATGGCCGGCGCCGAGGTGCACGGGATGATCCGCCGGACCAGGGGCCTTCCGATGGCCCGCTACCTGCACGCCGAAAACTCGTGATGCCCTTCTGACTCACGGACGGCCGGTCGCGTGCTGCGAACAGCGGCCCCGGTGGAGAGTCCAGAGGCGGGCAATGGAACGGAATTTCGTTGAACATCGAGTTCTCGTGGTGCTTTCACCGAGAACTCACGCGTGCAGAACGCCCCTGACCGTGGCGAAATAGGACAGCCTACTTCGGGCTACACGGGTTCACACTGGGCTTCGGCGCACGGTCGACGAAGATGACACGCCGCGACGCTCCGCGGCATGCGGAGTGCACCACGCGCCGGCGTCCGCTCACAGCTCCGAACGAGCGCTGCGCGGGGGGAAATTGTCCACAAGTTGGTCGCTGCCATCCGAGGCGGCGAAGGCGCTGTCGTCCATTCGAACGGAGACGAAAATCAATGTCGAAGAAAGTCCTCATCACGGGAGGTGCCGGCTTCATCGGCTCGCACCTCGCGGACGAGCTGCTCGCGCACGGGCATACGGTGCGAGTGCTCGACAATCTCTCGCCACGGGTGCATCAGGGGGGGAAGCGTCCGTCTTATCTCGGCCAGGAGGTGGAGCTCGTCGTCGGTGACGTGCGCGATGGTGCGCTCGTCGAGCGCGCGCTCGAGGGGATCGAGGTTGTCTTTCATCTCGCCGCCGCGGTGGGCGCGGGCGAGAGCGTGTTCGAGATCGACCGCTGCATGTCGGCCAACAACGTGGGCACCGCGGTGCTCATGGATCGTCTCGTCCGCTCGTCTGTCGAGCGACTGATCCTCGGTTCGAGCATGACGGTCTACGGCGAGGGCCTCTATCGCGATCCGTCCGGCTCGCCGATCGAGATTCTGCGTCGTCGTCCCGATCAACTTCGTCGTTGCGAGTGGGATCCGACGGACAACGGCGAGCGCCTCGCACCGATGCCGACTCCCGAGTCGAAGACGCCCTCGATCGAAGGCTCGGTGTATGCCGGATCGAAGTACGACCAGGAGCGCATGTGCCTGCGCTTCGGTCGGGCCTTCGGCATTCCGACGATGGCGCTTCGCTTCTTCAACGTCTTCGGTGTCCGTCAGTCGCTCTCGAACCCGTACACCGGTGACCTCGCGCGGTTCGCGTCGAGGCTGCTCGCCGGACGTCGGCCGCTCATCTCGGAGGACGGCGGCCAGCTCCGTGACTTCGTCGATGTTCGCGAGGTAGCCGCCGCTTGCCGGCTCGCGATGAGCAGCGACACGCGCCATGCGGTCATCAACATCGGCAGCGGACGAGCCACCTCTCTCTTCGACATGGCTCGACGGATGGCCTCGGTGGCGGGTGTGTCGAAGCTCGCGCCGGAGATCACCGGCACGTATCACATCGGTGACATCAGGCACTGCTTCGCCGACGTCGCCCGGGCCGAACAGGCGCTCGGGCATCGCTCCGAGGGGCACCTCGACGCGGGCTTGCTGGAGCTCCTCGACTGGGTCGCGAGCCAGACCCAGACGACGATGAAGAAGGCTTCCTACCCGACCTACGTTCAGCTCGACCTGGGGCTTGCATCATGACCGCTGTTCTCTCGAAGGATCTCCGTTCGAACACCTCCGCGGCGTGGACGTCCGCCAGTATCGCTTCCGAGACGCCGCCCGCGTCCGGAGCAGAGCTTCGTGCCTCCGTACTTCCGCTCTCCGGCATGCCCTGGCGCAAGGCGCGTGGCGTCGTCGCGCAGGAGCTGTCGCGCGTTCGTCTCGTCGCCGACGCCGACGAGGAGCTCGATACGTCGAGGATCGAGCGTGAATTCCCGACCGTCACCATCGAGCGCGTCGAGACGTGCGACGCGCGCGAGACGCGCGACAAGTCGCAGCTCGTCATCGACGACTTCGCGTGGCGCGGTGCATTCGACTTCCGACGCTTCGACGAGGCCGTCGAGAACGCTCGTCCCGTCAACAGCCTCACCGTCCGCGGCAGCGATGCAGCAGGCGTCGCGTGTGAAGTGATGGCCCGCTACCAGCGTCTGGTCGCTCGCCGGAACGCTGCGTCGGCCGCTCCCATCTTCGACGCGGTGCTCGAGGCGCATGCCTCGGCGTTCGGCGCCGTCCGGTTCGATCTCGAGCACGCACTCGACACCTGGCAGTGGATGCTCCGGCTCGAACCGGAGATCGGCATGGCACCGCAGATCGCTGCACTGTTCCACGACATCGACCGACTCGAGAGCGATCTCCACGAAAGGATCGAGCACCGCGCGCATCGGGCCCTCGACGACGCGCAGGCAAAGCGCGGCGGCGAACGAGCTCTCGCGATCCTTCGGGGCCTCGGCATCGAAGAAGACGAGGCTCAGCGTGTACGGGATCTCGTCGGCGGACACGTGCAGTCGGAGCGGGACGCTGCCGTCCTCGACGACGCCGATGCGTTGTCGTTCCTCTCGCTGATGAGCCCGCGCTACGCGGACTACTTCGGGCTCGCACAGACGCGCCGCAAGGTCGCGTTCACGCTCGGTCGCCTCACCCCGGAGGCGCGCGAGAAGGTCTCCCTCTTCCGCCTCCGGCCGGACATCGAACGGTTGCTCCAGCCGGGATGACCGGCGCCGCCCCGCGTTCGAACCCATAGCGACGTCGCAGCGCGCCGACATCGGGCGGTCGCCACACGTGTACGTGTGGCCGTTCGATGTTCGGGCGCGTTGCGGTGCCGTGGCGCATGCGCTCGCTCGCGCGCGTGCGTGCTCTTCCGGGCGCGGGACGGATCCGCCGAGAGGCCGACGAATGATTCACGGACACGAAAGCATCGACGAGTCCGGCGCGGGGGACGAACAGGACGAGCAGGAGCTCGACGCTTTGCTCGACTTCCTTCATCGCGATCGCGGCTTCGACTTCACCGGTCACAAGCGGCCCAGCCTGCTGAGACGTGTCCGACGGCGCATGTCCGCCGTGGGTATGAGCTCTCTTGCGGCCTACCGCGACCATCTCGCGCTGAACGAGGACGAGCTCGGGCATCTCTTCGACGTCCTCCTCATCAACGTCACGGCGTTCTTCCGTGACCCGCCGGCGTGGCAGGCACTCGCGAAGAGGTTGCCGTCGATCGTCGACCCCGACTCCTCGACGCCGATCCGCGTCTGGAGCGCCGGATGTTCTTCCGGGGAAGAGCCGTACACCTTGGCCATGGTCCTCTGCGAGACGCTCGGGGAAGAAGCCTTCAGTCGTCGGGTGAAGATCTATGCAACCGACATCGACGAAGCGGCACTCGCGCATGCGCGCGTGGCCACGTACTCCAGCAGGGCGCTCGAGATGGTTCCCCCGGAGCTCGTCGAGAAGTACTTCATTCGAGCCGGTGACAACTTCGTCTTCAAACAGGAGCTCCGGCGAGACGTCATCTTCGGGCGCCACGATCTGTTGCAGGATGCACCGATTCCGCGCGTCGACGTTCTCACGTGCCGGAACGCGCTCATGTACTTCGACGCGCAGACGCAGGAGCGCATCCTCCAACGCCTTCAGTTCTCGCTTGTCCCCAGCGGTGTGCTGTTCCTGGGGAAGGCGGAGATGTTGCTCTCGCACGCGAAGCTCTTCGTGCCCGTCGACCTCAAGATGCGTCTCTTCGCGCCGATGACGAAGCCTGTGCGCCGTCGACAGAAGAGCGCTCCCGATGCCGACGACCGTGAGACGCCGAGTGCCGAGGAAGTGGCGCGTGCGGTGCTGCGGCAGCTCGCGTTCGAGGGCAGTCCCGTCGCACAGATCGTCGTCGATACGACCGGTCGTCTCGCGGTTGCGAATCAGCAGGCGTCGACTCTCTGCTCTCTGTCTCCGCTCGACATCGGTAAGCCGTTCCAGGAGCTCGGCATCTCGGCTCGGTGGACCGAGCTTGCGGCGAACGTCGAGCGTGTTCGTCTCGAACGGAGCGCGACGTGTATGAAGGAGGTGGAGCGCGTCCTCGCTAGCGGCGAGAAGACGTTCTTCGACATCGTCATTTCTCCGCTGCTCTCGGAGGCAGGGAGCCTCGTCGGGGTTCACGTTGCGCTCGTGGACGTCACGCCGATGCGTCGCATGCAGGTGGAGCTACGGCGAGCGAACCTCGAGCTCGAAGCGTCACAGGAAGAGCTGCGGGCAGCCCGCGCCGAGGTCCGCTCGACGCACCAGACCCTTCAAGCAACGAACGAAGAGCTGGAGACCACGAACGAAGAGCTACAGTCGACGAACGAGGAGCTCGAGGCCGTCAACGAGGAGCTGCAGTCGACGAACGAGGAGCTCCAGACGATCAACGAGGAGCTCCGACAGCGTGGGACCGAGCTGAACGAGACCACTGCGTTGTTCGGCGCGGTGCTGGCGAGCTTTCGCGCGGGCGTCGCGGTGCTCGATCGCGAGCTTCGCGTCCAGGCCTGGAACTCGAGGATGGTCGATCTGTTCGGCGTCCGCGCCCACGATCTCGTCGGGAAGTCCATAGCGAGCCTTGCGATCGGCCTGCCGGTGCGTGACATCGCGACATCGCTCCGCGTCGCTCTCGACATGGATGAAGAATCCGAACGGACTATTGACTGCACGAGCGCGCACGGCAAAAGCATAGTTTGCAGGATCTGTGTGTCGCCTTTGAGGGGGGAGCACACGAGAGGGGTGATCGTTCTCGTGGAGGAGGTGGGGTGATGTCTCTGCGAATCCGGAGGCGCGGGGCAGATGCGTTCGCAGATCGCATCGAGTCGTTCGCGTCGTCGATGCGGTCTGGGGAAGAGCGGGCTGCGAAGCTCCTCGGACCGAAGCCGGGCCTCGAACAGGATCCGGTGGTCCTGCGTGAGGCGCTCGATACGTTGCGCGTGCAGCACGAAGAGCTGCTCGTGGCCGAGGAGGAGTTGCGTGCCCAGCTCGACGAGCTCGGACGTATGGGGCTTCGCCTCGAAGCCGAGCGCGAACGGTATGCCGACCTGTTCGAGCGCGCGCCGGACGCCTATCTCGTGACCGACCGGTTTGGGGTCGTCCGCGATGCCAACGCGGCAGCGGTGCAGTTGTTCTGCCTCGAGATGCGCTTTCTTCGAGGCAAGCCGATATCCGCCTTCATCGATCCGGCCGAGGTGCGTCCGATGAACGACGCGCTCGACGCGCTCGAGCGGGGAACGACCAAGCTCCTCGACCTCGCGGTTCGTCCGCGTGGTGGCGGCGAGCTGAACGTGACGGCCCATGTGTCGCTGACGTCACGCGGGCAACGTCTGCTCTGGATCCTGCGACCCGCCGAGCGTGCGCCGGCTTCCGTCAGTGGCGACGGTGCGCAGGATCTCGCCCGAGCGCTGCGCGACAAGGAGGAGCTACTCGTGCGCGAGCGGCGCACGCGTGAGGAGCTCGAACGCGCGAACCGAGCGAAAGACCGCTTCATCGCGGTGCTCTCCCACGACCTGCGCGCTCCGTTGAATGCCATCCTCGGCTGGACGCAGCTCCTTCGTCGCGAGGTCCTCGATCAGGCAGCTCGCAACCGCGCGTTCGAGACGATCGAGCGGAACGCGAGGACGCAAGCAAACCTGATCGAGGAGCTCCTCGACATCTCGCGGATGGCGGCCGACCGGATCCAGCTCGCGTTGGCGCCGGTGGACATCGGCGCGCTGGTGCAGCGCGTGGTCGAGGGAGCGATCCCGCGCGCAGCCGAGATCGGCCTCGACCTGTCGTTCGACGTCGAACCGGATCTCATCGTGATCGCGGACCGACAGCGCCTCGAGCAGGTGCTCATGAACCTCCTGTCGAACGCACTCAAGTACACGCCTGGAGGCGGGCGAATCCTCGTCGAAGCAAAGCGCGATGGCGCGCACGTGCGGCTCGTCGTGCGCGACACCGGCAAAGGCATCGCGCCCGATCTGATCGGACACGTGTTCGAGATGTACACGCAGGAGCGCAACTACGCCTCGGCGCGAAGCGGCCTGGGCCTCGGGCTCTATATCGTCAAGCAGCTCGTCGAGCTCCAGGACGGCAAGGTGACGGTCGAGAGCGAAGGGGACGGGAAGGGCGCGGCGTTCACCGTCATGCTTCCGCTGCGCGACGAGCTCGTCGTCGCGCCGAGTGAGCACGTCGTGGAGCCCGGCCACAGCTTGCGCGATCTCCGCGTCCTCGTCGTCGACGACGAAGAAGACTCCCGTGAGCTGATGGCGACCATCCTCCGCCGCGCTGGTGCGGATGTGGCGTGCGCGTCCGGCAGTCACGCCGCGCTCGAGCTCTTCGGCCGGTGGACGCCCGACGTCATCGTCAGCGACCTCGCCATGCCCGGCGGTGATGGATGCGAGCTCGTCGCAGAGATCCGCAAGCGCGACTCCGGCGTCGCTGCGCTCGCGGTGAGCGGTTTCACCGCGGATCGTGATACGGACCGCGCGCTCGCTGCGGGGTTCGACGTTCACGTCGGCAAGCCGATCGACGCGGCAGAGCTGGTCGAAGCCGTCCACGAGGCCGCGCGGCTTCGCCATCATTGATCGCGCATGTGCCGCGCTCGCGCTGCGGGCGCGGCACCGCTCCTGCACCACGACGACGCATGAGCGAAGCCGAATCCGACCGCACCGGTCCGCGCGGTGCCAAGCCTGACGAGAACCCGGGCCGTCCCGACGAGCCTGGCGAGACACCTTCCGATCCGACGAGTCCGCGCGAGGTCGAGAACCCCGGCGATCCGGGACCGACCGTGCTCGTGCCGCCGGCGCAGCAAGACCCGCGAAAGAACCCCAAGATCCCTCCGCAGGGCAACCCTCCTCCCGGAGTCTGACGCGGCCGGGCACGACACGTGCTGCGTCCGCATTGGAGGTTTGCTGTCCATGCGATCGAGAATGAAGAAGAGCAATGTCGCGCGCGGCCTGGGCTGGTTCAGCATCGGGCTCGGGCTCACGGAGATCATCGCGGGGAGAAAGCTGGCGAAGAGCCTCGGGCTCGAGCATCGCACCACGCTGATTCGCCTGTTCGGCCTGCGAGAGATCGTGAGCGGCGTCCTCGTACTGACGGGACGACACACGGCGCCGTGGCTCTGGCTACGTGTCGCCGGCGACGCGCTCGACCTCGGAGTGCTCGCCACTGCGCTCGCGCCGAGCAATCCGAAGCGCGGCGCCGCAACGTTCGCGACGGCGAGCGTGCTCGGCGTGACCGCGCTCGACGTCGCGAGCGGGGCCGCGCACGCAGCGCGCGCGTGACACCGGGCGGGAGCGAGTCGCGGCCCCGACGGAGATCATGAGCCGCGCTCGTTCCCGAGCTCGCGTGTTCCCGTTTCCGTCTCGTGCGGAGTTCGCCACAGGGCGTGGCGGATGAGCGTTTCGCGAAGCTAGCGTGGAGCACGCGGGCGGAGTCGTGTGGAGCGCTTGCGGCGAGCGATACGCGCGGTTTGGTCGTGCGTGCGCTATGCGCTCCGTCCGCCACGCCGCACGAGCGCCTCGGAGCACGGCTTGCACGAGTCCGCGGTATGAATTTGTCGCTGCCGAAGAGCCTGCTGCGAGTCGTGTCGAGGGACGATGACGATGGCGCAGGCTCTCACGACGCGAAGGTTCGCCGGATCGCGCTCGAGCTGAAGCGGCACGACGGACGGCGTCCGGTCTCTTTGAAGAAGAAGGCGGTCGCGCACCAGGTTCCGAAGCGAGGCGACAAGCGCCGCGAGGACGAAAAGATCGACATCAGCGATCTGGACCGGGTCCTCGAAATCGATCGCGTCGCGCGGACGTGTACCGCCGAGCCCGGCGTGACGTTCGAGGACCTCGTCGACGCCACCATGGCCCACGGGCTCGTGCCGATCGTCGTCCCGGAGCTCAAGACGATCACCGTCGGGGGCGCCGTCTCCGGCTGCTCGCTCGAATCGATGTCGTTTCGATACGGCGGATTCCATGACACCTGTCTCGAGTACGAGGTCATCACGACCGACGGCAAGGTGCTTCGCTGTACACCGGAGAACGAGCACGGGCTCGTCTTCCAGATGATGCACGGCTCGTTCGGGACGCTCGGCGTCCTCTCGAAGCTGAAGTTCCGGCTCGTGCCGGCCAAGCCCTTCGTGAAGCTCACGTACGACACGTTCCGTACGCTCGACGACTACCTCGCCGCGATCCGGAGGCACTCCGCGGAGCTCGACGTGGACTTCATGGACGGGATCATCCACGGGCCCGACAAGTTCGTGCTGTGCCTCGGCAACTTCGTCGACGAGGCGCCGTACACCCATCGCTACGACTGGGTGCGCGTCTACTGGCAGAGCACCGGAAAGCGAACCGAGGACTACCTACGGACGGCGGACTACTTCTTTCGCTACGACCGCGGTGTCACGAACGTCCATCCGCGGTCGTTCCTCGGAAGGCTACTCTTCGGCAAGTTCATGACGTCCGCGCGGCTCCTTCGACTCGCCGACCTCCTGAACCGGTTCCTCCCGTCCGAGCGACCGACCGTCACCGTCGACCTCTTTCTGCCGGTGTCGAAGCTCGACGCCTTCATGCGCTGGTACCGCGGCGCGATCGATCACTTTCCGCTGTGGTGCGTGCCCTACAAGCGTGTCCGCCACTACGAGTGGATCGCGAACGACTACTTCCGGGGCATCGAGGACGACCTGTTCCTCGACATCGCGATCTATGGCCTCGAGCAGCCCGTCGGACGCAACTACTACGCGGAGATCGAGGCTGCGTTGCTGGACGTGAAGGGCATCAAGACGCTCATTTCGCACAACTTCTACGACGAGAAGACGTTCTGGAGGATCTGGAACAAGCCCAACTACGACGCAGTGAAGAGGGTCACGGATCGAAGGAACCTGCTCCGCGACCTCTATACGAAGACCTGCCGCGCGGCGCGAGGACTCTGACCGCGGGACTGCCACCTCGGGCTCGGAGCCGAGCGCGCTGGCGGAGAAGTGGAACGAGCACATCGAGGAGGTGATTGCTCATGAACGTCGTCGACTATTTGAAGGAGCAGCATCGTCAAGCAGATGAGATTTTCTCGCGCTTCGAGAAGGCGAAGCGAAAGGAAGAGAAGCAGAAGATCTTCGAGGAGCTCGCGCATCTGCTCACCGGTCACGATGCGATGGAGCGGGAGATCTTCTATCCCGCGTGCGAGAAGGCCGTGGGAAAGACGGACTCGTTGATGGAGGGCGTCGTCGAGCACGGGCTCGTCGAGTTTTCGCTCTTCCGCGCCGATCAGAACCGCGACAGCGAGAACTTCGACTACTTCGTCGAAGTCCTGCGGGAGATCTGGAACGACCACGTGCAGGAGGAGGAGAGCGAGGTCCTTCCGGTGGTCGTGCGCAAGCTGGATCAGCGTCAGCTCGACCAGCTCGGTGACGCGATGGCGGCGCGCTTCGAGGAGGTGCAGGAGGAGGATGTCCGCGAGCTCCTCATGCACAACCTGCGGCAGGTCCTCGCTGGCCGTGCGAAGACGACGCCGAAGAAGGCCGCGGCCAAGCGGACCGTGAAGGGGCCGCGGGCGAAAGCCGCCGCCAAGCGCCCCGGACGTGCGAAGACGGCTCGTGCTGGCGTCGGGCGAAAGCGAACCGCACGCACCAAGGCTGGCGGGGGACGCGCGAAGCGCTCGACGCGCCGAACGTCTCGCTGACGCGGTCGCGTGGACAGACGGGGCGCGAGCCGTTGCTCGCTGGCTCGCGCCTCATCCGCCCGTCCGCAGTCGCGTCAACGTACAGCGACCAGGAGCGCCGCGTTCGGGGGGATCACGGTGTCGAACGGACCCGAGCGAAGGAGGACCCGCCAGCCCTCACCGAGCTCCGCGCTGTACGCCGTCGGGGCCGGCCCCTCTCCGAAGTTGACGATGAGTCGTCGCTCGGCATCACCCGAACGTCGGACGACCTCGAGCACGCCGTTGCTCACGACGCGGCACTCCAGATCGCCGTCGCGCGACGGCGTCGAGAGGACGGGATCGTCCTGCCGCAGCCGAAGCATCGCCTTGTGCAGCTCGAGCACGCGCGCATGTTCCCCCTCGGCGCGTTCTTCCCATCGGAGACGGGAGCTCTCGAACGTCGAGCGGGCTTCCGGATCCGGGATTCGCTCGCGCACGGCCGGATCGGCGAACGCGGCGAACGATTTGAACTCCTCGCGCCGCCCCTTCGAGACGAGCCCGCCGAGCTCGCCGCCGTGGTCACTGAAGAACAGGAACGGCGTCGAGGCCGCCCACTCCTGTCCCATGAAGAGGAGCGGCGTCGTCGGAACGAAGAGCGACAGCATCGCCGCGGCGCAGAACGCGTCGACGCTGCAGTGTTCCGAGAGCCGCGTCCCGAGCGCGCGGTTGCCGACCTGGTCGTGATTCTGGATGCAGGTGACGAGCCGCTCGCGGTCGATGCCTTTTGCGGCCTTGCCGCGTGGCTTCCCCTTCCAAGGGCCGTAGGGCGCGCCGCTGAAGGTCCAACCTTCACGGACGTTCTTCGAGAGGGCTTCGAGCGTCGGTTCGTAAGCCGCGTAGTAGCCGTCGCGCTCGCCGGTGACGAGCACGTGGACCTGGTGATGAAAGTCGTCGGCCCAGACGCCGTCGGCCCCGAGCTGCCGGATGACGTCCGGCTCGTTGCGCTCGTCCTCGAAGAAGACGAGGCGGCCGCGGGCGTGTACCGCGTCGGTGACCTCGCGGAGGATGTGCGGGGTCGAAGCGTCGTGGATCGCGTGGGTGGCGTCGAGGCGCAAGGCGTCGAACCCGAACTCGTCGAGCCAGTAGCTCACGTTCCCGAGCACCAAGCGTCGCATCGGCTCCCATCCGAAGCTCGGTGCGTCGCCCCACGGCGTCTGGACGTCCGAGGTGAAGTACTCCGGCGCGTAGCGCGAGAGGTAGTTCCCGGAAGGTCCGAAGTGGTTGTAGACGGCATCGAGGATCACGGCGAGGCCCCGCGCGTGGGCGGCGCGGACGAGCGCGCGGAGGTCGTCCGGCTCGCCATAGCTCGCGTGCGGCGCGTAGAGGGCTACGCCGTCGTATCCCCACCCGCGTGCACCGTTGAACGCGGCGACGGGAAGGAGCTCGATGGCGGTCACGCCGAGCTCGACGATCGCGTCGAGGCGGTCGATGACGCCGCGGTATGTGCCCTCCGGCGAGAACGTGCCGACGTGCAGCTCGTAGATCGACCAGCGGTGCAGCGGAGGCGGCGACGCGAGCGGCGGCTCCCGCCGATGCGCGAGGGCGCGCGCCGGCCCGTGCACGCCGAACGGCAGGAACCGCGCGTAGGGATCCGGGACCTCGTCACCGTCGAGGGCGAACTTGTACAGCGCGCCCTCGGTCACGCCTTCGAGTCGACCGACGAAGCGCATCGCGTCCTGGCGCTCGAGAGCGGCGGTCCGGATGGGCCGCTGTTGCTCGTCGAACAGCCGGACCTCTACCCGGTCGGCGGTGGTCGTCAGGACGACGAAGGTCGTCCCTCGATCGTCGGGATGTGCTCCCGGAGCGAGAGCGGAAGTGCTGACAGCGTCCATGATTTCAGGGAAGGCTACGTGTGGATCCGTCCGTTGACGACGACCAGAACGGCCTCCCGGCGAGTGACCCAGTCGTGAGTCCGCTCGCCGAGAGGCCGCAGGTCGCATCGGAACGTGTCAGTGGTCAGGCCGTGCCCTTCGCCGCCGGCTTTGCGGCGCCGAGCGTCGCGTTCGAGACCCAGCGTCGCACCTTCACGAGGTGCTCGTCCTCGACAGCGCGCGCCTCCTCGAACCGCCGAGCGATTTCCTCGTGCCCGGCTGCGCGTGTCAGCGCGATGAGGAGCGCCCAGCCGTCGTTGTCGGTGAGCTCGGCGATGAGCATCGCCTCGAGCGACTGCTTCAAGGTCGTGCGCGCGTCCGAGACCACCTGGAGGATCCCCATCGACGCGACGCCGGTGACGTCTGCCGACGGCGTCATCGCGGTCGGGTCGCCGCCCAACTTCACGATCGCTTCGCGTACGAGATCGAAGTGGGCGCGCTCTTCGGCCTGGATCTGTTGAAGCTCGGCGACGGTCGGTCCGCCAACGAGCTCCTCGCCGGACTCGCACTTGCCGATCAGCGTCGCGTACAGGCGCGTGCCGGTGCGCTCGAACGCGAGCCGCTCGCTGAGCTTGTCGATGAGGACGGACGAGTTGACGCCCTTCACCGCGGCGACGCCCGTGGAGGCCACTCCTTTGACGGATGCGGGCGGCGGAACGGTGCCGATGGTGGCGCCCTCGACGATGTACTCGGCGCGTGCGTCGGTGATGACGGTCTCGTCACCCTCCATGCTCGGGACGGTCATCTCCGTGACCTCGAGGAGATCACGCTTGTCGATCGGAGAGAGCGCGATCCCGGTCCGGTTCTTCCCCATCGCCACGTCGGTCTTCATCGCCGCACCTCCTGCACCTTCGACTTCCCGTTCCCGTTGACGCCGGCCGTGTTGAGCTCCGTGCCGGGACGCCAGCGATAGCCGGCGGCAACGCGCTCGGACGGCGAGCCCGCGCGGTTCAGGCGCTCGCGATACGCGACCGAAGCCTGCGACTCCTCTTCGAGCGTGACGATCTCCTTGCCCTTCGCGCGGAAGTCGACCTGCGCGGCGAGAACCTCGCGCACGTATTTGCGTTGGCTCGAGAAGTCGATCGGCGTCGGCAGCGTCTTCGGCAAGATCTCCGCCGGATCGCGCTTCTCGATCTTCTTCATGAGATCCATGACGACGTGCACGTGACCGAGCTCGTAGTCGATGAATCGCTCCCAGATCGCCTTCACCCGCGGGTTCGATTCCTGACGGGCGCACGAGTAATACGTGTAGACCTCCGCGACCTCGTGCATGAGCCACTTCTCGAGCCAGGTCTCCTCCGGATCGATCAGGCACTCGTACTGAGTCGTGTGTTGCTCCTCGATTGACGCGATCTCCGCGTAGAGCTGGCGCGCGATCGGATCGGAGAACGTCGGCCCGACGGTCATGTAGTAGTCGTGCGTCTGGTTCTCCGCTGCCGTGATGATGAGGCAGTTCAACTTCGAGATCGGCGCAGCGGTGCTCCGGTCGTACGGCGCGCGCAGATCGTCTTCCGGAGCACGGTGCTCGATGACGGTAGGGCGCCCCGGGAGGATGTCCGTGTAGCACTGGAGGATGTTGTTCGCGTCCTTGCCCTCGAGACGATCCATGAGGGCCGAGTAGCGGTACATGTGATCGAAGTCTTCGAGGAGACCGAAATCCATGACCTGCTTCAGGTACGGATCGGGCTCGTGTTGCGCGAGGCTTGCCGTCAGCTCGATGGCGACCTGTTCGAAGCCGATCGTCGTCTCCAGGACGTTCTGGTCCGGAGGATTCAGCCAGTTCACCAGCGTCTGCTGGTGCTGCTCGATTCGCCGAATGCGCGCGAGCGGGAGCTGGAGCGCGGCGTTCTTCCGCGCGGCAGCGTGGCTGAAACGCAGTGCCTCCGACTCGATGCCGTTCATCAAGATGACGCGGACGCGCGTGAAGGCGTCGTCGTCGAGCTTCGAGTACGGGGTCTGGACGATGTCTTTCCAGTCGAACTCTTGCTTCTCGAGCGGGGTACCGCGTTCTTTGAGGATATCGATGGACATGCCGCCTCCTGTCAGGGAGCGCGGCAATCGCAACGGCCATGCCTGCGTCGAATCGTCGTGCGGAGCGCATCGTCATGCGCGCGACGTCGTCCGACGGGGCAATGGCGCTGGTGCATTCGTTGGCACTTGTGGCGGAAGCGCTGAAGGCCACCGTAGAGGCTGCGGCCGCCGAGCGCGGCCGTTCAGGCCATCTCCCGCAATAGGATTCGTGAGAAACCGCCACCGCGGCGCCTTCTGGCCTGAACGGATCGCGATCGACGGTCGTTCCAACGGGGCATGCCCATTCCTCCCGCTGAAGCGACGGGCGGCGAGCCGTACGCGCAGACGGGACCGGTCGGCCCGATGCGTCCGATCACGCACGTGCGCTCGACGACCATCAGCTCGAGCATCCTCAGCTTGCAGAGCCGAGGGCTCCACGAGGCATACGTGTCGAAGCTCCGCCCGAGCGATTACGAGGGGATCTCGTCGGCGAAGGGCGGGCAGTGGACGCCGATCGCGCTCGCGGTCGCGCACTACCGCGCCCTCGACGAGCTTCGCCTCGGCCCTACGATGACCGAAGCGATGGGCGCTGCCGTCTCGGCGCGGCTGCAAGGCGGCAGCGGGTTTCTCGGGACCATCGTGCGCGCCACGAAGTCCGCGGGCGTGACGCCGTGGGCGCTGTGCTCTCAATACCCCAGGCTCTGGGACCGGCTCTTCATCGGCGGCGGCATCGTCGTGCGGAAGACTGGCCCGAAGGACGCGCTGTTCGAGTCACACCACCTGGCGCTGGCCGACATCCCGTACTTCCGACAGGCATACATGGCGCTGCACCGCGCCGGCCTCGAGCTGTTTGCGCGTCGCGTCGTGGTCCAGGAGGTGGCGGGAAGCTCCGCCCGGTGCTTCTCGATCCGTGCCGGGTGGGTGTGATCGACTAGGACGACGCGCGGCCGTTCAACGGCGAGACGCGATCCCGCGAAGCGCTTCGCGGATCGGGGCGCTTCGCCTTTGGCAGCAGGGCGTCGAGATCGACGCCGGTCTCTTCTGCGGCCCGGTAGAGCGCTCCGTGGTCGCGCGTCGTGGCGACCCACCGCATCGGCTCGTCTTCGGCTCCCGAGTCGAGTGATGTACCCTGCAAGAGCCCCGCAGCGGCGAGGTCGCGGAGGCGTGCCCGGAGCGCCGTGACGTCGAGATCCAAAGCTTCTGCGAGATCAGCGTCGTTCGACGTCTTCGCCATGGCCAGCAGCTCCAGGACCTTGCGCAGCGTTCCGGCCGCAGCGCTGCCGATCTCGAGCTGGGCAGTCGACGAAGCGAGACCGACCTTCCGACGAGCGCGCAGGCGGGCCCGCATCGGTCGCGGACCTTCGACAGCGTCCAGAGCGATCGCTGCCACCACCGTCCACGCGGCGACGTCCGGCGCCCGCCGTTCCTCTTCCCACGACGCGATCGTCTCGACGGGAAGGCCGAGCAGCTGCGCGAGCTCCATCCGCTCGAGCGATGCGGCCTTGCGGATCCATCGGAACGTCTCGCCCGAGACCGGACCACGACGCGCGAGCTCCGCAGCGACTTCGCGTTCGAACGCGATGACGAGCGCGGCGGGCACGTTGGCCTCGCCGCATCGCGCGCAGGCGTCGACGGATGCTTCTGCGGTGAACGTGGTCCCTGCGACCGTTCGTCGGAACGAATGTGTCGCCTGCGTCCTCTGCGACTCACCACACCTGCACGTCATCCTCCACCTCGCCTCTCGCTGGTCAGGCCCTCGTCCTGAACTCCGAACGAGTTCAAGACGAGGGATCCATCGCACCCGACGTGCCGTCATCGACGGACAGGCAAGAGAGCGTGGTCGTGAACGACGGTTGGCGTGGTGGCGTTGTGGCGAGTCCGTGCAGCCTGCGCTGCGTGGACTCAGGCGGTGACCCGTGTGGCAGGCTTCTCGAGTGCGATCGTTCCCGCGAGCACCCACCGGCGCAGCTTCGCGAGGTGCTCGATCTCTCGCGCCTGCGCTTCCTCGAAGCGTGGCAGGAGCTCGTCGCGACCGGCGGCCCGCGTGAGCTCGATGAGGAGCGCCCAGCCGTCGTTGTCGACGAGCTCTGCGGTCAACATGGCCTCCAGCGACTGCCGCACCGTGGTCCGCGCGTCCGTGACGACCTTGATCAAGCCCATGGACTGGACCGCCGTGAGATCGGCGGACGGCGTCATCGTGGTGGGGTCGGCGCCCAGTGTCGCGATCACCTCGCGCAGGAGCTCGAAGTGACGCACCTCCTCCGCGTGGATCTCCTGCAGCTCTGCGACGGTCGGCCCTTGCGGAGGCGCTCCCTCGGCAGCGCACTTCTCGATCAGCGCTTCGTACAAGCGTGACCCAGTCCGCTCGAACGCAAGCCGCTGGGCCAGCTTGTCGATGAGGACCGCGGCGTTGACGCCCTTCAGCGCCTCGAGGCCGGTCGTCGCCATGCCCTTCACCGAAGCGGGAGGGGGAACGGAGCCGATCACGTCCGGCATCACGAAGTACTCGGCACGAGCCGCGGCCAGGACGGCACCGTCCGTCTCGGTGCTCGGAACGGTGAGCTCCGTGTCCTCCATCATCGCTCGCTTGTCGATCGGGGACATCTCGATCCCCGTCCGGTTCTTACCGAGAGGTGTGTCGTTCTTCATGGCCTCGCCTCCTGCGCTCCCGCGCCGTCCCCGACGGTGGCGTACTTCGTGACCTCGGTTCCTGGCATCCAGCGGTATCCCGCAGCGATTCGCTCGGACGGCGAGCCTGCGCGGTTGATGCGCTCGCGGTAGGCGAGCGAAAGCTCGGACTCCTGCTCGAGCGGGACGAAATTCGGGCCGTTCGCGCGGAGCGGCACCTGCGTCGAGAGGATCTCGCGCACGTATTTGCGCTGACTCGAGAAGTCGATCGGCGTCGGCAACGTCTCCGGCACGATCTCGGCCGGATCGCGGTTCTCCATCCGTTTCATGAGGTCCGCGACCTCGTGGAACTGCCCGAGCTCGTAGTCGACGAACCTCTCCCAGAGCGCCTTGAGGCGGGGATTCTGCTCCTGGCGTGCGCACGAGTAATAGGCGTAGACCTCGGCGAGCTCGTGCAGGAGCCACTTCTCGAGCATCGTCTCGTTGGGATCCTGCATGCACTCGTACTGAGTCGTGTGCTGCTCCTCGATCGAAGCGATCTCCGCGTAGAGCTGACGCGCCACCGGATCCGAGAACGTCGGTCCGATGTTCATGTAGTAGTCGCGGACCTGGTTCTCCGCTGCGACGATGATCTGTGCGTTGATCTTGGAGATCGGGGCCGCCGTGGTCCGGTCGTAGTGGTCGCGCAGGTCGTCGGCGGGATGTCGATGTTCGTCGACGGTCGGCCGGCCAGGAAGGATGTCCGTGTAGCACTGGACGATGTTGTTCGCGTCCAGCCCTTCGACCCGGTCCATCAGCGCCGAGAAGCGGTAGAGATGGTCGAAGTCTTCGAGGAGCCCGAAGTCGAGGATCTGCTTCAGGTACGGGTCGGGCTCGTGCTGCGCCAGCACGGCTGTGACCTCGATCGCGGTCTGCTCGTAGCCGAGCGTGGTCTCTAGAGGGCTCTGGTCCGGCGGGTTGAGCCAGTTCACTAGCGTCTGTTGATGGTGGTCCACGCGACGTATCCGCGCGAGAGGCAAGCGCAGCTCGTCGCTCATTCGAGCGCATGCATGACTGAAGCGGACGGACTCCTGCTCCACTCCGTTCATGAGGATGACGCGAACTCGTGTGAACGCGTCATCATCGAGCTTCGAGAACGGCACTTGTACGAGGTCCTTCCAGTCGAACTCCTGCTTGTCGACTGGAGTGCCCCGCTCCTTGAAGATGTCTATGGACATGCGGCCTCCGCTGGTTTCGTTGGAGCAGGCCGCAACGCAACGCGCATGCCGCGGCGAGCTCGACGAAGCCCGTGCTCGCGAGCGCCTGCCAGCGGGCGTCGCGTCGTGGAGCGCGCGTCACATGTCTCGATCGCTAGCGAGGCGATGATGCGCGTCGGCGCTCGGCGGTCGCGATCCGTCGTGACGACTCTCCGAGCCATGCTGCGAAGAGCGCGAGGGCGGCGAGCCCGAGGACCATTCCTGCCGGAATCCACATGATGAGCCCGGCCAGTTGCTGGTCCTCGGCGGCATCGACCTCGAAGGGGGCCCCACGCTCGGCGTAGAGCGGGTAGACGACGCGCTCGGCGACCGTCAGAAGCGCTCCGAGGATGCTCGTGTGAGCGGCCGTAGCGAAGACGAACAGGACCGCGAGCCCGTAGCCGGCGCGGCCGTATCGGCCGCGGACGATCGACCACCAGAACAGCGCAGCCGTCGCGAAGAACGTCGCATGCTGCACCGCGTGAACCGCCTCGCTCCGGAGCGCAGCTTCGAACAGCGATGGGACGTGCCAGAGCCAGACGACGACGCCGTGGAGGAGCAACAGCAACAGGGGCGAAGTCGCCACTCGCCATCCGCGGCGCAGGCCGGGCCGCGCAGCAAGCTCCCCTGCGCGGGGGCGAAGCTCGTCGGGCAGCGCCCACATGAGCGCGACGATCGGACGACCGAGGACGATCAACGGTGGAGCGATCAGCATGATGATCTCGTGCTGCGTCATGTGAGCCGAGAACAGCAGATCGCTCAGGCGGTCGACCGGCGAGACGAGCGCGACGACGAGCGCGAGCTGCCCGATCCCGAAGGCGAGCGCCTCCCAGCGCGCAATCCCATGTCCCGGACCGACACGCTTCCAGAGACGTGCGGTCCCAGCTGCGTACACGGTCGACGACAACGCGATTCCGCCGAGTGAGAGGGGGTCGAGCGTCCACCATCCGAGCGCCTCGCGAGCATCGATGCACATTGGTCAGTGCTCCGGTGAAAGCATCGACGCCGGCACCTCGAAGGCGACGATGAGCAACGCGAAGAACGCCCCGAGGACGGCGCCGAGCGTCGCGAGGAAGTGGTCGACACGGTCCGTCTCGGCGCGCCTGGCCCGCCATGCATACAGCGCCGCGGAGAGCGCGAAGATCAAGGCGATGACGGTGCTGACGTGAAGGGACACCTTCGTCCCCGTCTCTTGGGCGCGGTAGACGAGGACGTAGAGCACGAGGAGGTCGACCGCCGCAGCCGCGGGGCTGGTGAGCAAGGCGAGCACGAGGCGCGTGCGCAGGCTCATCGCATCACCCCGTCGATGTAGAAGAGCGCGGCGAAGGGTATCCAGACGAGGTTGGCGAACCACCAGAAGAGCGCCGTGACCTCGACGTCCTCGAAGTGCTTCTCCTCGAGCGGACCACGGAACAGGACGGCGCCCATCACCAGCGACTCCAGGACGCTCGCGATCAGCTCGACGGTGTGCATTCCGTACGTCGTCCAAACGACGGAGGTGTACGCGTTTTCGGTCCAGGAGAAGGGCAGGGACGCGATCTCCCAGGCGCGCAGTGCACACGCAACGAGCCCGATGGACACGCCGATCATGAGCATCCGTCGCGTCGGCTTCAGCTCCAGACGATGGCAGGGCCCGACGCTGAGCTGCATCGGGATGCAGCTCGCGACCATGACCACGGTCGTGAGGATCCCCGGGCCGATTCGCAGCCGCTCGCTCGGCGGCCACTCGTTGAAGTTGCCGCGCACGTAGAGGTACGACGCGAACATGATCGCGAGCGCCGTCGTCTCGATCGCGATGAAGCCGAGCGCGCCCCAGAACAGCGCGGACCTTCGCCCGAAGCCGTAGCGGGGAAGGTCGGTCACGTCGATGGTCGGCCCGTCGGACACGGGAGCCACGGGAGCCACGTGTTCCGTCATGGCTGCTCCTCGTCGAGATGGTGCTCGTCGACCTCGCTTCTTCGCGGCCAGTACCAGAGCGTCAGCACGACCACCATGGCGACGGCGCCGTAGACGAGCCCCCAGGGCGTGAAGATGCACGCGATGATCGTCGCCGTCGTCACGAGCGCCAGGCTGAACGGCGACAGCGACGGTCCGGGGTTCTTCTCCTTGTGGGACGGCTCCGCATCGATCACGTTCGTGATGAGCTCCTCTCGCGGCTCGAGGCCGACGACCTTCCCGACCGGCGCCATCCAGAGCGGATAGCGCGCGGTGACGATCGCGACGTGCCGCTCCTCCATCCGCGGCGGCGGCGACGCGTAGTGCCACTCCAGGGACGGGGCCTCCCACGGATCGTTGCCTGCCGGCGTGCCCGAGCGATACGCCCACGCCAGGTTGATCGCGACGACGAGCACACCGAGCCCGAGGACGACCGCGCCGATGGTCGAGAGGAGGTTGAGCGTGCCCCAGCCGGTCGACTCCGCGTACGTGTACACGCGTCGCGGCATCCCGTGCAGCCCGAGCATGTGCTGGGGGAAGAACGTGAAGTGGAAGCCGGCAAAGACGAGCGCGCACGAGAGCTTGCCGAGCCGCTCGTCCGTGAGGCGCCCGCTGACCTTCGGGAACCAGTAGTGGAGCGCTCCGAGCAGCGGAAAGACGGCGCCGCCGATGAGCGTGTAGTGGAAGTGCGCGACCACGAAGAACGTGTCGTGCACCTGGAGATCGATGGGAACGGACGCCTGCATCACGCCGGTGAGCCCGCCGACGAGGAACGTTCCGAGGAAGGCGAGGACGTAGCAGAACGGCGTCGTGTACCGAGGACGGCTACCCCAGATCGTCGCAATCCAGCAGAAGAACTGAACCCCGGTCGGGATCGCGATGACGATGCTCGCTGCCGTGAAGAAGCTGGCTCCCAGCTGCGGGAGGCCGGTCGCGAACATGTGGTGCACCCAGAGGCCGAACGCGAGGATGGCCGTGGCCACGTTCGCGAGGACGACGGGCGTGTAGCCGAAGAGAGGTCGGCGCGTGAACGTCGTCACCATCTCGGAGACGAACCCGATCGCGGGCAGGAAGATGATGTAGACCTCCGGATGCCCGAAGAACCAGAACACGTGCTGCCAGAGGAGTGCGTCGCCGCCTTCGGCCTGGTTGAAGAAGTGGGTGCCGACGAGGCGATCGAGGGCGAGCATCGTGCTCGCGACCATGACGGCCGGCATCGCGAAGATGACCATGAACGCCGTGACGAGGCTTGCCCACACGAAGACCGGCATGCGGTCGAGGGACATGCCTGGGGCGCGCTGCTTGAAGATGGTGGCGATCAGGTTCACGGCGATCGCGAGAGCGGACAGCTCGGTGAACGTGATGAGCTGCGCCCAGACGTCAGCGCGCTTTCCCGCGCTGTATTCGGGGCCGGAGAGCGGTACGTACGCGAACCACCCGGCGTCCGGACCGGTGTTCATGAAGAAGGACAGCCAGAGGAAGATGCCGCCGAACAGATACGTCCAGTAGGCGAACGCCGACAGCCGCGGGAACGCGAGGCTCTTGGCGCCGATCATGAGCGGCACCACGTAGATGCCGACGCCCTGCATCACCGGCACGGCGAAGAGGAACATCATCGTCGTGCCGTGCATCGTGAACGTCTGGTTGTAGAGGTCCGGCCCGAGGACGTGCAGCGCGGGACGCGCGAGCTGCAGGCGCATCAGGAGCGCCAGCACGCCCGCGAGCAGGAAGAACACGAGCGCTGTCACGACGAAGCGCAAGCCGATGACTTGATGCTCCGTCTCCGCGATGAACGACAACACGCGCGAGCGGTCGATGGCGCGCTCGCGGCGCGCCTTCGGCTCGGTCTGCGCGCGGGGCAGCGCGGGGGACGCGTCCGCGGTCATCGCAGGCTCTCCAGGTAGGCGGAGACGTCGTCTAGGTCGGCGGACGACATCCCCGACTCCGGCATGATGACCCCGGGCTTGCCGTGTTGCGGATTCGCGATCCAGCTCCGGAGGTTCTCGCGATTGTTCGCGAGCGTGCCCATCGCGATCGCGCTCCGGCTGCCCACGTGCGTGAGGTCGGGGCCGACGGCCGCGAAGGCGGTCGTGCCGACGATCGCATGACACGAGACGCAGCGGCCGCCGAGGAACGCTGACCGCCCGCGCTTCTCCTGATCGGTCTCCGGCTCGCGGGCCGGTGCACGCATCTTCGCGAGCCACGTCTGGAGCTCCGGTTCGGGCTCGGCGACGATGCGGAGGCGCATGTTCGCGTGCTGCAGGCCGCAGTACTCGGCGCACATGCCGTCGAACGTGCCGGGACGCTCGGCCCGAAGGACGAGGGTCGTCGGCTTTCCTGGGATGAGATCCCGCTTTGGACCGAGGTTCGGCACCCAGAACGAGTGGATGACGTCGTGCGACTGCAGGCGGAGCTCGACGGCGCGCCCGACGGGGATGTGGATCTCGTAGCTCGTACGAACGCTGTTGGAGCTGACCGCGTCCGGGTAGTTCACGTCCCACCACCAGCGCTGGCCCGTGATCTCGATGGCGAGCGCGTCCTTCGACGAGAGCGCCGCAAGGGCTCGGCTGGTCGAGACGCTCGCCACGAGCAGGATGACGAGCACGAACACGGTCGCTGCGGTCGCCGCGCCTACCACGTGCGCCTTGCGTCGCATGACCTCGGGAGGAGACTCTTCGTTCAGAGGCTCGTCTTCTCGACGTTCGCGTCGCAAGCCGATCACGAGCGCGGCGATGACGAGGACGAAGACCACGATCGACACGCCGACGTAGGTGTCGAACAACGACCGAATGTGCTCCGCCTGGGAACCTGCCGGCTCGAGGACGGAGATCTCACCGGGCGTCTTCACGGCGGGATCTCCTTCGTAGGCGGTAGGGTTGGGCGGCGGGACGTCGGATCGCCGCCCGCCATGTGGTCGGAGCGCCCGGGGCGCACGTCCTTCGGGAGCTGGCCGCTGAGCGACCGTACGTACGCGTCGAGCTGCCAGGCTTGTTGTTCCGAGAGCCGATGGCGGAACGCCGGCATCCCGTTCGGGCGGCCATCCATGATCGACGTGAACACCGCGGGTGCGTCGGCGCCATATCGCCAGGCGCCGTCCATCAGCGCCGGCCCCATCGCGCCGCCGCCGTTCGCATGGCACCCCACACAGTTCATCTGCAGGTAGAGGCGTGCACCCTCTGCCGTGGCCCAGCGATTGTCGTCGTACGCCCCACGCGTGTTCGCCGGAGATGGAGGCTCCATCCGGGCGCTCGGATCGCGGTCCTCGAACCGACGCGCCTCGCGCTCGCAGCCAGCGCCTGCGAGCAGCGCGCAGGCGCACGCGACGATCTCACGGCGCACGGCGTGCTCCTCCGTCTCGAGCGCCGTCGCGTGAGAGCGGAAGCGTCGGTACGCCGGCGCGCGCGAGGATCGCGTCGAGCGCTTCACGCCGCCGCTCGATGAACCCATCGAGCTCACCGGCGAGCGCCGCGTCCGCTCTGCGTGTGGCCATCGCGATCGCGAAGGTGAAGGGCTGCTCGCCGTCGCGCTCCTCCACCAGAGGTGTGACCACGAGCGGTACGCCGGCGCGTTTGGCGCCGGCCCCGGCCACGGGGCCCCAGAGGATGGCGATGTCGACCTCGGAGCTCGCGACGGCCTGGACCGCTGCCGGGACGTCGCGTCCGAGCTCCGCGTAGAGGTGGAATCCGCGGACGGTGTCCACGATGCCGCGCTTCGCGAGCGCATGGATCGGCGGCGGGTTTGCTCCGTCGTCGCCGGTCAGCGGAACGCCGATGCGAAGCTGACGCAAGCGCGGGTCATCGATCGAGCGGAGGTCGCCGAGACCGCGATCGGCACGCGACACGAATGCGTACGTCGAGCGATACCAGGGACGTGTCGTTCGCGCGAGGTCGAGCCCCTTCGGAGCGCCGATGACGACGTCGCAGCGCGACGCGTTCAGCGTGTTGCGGAAGAAGCCTCGACGCTGGACCCACCACGTGTACTCGAGCCGCGCCCCCAGGTCTCGGGCGAGGAGAGCGGCGACCTCGTTCTCGAAGCCGCCCTGGCTCTCGTTCGAGAATGGCAGCCCCGCCGGATCGGCACAGACGCGCAGGACGCGCTCGCCGCTCGTCGTCGTCGTTGCCGTTGCCGTCGGGCGCTGCGGTGTCTCGACGCCGCGCGCGTCCGAAGCCATGAGCGCGGAGAAGAGGAGGAAGGGGAGAAGGCGGAGGAACGGTGCAGACCTCATGGCGCACCTGCTCCGCCTGACCCCGACCCTCGTGACGGCGACGGCAGCGCGAACACGTAGACGGCGCCGCCGATCTTCGTTGCTTGCTTCAGGTCGGCCATCGCGTGGCCCCAGCCGGTTCCCGCCGTCGGGTCGCTCGTATCGAGATCCGCAGCGACGATCGAGCCGGGCCAGCCCCCGATCCCGTCGAGCACGGCGATGTACTGCTCTCCGTCCGGCCCGCGGTACGAGACCGGCTGCGAGACGATGCCCGACTCGGTCTTGTACTGCCAGAGCAGCTCCCCGCTGCGCGCGTCGAGCGCCTTGAACCAGCCGTCCATCGTTCCGTAGAACACGACGTCGCCCGCCGTGACCACCGTGCCGCTCCACACCGGGAACGACTCCTTGATGACCCACCGGCTCGTCGCGCGGACAGGATCCCAGGCGGTGAGCTGTCCGCGGTGTCCCCCCGGTCCGGGCTTGTAGCGGACATTCGCGGCGACGTATGGCGTCCCGGCGATGTAGTTCGCCTCGACCGCCTCCGCTTCCTGACAGAGGTTCTGGTGCGGAATGTAGAAGAGCCCCGTCCTCGGCGAGAAGGACATCGGCTGCCAGTCCTTTGCGCCCGGAGCCGACGGACAGATGTTCCGGACGACCTTGCCCGTCACGGGGGCGGTCTCCTTGACCGGTTTCGGATGGCCGGTCGTCAGGTCGATGCCGGTGCTCGACGTGATGTGCACGAACGGAACGGCGGAGAGGATCTCTCCGGTCGCGCGATCGATCACGTAGACGTACCCGTTGCGCTCCGCGTGGACGATGACTTTCCGCTTCGTGCCGGCGAAGTCGAGATCGACGAGCACGTGTTCGTTGATGCCGTCGTGATCGTAGAGATCGTGCGGGCTGTACTGATCGAACCAGATCGCGCGTCCGTCGTCGGGGCGCCTGGCGAACACGCCTGCCGTCCACTTGTTGTCGCCGGGCCGCGCCTCCGGGTTCCACGGCCCGGGGTTCGCGGTGCCGTAGTAGACGAGGTCGAGCTCCGGGTCGTACGAGAGGAAGCCCCAGACGGTGCCGCCACCGATCTTCCAGTGATCGGGGGGCCACGTCGTGACACCGAGGTCCTTTCCCTTGTCCGACGGATAGAAAGGCCGGAAGTCGGGGCCGATGAGAACGTCGCTGTCGGGGCCCGTGCTGTACGCCCGCCACGCGATCGTGCCCGTATTCGCATCGAGCGCAGTGAGCCAGCCGCGCACGCCCATCTCACCGCCGCTGTTGCCGACCAGCACCTTTCCCCTCACGACGAGCGGCGCCATCGTCATCGTCTCGCCGCGCGTGATGTCGCCGAGCTTCGTGCGCCAGAGCTCCTTGCCCGTCTTGGCGTCGACGGCGAGCGTGTGCGCGTCCAGCGTGTTGAAGTAGAGCCGGCCCGCGTCGTACGTCACTCCGCGGTTGACGACATCGCAGCACGCCACACCTTGCGCTGCCGGAGCCGGTGCCGGCTCGAACGTCCACTTCGGCGGGGAGCCGGGCTTCGTCAGGTCGAAGGCAAGCAGCTTGTTCGGGTACGGCGTGACGACGTACATCGTGTCGCCCACGACGATCGGCGCGGCCTCGTGGCCCCGTACGAGCCCCGTCTTGTGCGACCAGACGAGGCGCAGGTCCTTCACGTTCGCCGTCGAGATCCGCTCGAGCGAGGAGAAGCGCGTGTTCGCGTAGTCCTTGGCGGGCATCGTCCATTGCCCGTCGTCGTCCCCGCTTGCTCCCGTCGTCGTCGTCACGCCGGTGGCGCCGGCGAGCCCCTCGCGTTTGGGCTGCGGGGTCACGTCGACGTGTTTGCGGCAGCTCCAGACGAGGAGGGGTAGCGTGAGCCCGAGCGCGATGCTGGGCCTCACGGCGACCTCTTCGCGCTGGCGATGACGACGCCCCAGGGACCTCCACCGACGGGGATCCGCTTCGACACCGTTCCACGCGCGGCGTCGACGACGGCGACGTCTGGGCCAGCCGCAACGTAGAGCTTCTTGCCGCCGGGCAGGAGCGCGACGCCCCACGGTCGCGCGCCCACGTGTTCGATCGTGCGGACGACGGTGCGCGACGGAAGATCGATGACCGCTACGCTGCCCGCCCTCCCGTTCGCGACGTAGGCGATCATGCCGTCGGGCGACAGCGCGACGCCCATGGGCCTGGCGTCGTCGCCGCCGGTGCGAACGTCTCCGGTCGGGGCGCGCGTGTGGGTGTCGACCATGTGGAGCCTTCCACCGAGCTCCGCGGTGACGTACGCCGAAGAACCGTCTGCGCTGATGGCGACGGCTCGCGGTCGCGCAGATGTCGGGATCCGCGCGACGACGCGATGCTCTGCGGTGCTGATCACGTCGACCGCGTTCTCGCTCTCGCTCGTGACGTAGACGAGCTTCCCGTCGGGAGACATGGTCACGCCTTCCGGCTCGGCGCCGACGCTGATCGTGCGAACCACCGAGCCGGACGCGACATCGACGACGCTGACGGCGCTGCTCTCCTCGTTCGACACGTAGAGATGCTTACCGTCGGGGGTGATGTCGAACGCCTCGGGATCACGGCCCGCTGGAATGGTGCGGACGAGTGCACCGCGATCGATGTCGACGACCCCGATCCCGTCTGCGGTGTCGTCGCGCGGGCCGTCGTCGCGAGCGGCCTGGCGAGGGCCCGCGCCCGTCGGCGGGCCGCCCTTGGGCGATCCACTGAGCGCCACGAAGAGCAGCTTTCCGTCCGGCGAGACGCGGAGGCCGCGAGGTCGCTTGCCGACGTTGACCCTTTTCACGACCTCGTCGCGCGCCGGATCGATGATGGACACGTCGCCGGAGTCCTCGTTGGAGACGATGACGAGCGCGCGATCGGCCTCCTTCGTGGTGCACGCCGCGACGAGAACGACGCCGAGACTGCACCCGAACGAGCTCACACTCCGGAGCATGGGTGCCGACGCTCGAGCAAAGAGCGTTCCGCGCGATCGCACGGGGATTGTCGGATCCGGACGACGCGCGTGTGGCGAGCTGGCACCCGTTGCGACGATTGTCTTGGGGCGTTGTTGCACCAGCGGTGTCGTCGTTCGTGCTCGGTCGCGACTCGCGCGCCACAGTGCACGCCGATCGCTCGCTCCGTCAGGGCGTTCGGTGTCGTCGACGATGCCGCGGCGCCGTCTTTGCTATGCGCACGCGGCCATGCGGCGTGCAACGCTCACGGATTCGCTGCTGCTGTTGCTGCTGCTATCGGCGTCGTTGGTCAGCCGCCGTGCTGCAGCCCAATCCGGCGAACGCGCCTTGCCGGAGCCGCGGCGCGAAGGCGTCGTCATCGGCCGTGATGCCGCTGCGCGCGACACCGTCGTCAACGTCGCCGCGGCCGTCCCTGCGCCGGGGACCGTTCGTGTCAGCGCCGCCGGGGGCGCGGATCGTTCGCGTGAAGACGGCGCGCTCGGTGGAGTCTTCAGGACGAGCGCGCTCTGGTCGATCGGCGGTGGAGTCGCCGCAGAGGCAGGGGCGAACATCCACGGCAGCGGTGGCTACCCCGACGCTGCTCTGCGGTGGCATGGCCTACGGCAGGAGAGGGCAGGGATCGATCTGATGACGGCCGTACGTTACGGAACGTTCGGCACCGAGCTGCGCACGACGTCGGGCGGTCAGATCGCAGCTCAGATCGCGCTCGGGCGATCGTTCGGCCGCCTGCAGCTCCTCGGCAATGCGCTCGTCGCACGCGGTCTCTTCACCCGCACGGACATCGACGCGTTCGGCGGCGCCGCTGCGCTCGTCGAGGTGGTTCCCGAGTGGCGGATCGGGCTGGACGGACGCGCGCGGACCGAGGTCGAGGACACGTACAAGACAGAGGAAGACGAGGGCCGCGCCGTCGAGCTCAAAGGAGGGCTCCTCAGCGCTCATCGATACGGTCCGGTCTACGTGCAGATCCTCGGCGGCTGGCAGGTGCCGCGCGGGCTTGCGGCTCCAGGGCCGGTCGTGCTCGCGACGGCCATGATGGACTTCTGAGCACCAGACCTGGGGGGCTCGCTCCTTGCGATCGCCCTCCGCGCAGGCATCGGCGATGCATCCGTAACGGAGATGGCACATCGCCCACATGAAACGAAGCGCAGCGACGAGGCCGTCGTAGCAAAGGGCGGAGGTCTCGGGCTCGAGGCGACAGTCGACCTGGCGGGGCTCGAGTCCTTTCCGGCGAGCGACCCGCCCGCCTGGACGCCGACACACGCAGGCGGACCGGCGAGCACACCTGCTCGCGGGCCCGAGCTGCTCCATGACGTGGTCCAGCGCATTCGCGACGACGTGTTTCTCCTGAGCGGCGAGATCGGTGAGCGGAACGCGCGCTCCGAACGAACGCGCCACAATCTCGCGCGCGCCGCGAAGCTCATCGAGGAACGGTTCGAGTGCACGGGGCTGCCGGTGAAGAGGAGGCCTTCCGAGGCCGCGACGGATCGACCGTCGAACATCGAGGCCGTCGTGCTCGGCACCGAGAAGCCGGACGAGAGCATCGTGGTCGGCGCTCACTACGACAGCGCGTGCGGCTCACCTGGCGCCGACGACAATGCGTCGGGCGTGGCAGCGCTCCTCGCGATCGCGCACATGCTTTCTCGAGCGCCGGCGCGGCGAACGGTACGGCTCGTGGCGTTCGTCGACGAAGAACCACCACACACGCGGAAGCCGAGCATGGGCAGCGTCCGCTACCTCGACGCGCTCCTCCGCGAGGGGCCGCGCGTGACCGCCATGATCAGCTTGGAGATGCTCGGCATCTACAAGAGCGGGCTTCCCTGGCCGCTCAGCCTCATCCCGCCCCTCCGCCTCATCCGTCCGCTCCGCTCAGGCGCCCTCGCGCTCGTGGGCGACCTCCGTTCGCGCCGCGTGCTCAGGCGTGCGAAGCACGCGTTCGAGGCGGCGGGGAGCGGTATCGAGGTCACCACGTTCAGCTTGCCCCTGTTCCTGCCGGGCGTTCGCTCATCCGATCACTGGTCGTTCGCGCGCCGCAAGATCCCGGCGTTCATGGTGACCGATACGGGCCCGCTGCGGTCGCGTCGATATCATTCTCGGCGTGACGTCCCGCATGGGCTCGACTTCGACCGTATCGGTCGAGCCACTGTCGCGATCACGGCCGTCGTCCGCGAGCTCGCGACGCTCGACCTCGCGATCGCATCGCAGCGGTCGAGCTCGCGATTTGCCGTCGCGACCTGAGCGCTCGCGCTCGTGACGTCTCCGACCCGCCCGGCGGCGCGGTTCGGGAAAGGGAAAGCCCGGTGCGGAGGACAAAGGAAGAGCTTGCAATGCCCAGCCGGTACTTCTAAGGCTCTCGCGGGGATACGCGCGCCCCATCCCGCTCCTTCGCCTCGGCGATGGAGCTGCGCCGGCCGTCCTGTGGAGGGTTGATCGCATTCACGGTGCGCGCTATGGTCCGCGCCCCAGTTGGTGGCTGTCGCATTGCGGACCCCAATCTTGCGGTTCGCTATTTTTTTGTCTTTTTGCCGAGGAAATCGGTCGCCAACTCTCGAAATTCACGATGAACGAGTCCCCGAAGAGCACATCCCACCTCGATCGAGAACGGCTGAACACCGTGATCGAGCCGGTGGTCCATGCGCACGGGGCCGAGCTCGTGGACGTGGAGCTCAAGAACGAGGCCGGCTGGGTCCTCCGGGTCTTCGTCGAGAAGCTCGGAGCCAGCGCCGAGAGGATGTCCACCAAGGACGCGGCCATCAATCTCGAGCTCTGCTCGAACATCGCGCGCGATCTCTCCCCCGTCCTCGACACCGCCGATCCGATCCCGCACCGGTATCACCTCGAGGTCAGCTCTCCCGGAGTCGAGCGTCCACTCAAGAAGGTCGAAGACTTCATCCGCTTCTCGGGTGAAAAGGCGAAGCTGAAGCTCAAGGCCGGCGTCCAGGGCCAGAAGGTCCTCGTCGGAAAGCTCGGGACCGTCAAAGGCGGCGTCATCGACGTCATCGATGGCGGACGCACGTACGACGTTCCGCTCGAAGACGTGCTGTCCGCACGGCTCGTCTTCGAGTTCGGCCCGGCAAGCCGGCCGCCGTCGTCGGGTGGCAAGAAGAAGAAGAGGAAGTCTTGAATCTACCCTTCTCCGCGGGCCGGTCCGCGGCCACGCTCAGCAGCGCAGAAGCAAAGCCAAGCTCGAAGAGGAACAACATGGCCGTTCAGCAGCAGTCAGCCCCCAGTGACGCGAACCTCCTCCAGGCGATCGACATGGTCGCGAAGGAGAAGGGCATCGATCGCGCTCGCCTGGTGAAGACCATCGAGGAAGCGATCCTCAAGGCTGCCCAGAGCGTCTTCGGCGCGAACCGCGAGCTCCAGGCGACGTTCAACGAGGAGACCGGTCAGGTCGACCTCTTCCAGTTCATGCAGGTCGTCGACGACGTCTCGGACGACGAGCGTGAGATCGCCCTCGAAGACGCACAGGAGAAGGGCCTCGAGGCGGAGCTCGGCGAAGAGCTCGGCTTCCAGATCTTCTGGCACCCCGCCGACGCGAAGAAGGCCGCCGAGCAGGACAAGGAGTTCGGCGATCTGCTCATGGTGAAGCAGGCGCGCTCGCAGTTCGGCCGCATCGCGGCGCAGACGGCGAAGCAGGTCCTCATCCAGCGCGTGCGCGACGAGGAGCGGGACCTCATCTTCCAGGAGTTCAAGGACAAGAAGGGCGAGCTCATCAAGGGCGTCGTCCGCCGCTTCGAGAAGGGCAACAACATCATCGTCGACCTCGGGCGCACGGAAGGCATCCTGCCGTTCCGCGAGCAGACCCCGCGCGAGACGTACCGCCC
>JAFAER010000158.1 GCA_023423895.1 Pseudomonadota bacterium
CGTAGTGGCCCGGCACCCACTGCCACTCGTAGCCGTCCCAGTTCCAGCGGCCCTGGATCCAGATGTAGCCGGGGACCGGATCGTAGTTCTCCACGATCAGCGCAGGGCGCTGGTAGTAGTTCCGGTAGCGGACGTTGATCACCGGGCGCGTGTACGGCCGGTAATAACCGCCGGTGAAGTAGAAGCGGTTGTTCCGGAACGACGGGCGCGCTCGCTGGACGACGACGCGACGGTTGTCATAACGACGGTTGTTGTCGTACCGGCGATCGACGCGCACGGGCCGCTGCCGGTACCGCGAGTTGTCGACGCGGACGCCGCCGGAATAGTGGGAGGTGTTGTTGTTGTGACGCCGATCGCCGCGTTCCCAGCGGTCAGCGAAAGCCGCGCCGCCCGAGAGGGTGAGCGCGATGAGAGCCATGGGGATGATTCGACGCATGCCCTTCCCTAGAGCATCCGCCGTGCCGAGCCACTCTCACAATGATCCCGGTGGGTTGCCGGACCCTGCCCACCCCTCCTGCGGAACGCGCAGGAACCGCTGTTCACACCCCTGCGGAACACGCAGTCAGGCGTCGACCCCGTACTTCTTCAGACGATCATAGAGCGTCCGTTCACCGATCCCGAGGAGCTCGGCGGCGCGGCGACGGTTGCCGCCGACGACCTCGAGCGCGTGCAGGATCGCCTCCTTCTCGAGGTCCGCGAGCGGACGCACCTCCGGGCCGGTCGCGCTGACGGCGGGCTTGGCCGCAGCCGCCGCACCGCCCTCGAGCCAGATGTGGCTGTCATCGATCGTGTCGCCGTCGGCGAGGATGGCCGCGCGCTCGAGCGTGTTCGCGAGCTCGCGTACGTTGCCGCGCCACGTCGCCGACGCGATCCGCTTCTCCGCGGACGGCGACAGCTTCGGCAGGCTGCGCTTGAGGTCGCGCGCGACGCGATCCAGCAGCGTCCTCGCGAGCGGCAGGATGTCGTGGCGGCGCTCGCGCAGCGGCGGCAGCTTGATCGGGAACACCGCGAGGCGGTGGTAGAGGTCCTCGCGGAAGCGACCGTCGTCGATCATCGCGCGCAGGTCGCGGTTCGTCGCGGCGATCCAGCGGACGTCGACCTCGAGCGTGCGGCTGCCACCGACGCGCTCGAACCGGCGCTCCTGCAGCACGCGGAGGAGCTTGGCCTGCAGCTCGGGCTTGAGCTCGCCGACCTCGTCGAGGAAGAACGTGCCGCCATCGCACAGCTCGAGGCGGCCGCGCTTGCGCTCCGTCGCGCCGGTGAACGCGCCCTTCTCGTGACCGAACAGCTCGCTCTCGAGGAGCGATCCGCTGAGGGCCGCGCAGTTGACCTTGAGGAACGGGCGCGACGCGCGAGACGAGCCCTTGTGCATCGCCTCGGCGAAGACCTCCTTGCCGGTGCCGGTCTCGCCGAGGATGACGACGTTCAGCGGGCTCGGCGCGATGACGTCGAGGAGCCCGTAGAGCCGCTGCATGGTCGGGTCGTGCACGATCGCGCTGCCGGGAATCGGCGCTGCCGAGCCGGTCGACGCAGGTGAGGTACGCGAGACGGGAGAGCTCGGCGGCCGTCCCATCTGCACGAACATCGTCGCGTACCCCACCTCGACGACGGCGCCGACGGAGAGGGAAGCGGTCTCGCCGCGGCCGAGCGCGCGTCCGCCCACGCGCGTCTTGTTGCGGCTGCCGAGATCCTCGATGACGAGGCCGTTCGGCCCGAAGTGGATGGCGGCATGCTGGCGAGAGACGGACTCGTCATCGATGACGATGTCACACGTGTGCATGCGGCCGACGACGACGCGATTGGCGCGAGGCAGCGGGATCCCGCGGACGCCGGACGCCGAGCTGATGACGAGCCACGGCTCGCGCACGTCGGGGCGCTTCGAGTGGACATCCGCCGTTTCGTCGAACTTGCGCATCGGGTTCCGCTGCTCGCTGATCGGCGGCTGGACCGTCGATCACTTCTGGTGGGCAGCGCGTCCCGAGTATCTCTTCTTGCCCGCTTCGAGCCTCGGGGGATCGTTGACGCCCCACACCGTGTCGGCGCCGAGCTTGCACGCCTGATCTTTCAGCTCGCGCAGGCATTCTTCATCGGAGAGCGACGCATCGCAGCTCGCCTGGACGGGACCGATGTTCTCCGTCTGATAGCCCGGCTCCTCGGGAAAGATCTGGACCTCGCAACCGGGCTGGCGGGCGGGGTACTTGCTCGGCGTCTTCGGCTCCGAGGCGCACGCGAGCAGCGCACAGCACGAGACGAACGACGCGAGAAGAACGCTGGGCTTGCGGTATCGCACGCCGAAAATCTATCCGCTTTTGAAGGCCCCCGCACTCGTCATGGTGGCGAGATCGACGTCGACGAACGGCGTCATACAGGGCGGCCCCTCGGCCCAGAGCATTCGTGCCCGCGACAAGGGCGCTTCCGACGCGGAGCCGAGCGGCTCACGGATCGAGAGCACGAGCGAGCTCCGCGTCCCGTAACGGAGCTCGTCGAGGTGGATGCACGTCGCGGCGAGCGGATCGGTCGGGTCGTGGTCGGCCAGGAGCGTCGTCGCGGACGTCGGGTCGAACGGTGCGCCGCTTCGGGGCGGTGTCGTCAGCTTCGTCCACCCCGTTCGGATCTTGTCGACGCGCCGCTTGTCGTCGTCGCCTCGGTTCCCGGCGCCGAACGAGCGTTCGGTGACGATGGCAACCCCGTCGCCGAGCGAGAGCTGCGCGAGCTCAGCGCCGTCGGAGATCGTCGCGAGGACGTCGCGACCGTCGGCGTAGACGAGATGGAAGCCGTTGTACTGCCCAGGATCGAGCGCGCCCATCGATTCGTGGATCGCGCGGGCGGACGTCTTTCGCAGCGCCTCCACGACGAGCGCCCCGCGGGACGTTCGCGACGCGTCGCGCGGGCCGAGGAACCGGTTGGTGATCGCGACGAACACGCCCGCTTCGTTGAGGCCGAGCCAGGTGCCTCCGGCGACGTCGTCGCGCGGAGCGATGAAACTCGGAGTGCCGGGCCACGCGAGCGGCGGTGATGACGCGCGGTCGCGTTGCTCGTCCCGGTTCGCGACGACCACGAGCGGGAAACCGGGAATCACCCGCGCAGCGACGACGAGCGTGCACATCAGCGCCGACGATAGGCCTGCGCTGCGGCGGCTTCAAACGCGGCCGGTTCCGTCACGCACCTTCAGGTGCTTCTCGATCGTGGCGAGAAGGTCCTTCGGCAGGCACGGCTTGCGACACACGGCGTCTGCACCCGCCGCGTGCGCGGCGGAGATGTTGCTCTCGGTCGCGTTGCCGGTGACGACGATGACGATCACGTGTGCCGTGTTCGGATTTGCTTTGACGAGCCGAGTGGCCTGCCATCCGTCGAGCTTCGGCATGGCGAGATCCATGACGACGACGTCGGGCGGCTCCTCCGTGATCTTCGCGAGGGCGTCTTCGCCGTTGACGGCCTGATCGGTCTCGAAGCCGCAATGCTCGAGGAACGTCGCGTACAGGTCGCGGTTGTCCTCCATGTCGTCGACGACGAGTACGCGTCCACGCTTCGCGAGGGTTCCTATCCCCCGAACGACGGCGTCAGCTTCGCGCCCGTGCTCTCCGGGGGGCGCGGGCTGCTTGCCGTCGGCCATTCAGACGACGGTGGCAGACCGCACGCGCGGCGACAAGAGGACTCGCCGTCGCATCCCGACTGGGTTGTCGGAATGCAACGAGCCAGGGCGTCGAGGAACGCCGTGGCGAGCTCCTCCCGACGAGGGGGGCGGGAGTTCGGCTCGGCGCTACTCCGCTGCGGCGGCGGTCTTCCGGAGGAGCGGGAACCCCAGGGCTTCGCGTTGCGCGTAGTACGCCTCGGCGACGCCCTTTGCGATTCCGCGGACGCGGCCGATGAAGCGGGCGCGCTCGGTCACGCCGATGGCGCCGCGTGCGTCGAGGACGTTGAACTGGTGCGCCGCCTTGACGACGAAGTCGTAGGCAGGAAGAACGAGCTTCTTGAGCGGATCGTCGGACAGGGCGAGGAGGCGCTTCGCCTCCTTCTCGTAGTGATCGAACGTGGCGAAGTGGGCTGCGACGTCGGCCTGCTCGAAGTTGTAGGTCGACCATTCCCACTCGCCGCGCTTCGCGAGCTCGCCGTACGAGATCCCCGGCGCGTACGCGACCTCGTAGATGGAGTCGACGTCTTGCAGGTACATCGCGATGCGCTCGAGGCCGTACGTGAGCTCTCCAGAGACGGGGCGACAATCGAGGCCGCCGACCTGCTGGAAGTAGGTGAACTGGCTGATCTCCTGACCGTCGAGCCAGACCTGCCAGCCGAGACCCCATGCGCCGAGCGTCGGGGACTCCCAGTCGTCCTCGACGAACCGGACGTCGTGCTCCTTCGGCTTGGTCCCGAGCGCGAGCAGCGACTCGAGGTACTGGTCCTGGATGTCGAGCGGAGAAGGTTTCAGGATGACCTGGTACTGGTGGAACTGCTGCATGCGGTTCGGGTTGTCGCCGTAGCGACCGTCCGCCGGCCGTCGCGAAGGCTCCACGAACGCCACGTTCCACGGCTCCGGACCAATCGCGCGGAGGAAGGTGGCCGGGTTGTACGTGCCCGCGCCGACCTCGGAGTTGTACGGCTGAACGATGAGGCAGCCGCGCTTTGCCCAGAACTCCTGCAGCGCGATGATCATCTCCTGGAAATACATGGCACGCTCGGTTCTCCTCCCGCGCCGAGACGCGGGCCCGTTGTCAGCATCCCCCTGAAGCGGGGGATCCCTTCGATATCACGCCCACGCGGCGTGCGAAGCCCCTGCCGTTCAAGGCCGGCCGTTCGGCGCGCGCTAGGGCACCGGGCCCCGCAGGCCGCTGTCCGGTTCATGGCGCGGAGCGGGAGCGGTCGCGCTCAGTCGCGCGCCAGCCCCGGCGTCGATCTGCGTGCAGGTCTGCGCGTGCGCGGGTGCGCGGGTGCGCGGCGTGCCTCGTGCTCGGCTGCGCGGTTGCCGAGCGTGCTGGTTCGCGGAGGCGGCGTGTCGCTGCCGGGTTGCGCAGCTTCGGCCTGCGTCTGTGCGGGCGCTTCGCGTGCTGCGTTGCGTGACTGGCGTCGTGCGGCTTCGCACGGGTCCCTGCTGCCGGGTCGCACAGCTTCGGCGTGGGTCTGCGCGGCTGGTCGTCGTGCCGGTTCGCGGGTGGTTGTCGTGCCGGTTCGCGGGGTGCCTTGCTGCCTGGTCTGCGGTTTGCGCGGGTGGTCGTCGTGCCGGTTTGCGCGGGTGGTCGTCGTGCCGGTTCGCGCGGGTGGTCGTCGTGCCGGTTCGCGAGGCAGCTCGGCTGCTTGGCGGTTTGGGTTGCCCAGTTCCAGTTGCCCAGTTGCGCGGTTGCTCGCTCAACGTCCATCTCCTCGTGCCCTCCGGGGCGGCGCCGCGGCGGCGGGGCGGGGCGGTGGCGAGCGCGTGTTCGGTCGCTCAGTGAGCGACGCCGTGCGCGTACGGGGGGCCGACGTGCTGCGCTCGTCGAGCGCCAGAGACGTGGCTGGCCAAGCGTTTGCGGAGGCGTGTGGTGCGCGATCGGAGCAGCCCGATGCGCGACGCGTTCGCCGCGATGACCAGTGATGGCTCAAATGAGACGCGGCCGCTAGTGCGCAACCTATGAGCGCGACGCTAGTGTCGACGCGATGAAGAGACGTCGCCTGATGGTGCTCGCCGCGATGGTTGCTAGTTCGACGATGCTCGTCATCGCGTGTGGCGACGACCAGGTTGCCGCAACCCCCTCGACGGGCGATGGCGGCGCGTCGGATCGTGACGGTCGAAGCTCGTCGAACGGCAACGACGACGGCGATGACAGCAACAACGACGACAACAAGAACGACCAGGACAGCGGCGACCCGGACGACGACCCGGGCAATACATGCGCGGGCAAGTTCGAAGCGCCGGACCTGAATGGCCCGGGTCCCTGCGGAACGCAGGACTTCGGTGAACCAGCGGCGGCGTTCGGCCCCGTGAACCCAGATGCGGGCACGACGTACACGGGTACGGAGCTCGTTGACGGCATCTACGACGCCGTCAACGCCGAACGCGCAAGCGGCAGCAGCGGCTCGTGGCGCGAGACCTTCGTCGTGAAGGGCAACCGCTTCACGCGCATCCGTCAGATCAACACAGGCAGCGGCGGCGGCGCCGGCCCCATCACCTACCGCTCAGGCACGTTCACGTACCTCGTCTCCGGCGGCGAACAACTCATCCGCATGACCTACGACTGCGCCCAATCCGGCGACTCCGCCGTCGACGCCGGCGACGACAGCCTCCCTTCCGACGCCGTCGTCGCAAGCGACTGCACCGCCCGCTACCGCTACGGCGCCTCCGGCATCCGCGTCACCCTCCGCCGCCGCTAACAACCGCCGCCGAGCCGCACGTCGCGTGCGCCGCGTCGCGTGTGCGTGCGTGGAAACATAACGTCGGTAGGATTTGACCTGCTGACGGCCGGACGATTTTACGCAACTCCCGGGTGTAGCGGCCGACGGGAGGGGGACGATGACGGCGCCGCGGCAGATCCTCGAGGGGCAGTTCTATTTGGTGACGCGGCGCACCTGGAACCGGACGTTCTTTTTGCGGCCGGGACCGGAGATCAATCGGATGTTCGACTACTGCCTGGCGGAGGCAGCAAAGAAGCACGGCATCGATCTCATCGCATGGTGCGCGATGAGCAATCACTACCACGCGGTGATCTACGACCCGGACGGACGGGTGCCGGCGTTCATCGAGCGGTTCCACAAGATGCTGGCCAAGGTGCTGAGCGTTCACTACCGGCGCTTCGAGAGCATCTGGTCGAGAGACCAGACGTGCCTGACGCGTCTCGTGACGATGCACGACGTGTTCGAGAAGGTGGTCTACGTGCTCTGCAATCCAGCAGCAGCTCACCTTGTCGAAGACATCGCCCAGTACCCGGGCTCGTCGTCGTGGAGTCGAATGGGCCGCGAAGCGAAAGGCGTGCAGCGGCCAACGGTGTACTTCCGCGAAGACGGTCGCATGCCCGAGAAGGTGGAGCTCAAGGCGGTCGCTCCGCGCGGCCTGCGCGGCGAGAGCTACAGCGACTGGATCGGTCGGGTGCGCAAGGAAGTGAAGAAGCGCCAGGCCGGATTCGCCGAGGATCGCAGGGCCAACAAGAAGAAGGGCCGC
>JAFAER010000184.1 GCA_023423895.1 Pseudomonadota bacterium
CGCTCATCGATCGCGACGCGAGCCCACACGAGGACGCGCTGATCGACGTCTTGTTCCACACGCTCGAGCTCGACAGCGTGCGCGCCGAGGCGCTCGCGAAAGACGTGCGCGTCGCGCTCAGTCCCCCACTGGATTCGCCAGTCCCGGCGGGGTGATCTCGCGAGACGCCGCGGCACGGGCGGCATCGCTCGCGCGGTCCACGGCATCGAGGATCGCCCGCGCGTGCCCGAGGAACGCTTCGCCCGAGGGTAGCAGCGCCATCCCGCGTGCCGTCCGCATGAAGAGCGGGGTGCCGAGCTCATCCTCGAGCGCTCGGATCTGGCGGCTCACGGGGGGCTGCGCCACGTGCAGCCGCTGCGCAGCACGTCCGACATGGCCTTCTTCGGCGACGGCGACGAAGTACCGAATCTGAGCGAGGCTCACGACCACAAAGTGCCGCGGCGCCGGCGCGGCCGCAAGGTCCTCGATGAGGCCTGCGGGAGGACGCGACGTCGAGCACACGAAGGCTTCGCGAGGCGAGATCCAAACGGTATTGGACGCGTCGTCGGACTTCTCGCATGGGTTTGTCCATGGCTATCGAGATTCTGAGCGGCGCGGAGATCGAGCGGATGCGGCGCGCTGGGCGTGCGGCTGCCGAGACGCTGGCCTACGTCGGGACGCAGCTCCGTCCCGGGATGACCACGGCGGAGATCGACCGTCTCGTTCGAGAGGACACGGCGAGGCGTGGTGGTCGTCCGAGCCAGCTCGGGTACAAGGGCTTCCCGGCGGCGGTGTGCACGAGCAAGAACCAGGTCGTCTGCCACGGCATCCCGAGCGAGAAGGTCGTCCTCGAGCCGGGCGACATCGTGAACGTGGATGTGACGACGAACCTCGACGGCTACCACGGGGACACGTCGGCGACGTTCATCATCGGAGAAGCGAGCGAGGACGCAAAGCGGCTCGTCGACATCGCGCGGCGCTGTCGTGACGCCGGCATCGCCGTGATCCGCGAGGGCGCGCGCCTTGGCGACATCGGCGCGGCGATCGCGGAGCTCGCGCACAAGGAAGGCGTCAGCGTCGTCACCGACTTCGGCGGCCACGGGATCGGGCGTCGGATGCATGCCGACCCTCATGTCTCGCACACCGGAACTCGCGGCTCGGGCCCGAGACTGAAGGCGGGCATGGGGCTGACGGTAGAGCCGATGTTGAACCTGGGCCGTCCCGAGGTGCGCTTTCTCGACGACGACTGGACGGTCGTCACGGCGGACGGCAGCCTCTCGGCGCAATGGGAGCACACCGTGATCGTCACGCGCGACGGCCACGAGATCATGACGCTGCTCTGAGCGGGAGCCGCGGCGAGCGGCGCTCAGCTCCTCGCGTGGATCACGAGAGCCACGCGATCGTGACGCCGTCTCCGCCCTCGCCAGGGTTGCCCGCGCGGAAGTAGCGAACGTACGGGCTCGACTTGAGCTCGCGGCGGATGGCCTCCTTGAGCGCGCCCGTGCCGTGGCCGTGGAGGAGGAAGCAGACCCGCCGCTCGTCGTTGATCGAACGGTCGAGGAACGTGACGGCCATCGAGAGCGCGTCGTCGGTGCGGAGTCCGCGCAGGTCGCACGTGTTGTCCGTCGTCTGGACCGCGACCTCGAGGCCCGGGGGATCGCCGCCCTTCGCGGGGGTGGCTGCCTTGCGGCGCGGCTCCGACTCCGCCGGAGCGACGGGACGTACCTCGGACGGATCGACCACGAGCTTCATCGGCCCCGCCTGGACGCGGACCGCGCCGTCCGGGAGGACCTCGAGCACGTCGGCCTCGGCGCGCACCCGCGCGACCCAGACGCGTGCCCCCTTCTTCAGCGGCGCTGCTCCCTCGGTCGGAGGAGGCGTCGGCGCGGAGCGAGCGGAGAGCATCGAGGGGTCGAGCGCGCCTCCGACGGCCACCTGTGCAGCGACACGATCGATGGCGACCTGCGCCTCTTTCACAGCGGCCGCATCGAGCTTCTTCGCCCGAAGTCTTGCTTGCGCTTCACGGAGCTCCTCGCGTGCGCGCCGAACGGCACCGAGGAGCGACTCGGCCTCCTTCGAGACGTGACGCTGCTCGCGCTCCTTTGCAGCCCGCAGCTCGCCAGCGAGCTCGCGTCGAAGGTCCTCCGCCTCCTTTTCGCGGCGCTCGGCGTCCGCGCGCGCGAGCTCCAGCGCGGCGCGCTCGTCGTTGAGCTTCTTCACGACGGTCTCGAAGTGGACGTCCTCGCGCGAGAGGAAGCGCTCCGCGCGTTCGATGACGGTGCTCGGCAGGCCGAACTTTCGCGCGACCGCGAGCGCGCTCGAGCTGCCGGGCACGCCCTGCGCGAGCCGGAACGTGGGGCTCATGGTCGCGAGGTCGAATCCCATGCTGGCGTTTTCGAAACGCGCGTCAGCGAGCGCGAGCGCTTTGAGCCCCTCGTAGTGCGTCGTCACGACGACGGCTCCACCACGCGCGGTGAGCGAGTCGAGCATGCCGGCCGCGAGGGCCTCGCCTTCACGCGGATCGGTACCGCCCGCGAGCTCGTCGAGGAGCACGAGGGCGCCCGGCTGCGTCTCGTCGAGGATGCGTGCGAGATTCCGGACGTGCGCGCTGAACGTGGAGAGGCTCTTCGTCAGGCTCTGGTCGTCGCCCACGTCGGTCAAGACGACCTCGAAGATGCCGACGACGCTTCCTTCCGCGCACGGCACCGGCAGGCCCGCGCGCGTCATGAGGGCGATCAGGCCCATCGTCTTGAGCGCGACGGTCTTGCCGCCGGCGTTCGGACCGCTGACCACCATCGCTCGGCGCGCCGCGATCGAGAGATCGCTCGGCACGACGGCGTCCCACCGGACCTGTCCCGCCAGGCTCGTCTCCGTACGCTCGCGGATGGTGTCGAGCAGGAGCAGCGGGTGACGTGCCTGGTGCAGCTCGAGCCGAGCTTCGTCGGTGAGGGAGGGGAAGACGAGCCGGAGATCCTGGGCGAGCCGTGCCGTCGCTGCACGGACGTCGGCACGGGCAAGCGCGTCGACGGCGGCGAGCACGCTCGGGAGCGACTCGCCGATGCGGTCGGACAGCTTGGCGTAGATGGCCTGCTCCTCCCGTTGCACCTCTGCCTCGAGCACCTTGAGGCGGTTGCCCATGGGGATGACGGCGCGCGGCTCGACGAAGAGCGTCGCGCCGCTCGCGCTGGTTGCGTGGACGATGCCGGGAAAACGCTCGTGGGCGTCGGAGCGTACGGGGACGACGTAACGACCTTCTCGTTCCGTGACGAAGCGGTCCTGGAGAATCGCTTCGTACTTCGTCATCAGGTCATCGAGTCGCGACAACATCCGCTGGCGCGCCGCGCTGAACTCGCCGCGAAGCTCTTTGAGACGCGGGCTCGCGCGGTCGGACAGCGTGCCGTCCGGATCGAAGGCGCCAGCGAGCTCGTCGGCGAGCGTATCGAGCGTGGGATCCGTGGAGCACGCCCCATGGAGCGCGGGGACACGCGACCGACGCGCGCCGAGGAAGCGCCGGAGCGCGCGCGCGGCCTCGAGCGCCTTGCCGAGCTCCCGGATCTCGGCGGGTGCGAGCACACCCGCCGCGCCGACACGGCCGACGGCTCCGGACACGTCCGCCAGCGCGGCGACCGGCAGCGGCTCCGCTTGGTCGAGCAGCTCGCTCGCCTCACGCGCCTCGTCGAGAAGCAGGCGGCACTCTGCGTTCGTCGTGCCGAAGGGCAGATCACGTGCGAGCGCCTGGCCCATGGCAGAGACGCACCGCTCGGCGAGCGCTTCGAGAACGCGATCGTACTCGAGGTCAGCTCGGGTCTTGTCGGGACAGGGGGCGCGAAGAGTCTCGTTCACGGAAGCAATCTCGGGGCGGTCGGGGGCTCGGGGGTGGTCTGGATCCGAAGGCACGCATGGTGATCACGGCCGCAGAGTCTTTCAAGGAGGTCCGCGTCGCGTGCATCGTCGGAGTGTCTCGCGTCTCGCGTCGGGGGCGGGGACGAGCGCCTTGCGGAGGCCGAACCGAACCCTGAAGCCTGAAATCCGCCTTCCAAGGTTTGGATCGGCGGCGTCCGCCTCGCGACCTCGAGCGGCGCGGACGGCACTCGTCACGCCCAGATCCACGCCCAGATCACACGTAGAACTGGCCGAGCTTGCCGCGCTCCCGTGGGCCGCGAGACCGTGTGTCACACGCAAAAAGTCGCAATTCCAAGTGCTTGCGAAGTGTGTCACAAAGTGTTTGCATCATGGGGAGGGGGAGCTATGTATCACGTCGTGACACAAATCTTCGAGATGGGCAGCCGGAAGCGTGAGACGGAAGAGGCGACATCCGGCGCTGGGAGCGCGCGTCTCGACGAGGCTCATCGCGAGTCCGACACCGGACCGGACAGCGGTGAGGACAGCGCGAAGAAGGAGCGCGTCCTCCACACACGTGTTCCGGCGGTGCTCGAGCGTGAGCTGAAGCGCCTCGCAGAGACGCTCCGCGTCCCGGTCTCGAACCTCGTGCGCGCCGTGCTCGAGGACGCGGTCGCCGTCGCCGATCACGCGAGCGAAAACGTCGAGAGCCGGCTGAAGATGTTCGCGTCGAACCTCGAGCACGAGCGAGACAAGCTCCGTCGTCGCGTGATGCGCGATCCGCTCGACGGCGTCTTCGCGTTCCAACCGGTGAAGCTCGCGCAGCAGGCCATGTGCGCGAAGTGCAAGAAGGACCTTCGCCGGGGCGAGAGCGCAAATCTTGGGCTCCGCGACGATGCCCGACCGAATGCAGCGCGCGTGTTCGTCTGCGACGAGTGCGTGCCGGCCGACTGAGGCGAACGACGACGAACGACGACGAACGACGGCCGGCGCGGCTCGAGCCACGCCCGGGTCGGTCGCTCACGACCTCATGAACTGGCGAGGGCGCCAGAGAAGGACATCACCATGAGCAGCACCACGATGAATCACTCCGACCCCAGCTCGAACGACGCTTCCTCGCGGGAGCCGCAATCGTCGATCGTCGACAGTGTGTTCGACGCGACGCTTGCCTGGGTCGACACGGCCCTCGGACACGTGAAGACCTCGCTCGCGTCCGCAGGGCGCGCGCTCCTCCGCTCGGCGCGCGCCGTGGACGCCGTACGCGTGCGGCTGCGCGCCTGATGCGCCGGGCCCGGTGACGGGGCGCGTGTCTGACGCGCCCCGCCCAAGAGCGACCGCGTCGGCGGGTTCTACTCGGGCTTCGAGCTCGGGCCCGTGCCGCCGGCTCCGGACGGCATCGGATTCTGCTCGCGTTCGAGGTAGCGGAAGATCGTTCGCGGATCGACGCCGAGGTCGCGCGCCGTCTGCGTTCGGTTCCCGTTGTTGCGTTCGAGTACCTCTAGGACGTACTTGCGCTGGAACTCCTCCTTCGCCTTCTCGAGGGGAAGAATGGAGCTCTCACTCGCTTGATCGAGCTCGAGGTCCTCGACGCCGAGCAGCGTCTTGTCGCAGAGCACGAGCGCCTTCTTGATGCGGTTCTCGAGCTGACGGATGTTGCCCGGCCAGTTGTTCTTCCGGATGGCGGAGAGCGCTTGCGGCGTGAACCCCTGCACCGAAGAGTGCAGCTCCTCCGCGTATTTCGACAGGAGCGCCTTCGCGATGATGAGGACGTCGTCCCCGCGATCGCGCAGGGGCGGCAGCCAGATGTTGACGACGTTGAGGCGGTAGTAGAGGTCCTCGCGGAAGCGGCCGCCCTTGATCTCGTCCTCGAGGACGCGGTTCGTCGCGGCGACGACGCGGATGTCCACCTTCTCCGGCTTGCTGTCGCCGACGCGGAAGACGACGCGCTCCTGGAGCGCGCGGAGCAGCTTCACCTGGAGGTTCAGCGGAAGCTCGCCGATCTCGTCGAGGAAGAGTGTGCCCTTGTCGGCAGCCTGGAACTTACCGGGGCGTGAGGCGATTGCGCCGGTGAAGGCGCCCTTCACATGGCCGAAGAGCTCGCTCTCGATGAGGTTCTCGGGGATGGCGCCGCAGTTGATGACGACGAAGGGACCGGAGGCCCGGTTCGAGCGACGATGGAGCTCGCGCGCGATGAGCTCTTTGCCCGTCCCGGTCTCGCCGGTGATGAGCACCGAGATGTCCGTCGTCGCGACCTTCTGGAGCTTCCGGAAGACCTCCATCATCGACGGGCAGACGCCGATGATCTCACCGAAGCGCTTGTCCTTCAGCTCCGCCGCGAGCTTCTCCTTGTCGGCGCGCAAGGCGCTGAGGAGCATCGCGTTCTGGAGAATGAGCGACGCCTGGCCGGCGAAGATGCTCAAGAGGTCGAGCTGCGACTTCTGGAAGAGGCCCTTCACCCGGTCGTTGCCGACGTACAGCGCGCCGGTGACGTGCCCTTGCGACACGAGCGGCGCACACATGACGCTCGAGAGGCGGAGCGCGACGACGCTCTCGCTCGTGCGGAAGATGTCGTCCGAGAGCGCGTCGGAGACGATGACCGGGCGTCCGGACTCGAGGACGCGGCGAACGATGCTGTCCGAGATGGCGCCCGTGGTGTCGGTGATCGCCTCGCGGTTGACCTGGCGCGATGCCCGGATGACGGGCTTGCCGCCCTGGCCGGAGGCGCTTCCGTCGGAGCCATACGCTTCCTCGAGGAGGAGGACGAGGCCCTTCTCGGCGCCGGTGACGTCGATGACCGCGTCGAGCATCGCTTCGAGCAGCTCGTCGAGGTTCTTCAGCGTCATCAGCTTCTCGCTGAACTCGTGCAGCTTACGGACCGAGGCGAGCTGAACGCTGCCTTCGGTCGCGTGCGATGACGAAGAAGAGGCGGACGACGTCGCGGTGCGTGCGGCGGCGCTCGGCTCGTCGAAGATGCTGAACTGCAACTCCGCGTCGCCGAGCGTCACGCGGTCGCCGTGAACGAGCCGCGCGCGGCGCTTCTTTTTCCCGTTGATGAGGATCTCGCCGCTCTTGTCGACCTCCTCGAGGTTGAAGTCGCGGCCGTCGAAGAGCACCTGGGCATGCGTCTCGCCGATGCCTTGCGTGGCGATGGCGACGTCGTTGCCGAGGGCACGGCCGATCGTGGAGACGGGCTTGTACAGCACGTAGGTGCGTGGAGAGCCCTGGGGCGGGAACCACTTGAGGATGGGCATGTCGAGATCGGACCGAGCCAGAGCTTCGGCGAGCGAGAAGAGTCCGCCCGCCCTGCGTTTGAGGAAGAATATCGCAAAAGCGTAAGCAACGTCGCCGAGATCGACGTGCTGGCCGGGGCGACTCGGCTCTGTGTACTATGGGCCGAACTGAGATGGTCCCGTCAACGGGGCGTCGCCGGCTGCTCGAAAGAGGACCGGCCATAGCGGAGGTGCTCTCGATGCGTAGGTTCCTGATGCTTCTCACGATCGGTGCTGCTTTCGCCGCGTTGGGAGCCGTGGCATGTGGTGATGGCAACAAGCAGCCGCCGTTGACCCCCGACACGGAACATCCGCCGGCGACCGACGTCTCGGAAGCGGGCGCGCCGTCGACGCCTTCGACCGCGGCTCCGGAAACGACGAACTGAGAGCACGACCGTGGCACGAGGCGTTGCCCGAACGGCGGCGCCTCGGCTACGCCGTCGTTGCCAGTGCGGCCGGCGGATACGCGGCCGGAACAGGCGCGGTCGACGAGCTCGCGGGCGTGACCCACGTCGTGAAGCTCGCGAACGTCGATTGCGCGCCGAGGAGCACAGTCGCGCGGCAGCCGCGGCGGCCGACGAACACCTCGAGGGCGTCGCGATACGCACGCCACATGGCGCCCGTGCGCGGGCCGTAGCCGGCGAAGAAAGAGGCCCCGCACCCCGCGTCGAGACCGAGGAGCCGGCGCGCGTCTTCGAGCAAGAAGCGGCTGCCGAGGGTCTTGCCTTCGAGGACGTAGGCGACACCCATCGCGGATGCCGCGCACGTGAGTCTCGGTAGCGAGCGGCAGCGCGGAGCGGCCGTGACCACCGCGCTCGCATCGAGGACACGCAGGTCCTGCGTGAGAAGCGGCAGCTTCGCTCGCTCGTTCGCGTCTGGCAGGACGCCCGACAGGCGCTCGAACAGGATCGGCTCGACCTCCGCATAAAAACCGTAGAGACGTGCGAGGTAGTCGGCGTACGCGCGGCGCGACGCGAACGGCGTCGCGAGGGCGACGGCGGCTTCGGCCTTTCGGTGTGCGGGAGCCGTGATGCGCTTGATCGAAAGAGCCATCGATCCTCGGCGCGTTTCGGCCGGCTTTTCGGCAGAGACGACGTTCACGATCGCCCTTCGACGAGGATTCGCTCGATGCTGACGCGGGCGCTTTCGGAGAGCGCCGAATCGTCGGAGATGACCTGCCGGAGGACATCGAGCGTCTGGACGAGGTGGTCGCGTCCGAGACCGCGTCGCTGAAGGAAGCCGTCGATCCATGCGACGTACGCCCCGAAGAGAGCTGGCCGGCCGAGGGCCATGGCGTCCGCGATGTACGAGAGATGGTAGCTCACGTCCTCGATGCACAGCGCACGTCCGCGGGCGCCCCAGCGAACCGCCCAGTCCGGGTGCTCGGCGTGCAGCCGGTCGACGGCGCGCTCGGCGAGGCCGGCCGAAGCTTCCTGCAGCTCGCGTGAGGGCCCTGCCGGATAAAGCAGCGCGCTTCGCGCCGCCTCGAGATAGGTGTGCGCCAACAGGGCATCGTCGACGTGCTCGGGGATCGCGCGATCGAGCCGGGCGAACGAGTCGGCAAGGTGGATGGTGCACATGCCGCGGCTCGTCAGCACGCTCTGGAGCCAGCGGGCATAGCGATCCATGACTCCCCCGTCACGAGCGACCAACGCCTGCGCGAGGTAATCGACGTGGTAACCGAGGTCTTCCTCGGCGAAGCGTCGTCCGCGGGCGCCGAAGCGTTCCGCCCAGAACGGGTTCTCGAACATCTCGTCGACGACGCGAACGACGAGTCGACCCTTCTCCGCGCGCAAACGATCGGCGAGCTCGACGATCATGAATCGACTCCGAAGTGGCGCTTCGCTGCTTCCACGAGCCCGGGAGCATCGTTGGCGACGATGTCGACGCCGAGCTCTTCGCCGAGACGCGGCGACCATGCGCACGCGGCTCCCCCGACCGCGATCGGGAGTCGTCCGTCCGGGGTCTCGCGGATGCGCTGGACGACCGCGCGGAGCGCCGTGATGTGGAAGGTCATCGTCGTCGACAGGGCGACGAGGTCGGGCCGATGCGTCTCGATCATCTCGAGCAAGCTGTCCGCCGGGACGCTTGCCCCGAGATAGCGGACGGAGAATCCGGCCAGATCGAGTGCGTCGGCGACGACCCGCGCAGGAAGCTCGTGGAGCTCACCTTCGACACACGCGACGAGGATCTTCTTTCCGTTGCGCGCGGCCGGCGCGGCGCGCTCGTACAGCTGCGCGAGCACGAGGTTCGAGATCGCGGTCGCCATGTGCTCGTCGGCAATGGTGATCTCGTTGCGCTGCCAGCGCGCGCCAATCTCGCGTTGCGCTTCGCCGATCACCTCATCGGACAGGTCGCGAACGGACACGCCGCGCTCGAGTCCTTCTCGGATCACGACGCGCAATGCTTCGCGACGATCGCCGGAGAGCTGTGCGGCGAGGTACCGTGCACGGAGGTCGGCGAGGTCGGGGCGACTGGGAGCGGCGCTCATCGAGCGGCCCCCTGCGCAGCGGCCCCCCGCCGTTCGCCGACGAGCTTTCCTACGAGCCGATGCACGTCCCGCACGTCCATCGGCTTGACGAGATGGGCATCGAAGCCCGAATCGAGCGCCCGCTGGCGGTCCTCGGTCCGGCCGTAACCCGTGAGCGCGATGAGCGCCGGGGCATCCGTCGGTCGCGCGTCACGGATCTGCCGCGCGATCTGGTACCCGTCGAGCGATGGGAGGCCGATGTCGACGATCGCGACGTCGAACGAGCGCTCGAGAGCGAGCTCGAGGCCTTCTTTCCCGTCGTTTGCCGTCGTCACTAGATGGCCTTCGTTCTCGAACGAAAAGGCGACGAGGTCGCACGAGTCTACGTTGTCGTCGACGATCAACACGGACAGCGGTGATGCTCGCGACTCGTTCGCCGTCGCTCCCGCTGCGGCCGCCGGCGGGTCGATGGCCGGCAGCTCGATCCGGAACGCCGAGCCTTGTCCGAGTCCGTCGGATCGGACGCTCACCGTGCCGTCGTGCATCTCGACGAGCTGCTTCACCATGGTGAGCCCGATCCCCAGCCCGCTCTGCGAACGTGCGAGCGTTGCGTCGACCTGGAAGAAGAGGTCGAACACGGAGTCGAGGTTCTCGCTGGCGATCCCGAGGCCGGTATCGCGTACCTCGAGCGCCGCATACTGCTTGTCCCCCCGACGTGTGGGAGTCAGCGCGATCGTGATGCGCCCGCCTGCTTCGCTGTACTTGACCGCGTTGCTCACCAGGTTGGAGACGACCTGCTCGAGTCGGGTCACGTCGCCGAACACCCAGATCGGGTCCTCGCCGATCTGAGCGGTGAGGCGATGACTCTTGGTGAGCCCAGCGGCCTCGCCGGCCACGAAGCGCTCGACCAGCGAGCGGAGCTCGAGCGGCTCGCGTCGGAGATGGATCTTGCGGCTCGTGATCCGCGCGACGTCCAGCAGGTCGTCGACGAGCCGCGCGAGATGCCGGGTCTGGCGCCCGATCGTCGCCGAGAGCCGGTGTCCCATCGGTGGAAGCTCCAGGCCCTCGAGCAGGGTCGTCGCGGTCATGATCGCGGAAAGGGGATTGCGCAGCTCGTGGGCGAGCATCGCGAGGAACTCGTCCTTTCGACGGTCCGCCTCGCGCAGCGCAGCGGCCTTCTCGCGAGCCTCGCTCTCCTTCTCGTGCAGCCGGAAGAGACCGCGGACCATCGCGATCAGCTCGATGGCCTCGAATGGCTGGGTCAGGTACTGATCGGCGCCCGACTCGAGACCGCGCGCCTTGCCCTCACTGGTGACGAACGTCGCCGACGTCTGGATGACGAGGATGTGAGCTGTCTCCGGGTCGCGCTTCAGTAGACGACACACTTCGTGCCCGCTCATGTCGGGAAGCTTGATGTCGAGGACGACCAGATCCGGCTTGTGCGCGCGGGCCAGCTCGAGGCCCTTGGCGCCCGTGTCGGCCTCGAGGACGAGCCACCCCGCAGACTTCAGGACGCGGGAGACGAAGTACCGGTTGCTGGGTGAGTCGTTCACGTTGAGGACGACCCCGGCGCGCGCGCCTCCGTCGTTCACGGCTGCCTCCGATGCTCGACCTTGACGCCCGCCCCCTCCAGCGCCTCGCGGATGCGCGTGATCGCGACCTCGCGCGAGAGGCTCTGCTTCTTGAGGATCGCGGCGGTCTCGCGCTCGAGTTTGGCGCGCTCTGTGTCGTCGAGCAACTTCGCCGTCTGGATGATGATCGGGATCGACCGCGTCTGCGGATCGGCCTTGAGATCGTCGATGACGTCGAACGCGGTCTCGCTCTGGAGCAAGAAGTCGAGGAAGATCACGTCCGGCTTCTGTGCGCGCGCGATGGCCACTCCGGTGGCGCCATCCGCTGCCTCGAACACGGTGTACGGAGCCTCGGAGAGGATCTTGCGGATGACGTAACGGGCCGTTTCGTCGTCGTCGATCACGAGGACGCGTCCCACGGGGCCGCGTTTCGCCAGCTCCGCGAGCTTGCGCGTCATCCGATCGGCGTCGACTGGCTTGAGCCAGAACTCGTCGGCCCCGAGCGCGCGGGCCTTGTGCGCGCGGTCGACGACGGTGACGACCATCACCGGGATGTCGTGCGTCGCGGGATTCTCCTTGAGCTCGGAGAGGAAGCCCCAGGTCACTTCGCCCTCGAGCATCACGTCGAGCACGATCGCCGCCGGACGAACCTTTCCCAGCGCCGCACGCGCCTCGTCGACCGTTCGCGCGGGCACCACCTGGAATCCTGCGCTGCTGAGGTACCGCTCGTAGAAGAACAGCGTCTGCCGGTTGTCTTCGACGACGAGGACCTGACTCTTCGTGTGGTCGACCGTCTCTGCCTTCTGGGCGATGTGCTCGACGGTCGCGACCTCCTCGTGGACGCGCGGGATCTCGAGGATGAACGTGGCGCCGTCACCGAGCTTGCTGCGGACGGTGAGGGTACCGCCGAGCACCTCCGCCAGCCTTCGAGACAGCGCGAGCCCGAGTCCGGTGCCTTTCACCTTCGGTTGCAGCGGGTTCTCGACTTGCGAGAACTCCTCGAAGATGCGCTCGTGGTCGAAAGGCGCGATGCCGACTCCGGTGTCGGAGACTTCGAACCGGATGGTCTCCGGCCGGCTGGCGAGCGCGCGGACGCGGATCTCGCCTCGTGTCGTGAACTTGATCGCGTTGGAGACGAGGTTGCGAAGGACCTGGGAGATCTTTCCCGCGTCCGTCCTCAGCTTCTCGAGGACGGGGGGGTCCTCGATGATGAGGTCGACGCCCTCCCGGACGAGCGGCTTCATCATGCCACGCAGCGAAGAGAACAGCTCGCTGACGTTGAACTCGCTCGCGCGCAGGTCGTAACGTCCCGCCTCGACGCGGGAGAGGTCGAGCAGGTCGTTCACCAGATCGCTCAGCGACTCGACGCTCGAGCGGATGAAGCGAACCTGCTTCTCCTGCTCGCCTGTGAGCTCACCGTCGAGGCGATCGAGCAGCAGCTGCGAGAGGCCCAAGATCGAGTTGATCGGCGTACGGAACTCGTGACTGACGTTCGCGACGACGCGCGTCTTTACATCGGCTGCGCGTTGGAGCGCGTCGTTCTTGTCGTCGAGGACGTCGTGCATCGTCAGCAGCGCTCGATTCGAGTCGAGCAGCTCGCCGTGGGCGCGGTCGAGATTGGCGTAGCTGACGGCCAGCTCCTTCTTTTGCCGCTCCGTCTCACGATGAAGCTCTGCGAGCTCGGACATCGTGGCAGCGACGCGTCCGAACGTCTCCGCTTCGTCCGCCGAAAGGAGGCGTCCGACGAGCGCCACACCTCCGTCGCAAGGAGAGCCGGAGAAGGCAAACGTCGCAGGCTTGCCCTCCGCGATGAGGGACAGCTCGCAACGCGGGACGTGCTCGGTGCTGGCGCGGGCGAGCAGGTCGGCGACCTTCGATTCCGTCCCCGGGACTGCGATCGTTTCGAGCCGTCGCCCAGCGAGGCGACCGAACTGTCGGACGGCGCGGTCGTCGGTCCACGAGACGCTCCCGGCTCCTCCGCAGAGGAGGGCAACCTCACAGCTCAATCGAGCAAGACATTCGTCGCGCGCTTCGGCAGCATTCACGTCGGCTTCTCCAGCATCGTGAGTAGCCTCCGCGACCCGCGACTCAGGTTCCATACCACGCCGCCGCGGCCGCGACCGAAGGGGCGGTTTGCGCGCCCAACCGGGGATCGCAGCGCCTGTCCGGCTGCGATCGCGGATCGGGCAATTGCGACGGCATGTCGCGCGATCCTAGACGGATCCGCCTTGGTCGCGCTCGATCGCAAGGAGCGCGCGGACGAGCTCTGCGCGGTCGAACGGCTTCGCGAGCATCGGCAGCTCGGTCGATTCGACGTACTCCCGAGCCTGGGCGCCGAACGTGCCGCCGCTCATGAAGACGAAGCGCCGAGCGAGCTCGGGGGAATCCGTCCGGATCTCGCGGTGCAGGTCGGCGCCCGTGAGGTCCGGCATCATCACGTCGCAGAGCACTGCATCGAAGCGCGTGTCGTCACGGAGGAGGGCGAGCGCGCTGGTGCCACCGGCGGCGACGACGACATCGTGCTTCTCCTCGAGCAGATGGCGAAGCGCGCGAACGATCGCGGGCTCGTCTTCGACGATGAGCAGCCGTTTCCGTCGCTCCGCTGGTGCGCTCGGGCTCGGCGTCGCAACGGCTGGGGACGTGTCGGTTGCAGGCAAGAGCAGCACGCGGAAGGTGGAGCCCTTACCCTCCGTGCTCGAGACGTGGATCTGGCCGCCGAACGACGTGACGATCGAGTGCGTGATCGACAGGCCGAGCCCCATGCCGTAGCCCGCGCCCTTCGTCGTGAAGAACGGGTCGAAGACGCGCGCAACCGTCTCGGGCGCCATGCCCGCGCCCGTATCGCGAACCTCGATCGAGATCCTACCGTCGGGCGCAACACCCGTCGTCACGGCGATCTCGTCGCGATCGGCGCTTCCTTCACGGATCGACTGCGCCGCGTTGAGCAGCAGGTTGAGCACGACCTGTACGAGTCGCGTCTCGTTGGCTGCAGCGGGCGGCGGTGACGCGAGAGCCTTCGTGAGGCGAGCGCGGTGGCGGATCTCGTTCATCGCCATCGCCAGCGCGGATGCCACGACGCGGTCCACGTCGACGGCGTTCGGCGCAGTGGGATCGGCGCGTCCGAAGATGCGCATGCTCCGGACGATCTCGGCGATTCGAACGGCCCCCTGCCGGGCTTCGCGGAGCGCCTCGAGGACCTCCGAATCGGGGCCGGTGCTTTCATGCGCCTGGATCGCGAGATCGACGTTGCCGAGGACGTAGAATAGAGGGTTGTTGATTTCGTGGGCGACGCCAGCGGCCAGCGTTCCGAGCGATGCCATGCGGTCGGCCAGCGCGAGGCGCTGCTCGAGCTCGCGCTTCTCGGTGATGTCGTGCATCGAACCGATGGCCCGAACGGCCCGGCCCGAAGCGTCGCGCACGATGAAGCAGCTGTCGCGGATGTACACGGTCGTGCCGTCTCCGCGGATGAAGCGGTACTCGTCGGACCAGCTCGACGCAGTCCCGTCGAGCGCTCTCTTGAACCCCGCGTCGACACGCGCGCGGTCGTCCGGGTGCAACTTGGAAGACCACCAGCTCAGGGTCGCCTTCAAGTCGGGCGCGTAGCCGAACTGGGTGTACATCGCGCCGCTCCACTCGATCTCACCGGTCGCGACCACGCAGTCCCAGATCACCTCGCCGACGGTGTCGGCAACGAGCTTGTATCGCTGCTCGGCGCTCGACCGGGCGGCACGCTCGAGCGCAATCGAGATGCTCTGACCGACCGCCCGCGCGAACTCGACCTCGTCCGCGATCCAGCGACGCGGCGCCCCGACGTGCTCGACGCAGACGACCCCCGCGAGATGACCTTCCCGCCATACGGGGACGTCGAGCATGGCGCTGATGCCGTGCACGTCGAAGTAGCCGTGTCCGAACTCTGCCGTCCTCGGATCGATCGCGGCGTCGCCAGCTTCGATCGCGGTGCACATCTTCAGCGCCGCGAAGTACCGCGGGTAGACAGCGGCCTCGAGGCGGAGGCCGCTCTCGAACGTCTTCGACGAGTGGATGAAGAGCTTCTCGCAGACGATCGCTTTGCCGTCGTCGATCAAAGACCAGTAGCTCGCGCGCTCGACGTCCAGGGCACGCGCCACGCGCTCGAGGATCACATGAAGATCGTCTTCGAGCGTCTGGCTACGCAGCCGTGCGAGAGCGAGGAGCGTGGACGCGTACCGCATCCGTTTCGACGCGAGCTCGTTTTGCTCTGCATTCCGCATCGCAGCATCACGCTCGGCGGCGGCGCGGTGTACGAATGGAGCGAGCTTCGCCGGCGTGAGGCCGTCGACAGCCTCGGGAGGGCCGGCCACGCAGAGCACGACGTTCGATCGGGACAGAGGAGACGTCGCTGCCACCGCGACGAGTGCGTCGCCGGCTGCGAGCTCGATCCCGGCGAGCTCACGAGGTGCACTCGCTGTCACGCCTGCGTGTTGCCCGAGCAGCGGCGAGGGAAGCTCGATCAGGGGCGTGTCGCGAAGGTCGACGTGCTTCGATTCGAGCGGGCGACCTCTCACGGTTCCGGCGAGCACGGTGGCGGGGCTCGACGTTGCGTCGAGCACGAGCACGAGCACGACGGTCGCGTTCGACACCTCGGAAAGGGCACTGGCAAGGGCAGGGAAGTACTGAGCCTCGGTGACCGAGGTCCGCTCCACGACGTGCCACAGATCTTTCACCCGAGACCCTCCCGCCGCGCGGCGGGCTGGTTCCAGCCCAGCAGCCGCGCGCCTCGGAGGAGGATAGCTCTGATGATCGTTAGCAGAAGGCAACCTCAGCGCTCTGCTCACGCGCGCCCGAGGTCGAGGTGTGGCGCGACCGTGAGCTCGGCGGCGGAGCTCTACCGTGACATGAGGTCGCGCGTCGCGTCACGCGTCACGCGTCACGTTGGCCGGCGTGTCTAGAACGTGCCGACGGCTGAGAGCATCGCTCCGGGAGGGGCGGCGTTGACCCGTGGGTCGGGGCCCACCATCTGGAGAATGCTCTGACTGGAGGCCGTCGTGTGGATCGTCGGCGGCGTCAGCGCGGGGATCGGCGTGACCGCGAAGTCGAACGGCGGCTTCCACTCGGCCGTCGGCCGCGTCCCGTCGTCATCCTTCATGTCCCAGGTCAGCGCTCCGGCGATCGCCGTCCCCGCCAGACCGCCGAGGGAGGGACCGATGAGGCCGCGCTTCACGACCGGGTCGTCGACGAAGAGATAGAAGGGGAAGACGATGCAGCCGGCGAGCGCGCCGAGGCCGTAGCCGAGCCACATGTACTTCTGCGAATTGAACGACGGCGTGTGGAGGATGCTGAGCGCGCCACCGCCGACCATGCCGACGTTGTAGCCGATGAGGCCGGCGACGCTCGATCCGTCCTTCCAGTCGTCGTGCCTGCCCTGGACCGCGATGCCGAACATCGAGCCGCTGAGCGCGCCCCACGCCGCGCCGCTGCCGATGAACGTCATGCTGCGTGGGTCCGGGCGCAGCCATTCGCCGAACGCCCAGCCTCCGATGCCGCCGCCTGTCGCCATGATCCAGGTGATGGTGGTCTGCGTCGCGAACGACCAGTCCTTGTTGTCGTCGCGCGTGTATTGCCACTGGGTGCCGGCGATCGCGATGCCTTCGACGCCGCCGAGGACGAGCCCGGTCGCGGTCGCGGCCGGTACACCGCGATGAAGCGGTCCGCCCTGGCTGTCCCAGAGCCAGACGCCGATGGGCGCCGCCGCTCCGAACGTGAGCGGCAGGATGATCGATGGGCCCGGGTCGTCGATCTTGAAGAGCGCGTCGAGCCAGATGCCGGTGCCGACGCCGTAGAGGCCGCTCGTGATGTAGAGCGCAAGCATCTCGTTCTGGCCGCGCGTCGTCGGGACGGGTGCGGGTTGCGGCTGCGGGTAGCCGTACGGCTGCTGGGGGTATTGCTGCTGCGGATACGGCTGCTGCTGGGGATAGGGCTGCTGCTGGGGATAGGGATAGGGCTGCTGCTGGGGATACGGCTGCTGGGCGCCTGCGTCGGACGCTGCGAGCGCCATCGCAAGAGCCAGCGCGGGACACATCAGCCTCGAGCACAAGGAAGAGAACGAGCGAGAGCCGAGCATGAGCTTTGGGCCCGAGCCTAATGGATGCGCGGCGTCCGGTCGAGGTCGGTCCCGGTGACTTCCGAACCTCGCTTCCATTTCGCTGGTGGGCGCTGGCGCTGGTGCGCGCTGGTTGCTGGGCCGCGTCAGACGGCGGCAGCGGCCCGCTGGCCGCTCATGCTCTCGAACTCTGCGGTGAGCTCGCGGCTCATGAGGTCCTTCACCGCGTCGAGGACCGGCTTGTCCTCGTAGAGCACGCGGTAGGTCTCGTTGATGATTGGCAGCTCGACGCCGAGCTTGTTTCCGAGGTCGTACGCGCTCTTCGCCGTCTTCACGCCTTCGGCGACGTGTCCGAGGCCGGCGAGGATCTCGGGAAGCTTCTTGCCCCTTCCGAGCTCCAGGCCCACGGTGCGGTTGCGCGAGAGCTCGCCGCAGCACGTCAGGACGAGATCGCCCATGCCGGCGAGCCCCGCCAGCGTGATCGCCTCGCCGCCGCGCGCGAGCGAGAGCTTCACCATCTCGGAGAGCCCGCGCGTGATGAGCATCGCGCGCGTGTTGTGCCCGAAGCCGAGCCCGTCTGCCGCGCCCGCCGCGATCGCGATCACGTTCTTGATCGCGCCGCCACACTCCACACCGGGCACGTCCTTGCTGGCATACGTACGCATGTAGGATGCATGGAAGCGATGCATCACGTGCTCGCGAACGCGTTCGTCGTGCGCGGCGATGACGACCCCCGTCGGCAAGCCGGCGGCGAGCTCTTTCGCGAACGACGGGCCGCTGAGGAACGCGAAGTGGTGATGGGTCTCGCCGGGCAGCTCGGCCGCCAGGATCTCGTCGATGAACGTGAGCGATTCGTTCTCGATGCCCTTCGTGGCGCTCACGATGGGCGCCTCGCGCGGGACCTTGCGAGCGACGAGCTGAGCGACCTCGCGCGTGGCGTGGCTGGGGGCCACGAACACGACCATCGAAGCGCCGTGCAGCGCCTCCTCCGGATCGACCGTGGCGGTGAGGGTCTTCGGCAGCCTCGCGCTCGGGAGATAGCGTCCGTTGACCTTGTCGGCGTTGATCTGCTCGACGAGCTCCGGACGCCGGCAGTACATCGAGACGGGATCGCCCTTCTCCGCCAGAACCTTGGCGAGAGCCGTCCCCCACGCGCCCGCCCCCAGTACCGCAACCTTCTGCGAACTCTGCACGCTCGTCATCCCATGACGATAGCTCGACGGGACGCGATCCGGGACGGGTCTCGTTTGTGGTAGCCTCCGGGAGCTTTGCAGAAGACTTCCGGTGCTTTGCTCGCCATCCTCGGGATGGCCGTCTCGTCGGCGTTGACCCAGGGCTGTAGCTGCAATCCCGCTTGCCAGTTTCGCGGGACGATCAACCAGCCGGAGAACCTCTCCATGCGCAAGTCGATGTTGCGCAAGGCGATGGGCGACTTCTGCCAGCAGATGAAGACGCGGAACGCGCCGCTGAAGCTGTCGCCCGACTCACCCGTGATCGGCCGCTTCTATCCGACGCAATGCACCGCGACGGAGGGCGACCTCCTCAACGTGACCTTCAACGGGTACGGCTACGCCTGGACCAACGTCACGAAGAAGACGACGTTCATGGGCGGCGGGGCGGCCGGGTTCCGCTACGACTTCCAGGTCACCGAGGACGGACAATGCGACATCTACGCGTATTTCCGGCCGGCACGGATCGACAACACGCAGTTCCAGACCCATCGCATCGAGAGCCAGATGGCCGCGATGTTCGCGGGGCTGTCCTCGTTCGGGAACGACTTCGGTAAGCAGACGCTCTCGCAGAAGCTCCGCGAGGGCTTCACCGTGATCGCGAAGGACGGAAGCGAGGCGAACATCGACTTCACGCTCGGGATCGTCCCGCTCGGGAAGCGCCCGTTCCACCCGTACCAGGTCGATTCTTCGGACGGGAAGATCACCTACGAAAACGAGCGGACGGAGATACACCAGAACCAGCGCGACTTCGTGGGACCCATCGTCGTCGGCGAGTCGGGCCGCGCGATCTATCTGTCGGCCTCGGTCGATGGGGTCCCGGCGATCGACGTGATGCTGATGCGGCAGGCCGAAGGCGAGGCGTCTCTCCGCTACTACTTCGAGTATGCTCAAGCGGGGCCATTGGCCGGCCAGCCCATGTCCTCGGAGGTCCTCTCCAGCGGGAATGCGCTCAAGCGTGCGATTGTCGTCCCTCCAGGGACGTACTACGTCGTATTCGACAACACGCCCACGGCAGGCCAAGTCTCGCCGACGATCAACCCGCTCGATGACCGCGCCGCGGTGGTCAACTATCTCATCCAGATCGGCGACGCCTCGTGAAGAAGGACGAAGAGACCCTCGAGACCGCAGCGGACGCGGAGCCACCGCCTCCTTCGGGAGCGAACGAGCTCCCCGTCGGCGACGCATCGAAGGATGAGCCCACGCCGCCCGAAGAGGACGGCCGCGGCCGCAAGCGCGGCGAATCAGCTCTTGCCAAGGAGGCCGACGACGGCGCCGGAGCGCGGCGGATCGCCGGCGCCGACGCGAGCTCGAAGAAGCCGCAGCCTCCGCCGCGGCGCATCCTCCGCACGGTGTACTGGGCCGTATGGTTCATGATCGTGCCGTTCGCGCTCGCGTGCGTCCTCGTGTGGGCGCTCACGCCCGCGAGCGGCGTCGATCATGGTGGCCTCCTCGGCTGGATCGAGGAGAAGGTCCGTGACCAGCCGGTCCCGTTCGGGATCGTCACCTTCACGCTCTTCGAGATGGCGCTCTGGGCGGTCCGGCACCACCTCCCCCTCGCCTACCATGCGCATCCTCCGCTGAGAGAGGGCCTGCCGAAGGGGATGCGCGGGCCGTTCGAGAAGGCACGCGGCCTCATCGAGGAAGCCGAGACGATCCTCGAGAAGAACAAGGACGCGATCGTCCGCGAGCTCTCGGCCAAGGAGCGCGACAAGCTCCGGGCCGATCTCGACGCGCTCGATCAATCGATGGAGCGCGAGCCGTTCGACGAGGACGCTTTCCTCGAGGCGCTCGTGAAGGCGGACGGCGAGGTCGATACGAAGCTCGGGCGCTGGCGCAAGAGCGAGATCCGCGAGTACGCCGAGTCCATTCTCGTCGCGATCGCGGTCGCCATGGCGCTCCGCGCGTTCGTCGTCGAGGCGTTCAAGATCCCGAGCGGCTCGATGATCCCGACGCTCCAGGTCGGCGATCACATCTTCGTCAACAAGTTCACCTACGGCCCGGCGATCCCCTGGACGCACGCCCGCCTCTGGTCGCGGATGCCGCCGGAGCGCGGCGACGTCATCGTCTTCGCGTATCCCGAGCACCCGGATCAGGACTTCATCAAGCGCGTCATCGCGATCCCGGGCGACAAGCTCGAGGCGCGCGGCGGCCACCCCATCATCAACGGATGGGAAGTGCCGAGCTGCGCAGCCGGAACGTACACGTACACCGAGCATCAGGACGGGGCACGGCACGAGGGAGAGGTCTTCGTCGAGTTCCTCGAGGACGAGGCGTATCTCACGCTCTACGATCGGCAGACCCTGCAGACGGAGTACCAGGGGCCGTACTACGTGAAGCCCGGCGAAGCGTGGGTCATGGGCGACAACCGCAACAACAGCCACGACTCACGGATGTGGTTCGGCGGGACGGGCGGCGGAGTTCCATTCGAGAACGTCAAGGGGCGTGCGCTCTTCGTATGGCTGAGCGTGTCCGACACGATCGATTGGTCGCGCATGTTCGCGCCGGTCATGGGGCGCCCGCCGAGCCATGGCCCGTTCCCCGGGATGAACCCGGCGCTCAAGGCGATCGAGGGCGCCGTCGACAAGTGCCTGCGCGAGCGCCCGCCGCTCGATCAGACGCGTCCGCCGCCGAGCGCGGGTATCATCAAGTGATGGCAACTCGTGATGTGCTCGCGGGGCTGCTGGCAGTAGCCGCCGGCCTCGTGTTCGTCCCTGGCTGCGCCGCCGCGCAGAGGGCCGCCCAGGAAGATCCGATGAAGTGCGAACGCGACCCGAAGTGCGAGAAGAAGCGCGGACGGACGGCGGATTGCTCGATGCAGTGCAACGACGATCCGGCTTGCATGGAGCGCTGCGAGAGCGTGCAGGCGCCGACGAAGCTCGGACGCTGACGACGGGGCGAGGGGGTACGCTTCCGGTGTGAGGTTCGCGCGCGTCGTCGGTGTCACGGCTCTCGCGGCCGTGGCGTGCAGCACCGGAGAGCCGGCCCGTCCCGGCGCTGCGGGCACGACGATCGAGACGCGCGATTTCACGAGCGGCACGCGGCTCCGTGCACGCGCATGGGACGTCGACGGCGCTCTCGTGCTCCGCGAGCTCGTCGACATGGAGCGCGGCGAAGCGTGTGCGTTCGCCGACGGCGGGATCTGGAATCTCGGACCGGGGCCTTCGTACTGGTGCCTCCCGGTCGGCCTTGCGCGTCACGACGCCGGGACGGGCCCGTTCTCCGTCTTCGCCGACCGAAGCTGCTCGCGGGCCGTGGCCGTGTCTCCTGCGGAGGGCCCGGCCGCGTACGCCGTTGTTCGTCCCGTCGATGCATGCGCCGCTCCGCCAGAGGTCCACCGCGCGGGTGAAGCGCAGCGGCTCGTCCCATGGGTCTTCGACGGGGCCGAGTGCCGTCGCGCGACGCTCGAGGTCGTGGTCCAGTCGCTCGGCGAGCGGCTGCCGCTCGAGTCGTTCGTGCGCGCCGTCGAGCAGGTGGAGGTCCGAGGCTCGAGGATCGCCTCGCTGGTCGCCGTGACGGCGGATGGCGCTCGCATGACGCTCGGAGGCTTCGATCTGCTGCGCGGCGAGCCCGTGCGGACGGAGCAGCCGCGCGCCGGAGCGCTTCGATGGGTGCCGGCGCGCGTAGCCTTCGAGGGAGCCGGCGAGATCCTCTTCGGCGATCCGACGTGCACCGCGAGCGTCGCGACGAAGATCGCACGCGATGCGTCGTGTCCACTGACCGCAGCGCTCGTCTTCGAGGACGAGTGCGGCACATCGCGGTTTCACGAGCTCGGACCGCCGATAGAGCGATCCCGTCTTCACGCGCGCGACCCGCTCGAGGGGGATGCGTGCGCTCCGTTCGGGCGTGACGGGGTCCTCGCCTACGAGCGTGGCCGAGCGATCCCGCCGGAGGCCCACGCGCCCGCCTTCGTCGTCGAGGTGGGCGGGCACATCGTCCGCCGTAGGGGCTACACCGGCGGAGGTGCCGTCGCAGCGTGGGGCGAGCTGATCGACGTCGCGTCGGGCGAGCCCTGTGGGCCCGCACTCGCCCACGACGGGGTGCAGCGGTGTCTTCCCATCGCCTCTGCGAGCGCGACGCTGTTCGCCGACGCGGACTGCACCGTCGCGGCCTTCGAGCAGCCCGTGCTCGCATGCGAGCAAGCGCCAGCCCGTCGATTCGTTCAGACGAGCGGTGAAGATGGCGCACACGTGCTGGAGATCACGGGCGAGACGGCCGAGCTGTACGAGCGGACCAATGGCCGTTGCCGGCCACACGCGTCGATCGTGCCCTCACGCGGGTTCAGCGTGACGGAGGCCGACGTCACGCGCTTCGCGCTCGTCGTGGAGCGCGAGCCGGAGTGAGTCCGTTGCACGCCGGCGCGTGCTCGAGCTGACACCGCGGCACCGGCGTTGCGTTCGTTCGGTCGGCCGCGCGCTCACGGTTGCGCGCCGCGTCCGTTCGCAAACCGGTTTGAAGGAGTCACCATGGCGGTATCGCTAAAGCCCATCAACGAACAAGTCATCGTCATCACGGGAGCATCGAGCGGAATCGGCCTCGCGACCGCGCTCGCCGCGACCAAGCAAGGAGCCAAGCTCGTGCTCGCTGCGCGCAGCGAGGACACGCTCGACGAGGTCGTACAGCAGATCGCTTCCATGGGCGGAGAGGCAATTCGCGTCAGCGCGGACGTGGCGGAGCGCGAGGACCTGCAGAAGATCGCCGATGCAGCCGTTGCGCGCTTCGGCCGGATCGACACGTGGGTGAACAACGCAGGCGTCTCGATTTATGGTCGTCTGGACGAGGTGGCCGAGGCGGACAGCCGGCGCCTCTTCGACGTGAATTTCTGGGGCGTCGTGAACGGCTCGCTGACCGCCCTGCCGTACCTGAAGCAGAGCGGCGGCGCCCTCATCAACGTCGGCAGCGAGGTCTCCGACGCGGTCGTGCCGCTCCAGGGCATGTACTCGGCATCGAAACACGCCGTGAAGGGCTTCACGGACGCGCTGCGCGTCGAGATCGAGGACGTCGACCAGACGGACGTATCGATCACGTTGATCCAACCGACCGCTGTCGACACGCCGTACCCGCAGCACGCTCGCAACTACATGGACCGGGAGCCCAAGCTGCCGGATCCGCAGATCGACCCGGAGAAGGTGGCGGAGGCGATCCTCGACGCTGCATGCAACCACCGGCGCGACGTCCGCGTTGGCGGGCAGGCGGTGCTCAACAGCGTCATGGCGAAGGTCGCCCCGAGCCTGGGCGACAAGGTCGCCGCCAAGCAGGTGAACCGGCAGCAATACGACGAGCCGCCGCGCGACCCTGCCGGGACGCTCCACAAGCCTGGGCGTACCGGCCGCGTGAAGGGGACCGGCCCCCTCGAAGACGCGCCGCCGAGCACGCAACGATAGATCGTGCCGGTGACGGCAGGTGACGCGCGCGACGCCGTTGATGAGGCGAAGCGCGCGTCGCGCATCTCGTCGACGAGCGCTTTCCATCCGCGGGCGGCGGGTTCGGCGCTTCACGTGGCCCGAGGCGGGCGACCGGCACGCGGCTTCGCGCCAGCGGTCTTCTTCGGACGGCGACCGCTCGCGCTCGCGCGCTTTCGGGTGCCTGCGCTCGCGCGCTTTCGGGTGCCTGCGCTCGCACGCTTCGCGCTCCCGCGGTTGGGCGCCGCGCGGCGCTTCTTCTTGGGCGCGGCCGCGCGCTTCTTCTTCGGCTTCGACTTCGGCGCAGACAATCCCTGCGAGGCGCTCCGCCTCGTGTGCGGGTGTTCCTCTTGCCAGCGGTCGATCTGCTGCTTGCGTGCAGCGCGGACCCGCTTGCCGGTCTTCGTCAGCTTCGAACGTGCGGTCTTGCGACAGCTGCCTTGTTCATGCGGCCGCTTGCCCGGGACAGGCTCGTACCCGGGCCAGCAGCGGTCTTCGTCTTTTGCCATCGCGCGACGAGCGATGCGCGCCGCGTGCCGTCGCTTACAGCGAGAGACGAAAGTGGATTGCCTTCGGTCGCGTCAGAGCGTCGAAGCCGAGCGAGCTGAGCGTCACGCCCCGGCCCGAGTCCTTCACGCCGGTCCATGGCAGCGCCGGATCCAGCGCATCGCACCGGTTCATGTAGACGGTGCCGAACTCGAGCGCGCGCGCTAGCCGTTCTGCGCGTTCACGATCGCGTGTCCACACGCTTGCTGTAAGTCCGAGGCGGGAGGAGTTCATCTTCTCGAGCGCTTCGTCGTCGGAGCCGACCTTCGCGATCGCGAGAATGGGGCCGAACGACTCCTTCTGCATGAGGTCCGCTTCCTGCGGAACGTCGGTGAGCATCGTGGCTTCGAAGAAGCGACCTTTGCCGCCGACCGACACGGCCTTGCCGCCCGCGACCAGCTTCGCGCCCTTCTTCGTGGCGTCCGCGATGAACGCCTCGAGCTCCTTTGGATGCCACGGCTGCGCGACCGGGCCGAGCGTCGTCTTGGCGTCGCGCGGGTCGCCGAGTACGTAGGCGCGGACGAGCGGCTCGGCCGCGGCGATGAAGCGATCGTAGATCGACGCGTGCACGTAGACGCGCTCGACGGCGCAGCAGCTCTGGCCTGCGTTGTAGATGGCTCCGTCGACGATGTTCTCGACGGTCTTCTCGAAGTCGCAGTCGGCGGCGGCATAAGCGGGGTCGTTCCCGCCGAGCTCGAGGCCGACGTGAAGGAAGCGGTCCTTCGCAGCCGCCTGGATCCGATGCCCACCGTGGACGGACCCCGTGAAGAGCACGTGATCGATGCGCGGATCGCCGACGAGGCGCTCCGTCCGCTCGTAGTCGAAGAACACCGCCGAAACAGCGCCCTTCGGCGCGCCGGCCTCGACGAACGCTCGCGCGAAGTGCTCGCCGCAGAGCGGCGTCCGCGGCGAGTGCTTCACGACCACGGCGTTGCCGGCAAGGACCGCGGGGACGATGGCGTTGACCGCCGTGAGGAGCGGGTAGTTCCATGCCGGTAGATCGAGGACGACGCCGAGCGGCTCCTTTGCGATGCGTCGCTCGAAGTTGTCCGTCTGCGGAAGCACGATGTCTGCGAGGGACTCCTTCGCGATCGACTGCATGTGCCGCCAGCGTCCGGCCATCCCGCCGACCTCGCCCCGCGCCTGCGACAGCGGCTTGCCCATCTGTCGCGTGATGTCGGCGGCGATGTCTTCCGTGCGCGCTTCGAGCTTCGCGAGCGCGCGGTCGCAGAGCGCAATCCGTTCCTCCACGCTCAGACGCGCGAGCTCGCGCGCGGCGTGGCGTGCCTCGTCGAGGATGCGCGAGAGCTCGGTGTCGTCCGTGATCGGCACGGAGCAGGCGGACTCGCCGGTGTACGGATCGTCGACGATGTGCGTGGTCATGTTGGCGCCAGCATAGCGCCTCGCGCCGACGCCTGCGCGTGTCCCGCCGGTCAGGTCGTCTCGGCGCCTGCGTGCTCGACCTCGCGGACGACGAGCTCGCGCGTCGGGCTCGTCGTCAGACGCCGCAGCAGCTTCTTCGTCCCGATCGAGCCGAGGGCGCCGACCGCGAAGACGACCGGAGCCGCCATCCCACCGGTCAGCGCGACGAGGCCGGCGCCGAGGAGGACGCCTGCGCCGGTCGCGACGGCTCCCGTAGCGGCCTCCTTCGCCACGTACGTTGCCGCGCCCTTGCGATCCATCGAGCCGTTCCGGACGGCGACGGCCGCCTCGACGCCTGCGACCGCGCCGTCGATCAGCAGACCGACACCCGCGGCCTTCCCGGCGCCCTTCAAGATCTCTTTGCCGGCGGTGCGCGCTGCGTGTGGAGCAACGGTGCGGGCGGCCTTGCCCGCATGCGCGAGCATCCCGATGGGCTTCTTCGCGAGGGCGGTCGCGGGGCCGATGAGCGGGCCGGCGGCGAGTGCGAGCGCGCTCTCCGCGCCTTTTTCGGCAGCCCTGCGGAGCGCGCTCTTCGCGCCCTCGTCGAGTAGCAGCTTGCCTCCGGCTTCGAAGAGCGTCACGGACGACGCAATCGCATGGGCAGCGCCGCTGCCGGCGATCACGGAGCGGAGCGCCTGACCGATGGTCTGCGGCTCGGTCGCAGCTCCGATCAGCGAGACCGCGGCGACGACATCCTGGGCATCCGCGCGGTGGGGACGGCTCGTGGACATCCTCAAGTCGTAGCGCGGCTCGGCCGTTTGTGCGAGGCGCTGCTCAGTAGATCCCGGGGAAGAGGACCCAAGGCGTCTTCCTCTTGTACTCGCGGTACTCGGGATCCATGCCGAGATGACGCTCTTCGGTCCAGGCCCGAAGCGCATACACGCCGCAGAGGAGCGTGAGGAAGAACGCCTTCGTGAGCGTCATCGTCGGGACATGCTCGAGCCACCAGGCAGTGCACTTGCACAGGTAGGCGGGATGCCGAACGTATCGGTACGGGCCGCGGCTCACGATGCCGCGGTTCGTGAGGTTCGAGAACTTGAACCCGAACGATACCGTCGCCGCCGCGTAGATCGTGAAGAGAAACACGACGGCGCCGCGGAGCACGAGGTGCCACGTGTGCAGGCCGTCCGTGGAGATGAGCTGCGGGCCGTTCTCGAGCGGAAGATACGTCCCGAGGACGTTGTTGAACGGCGGATAACAGGCGAGACAGACCAGCCAGCCGAAGGCGGTGGGCTCGACGCTCCTCGTCTTGTTGCCGAGCCAGCGGCTCTCCGACGCGTAGCCGAAGAGCGCCCACCCGCAATCGACGGCAAAGATGATGTCGTACGTGATTCCGAGGCCCCAGCTGACGTCGGCGCGGGTCCACGTCCACGGCTGGACGAGCGCAGCGAAGTCGTGACCCGACGGGATCAGATCGCCGAGGCGGACGCCGACGTGCGTCCACCACATCTTCACGGACGTGAAGACGGTCGCGCCGTTCGGGACCTTGAAGTCCATCGGCGGCAGGTGCTTGTGATTGAGCCACGCGCGCGAGATGCCGTTCAGGTGACCGACCACGAAGCCGGTCATCAGTGGCGTGAAGAACGCTTTGACGATGATCGCGAGGAGCGTCGTTCTCACGCGGCGGTTCTTGACGACACGCCAGATTCGTTTCGGCCGGAGCTGCCGTGCGAGCAGCACCGCGGCGAAAAACGCGGCGCCGAACAGCACGATCGTGGCGCCGTGAGTATCGAACGGCGTCGAGGGCGCGAACGCGCGCCCGGCGCCGAGGCCGACGACGGTGAGCGCGAGCACCGCCAGCGTGGGCGCGACGCCTGAAGCGAACCGCTCGTCGAAGCCGACCTTCGCGAGGAGGAGCAGATGAAGCCCGCTGTCGCGAACGACGTAGCGGCGCTCGTGGAACTTCTCGAGCGTCGCCTTGATGTAGAAGATCCCGAAGCAGAGCCAGAGAACGAACGCCGGCGGAAAGATCGTCTTGAACGGCGTGAACTGCTGGTTCCGGTAGTACGGGTGATAGCTGTAGAGGACGAGCAGCGCCGCCATCACGACGGTGATCGCCGTCCAGCGGTACGTGGCCCGCTGCCAGATCGTGCGCGGCTCGTTCACCGCCTTCCCACCCTCGCTCAGGCCGCGGTACGGCGTTTCGCCTTTCTTCGTCGGGGCGGACGCAGCGGGAGCGTCGCCGTCCGCCTGGTGGTCGGCCCCGGCCTGGGCCTCGCCCCCGGCCTCGACCGACGCGCGCTCGTTCGACGCTTCGAGGCCGCTGCTCGCGCCGTCGTCCTTCGAGGGCTTGTTCGACTTCGACGCCGCGCTCATCTCGCCCCACCCGAGGTCAGGCACGTCGTCGCGGTGCGCGCGAGAAGGACGCCCTGCACGACGCGGAGCACCGGCGTGACCATCCCCCTCTTGATACCGAAACTCTCCCGCTTTCGCAGCTACTTGTCGTGGCGGTCCAGTCGCGCTGATCTATTTCATCGCATTCGCTGCCGGGCCCCGTGGGCCGGGCGGAGACGCATCCGCGGTCGTCGCCACGATCCAGCGGCCCATGAGGCGACCCTCGAGCACGAGGTTACCCTTTCGTCGTGACGGAACGAGCTGAGCTTGGCGCGTTCGGTCTTCGGCTCGGGATGCGGACGGCGCTCGCGACGACGCGCTCATCGCGACGAGGCCCTCGACGGGACGACGTGCTCATCGCGACAGTTGCCGAGGCAGGTCGCCAGGGCAACTGCGTTCGAAGGGCTCCGGGCAGCCGGCGTCACGTGCCGCCGCTGCTCGTCGTGCCTGACGTGCCGCCGCTGCTGGTGGTTCCGGACGTACCGCCGCTGCTGGTGGTGCCCGACGTGCCGCCGCTGCTGGTGGTGCCGGACGTGCCACCGCTGCTGGTGGTGCCCGACGTGCCGCCGCTGCTGGTGGTTCCGGACGTGCCACCGCTGCTGGTGGTGCCCGACGTGCCGCCGCTGCTGGTGGTGCCCGACGTACCGCCGCTGCTCGTCGAGCTGGACGAGCCGTCGTCGTTCGTCGATCCGTTGCCCGTCGAATCCGAGCTCGTATCGTCGTCCGTCGACTCGCCGCCGCCCGACCCTGCGCCGCCGCCCGATCCTCCGCCGCCGGCACCGCCGCCCGGTCCCGGCAAGGTGCCTAGCTCCGTCGCCACGGGCGGGCGTTCACCCGTTCCGCTGCAAGCCTCGGCGGCGAAGAGCGCCGCGCCCGTGAACATCGTAAGAACAATGCAAAGACCTCGATCCACAGTGACGAGCCAGAGTGCATCGAGCATGCCTCGTTCGCACACGAACGTACTCGCTCGAAAGCCTGCGCCCTTTCATGCGCGCTGCGCGCGTCCGACGCGCGAGACCTCGTGTCGCGCACGAGACAGTGTGGCGCTCCCGTCCGCAGCTCGGCCATGGACGATCGATGGTTCCAGAGCCCCGCGATGCGATGAGAGCGCTGCTCGTCACTCCGCTGCGTGAGCCGGCCCTCCGCGTGCGGGAGTCGCGAGGGCACGGCCGGTCGCTGTCTTCTTCTTGAGGAGCGCTTTCGGCTCTCCTTCGAAGACGACGCGCCCGCCCGCCTCGCCCGCTTCGGGACCAAGCTCGACCACCCAGTCTGCGTTCGCGATGACGTCGGGATGGTGCTCGACGATGACGAGCGTGTCGCCGCGCTCCACCAAGCGATCGAGCACGCGGACGAGCCGCGCGACGTCGGCGAGGTGCAAACCGGTCGTGGGCTCGTCGAGCACGTAGACGGTCGGCTCGTGCGCGGAGCCCGCGGTGAGCTCGCTCGCAAGCTTCAGCCGCTGCGCCTCGCCGCCCGAGAGCGTGTTCGATCCCTGTCCGAGCGAGACGTACCCGACGCCGAGCTCACTCAGGGTCTTCAGCGGCCGCGCGATCTTCGGATGAGCTGCGAAGACGTTGGCGGCGTCTTCGGCGGAGAGCCGCAGCACGTCACCGATGTTGAGGCCTGCCCAGCGCACGTCGAGGGTCGCGGGCTCGAAGCGCGCGCCCTGGCACGTCTCGCAGGGCGTGACGACCTCGGGCAAGAACGACATCTCCGCGACGATCGAGCCCTGGCCGTCGCATGCCGGGCAGCGACCTCCGTGCGGCGTGTTGAACGAGAAGCGAGCGGCCGTCCACCCCCGGACCTTGGACTCCGGCAGCGAGGCGAAGAGCTTCCGGATCTCGTCCCAGACGCCGAGGAAGGTCGCGGGAACGGACCGCGGCGTGCGTCCGATCGGCGATTGGTCGACCGCGAGCGCGCGCCGCACGATCTTCGGGATCTTGATCGAGCCGTGCGGTCCCGGGGTAGGGGCGACGAGCCCGAGCTTCTGACGGAGCGCCGGGAAGAAGACGCGCTGGACGAGGGTGCTCTTGCCCGACCCGCTCACGCCTGCGACGACGCACATGCGACCGACGGGGACGCGGAACGTGACGTCCTTCAAGTTGTTCGTCCGTGCGCCTTCGAGCTCGATCCACGCGTCGCTCATCGGGCGTCGCGGGCGTACGATCCCGAGCGGCTCGCGTAGCGCGTGACCCGTCGGTGAGCCGGGGCTCGCGAGCACGGCGGCAGGTGGACCTTCCGCGATGATGTGCCCGCCGCCTTTGCCTCCGCTGGGACCGAGATCGGTGAGGTGGTCGGCCGCGAGGATCGTCTCTGCATCGTGCTCGACGACGAGCACCGTGGAGCCGGTGTCGACGAGGGCGCGGAGGTTGGCGATGAGGCGTTTCGTATCGCGCGGGTGCAGACCGATCGTCGGCTCGTCGAGCACGTAGAGGGCGCCGGTGAGCCCGCTGCCGAGCTGAGCCGAGAGACGCAGCCGCTGCATCTCGCCGCCGGAAAGCGAATTGGCAGCTCGACCGAGGCCGAGGTAGCCGAGACCGACCTCGACCACGAAGCGCAGCCTCCGGACGAGCTCCGCGAGGGGAGCCTTCGCAATGGTCGCGCTTTTTCCTTCGAGCGTGAGCTGCTCCACCTTCGCAAGCGCGGCGGCGACGCTCAGATCCATCATGCGCGGATACGTCTCGCCGCCCAGTCGAACGCTGCGGGGGATCGGCGCGAGGCGGTCGCCGTTGCAGACGCGGCACTTCTCGCGCGGCTTGCCCTCGTCCTCGTCGTCGTCGATGCCGCCGCGGAGGCCGGTCCCTTCGCACGCCTCGCACTGGCCCTGCTTCGTGTTGAAGGAGAACCAGCGAGGATCGAGCTCGGGGATGCCCGTGCCGCAGCGAGCACACGCGCGCGCCGTCGAGAGCAGCTCTTCGCCGGAGCCCGGCTCCGCAGTGGGCGTGCCCGGGGCAACGCGCAGCGCGCCCGCGCCCCAGGTGAGCGCGCGGTCGAACGCGGCGCGGTCGAGCGCCTCGAGGCTTCCGTAGTGAATGATCAGGTCGATCGAGTGCTCCTTCGCCTTGGCGAGCTTCGGCGGCGGATCGATCGCGACGATGGTCCCGTCGACCCGCGCGCTCTGCACGCCGGCGCGCGAGGCTGCCGTGAACACGTCGAGGTACGTCCCCTTGCGCGCGCGGACGGCGGGGGAATAGACGGTGCGCTTGCCCTTCATCCCGCGGAGCCGCGCGAACAGCTCGTCGGGCGAGACCGGCGCGACGCGTCCAGCGCACTTCGGGCAGTGAAGGTCGCCGACCTTTGCGTAGAGCAGGCGGAGGTAGTGCGCAATTTCGGTCACGGTCGCGACCGTCGAGTTGGCGCCGGCGCGCGACGTGCGCTGCTCGAGCGCGATGGAGGGCGGAACGCCGGTCACGAGGTCGACGTCCGGCCGCGGCAACGTCGGGAGGAACTGGCGCGCATATGGCGTCAGCGTCTCCATGAACCGGCGCTGGCCTTCGGCGAAGACCACGTCGAACGCGAGTGAGCTCTTGCCCGAGCCACTCGGCCCGGTGACGACGCAGAGCTTCCCGTGAGGCACCCTGCACGAGACGTCCTTCAAGTTGTGTTCGCGTGCATGGTGCACGCAAATGGCCTCGGGGGTCGCCGGGCGGTCATCCTGCGCGCGCGGCTTGCGCCAGGCGCGGGCGTCGGCCTTTGCGATCGCGCGCAGCGCCTCGCCCGTCTTCGTCGCGCTTCGTCGAATGGCGTCGGGCGGGCCTTCCGCGACGACCTGACCACCGCGTGGTCCACCTCCCGGCCCGAGATCGATCACCCAGTCGGCCTCGCACACGACCGACAGATCGTGCTCGACCATGATCACGGACGCGCCTTGAGCGACGAGCTGCTGCAGCGCCCGGACGACGTGCGTCGCGTCTTCGGCGTGGAGCCCTGCGCTCGGCTCGTCGACGACGAACAGCGTGCCGATCGTCTCGCTCGAGAGCGCGCGGGCGAGCTTCAGGCGCTGCGCCTCGCCGCCGGACAGCGTCGACAGTGGTTGGCCGAGGGGCAAGTATCCGAGCCCCACCTGCACGAGCGGTTCGAGCGCGCGCTCGAGGACGTAGTCGCGATGGCCCTTCGGCGAGAGGAACGCGAGCGCCTCTTCGACGGTCATCGCGAGGACGTCCGCGACGGACTTGCCGTTCGAGGTGACCGCAAGCACGTCGGCGTTGAAGCGCTTCCCCTGGCAAACAGGGCAGAGCAGCATCACGTCGGCGAGGAACTGCATCTCGACGGTCTCGTAACCTTCGCCGGAGCACGCCTCGCAGCGTCCCTTCTCCGGGACGTTGAAGGAGAAGGACGCTGCCGTGAGCCCACGACGGAGCGCCTCCGGCTCCACCGCGAAGCGCGTGCGGACGCGGTCCCAGGCCTTCGTGTAGGTTGCCGCGTTGCCGCGCGCGGTACGTCCGAGCGGCGACTGATCGACGAGGACGGCGCGCACGAGCTCTTCGCCGCCGCGCAGCTCCTCGAACGAACCCGCTCGCGGGACGCCGCTCTCGCCGGAGCGACGCGCGATCGCGCGGTAGAGGATGTCCTCCGCGAGCGTGCTCTTTCCGGAGCCGCTCGGCCCCGTCACGGCGCAGAGGACGCCCACCGGAACGCGCAGCCGTTCGATCGCGAGGTTGTTCTCGCGCGCGCCGTGCAGATCGATCCACGTATCGGGTGTCCGCCGCTTCCGGTCGGCATCGTCAGGCTTGCGCCAGGCGCGGCCCGTCGGGGTGTCGCTCTTCGCCAGCTCGGCGGGCGTTCCGGAGAACAAGAGCTCTCCGCCTCGCGGCCCCGCGCCGGGACCCATCTCGATCACGCGGTCGCAGCTCTCGACGACGGCGCGGTCGTGCTCGATGACGAGGACCGTGTTGCCGGCACGCGCGAGCTCGTCCATCGCGCGGGCGAGCCGCGGGATGTCGGTCGCATGCAGCCCGACCGTCGGCTCGTCGAGGACGAAGAGCGAGCCGGTCAGCGATGCGCCGAGCGCGGTCGTGAGGCTGGCGCGCTGCGCTTCGCCACCGGAGAGCGTCCGCGCCTGGCGATCGAGCGTCAGGTACGGGAGGCCGACCGCGTCGAGGTAGGCGAGGCGCGCGGCGAGCTCCGACTTGACGCGTTTGCCTTGAGGGCTCTGCGGCTCCACCGCGTCGAGCCGGGCTCGGGCGTCTTCCACCGTGAGCGCGTGCCAGCCGCCGAGGTCGAGCCCGCCGACGCGATAGGTCCGCGCCGTTGGATTGAGCCGTGCCCCCGAGCACGTGGTGCACGGAACGTAGTCGCGATAGCGCGAGAGGAAGACGCGGATGTGCATCTTGTACGTCCGCGTCTCGAGCCACTTGAACCACGCGGCGACGCCGGGATACTTCCCGTTCGTCCACGTGCCTTCGCCTTCGATGACGAGACGGCGTTGCTCGTCGGTGAGCTTCGACCACGGCGCGTCGAGGGGGATCTTCCGCTTCTTGGCGAAACGCTCGAGCACCCCGCGTTCCCACTCGCTCGAGCGACCCGTCCACGCCTTGATGCAGCCGTCGGCGATCGACTTGTCCTTGTCGGGGATGACCTTGTCCCAGTCGACGGCGATCACCCGACCGAAGCCTCGGCAGTCGGAGCATGCGCCGAGCGGGGAGTTGTAGGAAAAGAGCGCGGGGCGCGGCGGCTCGAACGAGCGCGCGCACGAGCGACAGACGAGGCCGCGACCGAGCGGGACGTGCGTGACGCTTGCCGCGCCCTCGAGCCCTTCCGCGGCATCGACGGTGCGGAGCTCGGCGCGACCGCCGCTCCGCTCCCATGCGATCTCGATCGCTTGCTGCAGTCGCCGGGCGTCGCCCGACGCGAGCTTCAACCGGTCGACGATGACCTCGACGGGAATATCGGGACGACCCGCCTCGCTCGGTTTGACCTCGTCGATGTCGCGCACGGCACCGCCGACGACGAGCCGGCGATAGCCATCCTTCACGAGGCTCTCGCGAAGCTCGAGGTAGGCCTCGGCAGACTCGACCTGAACCGGATAGCTGACCGACGCACGACGATCGGGAAGAGCTTCGAGCGCGCGCTTTGCCGCGTCGCCTGCGCTGGTTGCGACCGCCGCCTCGCCGCAATCGGGGCAAGTCGGCACGGCTTCGCAGGCAAACAGAGCCGCCAGGTAGGGCTCGAGATCGGTGAGCGTCGCCACGGTGGAGCGACTCGACTTCACCGGTGCACGGCGATCGACCGCGACCGTCGCCGCGACCGGATCGAGCGCGCGCACGGGCGGACGCTCGAGCCGCTCCAGGAACTGTCGTGCATACGGGCTGAAGCTTTCGACGAAGCGGCGCTGCCCTTCGGCGTACAGCGTGTCGAGCGCGAGCGACGACTTGCCGGCTCCGCTGGGGCCCGTGAGCGCGACGAGCTCACCGGGGGCGAGATCGAGATCGACGGACTTTAGATTGTGGGTCGTGGCTCCGCGAAGGCGGATGGGAAGCATGGTGATGGAGCACGCGCGGTGCTGTTCGAACGTCCTCTCACGTTCGGTCGGGCCGAGCGAACCGGGTACTTAGATCGCGGTTGAGCACGGGGCAATGCGCCCCGTCGCTCGAGCTGCCGTGTACCCATCGATCACGCGCCTGGCCGCGTCTGAAGGCAACCGCGCGGAAGCGCAAGCGGATCGCTGGCGGGAAAAGCCGTCACTCGGCTCCGTTGGCGCATGCCTTGCTCCTTTCGCCCGCAGAAGGAGCAACGTCCATGTCGATTCTCATGTTCATCCTGTTTGGTCTCATCGTCGGCTTTCTCGCGCGCGCCATCATGCCGGGTAGGCAATCGATGGGCTTCGTCGCCACCGCGCTGGTAGGCATCGCGGGATCGTTCGTCGGCGGGATCGTCGGCAACCTGATCGCCGGTGGGCCGATTCTCCAGCTGCACTCGGCGGGCTTCATCGGAAGCATCCTCGGTGCTCTGGCCGTCCTCGCCATCATGGGCTGGGCGGGTCGGCGTCGCGCGTTCGCCTGACGAGCGCCGTGTAGCGTGACGAAAGCAGGAACGACCTAGAGACATCCGGGCTGCCGCTCTCGATCGACGTCGAGAGCGGCGCCAGTCTCTCCGCGCTCGCGCGGCTCGTCGTCGTGCTTCAGTCCTGTCTCGCAGCGGCGACGTCGATCGTCGTGATCTTCCAGTCGCCGTCTTTGTGGAGGAGGAAGTGCACGTCGCGCTTGTCGACCCTGCGCTCTCCGCCACGCACTGCCGTCACGAGGGCTACGGCATCGACCTGGGCGACGGTCCCGCCAGGATCGACACGAACGGACGTGCGTGTCAGCTCGCAGTCCGCGCTCTGGAACATCAGACCGGCTCGCGCCGCGTCTTCCTCGAACTTGTGACGGCCACGGACGTCCATGTTCAGCTCGGGGATGTTCACCCGAACGTCGTCGTCGACGACCTCTTTCGTCCGGCTGCGAAGCCGCGCCATCCGCGAGAGGAGGGTATCTCCTTCTTTCACGGCGACGATCTTCGTGAGCTCGCCGAGCGCTTTGCGGATCCGATCTTCGTCCGACGCGCGGAAGAAGGTGAGCCAGAGCGCGATGCCCGCGACGATCGCACAACCGAGAACGACGGCCCACTTTCGCATGCGCGGAAACGTACCACGCGCGCGCGGCGCTCCTCGTCGCAGGGGCGCGCTCCTCCTTCGCGCGCGCTCACGCCGCAGGCAGCTCGATGCGGAACGTCGCGCCACCCGCGTCGGTGGGGACCCACGCTATCGTGCCGCCATGCGCCTCGACGATGCGGCGCGCGAGCGCGAGGCCGAGTCCCGTGCCGCCGGCCGTCCTGGTCACCAGGGGCTCGAACAACGTCGCGGCGATGTCCGAGGGCACCCCCGGCCCGTCGTCGGCGACGACGATGGCGACTCGGCCTTCGCCGGATCGTTCCGCGTGCGTCCTCACCTTCACCCGTCTCCGCGAACCCGAGCTGGGGGTCGCCGTCGCGGCTGCACGGATCGAGTTCTCGTAGAGCACGTGGAGAAGGCGCGACGCGAGGCCGACATGCGCCCGGACGACGATGTCGGCCGGCACGAGCTCATCCTCGAAGTCGGCGCCGGGCTCCGGGAGGATCTCGCGGGCAAGCGGGAGCACGTCCGCGAGTCGCACCGGCTCCGCGTGGGCCGGCTCGCCCCGCGCCAGGGCCATGAGGTCGTCGACGATCCCGTGCGCCAGCCGGGCGCTCCGCTCGATCTTCGCGAGCTGAGGCTCGCTGGCCGCAGGGTTCTGCCTGGCCAGGTAGACGTTGGCCGACACGATCTGCAGTGCGTTCCTGAGCTCATGCGCGACCTCAGCCGCGATTTCGCCAATCGCGACTAGGCGTTCCCTCCGCGCGGCAGGGCTGTCGTCGTCCAATGCTGAGCCTCCCCGGGGGCGCGCCACCCGCCGACCGCCTGACGTGACGGCACCCTACCGGCACGACGAGGACAGCGAGCAGAGCGAACCGCGAACATAGGAAACAGGAAACAGGAAAGATGCGTCGCTTACGGTAAGCCTTTTCGTTTCACCGCGAAACGGCGTAGCATTTTCCGCGACTAAGTGTCTGGCAACGAGTCGAAGATCCCGGTCGGGACGCTCCTGGTCGGCAAGTATCGCGTCGTCCGCGAGATCGGACGCGGCGGCATGGCCGCCGTGTACGAAGCGGAGCAGCTTTCGCTCGGCAAGCGCGTGGCCGTCAAAGTGCTCGCGTCCGAGCTGGCTGCCTCGACCATCGTCATCGAGCGGTTCTTCCGCGAAGCCCGCGCGGCTGCGAGCGTCCGCAGCCCCTACATCGTCGACGTCTACGACTCCGGCCGGCTCGACGACGGGCGCCCCTTCATCACGATGGAGCTGCTCGAGGGCGAGTCGCTCTACGATCGGATGGCGCGCGTCCGCATCATCGACGTCGAGACGACGATCCGCTGCATCGTCCACACGGCGCGCGGCCTCGTGAAGGCGCACTCGTCCGGCATCGTCCACCGCGATCTGAAGCCCGAGAACATCTTCCTCACCAAGGGGGAAGACGGCGACGACATCTGCAAGATCCTCGATTTCGGTCTCGCGAAGTTCTACGCGCCGGTGAACCCGGAGGAGAAGGCGCAGAAGCGACTGACACGCGAAGGCGCGGTCTTCGGAACGCCCGCGTACATGTCTCCGGAGCAGGTGAAGGGGCAGGGGAACGTCGATCACCGCGCCGACCTGTGGGCTCTCGGCTGCATGGCCTACGAGTGCCTCATCGGCCGCCCCGTCTGGAACATGGACCAAGGCGTGGCGATGACGTTCGCGGCGATCGCGACCGGTCCCATTCCGGTGCCCTCGCAACAACGTCCCGATCTGCCCCCCGCGTTCGACGCCTGGTTCAAGAAGTGTCTCGAGCGCGATCCGAACCGGCGCTTCCAGGGCGCGAAGGAGCTGGCGGACGCCTTCGTCGAGGCGTGGGGCCAGAGGCCCGTCTCGAGCGCGAGCTATCCGGGACTGCAGCTCTCCGCGTCCGGCGCACATCACCGAGCCTCTCCGCAGCTCATGCGTGCGGGAGCTGGCCTTCAGGAGTTCGGCGCCGTGACCGAGGGCTCTGGCGCGATGCCCATGCCGCCTCCGTCGACGAATCGTCGCGACGGTATGGTGAACGGCGGTCACGTCGGCAGCGATCCTTCGTTGGCGGTGCCGCTCGTCACGCGTGCATCGACGGACATCCCGACGACGACGTCGCAACCCGAGCCATCGGTGCCGCCGAAGGCGTCGCCGCTTCGCCTCGGTCTGGCCGCAGCCTTCCTCACCGGCGGCATCTCCGTCGCGATTTTCGTATGGGTCCGCTTCCTGAGCCCCCAGGTTTTCGCGCCGATCGTGCAGTCGGTCGCCTCCGCGCAGCCGGCCAACGCCGTGAGCGGGCAGAAGGACAGTCCACCGCTCGACGAGCCGAAGTGGGTGCCGTCGATCGCCGAAGGTCAGCGTCTCTTCAGCGTCGGCGACGTCGCGGCAGCGCAGAAGAAGTTCAAAGAGGCGGCCGAGATCGGCGGGCCGGCAGGCGTGACCGTCTCCAAGGTCTTCCTCGATCAGACGAAGATCGCCGAGAAGGCCACCGGTCCGTGCAGGGTGTCCGCGTTCTCCCGGCCGCGGTTCTCGAGCCCGAAGCCGGCAGAGCGGCCGACCATTGCGCCCATCTCCAAGGGCGCGCTCGTCACCTGGATCGACGACCACGAGCGTCCCGGCACGAACCACGCATACGGCGTCGTCATCGATCCCACGGGCAAGGCCATCAGCCCCGTCCGCGACCTCACTCCCGACGCGACGCAGGCGGAACGTCCGCAGCTCGCGGCCCTCGGCGCGGATCGACTCGTCCTCCTCTACTGGGACGAGAAGGGAAAGGAAGCGGGCGTCCGCGCGCGCCTGCTCGACGGCGAAGGACGCATCGATCAGTACAAGGGCCAGGTCGTCCGCGTGGGCGGAACCAAGCCGGGCCAGTTCTGGCCTGCGATCGACAAGGGACCCGAAGGCTTCTGGGTGGTGTGGCAGGACGATCGCGACAAGGAGAACGAGCACGACCTCTTCGTGCGTCACCTGTCGAATGACCTCGACACACTGAGCCCGGAGACGCGGCTCACGGACTACTTCTCGCCGCCGAAGTCGAAGTGGCCTGCGCCACGCGTGCGCTACCCGAGCGTCGCCGTCTCTGCGAACACGCTGATCATCGCTTACAAGCTCGAGAATGATCGCGAGAAGAGCCGTTCGATCATCCGGATGCGTGTTCCGCTCGCCGACGCCGAGAAAGGCCTCGACGAGAGCAAGAATCCGCAGCGTGAGGATCGCGTCCTCGGCGACGTGTCCATGATCTCGGAAGAGAAGATCCCCGCCGACGCCCCCGCGATCGCATGCGGCAACGACGGATGTTTCGTCGTCTGGCACGTCGAGGCCGGCGGCGCGTCCATCGCCAAGATCGATCCGATCGCGAACAAGGTCCTCTGGCGGAAGAAGCTGACGGACAAAGGCGGGCGGCCGGCGCTCGGCGTGAACAACGGGGTGGTCTCGGTCGCTTGGTACGAGAAGCCGTACATCAAGTTCTCGGTCGTGAACGACAGCGGCCCGGTGCTCCCGCCTTCGTCCGTCTTCCGGATGCACGACATCGCGAACCCACGAGCGAGCATCTCCGCGGGCGCGACGAAGAACGAGTGGTACATGACGTGGCAGGACTCCGACACCGCGAAGGGGCCGGCCGAGGTCTACGCGGCGCGCCTGACCTGCCGCTGATCGAGCGCGCGGGACGCGGGACGGGATGCTCGAAGAGCCGCAGACGAAGAGTGAGACGGCGCCCAGCATCGCCGCCGCCAAGGCGACCTCGCGCCGCCCGCTCCTCGAGGCCCTCGGTGTTTCGGCCGCGGTCACCGGCGTCGTCACCGCCGCATCGGCTCTGCTCCCGGACAAGTACGTCGCGACCGTCGTTGGGTTCGTCTTCCTCGGAGCGACGTGGGCGCTCGTCTGGCGTGGCGACGATCAGCGTGTCGAGGACTCGGGCCTCGCGCTCGGAGGGATCGTCCTTCCCGGCAAGATCGACGTAGGCCGACTCGTTCGCAGCAGCGCGCAGGCCCTCGGGTGGGCGCTCGTCGTCGCCGCGGTCACGTTCGTGCCGTTCTTCTTCGGGTGGCGCTACTTCTGGCATCCCAGGGGCGAATTTTCGCTTCACGTCGAGCCGCTCGATGCCGTCAACGAAGTCTTCGGACAGCTCGTCATCATCGCCCTACCCGAGGAGGCGTTCTACCGCGGGTATCTCCAGTCGCGACTCGACGAGGCGATGCCGGGCTTCGGCTCGCGGCCCGATCCGACGACGGGAGATCACGTCCCGAGGCGGCTCCGCATCTTCGGCGTAAGCGTCGGTCCGGCGCTTCTCGTGACGAGCGTCATCTTCGCGCTCGGGCACTTCGCGACGATCCGCGAGCCGGCGCGGCTAGCGGTCTTCTTTCCTTCGCTGCTGTTCGGCTGGCTTCGGTATCGGACGAAAGGTGTGGGCGCCGGCATCGCGTTCCATGCCACGTGCAATCTGTTCAGCGAAATGCTCGGTAAGGGTTTCCGGGTGTACTGAACCGCACGTTCCAGCTTCTTCCAGCTACCATTGCGGGGTGCGCCTCGTGCCGACTCTCGCGATCGGGCTGCCGTTGCTGGCCTGCGCATGCTCGCTGTTCAGCCCGCTGGACGGGTTCTCGGACGGCAATGCGTCGAATGAAGGGGGTGGGGGCGCCACGGACGGCGGGAATGCTCCTGTCGATGGAAGCCATCGCGGCGAGCAAGGCGGTCCGACCGACGAGGGGACGCCGTGGTGCGCGACGCATGCGGCCACCGCTACGTTCTGTGCGGACTTCGACGAGCGGGGGCTCGACACGTTCGACGATCAGATGCTCGACAACGGCGCGCTTGTCGTCGACGAGGGCACGTCGCGATCGGCGCCCAGCTCGCTCTGGGCAACGGCCGGCTCCCGACGCGCCAGGGTCAGCGCGTACGCGGTGAAGCGTGTGCCAGGCACGGTGACGCGGGCCCGTGTCAGCTTCGACGTCTTCGTCGAAGGCGTGCATGCGGAGGGGGCCGCAGAGGTCGTGCACCTGAAGTTCGACCGCGGCGACCGCAACTACACCGTGGGGGTCGGCCTGGGGGGCGGCACCCGGTTCGCGTACGCGTACGAGTATTCGCCGAGCCCGGACATCTACATCGACGTGGTGGAGGGCAATCCGTTCCCGATCGCGACGTGGGTGCGCATCACCCTCACGGCCGACCTCACTGCGAGGACGGTGACGTTCGAACGCGACGACGAAGCCGGGCAGGCCACCGGGCCGCTCGCGGCTCCTCTCTCCGGCGGTGCGCTCGCGCTCGAGGTCGGCATCCCGCGCGCGAGCACCGGGGAGGGCGCGTGGAAGATCCGCGTCGACAACGTCGTCCTCGACGCGAACTGATCGAGGCATCCGGCGTCGTCTCTCGAAGCCTTCCATCTGCTAGGTTCCGGCGCAGCCATGCGCGCCGCGCTCTTCGACATGGATCGAACGCTCGTCCGCAAAGAGACGGCGAGCCTCTACGTTCGGTTCCAGCGCGAGCTCGGGGAGGCAAGCCGTCGGGACCTCCTTCGCGTGACGTACTGGGTCGCGCAATACACCTTCGGGATCATCGATGCGCCCGAGGTGGCCGCTCGCGCGCTCCGATCGGTAGCTGGCACGTCCGAAGCCGCGATGGCGGCGCGCTGCGACGATTGGTTCCGCCGCTGGGTCGAGCCCCATGTCTGCGACCTCGGTCGGCGCGCCGTGGAGCGACATCGGGAGCGAGGAGATCTGCTCGCCATCGTGACGGGCGCGTCGCCCTACGTCGCGCGTCCGCTCGCAAGGCGGCTCGGCATACCGAACGTCGTCGCGAGCGAGCTCGAGGTCGACGCCGAAGGCCGGTTCACCGGTCGCTTCGTCGCGCCCTTGTGCATCGGTCACGGCAAGGTCGAGCGCGCGCGCCGGCTCGCGGCGGAGCTCGGCTTCTCGCTCGAGGACGCGACCTTCTACAGCGACTCGTACACGGACCTGCCGCTGCTCGAGCTCGTCGCGGAGCCGGTCGCGATCAATCCCGATCCACGACTCCGTCGCGTTGCCGTGAAGCGTGGCTGGCGCGTGGAGACGTGGTGACGCATACTGGCCGCCTTTCGGGCGAGACGAGACGAGAGAAGAGAGAATGTTCACGACCGAGCTTCCGCTCTCCATGATCGATGCCATCGTCGTCCGTGCGCTCGAGGAAGATCTCGGCGCGGGTGACGTCACCACCGAAGCGTGCGTCCCGGAGGACGCGGCCGCGACCGCAAACGGGGTCGCACGAAAAGACATCGTGGCGTGCGGCGTGCCCGTTGCCGGCCGTGTCTTCACGACGGTCGACCCACACGTCCGCTTCACCGCGAAGGTGGCGGAGGGCGCAAAGGTGAAGGCCGGCACCGTGCTCTTCACCGTCGAAGGGCGCGCGCGGTCACTGCTGACCGCCGAGCGTGTCGCGCTGAACCTCATCCAGCGCATGTGCGGGGTCGCGACGGCCACCGCGCGCTACGTCGCGGCGCTTCCGGACGGCAGCAAGACACGTGTCACCGACACGCGCAAGACGACCCCGGGGCTTCGGATCCTCGAGCGGTACGCCGTGCGCCGCGGTGGAGGACACAATCATCGCAACGACCTCGGGTCGGCCGTGCTCATCAAGGACAATCACATCGTCGCGGCTGGCGGCGTGCGGACCGCGATCGAGAACGCCCGCGCGCGCGCGCCGCACACGAGCAAGATCGAGTGCGAGGTCGATTCCCTCGAACAGCTCGAAGAAGCGCTCTCGGCGGGAGCGGACATCGTGCTGCTCGACAACATGGACACGCCGACCGTCGAGGAGGCCGTCCGGCGTACGCGCGGACGCGCGTTGCTCGAGGCTTCTGGCGGGATCACCCTCGAGCGCATCACGGAGCTCGCGCGCGCAGGTGTCGACGCGATCAGCGTCGGTGCACTGACGCACTCGACGCCCGCAGCGGACATCGGCCTCGACTTCGCTCCGGCGCAGACGCAGACGTGAGCGCCGGCCGTGGGCGGATGACGGAGCACGAAGCATGATGGCCGCCGCGCCCGATCTCGCAGCCGTCCCGTCGAAGCTCGTGAGTCGCAGCTGCCGGCTCGGCGCTCCGATCCATCTGCTCGCCGCGACGGGATCGACGAACGACGACGCAAAGGCGGGCGCGCGCCAGGGAGCACCACACGGAGCGGTCTGGATCGCCGAGACGCAGTCCCACGGTCGCGGTCGGCAGGGGCGGACCTGGGTGTCACCGCCGGGGGAGAACCTCCTCTTCTCGGTGCTGCTCCGCGTTTCCTGCGCCCCCGCACGAGTGCCGCCGCTGTCGCTCGTGTGCGGGCTCGCGGTGCGCGACGCCGTTGCGAAGGCGCTGGGCGACGATGGTGAGCGTGTGCTCGTGAAGTGGCCGAACGACGTCGTGATCGCGGATGCGAGCGCCGGCTTTCGGAAGGTCGCCGGCATCCTCGTCGAGTCGGCGCTCACCGGTTCGAAGGTGGAGTACATCATCGTCGGGATCGGCGTGAACGTGCACACGCGCGACTTCCCGGCAGACCTCGGAGCGATCGCGACGTCGATCGCTCGCGAGACCTCGAAACACCCGGACCGCGGAGAGATCCTCGTGGACATCCTCGGTGCGCTCGAACGCGACATCGAGGCGGCTGCGCATCGAGGACTTGCCGGCGTGTTGCCGCGGCTCCTCGCGCACGACGCGTTGAAGGGTCGAGCGATCGTGAGCGAGGACGGGAGCGTCAGCGGTCTCGGCGCAGGGATCGACCTCGACGGACGGCTGCTCGTACGCCGCGCCGACGGCGTCGTCGCCAAGGTGGCGTCGGGCGAGATGCGCGTGCGGGCGACGTAGAGCCGGGACGAACGCTGCGGTGCTCGCGCGTCCGGCTGCGGCCATCAACGCCATCGAGCTCGCGCGCAGCGTCGATCATTGCGCGTCGCTCGGAGCTCGGAGATCAGGGAGGCGGCCCGTGGTAGCTTCCCGGACGTGACACCGCTCGAAGAGCTTGCGCTTCTCCTCCGTCCTGCTGGTGGTGGCCTCTACCTGGTGTCGACCGGGAGAGAAGAGCAGGAGCGTTTACAGCAGCGCTTGTACGGGGCGACGAACGCCACGGACGTGGAGGCACGCTTCCGCGACGCGCTGGCGCGGATCGCCGGAGCGAAGGCGATCGTGCTGGGGATCCCGTCCGACGTCGGTGCAGGCTTCCGTCGCGGAGCGAACCTCGGTCCGCAGGCGATCCGTTCCGCGCTGCTCGAGGAGATGCCCTCGTTCCCGGCGCGCGCGGCGGAGCTGGGGATCGTCGACATCGGTGACGTCTTCGTCGTCCCGCAGTTGCTCCACGACGAGATGCTCTCCGAGCGCCAGAAGACCGCGACGAGGGCGGCGCTGTATCCGGCGGTCACGGAGGACGTGCGAGCCGGGCTTCCGGTCGCTCCGCTGTCGATCGCGGAGCGAGCGCTCGACCTCGTCTTCCAGCTCAATCCGGGCGTGGCCCCCATCGTGCTCGGTGGCGATCATTCGACGGCGTGGCCGGTCGTCTCGGCGCTCTCCCGCGCGCGAAAGGATCGCTGGGGCGTCGTCCAGCCGGACGCGCACACCGACCTGCTCGAGCATCGACTGGGCATCAAGATCTGCTACGCGACGTGGTCGTGGCACATGAACGAGCTGTTCGGCCGTGACGGACGGCTCGTGCAGGTCGGCACGCGTGCCTCGCGACATGATCGCGGGCACTGGGAGTCGTCGCTTGGCGTCCGGCAGTTCTGGGCGGAGGAGTGCAATCGCGATCCAGCGGGCGTGATCGACGCGATCGTCGCGCATCTGCAGAAGCTCGGTGTCACCGGCGTCTACTTCTCGAATGACATCGACGGCACCGACAGCGCGTGGGCGGATGCGACGGGAACGCCGGAGGCCGGCGGCCTCGAGCCGTCGTTCGTCGTGGAGCTCATCCGAAGGCTCGGCCAGACAGTCGGCATGATCGGCGGCGATGTGATGGAGGTCGCGCCGCCGCTGCGCGATCGCCCGGACTCCACGGAGCGGACGGTGGCGCTCGCGGTCCGCTATCTGCGCGAGACGTTCGCCGCGGTCATCGGGCAGCCCGTCTGACGCGCGCGCGGTGGTCATCGCGCCGCGCATCTGACGCGCGTGCGGTGGTCATCGGGCCGCGCGTCTGACGCGCGTGCGCGGCGGTCATCGGGCCGTCACTTGCGTCGGATGGTGCCGGCGCTCGCATCGAACGAGCTCCCCGGAGGGCGCTCGGGCCGAGTGTGATGAGGAGCCAGGAGCGCGAGGTGTATATGATGGCCGCGATGCGATTCAGCCCCGTGATCCTTTCCGTGCTTTCGCTCCTCGTCGTTGCCTGTGAAAAGAGCAGCTCGCCGACGGGTGGCGCACAGCCGACGCAGGAGCCTTCAGCGGCGAGCGGTGCTTCTGGCAGTGCCTCCGTCGCCACCGCGCCCGCGTCTGCGCTCGACCCGTCCCTGGCTGCACGTGAGACGGAGGGTGGCCCCTCCGTTGCGGCGGCGGCCCGAGGAACGGCGGCAGGAGATGCGAGCGGCCCCACCGCGGATCGCGATCGTGTCGCGGCGGGAACGGCGGACGGCGGCGCTGGCGCCGCGGCGCTGAAGCCCGTGAGCAAACACATCGCGGGCAGCAACTTCACCCTCGATCTCGCGTCTCCCGGTTGCAAGGCCGGCTCGGAGTGCACGATGACGGTCAAGCTGGTCGCGACCGCGGACTATCACGTGAACAAGGAGTACCCGTACAAGTTCACCGCGACGCCGGCCCCGGGCGTCGAGTTCCTCGGCAAGCCCGACGCCCCGGTCTTCACCCGAGCCGCCGGCGACTTCACCGAACAAGGCGAGAAGTCCGGCACCATGACCATCCGCTTCAAGCCCACCACCCCCGGCCACCCAACGATCGCCGGCACCTACAAGTTCAGCGTTTGCTCCGCCGACCAGTGCCAAATCGAACAAGAAAAACTGGAGCTGACCGTCCCCACCCTCTAAGCATGCACAATGCCAATTTCTCAACGTCGGTGAGATTTTTGGTGGCCGCCGTCCGCTGGGCGAAAGTTTTCGGGGCGTGACGGATCTACGCAACCGGCGCCGGGAGGGGCCGATGGGTGGGGAGCATGACGATGCCCCGCCGGATCACGCCTGGTGAAACGTGGATGATCACGCGCCGGATCGCGCAGCGGATGTTCCTGCTGCGTCCGGAGAAGACCATAAACGCGATCTTCGAGTACTGCCTCGCTGAGGCGGCGGCTCGCTACGAGATCGTGCCCATCGCGTGGACGGTGATGAGCAATCACTACCACGCAGTCGTTCATGACCCGAAGGGCAGGCTCCCTGCGTTTCTCGAGCAGCTTCACAAGATGGTGGCGAAGTGCCTGAATGCGCACCATGGCCGCTGGGAGAACGTCTGGTCGACCGAAGAGACGTGCTGCACGCGGCTCGTGACCTCTGACGACGTGATCGACAAGGTCGTCTACGTGCTGACGAACCCGGTCTCCGCTGGGCTCGTCGACAGCGCCGCGCAGTGGCCCGGAGCCACGTCGTGGTCGCTCATGGGTCGCGATGCCGTCACGCGCATCCGACCGCACGTGTTCTTCAAGAAGGGCGGCACCAAGATGCCGGAGAAGGTCGAGCTTCGCGCCAGCGTGCCGCCGGGCCTCAAAGGCGCCGCGGCCACGAACTGGGTGAAGCGCGTTCGCAGCGCGGTCGCTGCGAGGGAGAAGGAGCTCGCGCTCGAGCGGCGCAAGAAAGGCCTGAAGGTGGTGGGGCGAAAGAACGTACTCGCGACGAAGCCGTTCAGCGCGCCGTCGACGAAGACTCGCCATCGCAAGCTGCGCCCCGCGCTCGCGTGCAAGAACAGCGAGCTGATGATGGAAGCGCGGAGCGCGCTCCGTAGCTTCTGGGAGTCCTACAGGTCCGCCCTCGAGAAGTTCCGTGGTGGCGACCGCGCAACGAAGTTCCCAGCCGGGACATACCGCATGAAGGCGCTCGGCGCCCGCTGCACGGCCTGCACCCAAGCCAGAGCCGCATAAGCGGCAGTCGCGTCTCGTCTCTTCTCGTCGCGGCCGCGACCCAGCCCATCTCCCACTCCCGACCGCGCCGCGAGCAGCGCGCCAACGCCGACGTGTGTCCCTTGCGAGCCTCAGGCGCGCAAGGCCGACGTGCGTCGTGCGCGCGTCCATCGGCGTCGTCGATCCGGACCGGACGACTCGGGATCCGGCTCGGGATCCGGCTACTCAACGTCGGTGAGGGGGAGGGCAGCGGCCGGCCAGAAACTCAACGTCGGTGAGGGAGGAGAGGAGGAGGGGGCAGTCGCAACGTCGGTGAGGGGGGGGGAAGGGTCAGTCGCGCGTGGCGAGCGCTTTTTTTTCGTCGGGGTCGGGGACGACGCCGGTGGCGCTGGCGACTTCGATGGCGATGTCTTTGCCGAGATCGTCTTCGCGGGGGAGGACGCCCGTGACGGCGGTGATTGTGCGTTCGAGGGTTTCGAAGAAGCGGACGGCGCGGAGTGGGCCGTTCATCCAGCCGACGGTGATGCAGTAGTTGCGGTTGTAGGGGGCCGAGTGGTGCTTCGCGTGGTGATCGGGCGAGAGGATGAGGCGGGCGCGCTGGAGCAGGGTGACGAGGCGCGACGGCTCGTCTTGGTGCGCCCACTTGTGAATCTGGCTCGTGAACGCCGTGAAGACCGTCGCGCAGAGCAGCGACATGCAAACGAAGACGCGGAAGAGCGTGACGTGCTCTTCGGCGCGCAGCACGAGAAGACCGCAGACGCTGTAGATGGTCGTCAGCGAAATGTTGTGACCGTTCGTCTCGATGAAGTCGTGCGTCGTGATCGCCTTCTGATCGACGTGGTGATGACGGAACGTGCGGATCGCGAGCCTGCCGAACACCGGCGTATCGAGGTTACCCCACGTGTCGAACAGCCAATGCACGAACCCCGAGATGAAGTCGCTCAGGAGAATGCCGACGAGCGCGGCGAGAGGTACCCACCAACCCGAAAGCGGCGGCGCCTTCACCACGCGACCGATCAACCATCCGCTCGTGGCGATTGCGACGATGATCCCGCAGATCTCGTACGTACGATGCTGGGACGTGTACCCCGCCGCTAGCTCCAAGGCGTCGTGTTGCTTCGTTGGCTGTCCCATCCCAAACATCCTCCATCGCTCGCACCGGACGGTCCGACCGCAACGGCGCAGGCGCCGAGCCCCGCTCAAGAATCGCGCGGCGCACACTCTTAAACAAGCGAGAATGTCGCAGGCTCGCGGGGCGCTCGACGTCGACTCGGCGAGGTCACGACATCGAAAATTGATGCGCCGCTCGCGCGCGCGCTCGAACGAACCACCCCCGATCCACCTCAGATCATGCTCGCGCTTACTCCTCTCGCGTAACCGACGAGCGCGCTCGGTCACTGCTCGCTGCGTCTTCTCTCGCTCTACGCACCACCGGCGCTTCTGGATCCCTGGCTCCTCGCCGCGAGCGAACGGTCGTCAGCGACGAGGCGGGACTTCCCGGTACCCCGACGATCCGCCGATCGATGTCGACGCAGAAGGTTGCGCAGGTAGGATACGCACCCCGTGCTCAGGCCTTCCCGTCCTGCTCGCTCCTCCGCGACGCGTCCGTCGTTCGCGTGTCTCGCGTCGCTCTCCACGTTGCTCGTGCTCGTCATGCTCGGCGCCGTCGACATGGCATGTGGACCAGCGGGCGCGGCGACTTCCAGTAGCGGGGCTGGCGCAACGAACGCGAGGCCATCCGCTGCGCCGCCGGCGAACATCCAGCACGTCGAGCCCGATGACGACGTGATCGCGAAGGCTGGCGAGGACTACGTCGCGCTGTACGCGTCGATTCATCCGGAGGATGCGACCGCCCTCGGTCTGCACGAGTACGACGACCAGCTCGACGATCGGTCGGCCGCCGGACACGCGCGCGACATCGAGCGGGAAGTGGCGTTCCTCAGCACGCTCGAGCAGCGCTTCGCGGATCCGAAGGCGAGCCCCGCTGCCAGGACCGACCTCGCGATGCTCCTCGGCGCGCTTCGCTGCGACATTCGCAAGGATCGTGAGCTGCGCCCGCTCCAGCGAAAGCCGGACGTCTACCTCGAGCCGCTGAACGCGATCTTCCATATGACGGCTCGGAGCTACGCTCCTGTTTCGACCCGAGCGCGGAACGTCGTGGTGCGTCTCGAAAAGATCCCCAAGGTCGTCGACGACGCGAAGCACAACCTCCTGAACCCGCCGCGCATCTGGACCGAGATCGCGATGGAGCGCGCGTCGTCCGCGAGAGCGTTCCTCGAGCAGCAGCGTCCGTTCCTCGTCGAGGCCATGCCGGACGAGACAGCAAGAGTCGACGCCGCGCTGAAGACCGCGATCGGCGCGTACGAGGGCTATCGAACGTACTTGCAGAAGGAAGTGCTGCCGCGCTCGACCGGCCACTTCGCGGCGGGACGAGAGCTCTTCGATTACCTCCTCGAGAACGACTACTTCCTCGACGAGCGCGCCGACGAGCTGCTCGATATCGGCAAGAAGGTCTTCGCCGAGACGAGCTCCCTGATGACCGAGGTCGCGAAGCGCATCGATCCGAAGGCGAAGGGCTGGCCCGAGGTGACGGCGAAGCTCAAGGCGAAACATCCCGCCGCGGGAGAGTTGCTCGCGGCCTACGAGAAGGAGGTCAAACGCGCGCGAGCCTACCTCGTCGAGAAGGACGCGATCGCGTTCCCCGACGGCGACGATCTCGAGGTCGTCGAGACCCCGACGTTCATGCGCGCCACCATCACCGCGGCCTACGACCAGCCGCCGCCGTTCGACGCCCAGACGACGAAGGGGTTCTTCTTCGTCACGCCCATCGACACGTCACTGCCGAAGAAACGGCAGGAGGAGATGTTGCGCGAGAACGACTGGGCGGACATCGTCGACACGTCCGTCCACGAAGCGTATCCCGGGCATCACCTGCAGCTCTCGTTCGCACGGCGAAGTCCGTCGATGATCCGCCGTGCGCTCGATCGGGCGATCTTCTCCGAAGGATGGGCGCTCTACGGCGAGGAGCTCATGGCCGAGCTCGGCTACTACGACGACGCGCAGCGTCTCATCCAGCTCGAGTGGGCGCTCGTTCGAGCCGCGCGCATCATCCTCGATGTCGGACTGCACGTCGGTGACATGACCTTTGAGCAAGCCGTGGAGATCCTCACGGACGAGGTCCATCTCGAGCGCTCGCTCGCGATCTCGGAAGTGAAGCGATACACGGAGAGCCCCACGCAGCCGAGCGCCTACATGATCGGACGGCAGAAGATCCTCGAGCTCCGTGAGCGCGCACGTAAACGAGACGGCGTGACGTTCTCGCTGAAAGCGTTCCACGCGGATCTCCTCACGCGCGGCACCGTCCCTCCGTCGTTGCTCGCGCGAGAGATGTTCGTCGGCGCGAGGTGAGGACCGATGCCGCTGCGTAGCGACTTCTGCGCGCGTCTCACGCGTGATGCGGGATCACCAGCGGCGGTTTGCCCGCCTTCGATCGGAGGCGTTGCACGCCTTCCTCGATCTTGGGACGCTGAAGGAGCCAGCGCATGATGCGATGTTTGATCGGGAGATCGACGATGGAGAGTCCGATCAAAATGGTGAGGACGCCTTGTCCGGGGAGAACCAGCATCGCGATGCCCGCAGCGATGAGCGAAAACCCGAGGACGTTGCGTGCGATCTTCTTGGGGAGCGAGTGCTTGGGCGGCGGACGGACGAAATAGTCCGGGGGCAGACGGCGGACCAGCCAAGGGATCGCCGCGAGCGTCCCGACGAACATCGCTATACTGACGATGCCGATGATGAGCTCCACAGTGCGCGACATCGAGCCTCCCTCGGCAGAGGCTGCAATCGATGCGCCATGCGTGGTGCAGATCCTGCGTTGACGGAGCACCGTGACGGAACGAACTTCGAGAACTGAATCCGACCGCGAACGCTATCGCGTGACCTCACTCGGTGCGCGCACGATCGCCTCACCGCTCGGTCTTTCCACGGCGATCGGCGACCAAGTCCCGAACTACGTTCCAGACGGCACACGCGTGCTCGATCAGGTGGAGCTGGTGCCAGGAGCGTCTGCTGACGAGACGGCGTCGCTCGAGAAGGCGGGACCGCGGGAGCTCATCTATTTCGACCCCAAGAAGACACGCGCCGGGATCGTCACGTCCGGCGGGCTCTGTCCCGGCATCAACAACGTGATCCGATCGATCGTCTTCGAGCTCGTGCACAAGTACGCCATCGAGAGCGTGACCGGATTCCGCTTCGGGTTCGCGGGGCTCGTTCCGGAGACGAGCGGTTTCGAGCCGGTGTCTCTCGGTCCGGACCAGGTCCGTCAGATCCACACGTTCGGCGGCACGATGCTCGGGACCTCCCGCGGGCAGCAAGATCCGAAGGCGATGGTGGACACGCTCGTCGCCCGCGGCATCAACGTGCTCTTCACGATCGGTGGCGATGGGACGATGCGCGCCGCGCATGCGATCGCGCAGGAGATCGAGCGGCGCGGTGAGAAGATCAGCGTCATCGGCGTTCCGAAGACCATCGACAACGACATCGCGTTCGTCGACAAGACGTTCGGGTTCGAGACGGCCGTGGGGATGGCGCGCACGGCGATCGACGCGGCTCACACCGAGGCGCTCTCCGTCATGAATGGCGTGGGGCTCGTGAAGCTGATGGGGCGCGAGGCTGGCTTCATCGCCGCCCACGCCGCGATGGCGAGCCACGACGTGAACGTCTGCCTCGTGCCCGAGGTCTCGTTCCGCCTCGACGGGCCGAACGGGTTGCTCGCACATCTCGAGCGGCGTCTCGCCGAACGGCATCACGCCGTCGTCGTGGTCGCGGAAGGGTGCGCGACACACCTCATCCATGCCATCGAAGGACAAGACGTCCCACGCGACGCCTCTGGAAACATCCGCTTCCAGGAGCTCGACGTCGGCAAGTTCGTGCAGCGGGCGATCACGAAGCACTTTGCCGACCGGAAGTTCCCGATCACGCTCAAGTACATCGATCCGAGCTACATGCTCCGCGGTGTCCCTGCGAGCGCGATCGACTCCGTGTTCTGCGCAGAGCTCGCGCGCTACGCCTGTCACGCCGCGATGGCAGGCAAGACCGACATGATGATCGGGCGGCTGCACCGCGCCTTCACGCACGTTCCGCTTCCTCTCGTGCTGTCGAAGAAGAAGCGCATCGATCCGGACAGCGAGCTCTGGCTCGCGGTCACCGAGTCGACGGGGCAGCCGCGTTTCGTCTGATCCGAGAATCCGCCCACCATCAACCCCGTGCATGCATGCGGGGGCTCATCGAGGACGCCATGTCGAAGACGGTCGCTGACATCATGAACCCGAAGCTGCTCTACATCCGCGACGGCGATCGCGTATCGCTGGCGCGGCGACAGATCATCGACTTCGGTGTCACTGCCGTACCCGTGCTCGACGAGACGCACCGCCCCGTCGGCGTCGTCTCGCTGCGTGACCTCGCGGGCGAAGAAGGCGAGCACTTCGAGCCCTCGGGAAAGGTCGCGACCGTCAAGGCCACCGCGAGCGTCGAGGAGGGGGCGAAGCAGCTCGCTGAGAGCGACTACCACCACCTCGTCGTCATCGACGAAAAGGGGGTCGCGGTCGGAATGGTGAGCTCGCTCGACTTCCTCCGCGCGCTGCTCGGGCTGTCGCCCCGGCATCCGGCGAAGTTCGACCGATTCTGACGGCTGTGCCGCGCGGCGCATGAGGTCGGCGTTCGCGTCGGCCGGTCCGACCGGTCCTCCGAGGCGTGGGCTGCGCTAACTCGTCCCGGTCCGGCGGCGGGCGTGGTAAGTCCCTGGCCCTCGCCATGCTCTACACACGCGCTCTCATCCCCACCGTCAAGGAGGCTCCCGCCGACGCGGCGAACGCGAGCCACAAGCTGCTCGTGCGCGGCGGTTACATCCGCAAAGTCGGCGCCGGCATGTACGACTACTTGCCGCTCGGGCTCAGGGTGCTGCGGAACATCGAGAACATCGTCCGCGAGGAGATGGGCCGCGCCGGCGCTCAGGAGATCCTGATGCCCGCGCTCCTGCCTGCCGAGTACTTCAAGGAGACAGGGCGCTGGGACCTTTACGGCGACACGCTCTTCCGTCTCAAGGATCGCAAGGGCGGCGAGTTCCATCTCGGCCCGACCCACGAGGAGATCGTCACCGACATCGCGCGCCGCGAGATCCGCAGCTTCCGCGACATGCCGATCAACCTCTATCAGATCCAGTCGAAGTA
>JAFAER010000026.1 GCA_023423895.1 Pseudomonadota bacterium
GACGCCGAGCCCTGCGCGCCCGCCGCGAACTTGATGTCGAGCTTCGGCGGCGTGCACTCCGCCTTCGCCGACGCGCTCGCCTTGCAGTTGCCCGAGCAGTTCGCGTCCGCCTGGCACTGCGCCTTCAGCTCGCCACCCTTGCACGACAGCGGCTGCGCCGTGCCCGTGCACTTGCCGTCGCACTTCACCGACGCGCCGGCCTTCGCCTCGCACTTCGCGCTGCAGGACCCCTTGCACTGGCCCTCGCACTTGACCGCCGGCGCCGTCGCGCTCGCCGTGCAGGTGCCGTTGCACTTGCCGTCGCAGCTGCCGTCCGCCTGGATGCCCGTCTTGCCCGCAGCGGCGTCCCCCTCACACGTGCCTTCGCACTGGCCGGTGCACGCGACCGAGACGCCGCCTTCGGCCGTGCATGCGCCGGAGCACTCGCCCGTGCAGCTGCCCTCGCAGGTCATGCTCGCGCCGGCTTCTGCTTCGCAGCTGCCCTCGCACGAGACTTCGAGCTTGCCGCCTTCACACGTCGGCGGCTTCGCCTTCACGTCGCAGCTCGCGTCGACACTGCAGCTCGCCTGGCAGTTCGCTTCTGCCTTGAACGATGCCTTGCACTCCGCCGGCGTCACGGCGATCTGGAGCGCCGCCTTCGCGCCGCCCTGCGCCTGGAACGACGCCTGGATCTTCGCGACGGCGAGATCACACCAGAACTTCACGCGCGCATCGGGGGCCGCCGGCTCCTCGGCGTTCGCGTTTGCGCCACCGACCTGGGCGAGGCCCTTGCAGGCGCCCGCAACGCTGTCGAGCGCGCCGCTCGCCGCGCCCGCGAGGTCGCCGGACGCCTGCGCGAATGCACCGAACTGCCCCTTGATCGACGCGTCGACGCCGAAGTCGACTCCGGTCAGATCCGCGCCGACCTTGAAGTCGGTGCAGCACACCCCATCGAGCGGACCATCCCCATCACAACCGCCGATCGTGATCGGAAGGACGACAGCGGCCATGAGGGCGGCGCCGTAAAGCCGTTTGGACATCATCATGCAAAGCTCTCCTATCTCGAGAAGACCCGTGCTCACGCAAGCACGGCCCCCGCTCACGCCGATTGTACGGAGTCTCCCATCGGGCCATCCAGAACGGACGTGCGATGCGAGCTCCGACGCGTCTCGGAATGCACGTTGAGGGCCACGGCAACCGCCGCGTAGAGGGTTGCGCGCTTCACGATGGGAGGCGCTTCGTTGTTCAGGTGCTCAGGTCTGCGCGGACTACGTGATCACCGCAGGTCCGTCGTCCGAACCGTCGGCACGAGCCGCCGGCGCCGGTAGACGAGCGGTCGTGTGCTGCTCACGAAGCGAGCACACGGCCTCCGTCAGCGGCAGTACGAGTCGCAGATCTCGGCGAGGCAGCCGTCGAGCGCCGCTGCACGCACCCGGCATGCTTCGTTGTTCGCGTAACAGGCGTCGACGCACGCGCAGTCCTCGGCGGCGCACTTGAAGACGCATTCGCCCACGCCATTGCAGGCAGGGTCTTGCGTCTTCGCGTCCTGCTGCGTGGAGCAGCGACCCGCGTACTCCTTCGCGGCGGTGCAGTCGCACTTCGCGACCGACGCGACGCCGAGGCAGTCGTTGCAGTTCAGCGAGTTCGCCTGCGTCCACTGCGCGCGGATCGCGCAGGCCGCCGAAACGTCGTTCACGCCGTTCGTGGTCGGCGGAGTCGCGTCCTCGTCTTCACCGCTGCACGCGAACGTGGCGATACCGAGGATCGAAAGGGAAAGCGTGATGAAGATGTGGCGACGAAACATCCGTCCTGTCCTCGATGAATGCAGGGAGCGCACGGCTCATGCGCTCGAGAGAAGCCGCTCCGATGAGCGAAACAATGTCTGGATCCCGCGAAAGATCAAACCGGAGATGCAGCAAGAGCACCAAAAGCAACGAGGCGATGCACCCTGAGGTGCACCGCCCCGCTACATCACGAGCTCTTCAGGAGATCAGAGCGAGAACTCGCCCGCGACCTTGCCCGAGGCCTCGACCGCCGCCTTCACGTTCGTGCCCGCCTGCGCGAGGACCGGAACGATCGCCGCGAGGCACGCCGTGCCCTTCACGCCGAGCTTGCCCGGGTCGAGCGTCGCCGAACCCGAGGCAACCACCTTGCCCGAGAGGTCGATGAACGCCTGGCCACGCGCCTGGAACACGAGGAGGATCTCCGGCAGGTAAAGGCGGATCGCCTCCACCATCAGAGCAGCCTCACCCGACGCCGAGCCCTGCGCGCTCGCCGCGAACTTGATGTCGAGCTTCGGCGGCGTGCACTCCGCCTTCGCCGACGCGCTCGCCTTGCAGTTGCCCGAGCAGTTCGCGTCCGCCTGGCACTGCGCCTTCAGCTCGCCGCCCTTGCACGACAGCGGCTGCGCCGTGCCCGTGCACTTGCCGTCGCACTTCACCGACGCGCCGGCCTTCGCCTCGCACTTCGCGCTGCAGGACCCCTTGCACTGGCCCTTGCACTGGACCTTGGGCGCCGTCGCGCTCGCCGTGCAGGTGCCGTTGCACTCGCCATTGCAGCTGCCGTCCGCCTGGATGCCCGTTCCGCCGGCAGAGCCACCCGCCTTGCACTCGCCGTCGCACTTGCCCTGGCATTCGACCGACACGCCGCCTTCGGCCGTGCAGGAGCCTTCGCAGGTGCCCGTGCAGCTACCCTCGCAGGCCATGCTCGCGCCGGCTTCTGCTTCGCAGCTGCCCTCGCAGGACACTTCGAGCTTGCCGCCTTCACACGTCGGCGGCTTCGCCTTCACATCGCAGCTCGCGTCGACGCTGCAGCTCGCCTGGCAGTTCGCTTCTGCCTTGAACGACGCCTTGCACTCCGCAGGCGTCACGGCGATCTGGAGCGCCGCCTTCGCGCCGCCCGATGCCTGGAACGACGCCTGGATCTTCGCCACCGCGAGATCACACCAGAACTTCACGCGCGCGTCGGGGGCGGCCGGCTCCTCGGCGTTCGCGTTCGCGCCGCCGACCTGCGCCAGGCCCTTGCAGGCGCCCGCAACGCTGTCGAGCGCGCCGCTCGCCGCGCCCGCGAGGTCGCCGGACGCCTGCGCGAATGCAGCGAACTGCCCCTTGATCGACGCGTCGACGCCGAAGTCGACTCCGGTCAGGTCCGCGCCGACCTTGAAGTCGGTGCAGCACAGGTCGCCCGCGGGGTTCAGATCGTCACCGCAGCCCGCGAGGGTGGCCGGGAGGGTCACTGCGGCCATCAGGGCAGCGCCGTAGAAGCGTTTTGAAAACATGCGAAGCTCTCCTTCTGTAACGGGATACGTCCACGATTGGGCTGGGCCCGTACGACGCCCCGACTGACGATTGACGATTGACGAAGTTGCTCGTCGAAGAATCCAATCCGGATCGTCGATCGTGCGACCCGTTCCTCCATCACGGCCCCGGGCGAACCAGGGCAGCGGCTCGCGAGCCTACACGAAAACGGATGGCGGAAAGAAGCGCGTTGCAGAAAACGAGGCGCGCCAACGCTGCGTCAGGATGTGCACTTATGCATGCTGTGGCGAGCCGGCCACAGGCCTACAACGCGCCCGTGACAGCGATGTCATGGCAGCTCGAGATGCCCGCGTCGCATGTTCGTCCGCGATGCTGACGGACTCCTCCGCGATCACGGAGAGAGGCACGACGAGCACGTAAGAGTGCGCTCGCGCGCGATCGCGAACACGGTCATCGAACCCGGCCGTCACGGCGGGCATCGTCAGCGGACTTGTCTGGCCGGCCCGACGCAGCGTGAAATGCATCGAGCTCGGCCTCACGTGATCGAGACGCCGATCTCGCGCGCCTGCACGAAGACGACGGCAGATACCCGCGATGGCGCGCTCGCACGCGAACGAGACGCGCGACGGCGCCGCTCGCACGCGATCGAAGCGCGCCGTTCCGTGCGGTTCACGCGTGACGAAGCGGCGATCAGCCCTTCTTCGCGCGCTCGATCGCCGCCTTGATCGCCGCGATGCCGCCGCGAATGCGATCTTCGTTCGTCGCATAGCTGAATCGAACGTAACCCGGCGCGCCGAACGCACCGCCCGGCACCGCCGCGACGTGCGCCTCCTCGAGCATGAAGAACGCGACGTCCTCGTCGTTCTCGATCGACTTTCCCTTGAAGGGAATGCCGTAGAGCGAGCGGCAGTCGGCGAACGCGTAGAAGGCGCCTTCCGGCATGCGGCACTTCACGCCCGGGAGCGAGCGGAGGCCTTCGACCATCACCGTGCGGCGCTTCTCGAACTGCGCCCGCATCTTCTCGACCTCACCCTGCGGCCCCGTGATGGCGGCGAGCGCGGCGTGCTGCGCGATCGCGCTCGCGTTCGTCGTGCTCTGGCCCTGCACCGTGTCGAGCGCCTTCGCGAGCGGCTCCGGCGTGATGCTCCAGCCGATACGCCAGCCGGTCATCGCGTACGTCTTCGAGACGCCGTCGACGACGATCACGCGCTCACGTGCATCGCCTGCGAGCTTCGCCGCGGAGACGTGCTTGAAGCCGTCGTACACGAGGTCCGCGTAGATCTCGTCGACGATGAGCCACGAGTCAGTCTTCTTCCAGACGTCGACGAGCGCGCGGAGCTCGTCCTCCGTGTAGGCCGATCCCGTCGGGTTCGACGGAGAGCAGAGGATGGTGGCCTTCGTGCGTGACGAGAGCGCCTTCTCGAACGCCTCGGGCGACATCTTGAAGCCCGCCTCTTCCGTCGTGTCGACGAACACCGGCGTCGCTCCGCAGAGCTTCACCTGCTCCGGGTAGCTGACCCAGTACGGCGCGGGGATGATGACCTCGTCACCCGGCTCGTAGAGCGCGACCGCGAGGTTGAAGAGCGCGTGCTTCGCGCCGACGGACACGGTGACCTGCGAAGGCTTCGGCGTCCACCCACGGACCTCGCTCGTGTGCGCGCAGATCGCCTGCTTGAGCGGAGGGATGCCGCTCACCGCCGTGTACTTCGAGACGCCCTTGTCGAGCGCGACGCGCGCCGCGTCGAGCACGAACGCCGGCGGCTCGAAATCGGGCTCGCCGACGCCGAACGCAAAGACGTCGTGCCCCTTGGTGCGGAGCTCGGCTGCCTTCGCATTCATCGCGAGGGTGATGCTGGGTTGAACGACGTCGAGGCGGCGGGCGAGGGAGCTCGGCATTTGGGGCGTAACCTACTCAAGAAGAGCCGGGGTGGCGAGGGCTGCCGTGCATGTCGAGCGTCGTCGCCGCGGCGATGTCGTGGCAGGTCGCGCGACCGCGTCCCTCGCACCGCTGCGCGCCGTCACGTCGTCGCGCGATCGCGTGGTGCGTGGTGCGTGGTGCGTGGTGCGTGGCGCGACGGTCGAGCTCGATCGCGTCGTCGTGACGTCAGCTTCGCTCGCGAGAAGAAGGGCCGTCCGCCGAATTGACGTGCACGACGACGTGCGCGACGTCGTCTTCGTCCATCAACCGTTGCTCGACGGCATGTGCCACATCGTGGGCGGCACGCACGGCAAGCCCGCCGTCGACCGCGATCTCGACGTAGAGATGGAGCCGCGATCCCGACCACGTCGCGATGAGCAGATCGACCCCGTGGACGCCCGCGACGTTCGAGGCCACGCGGACGAGCTCGTCGTGACGTGAGGCGGGCGCCGCCTCGCTCATGACGAACCGGAGGTTCTCGCGCGCAAGGCGCACGCCCGAGAGGCCGACATAGATGCCGATCGCGATCGCCAGCCACGCGTCGACGGCGGGCAGTCGCCAGCGCGCCAGCATGAACCCGGCAAGCGAGACGCCGCCGACCAGCACGTCGTTGCGCGCGTCGACGCGCAGCGCAGAGAGCGCGGGGTTCTCCCTTCGGCGGAGCGTCCGGCCCGCGAAAGCGACGATCGCCGACTTGAACGCGATCTTCGCCGTGAACACGGCGGCGACGGGCCAATCGAGCTCGGCCTCCGCATGCGTCACCAGCGAGACGATCGCGCCGCGGAGCACCTCCACCGAGAGCACGCCGGCGAGGAGCGCAACGACGAGCGCCGCCAGCGGCTCGGCGCGCGCGTGGCCGAGCGGGTGATCGGCATCGGCCGGCTGCGACGCCTGCTTCACCGCCCACGCCAGCGCCGCGCCGCTGAACGTGTCCGACGCCGAATCCGCGGCCTGCGCGAGCGCGAGCTCGCTGCCGGTCGACATGTGCACTGCGACGAGCGCGACACCCACGAGGAGGCTGCCCGCGATGCTCGTGTAGGTCAGGCGCGCGATCGACGGGTCGCGGCGAAGGTCGGTCGTCACGGCGCCAGTATGGCACCGCGCCGGCTGTGCGATCCGCCGACGTTCGCCGGCGGACGCCGCAGAAGACCCGTCGGCACTGCGAGACGCGATCGCATGGGCGAGCGGCATCGGTGAGTAGAAAAGACGGTGAAGCTTGACGCTCGAGAGCCCACGGCAATAGCTGATGGAGATGCAACTGCCGCGCGTGCTCCCGTGGGTCTCTCTCCTCGTCCTAGCGGCTTGCGAGGGCACGCCTGCGCGAACGTCGTCGACCGGCGGACCGCAGCCGACCGAAGCCCCGCCCGTCACGACGGCACCCGCGAGCTCGAGCATCCCCGTGAAATCGGAAGACCTACCGCCCAACAAGGCGACCGCGATCGACGTGAGCACGCCGCCGGCGTCCGGTGAGATCACCTCGGACGTACGCAACGCGAACGGCTTCACGTTCAAGGTGCTCGCGAAGACGAAGAAGCCTTCCGAGAACGCGCTCGTCTCCGGCACGAGCCTCCGGAGCGCGCTCGGCACGACGTACATGGGAGCTCGGTCGACGACCGCACGCGAGATGGCGGTCGCGCTCTTGCTCGACAACGACGCGAAGATCGCTGCTCGCCTCGCGCGCGCCGAGCTCGACGCGTGGCAGGAGTCAAAAGGCAGCGCGGAGCTGAACATCGCGAACCGGCTCTGGGTCGACAACGACTTCGCGATCCAGCCCGACTTCGTCAAGACGGCGGAGACAGCGTTCGGCGCGGGCCCGGCGAGCGTCGACTACGCGAAGCCCGAGGACGCGCGGAAGGCGATCAACACCTGGGTCGGCGAGAAGACGAAGGACAAGATCCCGGAGCTCTTGCCGCAAGGCTCGGTCGATCCGCGGACCCAGCTCGTCGTGACGAACGCGATCTGGTTCAAAGGCCGATGGGAGTTCCCGTTCCCGAAGCCCGCGACGAAGGACGAGCCCTTCAAGACGGACGGCGGCAAGAGCGTGACCGTGCCGATGATGCATCTGACGGACTCCTTCCGCGCCGCGACGCAGCCGGGGATGAAGCTCCTCGAGATGCGGTACGCGGAGAGCCAGCTCGCGATGCTCTTCGTCTTGCCGGACGACACGAGCTCCGCGGCGCTCGCGAAGATCGAGTCGAGCATCACGCCGGACACGCTCGAGAAGTGGAACGACGCGCTCGCGACCGCGCGTGTGAACGTGACCTTGCCGCGCTTCACGTTCCGCTCGGGCGGCGTGATGAACGGCATCCTCCAGGAGCTGGGGATGAAGACCGCCTTCAGCGAGAAGGCAGACTTCACGGGCATCGCCGATCCGCAGGCGACCGCCGGCGAACGCCTCTACATCAACCAGGTCTTCCACCAGACGTACGTTTCCGTCGACGAGCTCGGGACGGAGGCCGCGGCCGCCACGGGCGCGACGATGCGCACGACGAGCATGATCACCGGGCCGGTGATGGACTTCAAAGCCGATCACCCGTTCCTCTTCGTCATCCACGACACGAAACACGGACGCGTCCTCTTCGCCGGACGCGTCGCCAACCCGAAGGCCTCGTGAACGTTTCGGCGGGCCTCTGCCAACGACACCGAACGATGACCACCGACCTCACTCGCCGCGCCTTCGTCGTCAGCTCCCTCGCCACGGGGTTCGCGCTCGCCGTGAAGCCCGTCTCCGCGCAGACGATCACGACCGATACGACCGGGCTCGTCGCGGGCGAGGTGAAGATCGGGGACATGCCGGCCTATCGCGCGATGCCCGACGGCAAGGGGCCGTTTCCGCTCGTCCTCGTCGTGCACGAGATCTTCGGCGTCCACGAGCACATCAAGGACGTCTGCCGCCGCCTCGCAAAGGCAGGCTACATGGCGATCGCCCCGGAGCTCTTCGCTCGGCAGGGCGACGTCTCGAAGCTGCAAGGCTTCGAGGAGATCCTGAAGGTCGTGGGCAAAGTCCCGGACGATCAGGTGATGAAGGACCTCGACGCGACGACGGCCTGGGCGAAGCAAACCGGAAAGGTCGACGGCAACCGCGTCGCGATCACCGGCTTCTGCTGGGGCGGGCGCATCGTGTGGCTCTACGCGGCCCGCACGAGCCTCAAGGCCGGCGCCGCCTGGTACGGGCGCATCTCGCATGCGACGAACGCGAACCAGACGAAGACGCCGCTCGACGTCGGCGCCAAGCTGAAGACGCCGGTGCTCGGCTTCTACGGCGGGCGCGACTCGGGGATCCCGCTCGCGCACGTCGAGCTGATGCGCCGCGAGATCGCGAAGAGCAACAACGGCTCGGAGATCCTCGTGTACCCGGAAGCCCAGCACGCGTTCTTCGCCGACTACCGCCCGAGCTACTCGAAGGTCGACGCGGAGGACGCCTGGCCGAAGATGCTCGCGTGGTTCAAGAAGAACGGCGCGTGAGAGGCGCGTAGGCGGGGCGGCGTCCTCGCGCGCGGTCGGTGATGACCTCTCGAACGTGCGCGTTGCCGCGCGTTTCGTCGTTGGCCTCGGGACGGGTCCGTCGTGACCTCTCGAACGGGCGCGTCGCCGCGCGTTTCGTCGTTGGCCTTCGGGACGGACGCGGCCTCGCGCGCGATCGGTCATGACCTCTCGACCGCGCGGCTCACCGCTGAGCTCGCTTCGGGTGTCGGGTGCGGCCGTTCAGCTACCCAGCAAGATGCGCGGCGCGTGGCTTCGCGCGCGTCACGCCTCTTCGGCGGCTTCCTTCTTCTTCTCGGACTTTTCGGCCTTCTTCGAGACGACGTCGTCCTTGTCGTCGTCTTCGCCGGCCTCCTTCAAGCCCTGCTTGAAGTTCTTTATGCCCTGACCGAGGCCCTTGCCGATGTCTGCGATGCGGCCGGCACCGAAGAGCAGCAGCGCAATCAGCGCGATGACGATGAGCTCCGGTGCTCCGAGTCCACCCAGCATGACGTTCTCCGCGGTCCGCTCTTCTTTCGAGCTTCGAGAGGATGCCCCGTGTGACCACACGGGCTCCTCATTTGCTATCAGCCAGGCGTCTCTCGGGCAAGGCCGTCACGAGCGCAACTGCACCAATGACGGCAACGAGCGCCGCCAGCGGAACGAGCGCGAACAACACGAGCCACGCTCCGGGGGCCGTCTCGGGGACACGAAGCTCGAGCGCACGGAGGGATGCGAGCGCTGCGAGCGGACCGGCCGCACCAATCGCCGCTGCGGCCACACCTCCGACGCGGCGACGCCGTCCGCGTAGGATCGCCGCCGCGGCCGCTGCCCCGGCGAGGATCGCGGAGCCGGTGACCACCACCGCGCGAAGGCCCGGCGGAAGCGACGAGGCTCGAGCCCACGGCGCCAGGCCTCGCAGGACGAGCGTGTCGACGCGAACGCGAACGTTCATCTTCGGGCTGGTCGGGCTGCTCGGGCTGGTCGGGAGCGAGAGACGGGCGTCGGAGAGCTCGATGCGGCGAAGATCGTCGCTCACTTTCGCGCCGTCCGCGGTGAAGACGACGTTGCCGACGGGCGCGCGCCCGACGAGCCGCGCGCGCTCCTGCGGTCCACCTTCCCTTGGACAGAGCCACGTCGCCGACACGAACGGGATCCCGTGGGTCGCGCCGTTCGTGCACGACGCTCGGCCGTCGTCGAGCAGCGCATTGACGACGCGGCCCGGTGCGACGGCCTCGCGTCCGAGCACGAACGACGAGAAGACGAGCACGGAGCCGAACGCGACGGCTTGAGGTACGAGCCGCGTGAGCGTGCGCACCGGAGGTTCGCCGAGCGACGCCAGCACGCGTGCCTCGCCGCGCTCGACGAGCCGCTGCGTCGCGAGCGCCCAACCGACGGGCCATCCCGTGAGGAGCGCAGCCTCGAATGCCACGGCGAGGAGGCTCTTCGCGAACGGGGCGAGAGTGCTCCACGCAATCGTCGGATCGAGTACCCAGGGGAGAAGCCGGATGAGCGCTCCGACGAGGGCCGCGCCGAGGATCAACGACGTCGCGGCGAGCGCAAAGCCCGCGGCGGGCAGCGCGATTGGATCGATCCGGAGACGGGCGAGGAGCCTCGCCGCCACGTCAGCCACGTCGGCTCGTCCTCCACGACATCGAGTGAAGCAACATACCGAAGTTACACGAAGAGCCGCCATCCGACGGCTCGCCCGAAGGTCGCAGTGACGTCCGGAGCTTCGAGCTCGCAGCCGGGGACCGTCTGACCGGTTGGGGCCTCCACGGGACCTAGCCTTCCGGCCGGCGTGAACGTCGTGTTAGCTTCGGGCACCAACGTTCTAGGCGACTTCCCCTTCTGGACGAACTCCATGGCCACCAAGCACGACGGAAAGAAGCTCCGCGCAACTGTCCTTGCAGCCCTTGCCGCAGGTGCGATCCTCGCTGTTCCGGGGACGGCCGAAGCGGAGGAGGTCACCCCGACGGCCAAGGGCATCGTCGGCGGCGCCTTCCTCGGCGGTGAGCTCGTCGTGTTCGGCGAGGCGCTGTTCGGCGTTCGTTCGACGGCCGCGTACGTGATCGGCGCTGGCGCAGGTGCTGCGGCCGGCGGCGTCGGCGGTTACTTCGTCGAGCAAGCGGTCGATGACGGCCGCATCCCGGCGTACATGCTCGCGGGCGGCCTCGCGCTCATGATCCCGGCGATCGTCGTCGCCCTGGATGCGACGCGCTACATGCCGACCGAGGGCGCGCGCGAGGACAAGCCGGTCACCGCTCCGCCGTCCGATCCTGGCCAGCCGGGTGCAAGCAGCGTCGTCGGTGCAGAGCCCGCCACGCCTCCGGCGACGGTGCCGGGCCCGGGAAGCGCAACGACGCCGACGACGCCGACGCCTTCCCCGACGCCAGCTCCTGGCGGCGGCGGTGGTGGAACGCAGGCGCCGCGTGCGCCGCAGGCGTCGCTGTTCAACGTTCAAGGCAGTGAGTTCTCCGTGGGTGTCCCCGTGCCGGAAGTCCGTCCGCTCGTCGGCTCCGTCGAGCGCACGCGCATGGGCGTCGACAACCGCGGGAGCGAGCTGCGCTTTCCGGTCGTTCGCGTCTCATTCTGAGCGCGGTCGACCGCTTCTACGCCGACGCGCCTCGCGGCGTGCGGCTCTGACGCGTCCGCGGCGCTACGTCGGACGCTCGGCTCGCGGCGCTTCATCAAAGGCTCGGCTCGGCGTCGCTACGCTCTGAGGCGCTCCTGCGTGCTTGGCGCGCCTCGCTGCGTGGCGTTCGTCCATGGGAGACGGAATCGTCCTGCAAGGGGAGAACGGAGCCGCCAACGCGATGGGCGGGAGCGCGGCAGAGACGGCTGGTCCCCGCGGCCTGTGACAGGCGTTCCGCGGCGGGAAAACAGGCGCTCGCGGCACGAAATCCCGAGGCCGGACGGCTAGAACGCCCCTGTTCCTTTCCGCCGCGCACCGCTGTACCCTCATCGACAAACCTCGAACGATTCTCGACCAGAAGAATGAACACCTCGCGTAGCGCAACGAAGCCGCAGGATCCCATGCTCGGTCGAGTGGTCGCCGGGCGCTATCGACTAGAAGCGCGGGCCGGTGAAGGTGGAATGGGCGTCGTCTATCGCGCCCGCCACGTGCTCATCGATCGGGTCGTTGCGCTGAAGTTGATCCGTCCCGATCTGCGAGGAGAGACCCATCTTCGCGCGTGGATGTTGCGTGAAGCGCGCGCCGCGAATCGCGTCGACCACGCGCACATCATCGACATCCACGACATCGGGGAGACGGAAGAAGGCGAGCTCTATCTGGTGATGGAGTACCTCGTCGGAACCTCGCTCTCGAGCGAGCTCGCGAAGGGTCCGACGAACCTCGCTCGTGCGGTCGACATCCTCGAGCAGATGTGCGCAGCGCTTGCTCGTGCACACGATCTCGGCGTCGTGCATCGCGATCTCAAGAGCGACAACATCCTGCTCTCGACGCGTGGCGGCCGGAAGGACTTCGTCAAGATCCTCGACTTCGGGCTCGCGCACCTCGCGATGGACCCGCGCCTTGCTCCGAAGGGCGCTGTCTTCGGAACGCCCGAGTACATGTCCCCCGAGCAGGCGCGTGGCGAAGAAGCGGGCCCGCCGAGCGATCTCTATGCGCTCGGCGTCCTCTTCTACGAAATGCTCACGGGGCAGCTGCCCTTCCGTTCGAACGATCGCGACACGCTGCTCGAGATGCAGCGAAGCGCTCCGCCTCCGAAGCCGAGCGCGATCAAGCCAGACGTCCTTCCGCAGGCGGAGGCGATCGTCCTCAAGCTCCTCGAGAAGGAGCGTCGCAAGCGGTATCAGGATGCGCATCATCTTCACGAGGAGCTGAAGGCACTCCAGCGTTCGCTTCCGTCCACGCCGTGGGAAGTGCAGGCCGATCCGCAGAACGCGGCGCCGCCTCCTCCGCCGCCTCCGCAGTCGCCGGGCGTCATCGAGTGGGCGAGCCGCGCAGCACTCTTCTCGCGAATGGTCAGCCGCGTGTATCCGACGGGGAACATCCCGCCGGAGGTGCAGGCGGGCCTCGTGCAGGCGTGGGATCTCGCGTCGCGCGCCACGCGTCTCGAGGGCGAAGTCGCCAGCCACACGCGCAAGCTCGAGTCGCTCGAACGTCGCGGCCGTGCCCTCCGCGCGGAGATCGGCCGAAAGGTCGAGGAGCTCGCCCACGAGGAATCGCGCGCCCTCCGCGACGCCGCCTCGGAGCAGCACGAGGCCGCGAAGCTGCGCGAGCTCGTCCAGGTCGCCGAGCGCGCCGCAGGCACCGCCAAGGCGCAAGCCGATCAAGCGGCCCAGCAGGGCGGCAATCCGAACACGCTCCGCGCCATCTACGAACGCACCGGCGCGGCGGCCGCTCTCCTCGAGGCCCGCCGCGAGGCATTGATGGAGCGTGAGCAGAAGGCCGCCGTCAAAGATCAGCAGGCGCGCGACCTCCGCCGCCAAATCGACGAGCTCCGCGCCCAGCTCGCACGCTACGCCGAGGCCCTCGAAGAAGACCTCGCCGCCGGCCGCGAGAAGGTCGCCTCTCGCACCCGCGAAGGCCTCAACTTCGAGAAGGCCTTCAGCGACGTGACGACGCTCCTCCTCAACCACCTGAAGCAGAAGCCCGAAGCGCGCGATCTCCTCCAGGAGCTGATGACGAACATCCACGCGGGCAACTCGCAGCCAAAGAACAACATCGGCCCCGAGAGCCGCGGCCCCAACATCTAGCGCCCGCGCGTCCTCACCACGCCGCCACCAAAGCGCGCCCGCACCTTGGGCGTCGTCGTCCGCGCGCCCCGCAACCCTACCGACGTTATGTTTCCACGCGCGCGCCGGCGGCCGGCGCGCCCCAGAACCTACCGACGTTATGTTTCCACGGCCGGCGCAGTCGGGGGCGGCGGCGTGGCCGGCAGCGCGCGACGCAAACCTACCGACGTTGTGTTTTCACGGCGCGCGCAGCCTGCAGCCGCGGCCGCCGTTGCGCGGCGCGCGCGTTCGGGGCCCGGCGCTTGGATGTTTGCGGAGTCGCGCTTCAGACGCCGCCTTCCGTCCGCCATTCGCGCTCCGCACCGGCGCCATATCTGCCACCTGCATGGGGGCGGCGGCGCGCACGGTCAAGAACGCTGGAGGTGCGCAGCTATCGTCGGCCTTCGGCGTTCGACCACGACATCGGCCGGCGGTTTCGCGGCGACGGTCCCTCAGACAGTCCGACGACGACGACTGCTCGTTGCGACCGCTCATGCCCACGAGCGATACGCGCGCGGGCGAGCACGACCCCTACGCCGATATCCGGGTGCGCCGTGTCCGCTTCGTTCCAGTTACTCCACTCGAGGCCCGAGCGTTCGCCGATGGTGAGCAGCCTTTGCACCGGAGACCGAGGAGCCTGAGCCGATACGTACCTTCCGGGAACTCGACTTTTCGGTCACCGCTTCGAAGACGGACGCGCATCTTCTCGTGGTCCACGCGGAACTGCTTCAGGCGAACACGCTCGGCCTTCATGCGCTCCTTGTCCTTGCACGCGAGATGGGGACGCAGGCGCCAGCGTGGTGCTTCGGTACTAGGTCTGCCGAATGGGTCGGTCTTCAACAGTCGGCTGGGTCCGAGAACGTCGGCGCAGCGGCCCTTCTTCTTGTTGGCCCTGCGATCCTCGGCGAATCCGGCCTGGCGCTTCTTCACTTCCTTGCGCACCCGACCGATCCAGTCGCTGTAGCTCTCGCCGCGCAGGCCGCGCGGAGCGACCGCC
>JAFAER010000092.1 GCA_023423895.1 Pseudomonadota bacterium
CCCTCGCGGATCGCGAAGCGCATCTGCTCCTCGAGACCGACGGGGGTGATGAGCTCGATCGTCATCGTGATGTTGTCGCCCGGCATGACCATCTTCGTGCCCTCGGGGAGCTGGCACGTACCGGTCACGTCCGTCGTCCGCATGTAGAACTGCGGGCGGTAGTTCGTGAAGAACGGCGTGTGGCGGCCGCCCTCTTCCTTCTTGAGGACGTACACCTCGCCAAGGAACTTCTTGTGCGGCGTGACAGAGCCCGGCTTGCAGAGGATCTGCCCGCGCTCCACGTCGTCCTTCTCGATGCCGCGGAGGAGAACGCCGATGTTGTCACCCGCGCGCCCCTCGTCGAGCAGCTTGCGGAACATCTCCACGCCCGTCACCGTCGTCTTGCGCGTGTCGCGGAAGCCGATGATCTCGACCTCCTCGCCCGTCTTCACCACGCCACGCTCGACGCGGCCGGTGACGACCGTTCCACGGCCCTTGATCGAGAACACGTCCTCGATCGCCATCAGGAACGGCTTGTCGATGTCGCGCACCGGGTCCGGGATCTCGCTGTCGAGCGCCGCGATGAGCTCGGTGATCGAGTTCTCCCACTTCTCCTCGCCGTTCAGCGCGGGGAAGGCGGCGACCTTCACGACCTTCGCCGTGTCGCCCGGGAAGTTGTACTTGCTGAGGAGCTCGCGGACTTCCATCTCGACGAGGTCGAGCATCTCCGGGTCCTCCACCGCGTCGCACTTGTTCAGCGCGACGACGATGTGCTGCAGACCGACCTGGCGCGCGAGCAGAACGTGCTCACGCGTCTGCGGCATGACCGAGTCGAGCGCCGACACGACCAGGATCGCGCCGTCCATCTGCGCCGCGCCCGTGATCATGTTCTTGATGTAGTCGGCGTGGCCGGGGCAGTCGACGTGCGCGTAGTGGCGCGTCGGGCTCTCGTACTCCACGTGCGACACCGCGATCGTGACGGTCTTCGTCGCGTCACGCACCGTTCCGCCCTTCGCGATGTCCGCGTAGCTGATGACCTTCGCGAGGTTCTTCTTCGACTGAACCTTGACGAGGGCGGCCGTGAGCGTCGTCTTGCCGTGGTCGATGTGACCGATCGTGCCGACGTTCACGTGGGGCTTGGTGCGCTGGAATTTTTCCTTGGCCATTGTGTTCTCCGAGATCAGCTAGCGAAGCTTCGACGTTTCTTGGGGCGCGGTAGTCCGCGCGGGCGAGAGCGGAAGGAGCTCGAGAGGCTCACTGCCCCTCGAACCGGGTACGGGTTTACTTGGCAGCGGTGCCCTTCACCTTGGCGACGACCTCATCCTGGACGGCCGCGGGGACGGGAGCGTAGTGCGAGAAGTGGAGCGAGGAGGTCGCACGGCCCTGCGTGAGCGAACGCAGGTCGGTGACGTATCCGAACATCGAGGCGAGCGGCACCTCGGCGTCGATGACCTGCGCGTTGCCGCGCTGGCTCATACCGAGGATCTTGCCGCGGCGCGAGTTGAGGTCGCCGATGACGTCGCCCATGTACTGCTCGGGGACGACGACCTCGTTCTTGAAGATCGGCTCGAGCAGGTGGAGCCCCGCGCGCTTCGCGCCGTCCTGGAAGCAGAGCGAGGCGGCGATTTCGAACGCCGCGGCGCTCGAGTCGACGTCGTGGTAGCTGCCGTCGTAAACGCGGCACTTCATGTCGACGAGGGGGAAGCCGGCGAGGACGCCGCGCTGCATCGCCTCGCGGACGCCCTTCTCGATCGCGGGGATGAACTCCTTCGGGATGACACCGCCGACGATGCCGTTCTCGAAGACGAAGCCCGCGCCGCGCTCACCCGGCTCGATCTCCATGAGGACGTGACCGTACTGGCCGCGACCACCGGACTGCTTGGCGTACTTGTACTCGCAGGCGACCTTCTTCGCGATCGCCTCGCGGTACGCGACCTCGGGCTTGCCGACGTTCGAGTCGACCTTGAACTCACGGCGAAGGCGGTCGCAGATGATGTCGAGGTGGAGCTCGCCCATGCCGCTGATGATCGTCTGGCCCGACTCCTCGTCCGTGTGGACGCGGAACGACGGGTCTTCGGTCGCCAGCTTCTGGAGCGCGACACCGAGCTTCTCGACGTCGGCCTTCGTCTTCGGCTCGACGGCGATCGAGATGACGGGCTCCGGGAAGATCATCTTCTCGAGGATGATCGGCTTCTTCTCGTCGCAGAGCGTGTCGCCGGTGCGCGTGTCCTTGAGACCGACGGCCGCGTAGATGTTGCCGGCGTCCGCCTCGGTGAGCTCCTCACGCTTGTTCGCGTGCATGCGGAGGATGCGGCCGATGCGCTCCCGCTTACCGCGCGTCGAGTTCATGACCATCGTGCCGCTCGAGAGCGTGCCCGAGTAGACGCGGAAGAACGTCAGGTTGCCGTGCGGATCGTTGATGATCTTGAACGCGTACCCGGCGAACGGCTCCTTGTCGTCGGCCTTGCGCTCCTCTTCCTTGTCGGTGTCCGGGTGGACGCCCTTGACCGGCGGGATGTCGAGCGGCGACGGGAGGTAGTTGACGACCGCGTCGAGGAGGAGCTGGACGCCCTTGTTCTTGAAGGACGATCCGCAGACGACCGGGAAAAACTTGAACGAGGTGCAGCCCTTGCGGAGCGCCGCGACCAGCTCGGCCTCGGTGATCTCGTCCGCCTTGCCGTCCATGTATTTCGCCATGATGGCGTCGTCCATGTCGGCGCAGGCCTCGATCATCTTCTCGCGGTAGGACTCACACTTGGCCTTGATGTTCTCGGGGATCTCCTCCCACGTGTACTTCTGGCCCTTCGACTCCTCGTCGAAGATGGCGGCCTTCATCTTGATGAGGTCGACCATGCCCTTGAACTGGTCTTCCTCACCGACCGGCCACTGGATCGGGACCGGCTGGACACCGAGACGCTCCTTGATGGAGTTGACGTTCATCTCGAAGTCCGCGCCGAGCTTGTCCATCTTGTTGACGTAGACGATGCGCGGGACGCGGAACTTGTCGGCCTGACGCCAGACCGTCTCGGTCTGGGGCTCGACGCCGTTGCCGCCGTCCAGGACCGCTACGGCGCCGTCGAGGACGCGGAGCGAGCGCTCGACCTCGATCGTGAAGTCGACGTGGCCTGGCGTGTCGATGATGTTGATGCGGTGGCTGATGCCCGCGTGCGGACCCTCGTTCGGCTTCCAGAAGCAGTTCGTCGCAGCGGACGTGATCGTGATGCCACGCTCCTGCTCCTGGACCATGTAGTCCATGGTCGCCGCGCCCTCGTGAACCTCGCCGATCTTGTAGTTGACGCCCGTGTAATAGAGGACGCGCTCGGTCGTCGTCGTCTTGCCCGCATCGATGTGGGCCATGATGCCGATGTTCCGGGTGCGCTCGAGCGAGTATTCGCGGGCCACTTTCAGTCTCCGTTCCGGTTCAGGGTCTGAGTCTGAGTTCTGAATGCACGAAACCCTCTCTGGCCCTCCCGCTGCCAGTTCCAGCGGGCCCGGATCGTCCGGGTGTTCCAGAGAGGGTGTCGGGGTACCGCTTCAGCTTTTTTCGTGACCGCCGCGGCAGTCACGCTGGGGTAACCCGATCCTTATGTCGCGTTCAGCATGCGCTTTGTTGGCGTCCTCGGGACCCAAGCACGTACTTGGGGGGAGCGCGTTATTATCAACAGCACCGCCGAAGTCAAGCGCCGCGCCAGCTTTGGCCGGGTCCGGGCTCCAGGGCGGCGGCCGCCCGGGCTGCCGTGGTGCCCTCCTCCCATGGCTCCAATGCCGCGGTGCCGCGCCAGCGCCAAGCTCGTCCGTAACGGCCAAGAGGAAGCGCTTCGCGTCGAGCAACGAGCGCGACTAGCGTCCGGCGGCTCATGTCGCAGTCGGAGCTCCCCCCGCACGAGCCGCACGGCCCGCACGAGCAGCCCGCGTCCGGCGAGGGAAACCGGCGTTCGTCCCATGCGCGCATCGTCCGCCCCTCCTATCTCGAGCGCGCCCGTCGTCGGGCGTTCGCCGCGGCTCGGAAGGCCGCATCGCCCCGGTCGCGCTTCGACATCGGGCGCCGACTCGTCGGACCGCTCGTGCTCGCGCTCGTCCCCCTCTACTGGATCGTCGACGCCACCTACCGCGCAACACTGACGACCATCGGGCGCGACCAGGGGATCTTCCACTACATCGCGTGGGCGGTGCGGTCCGGCGACGTCGACTACCGGGACGTCCGCGACGTCAACGGGCCGCTCATCCATCTCATCCACATGGTGACGCTCTGGCTCGGCGGCACCGACGAACATCGCTTCCACGTCCTCGACATGATCGCGACCGGAGCGTCGTTCGCGGTCGTGGGCGCGCTCTTGCCGGGCATCGTCGGCAAGCGCCCACCGAAGTGGTTCGAGCGCGCCGCCTGGGCATTCGCCGCGTGGGTGGTCCTCTCCGGCCAGTACGCGCTCTTCAGTTACTGGAACCAGGCTCAGCGCGAGAGCTTCTGCGACTGGTTTCTCCTCCCGAGCATCGCTCTCCAGATCGCTCGGCCGAGGGAAGAGACCGCCTCGCGGCGCATCGTCGTCATCGCCGCGCTCTCGACGCTCACGTGGTTCGGTAAGTCGAGCTTCGTCTTCTTCACCGTGATGCAGCTCGCCGCGTTGCTCGTCGACCGCGACGTTCGGCTTCCCGTGCGCGCTCGCATCCGGAGCTTCGTGATCGGCGGCGTCCTCGGCGGGGTCATCCCCCTCCTCTACCTGCTTCGGTACGGCGACGTCGTCACGTACGTCCAGATCACGATCCGCGACGTCCCCCATGTCTATCGCTACATCTGGGCGAAGAGCGTCCCGGAGATCCTCGGCGACGAGGGGCCGCTCGGCTCCGCAACCCTGGGCCTGACCGCATCCGCGCTCACCTTCGCGCTCGTCGCGCTTCGGGCGCTGCCTCGGCGCATGCTCGCCCTGGCGCTCGCGCCGATCGCCGGCCTGGCGTCGGCGCTCGCTCAGCACAAGGGCTTCGACTACCACTTCCACCCGCTCAACGCGACGACGCACATGAGCTTCATGGTCGTCGTCGTGATGCTCTGGGAGCGATTCCGCGATGCCCCCGGGGCGCGCCCGATGGGTCGCTATCTCGCGCTCGGCGTCGTGGCGGCGTACGCGCTGATGGTCGCCTCGTCGATGCGGTCGAGCCCGCATACGCGCAACGTGTGGATCCTCGCGGGCGGCGAGACGGAGGAGCGACGCAACGAGAAGGAGTACTTCGACACCTTCAAGTCGAACGACTTCTTCCCGTGGGAGCTACGGCAAGGAGCTCGCTACCTCGCCGACAACCTGCCCGAGAACGCGCGCGTCCAGGTCTACGGGATGGACCCGTACATCTTGTTCCTCGCCCAGCGACGATCGGCGACGCCGTACATCTACGCGTACGATCTCAATGCCGATGCGGCGCTCGAGGGCGGCTGGTCGAACCGCCCGACGTGGGCCGAGGCCGAGCACATCAAAACCTGGCGAGCCGACCACGAGCGCGACATGCTCGCCCGGTTGAAACAGGCTCCGCCCGAGGCCTTCGTCTTCATCGATCGCGCGCCGCTCATCACGTGGCCGGACGCGTGGGAAGACTTCAAGCACTGCTGCAAGGACAGCGCGCGCTGGGTCGCCGAGCACTACCACGCCGCCCGTTCCTTCGGCGAAGTGCACGTCTGGTTCCGCGACGACCTTCCGCTCACGGACGAAGAAGGCCTTCCGTGAGCGGAGCAGGTCAGCGCTTGCGCGAATCGATGTAGCGCCTGGCGATGACGATCGTTCGACTGGGCGCCGACTGAATCTCGGTGTCGTCCGTGAGGCGCCGCACGGCCCCGAGCCCGCAGCCCGTACCCTGCGAGGGGCGAGCGTCGGGCGCGAGCGGCGCACCACGCGACCATCCATCGACGACCGCCAGGTCCGGCGATGGGATGCCGGGGCCCTCGTCACGCACGACGATCTCGACTCCCGGTCGGGGCTCCCCCAGCTCGCGCAGCTCCAGTGTCCCGAAGCGGGCGTGCCTCACCGCGTTCGACACGAGCTCGGCCGCCGAAATGGCGATCTCGCTCGCGCCGCGCTCGTCGAAGCCGAGCTCGCGCGCGAACTTGCGCGCGAGCTGACCCACGACGACGTGGTCGGTCGGGTGCGCGCAACTCGCGCGAAGCACGCGTGTCATTCGAGCGAGGAGTGGCTCTGCTCTCTGCGAATGCGAGACATGCACACTTCGATGGCGCGTTTCAGATTGCGCTCGGTCCGGAGCCCGCCGAACTCGACGCCGATCGCGACGAGCGTCTGCGCGACCGCCGGCTGGAGCCCGGTGAGGATGCACTCCGACCCGAGAAGAGCGACCGACCTTGCGATCTTCGCGAACCGGTCCGCCGTGCTCGTGTCGAGCGTGTTCACGCCCGTCAGGTCGACGATCACGAACCGGCTCTTGTGCTTCACGAGCTCGTTGAGGAGACGTTCCTCCATCTGAGCGCCACGCTCCGTGTCGACGATGCCGATGACCGGCAGCGCCAGGACGTCGTCGGCGACCTCGAGGACCGGCGTGGAGAGCTCCTGCACGGCCTGACGCAGCCGATCGACGAGGACGGCGTTCTCCTCGGCACGCGAGGCGAGCTCGGCGTTGCGCTCGGCGAGGTCGCTACGGAACTGCGCGAGCTCCTCCTCCGTCTTGCGCTGCGCGGTCACGTCCGAAAGAAAACACGTGAGGCCCAGGACGGCGCCGGACGCGTCCTTCAGCGGGCCGTACGCGTTCTCGTAGCTTCGACGCGAGTACTTGTCGTCGCCGTAGTCGTCGACGACGACGAAGTGTTCTCCCGCGAGGGCGCGGTCGAACTGGACCTTCGCCTTCGAGCGATCGTCGTCGCGACCGACGACGTCCATCAGCATGTTCATCCCGACCTGGATGTCGACGTTCCAGATCTGCTTCATCACGTGGCGGTGCGCCTCGTTGTAGGCGAGGTAGCGGTACTCACGGTCGAGGGCGAAGATGACGAGGTTCTGAGGGCTGTCGATCAACGCGCGAAGGGTGTCGGCGCCCTGGTCGTTGCGTGCTGGCGGTGCTGTCATTTTGACCCCGCAGCCTAACGCGCAAAAGCCACCATCGAGAAGATGCAACCGTCCGTGGTTCGCGCTCCCACATCCGTCTGCAGCGCCTTCCCAATCGACAGGGGGCCGTGGGTTTGTCGTTCCTTACTGGCTGACCTTCAGGTGACACTGCTCGCATTGCCAAGAGCACGCGCGGGCCGACGACAGGACAAGACGGCCCGCAGCGAAGGAGCGCACATGAACAGAACCATCTCAGCCGCGATCATTTCCGCAGGTTGTATCTTCACCGCAACGACGGCGTACGGGCACCAGTGCTCGCAGCTCGAGGTCGTGGCGGCCTACACCATCGGCGAGGTCCCCGAGTCGATCACGGTCGACAAGCACGGCAACATCTTCTTCTCCAACGGCAACACCGTCCGCAAGCGCACCCCGAACGGCCAGGAGAGCGTTTTTGCGACGCTCCCCATCCCCGTCTTCGCTCTCGGAGTGAAGGTCGGTCGTGATGGCTGTGTCTACAACACGAGCGTCAGCCTCGACCCCACCATCCCCGGCGCCTTCCTCTGGAAGACGTGCACCGCCGGGACGATCGCGCAGCAGTTCGCAGCGTTCGACCAGACTGGTGGCCCGAACGATCTCGCGTTCGACGACTACGGCAACGCGTTCGTCACGGACCCGTTCCTCGGGAAGGTCTGGAAGGTGACCCCCCAGGGCAACGTCTCCGTGTGGCTCTCCCACTCGCTGCTGGAAGGCAACGCGGCGTCGCCCTACCTCCTGTTCAACCAGCAGGGCGTCAACGGCATCGCCTTCGACGAGGACAAGGAGAACCTCTACCTTGGCAACCTCGACTACGGGCGCATCATCCGCGTCCCGATTCGTCACAACGGCACGGCCGGAACGCCCACGGTCTGGGTCTCCGACCCGCGCATCCAGGGGGCAGACGGCATCGCATTCGACGAGGACGAGAACCTGTACGTGGCCGTGAACGGCCAGAACAAGCTCGTCCGCATCTCCCGCCGCGGCCAGATCGAGGTCCTCTTCAGCGGCGGCCTCCTCGACAGCCCGTCGAGCGTCGCCTTCGGGCGCAGGCACAACGACGACGAGACCCTGTACGTGGCGAGCAGCGCCTTCCTGCGGACGTTCGGCCTGCAGGCGGGTATCCCCGCGCCCGCCATCCTCAAGACCGACGTCGACGAGGAAGGTCTCCCGCTTCCCTGAAGCGTACCCGTTCGCGGTAGAGTGAGCCTCGACCCTCTACCGGGGGGGGCGCGAGGGTTCCGTGACTCAGGACTACATCCTCAAGGCAATCCTCGAGAGTCCGCGGGACATCGTCATCATCGCCCTGGATCGCGAGTACCGGTACCTCGCGTTCAACGACGCTCACCGACGCGTCATGAAGCAGATCTGGAACGTGGACATCCACGTCGGCCAGAACATGCTCTACGAGGTCGTTCGTCGCGAAGACGACCGCGCCAAAGCGAAGCAGAACTTCGACCGCGCGCTCGCGGGCGAGCACTTCGTCGTGATCGAGGAGTTCGGCGACGAGAAGCTCAGCCGGCGCTACTACGAGGACACCTACGGGCCCATTCGCGATGCCACCGGCGAGGTCGTGGGGCTCACGATCTACCTGACCGACATCACCGAGCAGAAGCTCGCGCAGGATCAGCTCGAGGAGTATCGACATCGCCTCGAGTCGCTCGTCGAGGACCGGACCGCAGCGCTCCGAAGAAGCGAAGAGCTGTACCGAACGCTCGTTCTCAACGCGCCGATCGCCGCGCTCGTCCACCGCGATCGCCGTATCCTGTTCGTGAACCCCGCGGCCGTCGCGCTCTGCGGAGCGCAGCACGAAGGAAGCCTGGTCGGCCGCTCGATGATCGAGCTCGTCGCGCCCGACATCGTGCGGCGCATGGAATCGTCGGAGCGCCTCACCGGCGAAGAGGTCTCGGTGTGCCGTCGCGACGGGACGTGCGCCGAGGTCGAGTGGACGTCGCTCCCCGTGGATTTCGAGGGGGCTCCCGCGACGTTCTCGCTCGTCGTCGACGTGACCGCGCGCAGGCAGATGGAGCTCGAACGCCGCCGGCTCGAGGAGCAGATGCGGCACGCTCAGAAGCTCGAGAGCCTGGGCGTCCTCGCCGGCGGCATCGCTCACGACTTCAACAATCTGCTCGTCGGCATCCTCGGTAACGCCGACCTCGCCCTGCGCGGCCTCACGGGCGTCAGCGGCGTCGACGACAACCTGCAGGTCCAGATCAACCGGATCAAGCTCGCTGCGACGCGCGCCGCAGAGCTGACGCGGCGGATGCTCGCGTACGCCGGCAAGGGCACCTACGTCGTTCGGCCCGTCGACCTCAATACGCTCGTCAGCGAGATGGTCGATCTCCTGAACGTCTCCGTATCGAAGTCTTCACGCCTCGAGCTCCACCTCGCGCCCGACCTGAGCGCGGTCGAAGGAGACATCACGCAGATCCGCCAGGTCTTGATGAACCTCGTGACGAACGCCGCCGACGCGGTGGAGGAGAGCGGCGGGACGATCGCCGTTCACACCTACGAGCTCGATGTGGACCGCACGATGCTCTCGTCGATGGTCGTCCCGGATACGTTCGAGCCCGGTCGCTACGTCTGCCTCGAGGTCCGCGACACGGGCGTCGGTATCGACGAGAAGACACGCTCGTGCATGTTCGACCCGTTCTTCACGACGAAACAAACGGGGCGCGGGCTAGGCCTCGCCGCCGTGCTGGGGATCGTCCGATCGCACCGGGGTGGTCTCATCGTGGAGAGCGAACCCGGCCGGGGCTCGAGCTTTCGCGTCCTCTTCCCCGCCGGGCAACGAGCGCCCGTGGAAGACAAGGCTTCGGCGACGGATCCGCTCTCGTGGAGGGCGTCGGGAACGCTGCTCATCGCCGACGACGACGCGCGCGTTCGCGAGGTCCTTCGGATGATGATGCTCGAGGTTGGCTTCCGCGTCATCGAGGCGGAGAACGCGACCAAGTGCCTCGACATGTATCGCCGGCATCGCGGCGAGGTCACGATGATCATGGTCGACCTCATGATGCCGGGGGGCGGCGGCCGGGCCGTCGTCGCCGGCGTCCGTGGCCAGGGCGACCGCATCCCGATCATCGTCTCGAGCGGCTACAGCGAGGATTCGATCGGCGCCGATCTCCGTGACGACCCGCTCGTCGCGTTCCTGGAGAAGCCCTACGAGCTCGAGACCCTCGTGCGGACCATGCGCCGGCAGCTCGAAGCCTCGCAGACGCTCGGTCAAAGCGACGTGGCCTGGGTGTCGAAGACGGACACGCCACGAACCGCCTGACCTGGGCGACGAGCCGGCCGGGCGCGCGGGAAAGGCGTGCGACCGCGGAAGAATGGCTGAAGCTACGTTCAACTGCGCGCGCGCGTCTCCGGCCGCGCGGATCGCGCTATGTTGTCCGCCGATGAGGCTCGGGGCGTTGCAATTGACGCTCGCGAGCGTGGTCGCGCTCGTCGTCACCTCGTGGGCGATCGACGCCCACGCTGCGCCATTCGAGCTAGCGTGGTCGGCGCCGGCCGGCTGCCCGTCGCGCGAAGCGATCGTGGAAGCGACCCAGGCTCGTCTCGGCGAGCCTCCGTCCGGCGCATCGCCGGAGCTCTTCGTCGAAGGAATCGTCGTGGCGATGGGCCGCGGGTTCGTCGTCACCCTCGCGCTGAAAGACGCGGCTGGTGAGGCGATCGGCGTGCGTAAGGTTCGCGTCGAGCGCCAGAGCTGCGAGGAAGTCGAAGAGCCGACCTCGGTCGTGCTCGCGATGATGATCGCCGTCGCCCGACCTACGTTCGGACAGGAGCAAGCGTCGCGAGTGGAGGTGGAGCCCACGCCGCCACCGTCCACCTCCGAGCGAAGCGTCACGGCGCCGCGGCCATCGACGACACGACCTACGGCTGCTCCCCCCGTCGCCTCTACGTCGCCTGCGGCGTCTCCTGCCGGAGGACGCGTGCTGCTGTCCGCGCTCGGGATGACTTCGCTCGGCATCCTCGACATCGTGGGCCTCGGCGCTGGCATCCGTGCCGCCTATTCGCCGACGGCGCGGCTCCACCTTGCCCTCGAGACTGGCTTCGAAGCCAGCCCCGAACGCCGCCTCGGGAATGGAGAGGTCTCCTTCCAGCTCGCCACCGCGTCTGCCCGCGTCGGCGTGACGCTGCTCCAGACCGCCACCGTCGAGCTCATTCCGACCGCCGGCGCACGCGGCGCGTTGATCCGCGCATCCCCGAGCGGCTTTGCTACGGTTCGGGACGAAATCCGCACGACGATGCTCGTCGGGCCGGGTCTGCTCGTCCGCGCCAAGCTCGGCCATCACCTCTTCGCCGAAGTCCTCCCAGAGGTCGAAGGCGTTCTGCGTCGCGATCGCTTCAAGATCCGCGACGGAGCCCATTTACACGATGTACATCGCGCCGCCGCTTTCGAGGCACGACTGTCGCTCGGGCTTGCCTACGAGTTTCGCTAGTCGGGACGGTCGAAAAAAAGCGGCCACGAAGAAAAACGCTGGAACGCGAGCATAGCTCTTGTTGTGCACGCTTCGATCGTTCGCGTCAGCTCCGTGCGGAGCATCGCTGGAGAGGTGATTCCCGCGCCGACGATCCAAGCGCTGTTCTCGGCCCACGTTGCGTTCGTATGGCGGACCTTGCGGCACTTCGGAGTGCCGGAGACCGACCTCGAAGATCAAACCCAGGAAGTTTTCCTCGTAGCCCATCGCCGCGCCGCGGACTGGGACGGCGAGCGTCCTCGAGCGTGGCTCTACGGCATCGTGCGTCGCTGCGCGGCGGGGTATCGCCGGAGAAGTCATCGGCGGCACGAACAGCCGGTGGAGACCTTGCCCGAGACCACGGACAGGCGCGATCCGTCGGCTCGTGCGGAGTTCGATCTCGTTCGCCGCGCGATCGACGCGCTCGATGAAGACAAGCGCGCCGTGTTCATCCTCCACGAGATCGAGGAGATGTCGATGCGTGAAGTTGCCGAAGCTCTCCAATGCCCGCTCCAGACGGCCTACACGCGCCTCTACGCTGCACGCCGCGAGCTCGCTCGCGCCCTCGAAGAGGCGACATGAAGATCGATCCGCCCGAGCCGCGCTCCATCGACGACGAGCCGGCGCCGAAGCTCCTTCGCGAGTATGTCCGGGCGACGCGTCAGAGCGGGCCCGACGAAACTGCAATCGACCGGATGTCGAGTCGGCTGGCGACCGCAGGGGTGCTGCCGCCGCCTGCGTCGAATCCGACCGCCGCGCCCAGCCCAGGGAGAAAGCTCGCGTACCGCGCGCTCGGCGCCGTCGCGATCGTCCTGTCCGCAGGGCTCGTGCTCACCTGGCGAGCCACGCAGGACGAGCTCGCGAGCGGGACGAGCGCGCCGACGGCGTCTTCCATGTCTGTCTCCTCGGCGGATCGTCCTCCGGCGGCACAGGCTGCCCGGCCGAGCGAGCCAGCGTCCGACCGCCCCATGGACGGTTCGAGAACGGCAGCGGTCGCGGTCGACGACCTTCCGGCCGCTTCACCTTCCGGCGCAGCGGCGGCGCCGGCAACGCGCGGCTCAGCGCGGACGACCGGTACCTCACCTGCCGAGAACGCTGGGCAGCCGCCTCCGACGGAGCTCGAGCTCGTCAAGCGTGCACAGTCCGCGCTCGTCTCGTCCCCAGAGCGCGCTCTCGCGATCACGAACGAGCACGCCCGCGTCTATCCGTCCGGCGAGTTCGTTCAGGAACGCGAGGTGATCGAGGTGGAGGCGCTCTCCCGACTCGGTCGCAAGGAGGAAGCCCGACGGCGTGCTGTCGCTTTCGTCCGGCGCTTTCCCGAGACGCCCTACACGCCTCGTCTGGAGATCGCCGTCGGACGACCGCTGGTCGCACCGTCGACCTCCGTACCGGCGGCAGCCGCAGACGATCCGGGGCGCGCGCGTGCCATCCCGACCCCGTGAACTCCACGCCCGAGGGCTCTCGACATGACTCGTCGTACTGCGCGATTGAGCGCGCCATTCACCCTGGCTCTCGTCGCCATTCTTGCGTGGCTCTTCGGAGGCTGTGGCGACTCCGACGTCGTCATCGCTGAAACGAGTGAGGCCGGAGCGCCCCCGTCGTTCATTGCGCCGGAGGCTGGGCCAGAATTCGTGGAGGCCGGGCTGACGTCCTATTGTCCTTCGAACCGGTGCCCCGATGGGCATACGACGTGTCCGGGCTCCTTCTTCCCATGTGACGTCGACCTGAAAACGGACCGACGCAACTGCGGTGCGTGCGGCGTCGCCTGTCCTGCAGCGAACAGCACCGAGACGTACGACTGCGTCGACGGCAGCTGCGTGATGACATGCAACATCGGACCGATTCGGTATTACGACTGCGACGGCGTACCGGACAACGGATGCGAGACCAGACCCGAGACGAATGACAATTGCGGAGCGTGTGGATTCAAGTGCCTGGATCCCCAGAAGCCCTGCGTCGAGAGGAACTGGGACGACTTCGGATGCGGCTGCCCGGAGCCGTTGATCTACTGCCCTGGCGACGAGTCCCAGAAGGCTCGCTGCGTCAACAAGAACGACGACAGCAACTGCGGGGCTTGCGGCAACGTCTGTAACCCGGAGGGTGATGGCGAGCCGCGGCCGGACAACACCTATTACGGCTGCGAAAACGCCACCTGCGGAAACCTGAAATGCTCGCAGGGATACGCCAACTGCGACGGCGACAAGAACAACGGTTGTGAGGCGTCGCTGATGACGGACGAGCATTGCGGCGGCTGCAACAAGGCATGTGCCCCGGGCTCGAAATGCGCGCTCGGAACGGACGGACGAGCGTTCTGCGCGTGTCCGGACAACAAGACGTTCTGTGGGACATGCCCCAGGTTCTGTACCGAGGACGGCTTCTGCCTCGAGCTCCCCTGCTTCGGCAGCTGCCACGACCTCACCTCGGACGTCAACGCGTGCGGCAGCTGCAGCGTGTCGTGCGACGAAGGAAACCCTCACGCGGAGCCACTCTGCACCTATGGCACATGCAAACAGCGGTGTCCGAACGGGCGAGCGGATTGCAACGGCAATGGTTCGGATGGGTGCGAGGTGGACACGATGAGCGACCCGAACAATTGCGGCGGCTGTGGAGTCGCCTGCGACGCGATCGCCGGACAGGCATGCGTCGACGGTCGCTGCATGGTCGAGCCTTGCGACCAGATCCAGGACGCCGGAGAGATGGCTCGATGAACCTCCGCCACATGGAGACGCTGGTTTCGGACGGACTCGGCGGACGAACGGGAGGCGGTCGCCGGGTCGGCATGAAGATGCGACGGCTTGCCTTCGCAGCAGGGGCCATGGCGTGCGCTTCGATGGCGGCGCTCGTAGCGGCTTGCGCCACGACCAGTCCCGCTGGCGAGCCCGCACCGCAGGAGGGAGTGCCCGTGCCGGACGGCGGGCTCGACGGCAACATGGACGGCGAAGACGGTGACGCTGCCGCCTGCACCGACTGCGAGTACTTCCTCGAGACGTGCCAGCCGGATGTCTTTTGCCCCCACGGGCCCTTCGAGCCGAGCACCGCGGGCGGCGCGTTCGATCGACGAACGCAGATCAACGCGATTCGCGGTCGCTCTGCGAGCGACGTCTGGGTCGCCGGCGCCCTCGGCGGGCTCGCCCATTTCGACGGCACGTCCTGGAGACGCTCCGATCCCGGAACGCAGGACAGCATGCGCGCCCTCTGGTTGCGCGACTCCGAGGAAGTCGCCTTGTTGCGGCTCGAGTTCGTGTACACACGCGGCGCCTCTCTCCCGGATGCGGGCGTCTCTGCGGGCGGCTGGACGCGTCAGGAACCTGCCTCCTTGCCGGCCGAATACGAAGCAGCGGCTTCCATCTTCGAGTCTGGCTGGGGCGCCACCGGCGCAGAATGGTTCTGGGTCGCGACGAGACGCCATTCCAACGCCATCGAGCCGACGAGCGGCCTGTGGCGCCTCCGGCGCCTGCCTTCCGGAGAGCTCGAAGCCGGCGTGGGGCTTCGCACTGCGGAGTTCCGCGGTCAGATGACGGCCGTTCACGGAGCCTCGCCGGATGTCTTGTGGTCCGTCGGGCTCGAGGGTGCGACCGTCCGCATCACGGGTGCGCAGGGCGACACGCCGACCTTCGAAACCTTCAACAGCCAGACATGGGACGCCCTCAATGGCGTGTGGGCAGCGTCCGCGTCGGAGGCGTGGGCCGTGGGTGCGAGGGGAACCATTCGCCACTACACGGGCGACCCGACGTTCTTGGATGTCGTCTCGGATGTTCCGACGACCCAGACGCTCCGCGCCGTCTGGGGCTCGTCTCCGTCCGACATCTGGGTCGTCGGAGACGGCGCGGTGATCCTCCACTACGACGGCACGAGCTGGACGCGCGTGAAGATCGCCGGTCTCGGCGCTCGTCGTCCGGACCTCACCACCGTCTGGGTGGCCGGTAAAGGGCAAGTTTGGACCGGCGGCCACGGCGTCGTCCTGTCGCTGGGAGGAAGCCCGTGAGAGCCTGGATTCTTCTCGGATTCACGTCCGCTGCGGTCGCCGCCGCAGCCGCTTGCGCATCATCGGACGATGAGGCTGCGCCCGATTCACCGCCCCCCGACACCGGCGCCGTCCCCGACGCCGCGGTGAACGAAGCAGCGCCCGACGACGCGCAGAGTGATGCCGGGCTCGTGACGTGCAGCGCAGCGGGTTGGTGCGCGACGTCGCTGCCCGACATCGACCTTCGCATGAAGGACGTCTGGCCGCTGCCCGGTCACGCCTTCGCGATCGCGGAGAGTCCAACCCTCGGAACCAAGGTCCTCGAGTGGAGAGACGCCGACTCCGCGTGGAGATACATCGACGACAATACCCAGAACGAGATCGGCGGGAAGTACGCCGGAACGATCTGGGCACCCAATGAGAACGAGGTCTACTTCGCAGTAGCGCCGTCGTACGTCTACCGTGGCACGCGGCTCCCGCCTCCGTCGACCGGATGGTCTTGGTCGCACAGCAAGCTCCAGGACAACGCGCCCGTGGGGGCGCCTTTCCATGACCCGAGCTCGGATGATCACGGGTACCGCTACAACAGCGGACTTGGGACGTGGGCCCCGGCGTTGGGCGTTTGGGGCATCGGCAGCGGCGACGTGTATGCATGGTTCTCGAATACCATTCACCACTGGAAGCCCGACGAATCCGGCACAACGGGGTGGGTTGCGGAATACATCGCCGACGATGCCGACTCGAGCTTCGAACACCTGTTCTTCGTGAGCGCGACGGGAACGGGGCACGATGATCTCTGGTTCTCGGGCGCACGGAGTCAGGGCTTCGGAGAGTGTGCGCTCCTGATTCACAAGACGTCCGAAGGGTATCGTCGCGTCGTCGACGGGCTCGTCCAGGATTCTTCGTGCTTCGAGCGGACGGGATATCTGCACGTCGGCGGAGCCGATGGGTGGCTCACCGACATTCAGGCGATGGACTCCGGCGAGCTCCTCGGGCTGAAGGGAGCCAACGACGTCGCGCGGTTCTCGGCGGAGAACGACCACGTGTCCGTGAGCCTTTCTCCCGTCCCGAAGCTCTTCTCCGTGGGCGCCTCGGCGATGGGCTACAGCTCGCTCTGGAGCTCACCTGCGGAGGTCTGGTTGACCGGATGGAGCCTGGTCGCACGGGGCAAGGGCGTCGGTGACGCCGCCACGTACCAGGTATCGACGATCGCGCTGAACGGAGCGCCGCTGCAGCGAGACATGTACCGCGTTCGAGGGACTTCCAGCACCAACCTCTGGGCGATCGGAAACGGCTATGCGTTCCACAAGACAACTCCTTGATCGACGATCGGTCGTGCTCGTCACCGCAACGTGTTTCCTCGTGACGGCAGCCCTCACGAGCTGTTCGAGCCGTGACGACATCGCTCCTTCGGCTCCCCTCGACGCCCTCGATGCAGCCTCCGAAGCATCCCTTCCGTCGGTAGACGCTGCAGTCGAGGCATCACCGCTACGTGACGCGGGTCCCTTCGACGCTGCGCCGCTTCCCGTCGTCTGTGAGTCCCATCCGTGCGCCGTCTCGCTCGTGACGACGCCCTCTCTCTGGTATCGACCGGTCGAGGGTTTCTGCGCCCTTCTCGACGACCGCAGTGTCGCCTGCTGGGGCTCCAACGCGGACGGTCAGCTCGGTCGGGGCGACGACGGCGACCTGGAAGCCAGCGCGCGCCCCACACGGGTCGTCGGCATCACGGATGCCGCGAAGCTCGATCACACGTGCGCACTCGACAGCAGCGGCGGAGTCTGGTGTTGGGGGCCAGGTCCCTTTCTTCGAGGCGATGCCGGAGCTGTGACCGCGGAGCGGACACCCGTGAAGCTTCCGCTTCCGAGAACGAAGGACGTGGGAATCGGAAGCATGGTCGGCTGCGCGGTGGTGGACGACGGCGTCCTCTGCTGGGGCCAGAACCAGAACGGTCAGGTCAGATCCCCACCTTCGCCGGGCGAGCTGCCGACCGAGCGGGTCACGATTCCACCTGGCGCACCGATCCGTGACATCGTGGTCGGCGGGGCGACGTTCGCGCTCAGGGAAGACGGCGTGGCCTTGAGCTGGGGAGCCAGCCCGCCGCTAGCACGCGTCTCGTCGCTTCAGCCGGATCCCCACCCCGCGCCCATCGGAATCGGTCCCATCTCGTCGATCGACGTGACGAACGAGAGCGGTTGTGCGGCCGCCGGCGGGATTGGCTATTGCTGGGGCGCAATCGACGTATATCCGCCGACCACGGATGCACCGTCGAAGCTCCTTCGCGCCCTGCCCACGCCCGTGGTGATGCCCGAGCCCGTCGTTCAGATTGCCACGACCCCCAACACGAGAATCGACGAAGTCGCGCGACCGCAGCGGTGGTGTGCAGTGGCTGCCTCCGGGTCCGTGTATTGCTGGGGCTCGAACGACAGCGGTCAGGCCGGAGACGGCACGAAGCAGTACGCCCAAAACGCCGTCGAGGTTCAGGGACTGCCGGGCCCTGCCGCAGAGGTGAGAACGATGCCGATGTCGACCTGCGCGCTGCTGACGACCGGCAAGATCTACTGCTGGGGAAACAACTTCTACGGGCAGCTCGGCCACGGGCGCATCAAAGGTATCAGCCTCGTTCCGCAAGAAGTGGTGCTGCCTTGAAGCCCGTTCGCGCCCTTCACGCCGCGGGCGGGACCCTGCTCGCTCTCGCGCTCGTCGTCGCTGCTTGTGCGGATGATCGCGATCGGTTCGCGGATTCGAATGGGGGGTTCGGCACCGATGCCTCCACGCCGGATGCCCCCGCATGCGGGTTTCAATGCTCGCTCGACGGGCGCGCGGTCATCGAGGCTTGCACGGGCGAGATCGTCGAGACGTGTCCGCCGGAGCTCGCATGCGGCGGCGCGCGCTGCCAGGAGCCGTGCGCAGCCGCCGCCGCGGACCGGAGCTCGAACGGCTGCGAGTTCTACTTCCAGATGCCGCGCTTCTCGGCGCTGTTTCCGCAGTCCTGCTACGCGGCCTTCATCGTCAATCCATCGACGCGCCCCGTCGAGCTGACCTTCGAACACGAAGGGAAGACTCTCGACATCTCGAAGGCGGTCTATCGGACGAATCCAGGTGACGCGAAGCTGCTCCCGCTGGAAGGCCCCATCCCACCGGGCGAAAGTGCAATCGTGTTCGTCGCCGATCGCCCCCCGAACTCCGATGTCACGCCAGAGGGCGACTACGTCCCTTGCCCGGAGGGGGTCGTCCCCGCGCTCCGCCTGAATGTCGGCCCCGGAACCCGGATCGGGACTGCGTTTCATCTGAGGTCGAACGGCCCCGTGGGCGCCGTCGCGATGTATCCGTTCGGCGGGGCGGCGAGCTTCGTGCCCTCCGCGACCTTGCTCTTCCCGGTGGCGACGTGGGGAAGAGAACATCTGATCGTCAATGGCTGGGAGACCGTGCGGTCAGGCGATCCCGCAGCGCAGATCGTTGCTCAGGAGGACGGCACGGAGGTCACCATCATTCCGACGCGTGACATCCAGAACGGAGCGAGTGTCACCGGTACGGCGGCCAGAGTGCCGGCGACCTACCGTCTCGACAAGGGTGAATACCTGCAGCTCGTCCAGGAAGAAGAGCTCTCGGGAAGCATCGTCTCCGCGAACAAAGCCACGACCGTCTTCGGCGGGCATGGCTGTGCCTTCGTGCCGACCAACAGCGCCGCCTGTGACGTCCTGAACCAGCAACTTCCTCCATTCGAGCAGTGGGGGAACGAATATGTCGGAGTCGGCTACCGCCCGCGCCTTCTCAGCGAGAGCGAGCCCTTGCTGTATCGCATCGTCGCAGCACGGGATGGGACCGTCCTCGACTACGATCCGGTAAGACCGCCGGGTGCGCCTGTCACCATGACCGCCGGGGAAGTGGTGACCTTCAGTGCTGGAACGGGTGAGGCGTTCGTCGTGCGCAGCCAGGACGCCGAACATGCCTTCTATCTGGCTACGTACATGACCGGCTCGAGCCCCGAGTACGGCGGTCGGGGCGATCCCGAGTTCGTCAATGTCGTTGCGGCGAAACAGTACTTGAACGCGTACAGCTTCTACGCGGACCCGACATACAAGGAGACATCTCTCGTCGTCGTGAGAGCCAAGACGAATGGCGCGTTCAAGGATGTGTGGCTGGAGTGCGCTGGCCACTTGACCGGATTTCAGCCCATCGGAACGCGTGGCGAATACGAATACGTTCGGGTCGACCTCTCACGGAACGGGGGCCCCGGTGACGTCTTCGGTGACAAGGTCTGCCAGAACGGCCTGCAGCGAATGAAGAGCGAGGGGCCCTTCACCGCGACCATCTGGGGCTGGGACTTCTGCGCCAGCTATGCGTATCCCGGGGGAATGGCTCAGCGGAAGCTCGTCGAAACACCGTTGACACCAGTGCACTGAGGTACCGCTGGCCCCACAGCCACGTCGATCGTGCCCTGCCCGCGCCGACGGGACGTTGGACGGACCAGCTTCGCGGTATCTTGTCCGCCGATGGCGGTCCTGGAGCGGCATCGACGAGCAGCACACGACGGGCGAAGGTTCGTCCTGGTCCAGCTCGCCGCCGTCATCCTCGGCGTTCTGCTTCTTCGCCTCGAGTGGGCGAGCGTACGCGACGCGGTCGGCGCCATCGACCACGGCGACGTCCTCTTCGCCGACTTCGCGAACCACTACTACCCGACGGTGCAAGGTCCCCTCCGGCATGCGCATCCCGCGGGAGGGTTCTTCTACCCGGCCGCGTTCGCCGCGCTCATCGCGCCATTGGGCTGGCTCTCGCTGCCCGTCGCGAAGGTCGCATGGGGGACCCTCCAGATCGGTTGCGTGCTCTGGGCAGCGACGAGCCTCGTCCGCGAGGCCACGCCGGATCGCCCCCTCCTCGGGATGCTCGGCGCGACGCTCACGATCACGAGCGTCCCGATTCTGCACAATCTGAAGTGGGGTCAGGTCTCGGTCCTCATCCTCGCCGCCGCGGGCGGAGCGTTCCTCGCCTGGACGCGCGGCCGGAAGAACCTCGCGGCTGCGCTGCTCGGCGTTGCCGCGGGCATCAAGGGGTATCCGCTGGTCTTCGTCGCGTGGTTCGTCGTGCGCGGCGACCTTCGCTTCGTCCTCCGTGCGTGTGCAGCGTGTGCGATCACGCTCGTCGTTCTCCCTGCTCTCGTCATGGGCCCGGCGCACGCGCTGTTCTTCCAGCGCGTGTCGACGACCTCCGTGGTGGGCGCCGCCGAAGGCGTGCTCCGCGATTTCAACTCGCAGTACGCGCCCGCCGTCCTGAGCCGCTACTACGAAGGCGGTTGGGATCACGCGCCACCCGAGGCGCTCGCCTGGGGGCGAATCGGCAGCAGCGCAGCAATCGTTGCCGTCGCGCTCCTCGCGGTCGTCGCTGCACGTTCGAACGCTCGGCGTATCGCCGTGCGCCGCGACGTCCTCGGGTTCGTCGTCATCGCATGCTCGGTCCCGTTCTGGCTGCGTACGAGCTGGTCGCACTACTTCGTCCATCTGCCGGTCGCGCAGACGCTGCTCGCCAGCGCTTTCGCCCGCGACGCGCGCCCCCGCGACGCGCTCGCGATCGCGCTGCTCGTGGCGCCGTCGGTGTTCCTCTCCAACGTGCTCGGGCTCTTCGCGACGCGAGGCTGGTGGTACTACGCGAATGCGGGCAGCCTCTTCTTCGCCAACGCGCTCGTGCTCGCAGCCGCCGCCGCGTTCATCGTGGACGCGCACGTGCGCGACGGCGGGCGCTGGCGAAGCTGGAGCCAAACGCGTCACGACGCGGTCCGAACGAGCCGGAGCTTCGGAATCGACGGTCGGCCGGATCAGACGATGTGAAACACGAAGATCGCGACGAAGAGCCAGACGAGCAGCGTCCCGACCATCACCGCCACGAGCGCAGTCGAGAGCGCGATGTCGCGGTGGCCGGGCCCGAAGATCCCACCGCGGCGAGATGGTGCCTCCGGTGAGGCGACCGGCGCGGGTCCAATGTTGAGCCGGGCGAACGCCACCCCCGCTCCAAAAGCGACGAGCAGCGCAGCGAGAAACGGCAGCCACGCGAGGAGCGGGTGCATGACGCGGATCGAAGCAACACGGATGCCGCGCGACCGCGCATCCATGTTCCGACAGTCAGACGCGTTCGTCGGCCCATCCCCGAGCTCGAAGCCCAGACGCGACAACGCCCGCGGCTCGTACGAGCGCGGGCGTTGGTCACGACCTGCCAGAGCAGCGCGGAGCGCTTACCAGCGGTAGTGCGCGAAGGCCTTGTTCGCCTCCGCCATCTTGTGCGTGTCGTCCTTCTTCTTCACCGCGTTGCCACGGCCCTGGGCCGCGTCGACGAACTCGGCGGCGAGGCGCTCACGCATCGTCTTCTCGCCGCGATCGCGGGAGTAGGTGACGATCCAGCGCATCGCGAGCGCGACGCGGCGCTCCGGACGAACCTCGACGGGGACCTGGTAGGTCGCACCGCCGACGCGGCGGCTCTTCACTTCGAGCTTCGGCTTGACGTTGTCGAGCGCCTTGCGGAAGACCTCCAGCGGGTCCTCCTTGAAGCGCTCGCCGATGACGTCGAACGCGCCGTAGAGGATGTTCTCCGCGACCGCCTTCTTGCCATCGAACATCAGCGTGTTCGTGAACTTCGAGACAAGCTTGTCCTTGTACTTCGGGTCCGGAATGATGCGGCGCTTCGGAACTTCTCTACGTCGGGGCATGGCGGTCTCTTTCTAGAACGCGGTGGCGGAACTTTTTATCAGGACTTGGGGCGCTTGACGCCGTACTTCGAACGCTTGCGGTTGCGGTTGGCCTTGTTCGTCGAGGACGGGCCAATGGCGCCGGACGCATCGAGCGTTCCGCGGACGACGTGGTAGCGGACACCCGGAAGGTCCTTCACGCGGCCACCGCGGATGAGGACGACCGAGTGCTCCTGGAGGTTGTGCCCCTCGCCGGGGATGTACGACGTCACTTCCATGCCGTTGGTGAGGCGGACACGGCAGACCTTGCGGAGCGCCGAGTTCGGCTTCTTCGGGGTCGTCGTGTACACGCGCACGCAGACACCACGCTTCTGCGGACAGCTCTTGAGAGCGGGCGACGCGGTCTTCACGCGCGCAGCCAGACGCCCGTGATTGATGAGCTGATTGATCGTCGGCATCGGAAGGAAATCCTACGGGAGATGATGGGCGGCTTACCGCGCGTTGCGCGGGGGCCGGTTCACGAATCCACCGGCGACCCCCATGAAAGACATGGGGCCCCTCCGGGGAGCGCGCACTCTAGTCGCGGCCGTCTTCCTGTCAAGGCTTTCGGCCCAGGTCCGCTTCTTCCTGCGCGCTCGGCGACGTGGCTCCGTCAGGAGCACGGGCGAAGCGAATTCGGTCGCGGTTCTACACGGGTTTGTCCGGTGGCGCCACCTCGGCTCCGACCGGCGACGAAGGGCGCCGCGTCTCGCCCTCCGGCGCCGGGCCGCGCTCTTCCGCGTCTCCGTTCCCACTCAATTTTGTCGATGGCTTCGCACGACCGTATGGCTGACGTAGACTCGATGAGCTTCCGGTGAATGGTCGCGCTCGAAAGGCGACCGCCGGGTGTCTGGAGGTCACGATGCGATCTGGTCGCGTTCTCGGGCTCGTCTGCGGGGGAATTCTCGTCGGAAGTCTCGGTTCGCTCGCCGGCTGCAGCTCGGCGGAAGAGGGAAGCCGAAGCAAGGGAGCGAGCGCCGAGACCATCGCCGCCGCAAACGTCGCGCTCACCCTCCATGACGCCAACGGCACGCGCATCGGGGAAGGCTCAGGCATCCTGATCGCGCCGCGCCTCGTCCTCACGTCCGCGCATCTCGTTGCGGGCAAGGCGCGATGGACCGTGAAGACCTCGGACGGGAGGACCGTGAACGGCGTTCGCGGCCTCACGTACGACTGGATGGTGTACGACAGCAACAAGTCGCACCCGCGCAAGCACGACGTCGCCGTCGTCTACCTCGATCAGCCGATCGATCTGCCGGCGTATCCCACGCTCGCTCCGGCGAAGCTCGGCGCGGGCTCGAAGGCGACGCGCATCCGCGGAACGGGCGCGGGGTTCCAGACGATCCCGACCACGCTCGAGACGGTCCGTACGTTCCCGAACGCGTACGTGACGGAGATCCCGAGTGGTGAGTCGCTCGACACGGGCGGCGCCGTCCTCGACGAACGCAACGAGATCGTCGGGCTCGTCACCGGTCGCGGCCTCACGACCGGGAAGCTGTACATCGCACGCACCGACGCGCTCGTCGGCTGGGTCTCGCCGAAGCTCGCGTGCGGCGGCGCGGCCACGAGCGTCCGCACCTACGGTGTCCCTGGTGGTGACGGCGGCGGCGCCTCCTCTTCCTCAGGCAGCTCCGGGGGCTCGTCGGGCTCCTCCGGCTCGTCAGGCGCCGATGGCACGCCGCCGCCTGGCAGCTCGGGCAGCTCGGGTGATGGCAGCGGCGGTGGCAACTGCGACGACGGCGGCGGCAACTGCAGCGGTGATTGCGGAAGCGGCGGCAACGACGGTATCCCGCCCGGCTCGAGCTCGGGAGACGGCTCGTCGGGCGCCAGCTCCGGCGGGACCTCCGGCTCGTCGGGCTCCTCCGGCTCGTCGGGCTCCTCCGGCACCTCCGGCTCGTCGGGTTCCTCCGGGTCCTCGGGCTCGTCGGGTTCCTCCGGCTCGTCGGGCGCCAGCTCCGGCGGGACCTCCGGCTCCTCTGGCTCGTCGAACGTCCCCGGGTCGTCGGGCGGCGGCGGCAGCGACGTCCCCGGCGACGGCGAGGCGTGCACGGGTGAGAGCGACGATCCCGAGCTCTGCCCGCCCGAGCCCGACGGCTGCTCCGGCGCGACGTGCGGCGGCGGCATCCCCGACGACTCGATCGACTACGGCGGCTGCGCGTGCAGCGGCGGCAACGGAGACGGCGTCATCGTCCGTTGATCGAGCCGCTCGGCTCGGTGATCGCCTGCGGACATTCCCGAGGGTCGACGTTCTCGAGCGTCGGCCCTCGGCCCATTTCGGGCGTGGTCTACGGCCCTTTCGGAAACCAGGGCTCGCCACGCACCGTGTCGAAGTCGTGGTCGCTCCGTGCGCGCGAGCGCGCGGTCGGATCGATCTGCACCGCGTACGCCAGCGCGTCCTTCGCGCGTGGATCGCCGAGGCGTGCCCACGCGCACGCGAGGTTGTAGGGAGGAAGCTTGGCCGCGGGATCCGCGTTGACCGCCTTCAGGAACTGCTCGGCCGCGCGCGTGAAGTCCTTCTTCTGGTGATGCCTGTAGCCGGTCTCGTTGTAGACGAGCGAGGCGAACGCCCGGACGGGCATGCGCTTCGCGACGAACGTGTCGCAATACTCGCAGGCGAAGAAGTGGCCGAGCATCCCGATGTCGCTGCCGTCCGGCGCGACCGCGAGCGAGTTGAGCGCCGCAAAATGGGGAGGCGCTGCCGGCACGGCCGTGGAGCGGAGCACGATCGGATGGACGGGTGCCTCGCCGCCGACCGCTCCGCCGACCTTCACGTGCGCCGAGCTCGGTCCCGAGGCCGCGATGCGGGCGACGTCGATCGTGATGTCGGTGAACGACCACGTCCCGGAAACGGCCGGAGGGATCGCCGTCATCGCGTCCTTCGAGACGATCTCCGGGATCTTGTCGGCGGCGAGGAACCGGTCGATCTCCTTCTTCTTCGCCACCTCGGACGCGAGTGGTCGGCCGGAGGGATCCGTCTCGCCTTCGACCGCCTCCATCTTCTTCGTCGTTCCGTCGCGCGCGATGATCTCGCACCGGGTCATCGGCCGTCCCCCACCGGTCTGGCACCACGCGTACACCGACGAGTCGCTCGAGAAGCCGGCATGCTGCGCGATGTCGTTCATGCCGTTGCGGATGTTGTGCGGATACCCTTTGACGGCGATCGGTCCCGGCGCGAGCGGCGGGACGCGCGCGAACGGAGGCACATCGTCGCTCGCGATCGACGAATCGCCGGTGGAGGGCGCTGCGTCCGGCGTCTGAACGCTCGGAGCCGAAGGCGCGGCCGAAGCGAGCGGCGCGCTCGACGTCGCCGGCGCGGTCTCACTCGCGGCCTTGCGCGGCCTGGCACATGCGCTCGCGAGGATCGGCGCTCCGATCGCCAGCACGCATGCGATCGCGAACGCTCGATCGCGAAAGCACCCATCGAGATAGACCTTCATCGCGCGGATTCGAGCCGACGCGCCCCGCGCGAGCAAGCGAAAGGCGCGCGCCACAAAGCGATGACGCCCGCTCTCATCGGGGAGAGCGGGCGTTCATCGTCTGCGGGCGCGACGCGCTACTTCTTCGCTGAAGCCTTGTCCTTCGCGTCCTTCGCAGGAGCCGGAGCAGCTTCCTTCGCAGGTGCCGGAGCCGCTTCCTTCGCAGGTGCCGGAGCCGCTTCCTTCGCGGCAGCGGTGCTCGTGCTCTTCGCGGCAGCGGCTGCCTTCACCGGGGCGGCGCCCTTCGTCGCAGCCTTCGCGACGGGCTTGGCATCGGCAGGCTTCAGCTCCGCATTCATCACGGCGGCGGTGCCCACCGCGTCCGCGCCGGTCGTGTCTTCCGCGACCTCGGGCGCCGCCTCCTTCGCGATGTCGAGGTGGAAGCCGTATCCGCCCGAGACCTTGTCGCGCGCGAAGTCGCGGACGTTCACGGTGTAGATGCCAGCGTCGAAGTGCTGCTTCACCTTCGCCTCGGCGCCCGGCGATCCGCCGTCGTTGTAGGCGACTTGGGCGCCGGTCATGTCCGTGATCGTGATCGTCGCATCGACCGGAGCCTTCACGTTGGGCTGCTTCACGGACACGGCGTAGACGCCCGCCGTGGTGACCGTCCACGTGAAATCCTTCCCGTCACGTTCGTACATGCGGCTGTCGCACGTCACCGCATCACTGATCAGGCTCTCGCAGGTGTTGTTCGCCGCTGCCGCCGGCTTCGGCCCGAGGATGCCGAGCAGCGAACCACCGACGAACATGACGCCTCCGAGCGCGTACCCGAGCACCATGTTGCGCTTCGTCGACTTGACGAGTGACGCCCTGCCCTTCTGCGAGAGGATCAACTTGCCGGTGCCGATCCCCTTCGGCGTCGCGAGCACCGGACCTTGCGGCGTCGGCGTGATCTGACCGAGCGCATAGAGCGTCGGCGACGGCGGGACGATCTTCTCCGTGCCCTCGAAGCCGGTCGTGCGCGTGTCGAGCGAGACGATGGTCGGCGTGTTCATCTGAAAGGCGCCGAACTGCAGCGTCCCCGGGATGATCCCGAGAAGCCCGACGTCCATCGTGCTCGAATGCGCCTTCTCGAACGACGCGTCGGGCTGCTGTGACGCATCCACCCAGATCTGCCCCGCACCGTCCTGGATCGCGAACGTCGCTCCCTTGTAGTCGCGGTGGACGTTGCTCGAGCCCTTCTTCGTCTGGGTTCCGTTCTCGGTGCGCTCGCTCTTCTCCCACTTGCGCTCGATCGTGATCTCGTACGCGAGGCATGGACGGCCGCTCATCGGAGCAACGAGCAGGTTCTGCTGACCGACGGCGCCTTCGGTCGAGACGAGCCCCTTTGCGTCACCAGCGCCCTGCCCGAGCTGGGCGATCTGGGACGGCGCGCGGAACGGCACCGCGTTCATCTTCTTCCCCTTCAGCATCTGCAAGACGCCGAAGATCACCCCAACGAAGCCAGCGAAAGCGAGAAACCACCCGACAACGCTCATCGGTCGAACCCTCCAGTCCGCACGAGCGAGACGGAATGCCGGAGGGGCGATCCTGCCCTCAGGACGTCCTCACCCAGGCTCGCGCTCGCGGACCCTGGGATGTACGAGGCTCGGCGCGAAACCTTCCCCTGGTCGCAGCTGGGTCAGCGAACGAGGAGCAGGAAGACCAGGATCCCCAGGATGATGCGGTAGACACCGAAGGGCACGAGTCCCCGGCGCTTCAAATAGGCGAGGAATGCCGCGATCACCGCCCACGCGACGACGAAGGACACCGCGAGGCCGATGACGACGTTCAGCGCGCCGATCTCCCCCAGGACCTCGCGTGATTTGTACGCCTCGTACACCGTGGCTGCGCCAAGTGTCGGCAGTCCGAGCAGAAACGAGAACTCGGCGGCCGTCGCGGTCGAGAGCCCCGTGAGCTGACCGGCGACGATGGTGCACATCGAGCGCGACGAGCCGGGCCACATCGAGACGCACTGGCCGAGGCCGATGAGCAAGGCGCGCATGGGCGTGACGTGCTCGAGCCCGACCAGCCCACCTCCCGCAGACGCGGCCTCGCGAGGCGCCGCCGCCGGGTCGCGGTAGCCGCGGTCGTGTGAGGCGGGGAGGCGCGTCGTGTTCGTACGCGATCGCAGGACCTCGATGGCGATCATGACGATGCCGCCGACGACGAGCGCCGCTGCCACTGGTCCGGGACCAAAGAGCAGCGCCTTGATCTTCTTGCGGAGGAGGAGCCCCACGACCGCGGTGGGAGCGAAGCCGAGCACGAGCGCGATCAAGAGCTGGATGCTCGCTCTCTCGCGCCGGAAGAGGCCGGTGGTGCGCTCCAGCAGCAGTCGCCGGTAGTGCACGAGCACAGCCAGAATCGCCCCGAGCTGGATGACGATGTCGAAGGAGTCCACCGCCTCCCCCGTCTGGCCGAGCAGGTGGCTCGCGAGGATGAGGTGGCCCGTGGAAGAGACCGGCAGGTACTCGGTCACGCCCTCGACGATGCCGAGGAGCGCTGCGATGAGGGGATTCATCCGAGCGTGTTACGAGCAGAAAGCTCTGGCGCCGAGCGGTTCGAGTCCGAGGGAGCGAGACGACGAGATACGCCTGTCACGCGCCATCTCTATCACACCGGCGCCCTCTCCCATCGCTTCACGGTGCGGACGCCCGATGGTACGCCTGAGCGACGGCTGCAAAGTCGCACCGGCGGAGCGGCGCTGTCTCACGGTCCTCACGGTCTGGCCGCTGCCCGTCCCGGTTCGTGGTTCGTCCCATGCCCCTGTTCCCGCCCCTCGATGCCGACGTCGACACCGTGCGCGAGACGCTCCGTCCGCTGCGCAACGACTTCACGATCGCCCTCTACACCGCCGACAACGCCTTTGCCGTCGGCGCGATCATCCGCGTCGCGCACAGCTTCCTCGCGCGCGAGATCGTGCTCATCGGCGACGCGCCGTATTACGAGAAGGCGTCGATGGGGATGGAGAAGTACGAGACGATCGTGCGCGTCCCGACCGAAGACGCGTTCCTCGAGCACGTCGCCGGTCGACCTCTGTGGGCCGTCGAGAAGGAGGCGGCGACGAAGAGCGTGAACGCGGTCGAGCGCTTTCCGAAGGACGTCGTCTTCCTGTTCGGCAGCGAGCGCTTCGGCATCCCGTCATCGTTGCTCCGACGCGCGGACGTGACGATCGGCATCCCCATTTACGGCGTCAACAACTCGCTCCCGCTCGCGATCGCGTCCGGCATCGTGATGAACGAGTGGGCGCGCCGGCGCTACGCGGACGGAACGACGCTCTGACCGCCGTCGCGCACGCGCTCACGACGAGACCGACGATCCGACGTCGTGGCGCGCGCGAGCCCAAGGGAAGAGTCGAGCGGCGCGCGCCTGCGAAGAAGCTCTCGTGTCCGACCGAGCCGCCGCCATTCACGGCAACGAGCATCTGATCGTCGACGGCGGGACCGTGGCCACGCTCTGACGAGCTCGTGTGCGCTCGGGCGTCGCGGGCACCGATGTTGCTCCAATTTCGAAGCTGGAGGTCCTTGCAGGACCTCTTCATGGAGAACGCATGCCCACCCGAGCCGAACAATACCAAGCCCGAGAACAGCTCCGAAACGCCCGAAAAAACCGGGTCGAGCAAACGACCGCCGGGACCATGAAGGCCGAAGAGACCCGCCGGCGCAAGGCGGCCGAACGTGCACAAGCCGGAAGCGAGCGCGCTCGAGAGCACGCCGCTGGCGTGACGCCCGGCGGCCCGCACTGAAGTAGGCCGCAACCGCGAGCGCAGGCTGGCCGAGACCGCCGCGCTCGCGGTTGGAGCGCGCGGGCCTACGCGGGATCAGCGTGTGACGAACGCGCCGCCGCCCTGGGTCGCAGAGCTCTTGGGCGAAAGCATCGTCGAGAGAGAGAGAGAGCAAGTCATCGGTGTTTCCTCCGTTCCCAGCTCGAACACTCAGGGCACCGGGTTCTGCGCGAGGCGCCGCGCCTTGTCCATCGCCGCCTGACCGTCGACGAAGACCACGGTTGCGACGTAGTCGAGGGCGCGGACCCCGGCGGGCAATGTCGCGTTCGCGAGGAACGCCGTCGGCGAGTAGTTGCCGACGTTGCCGACGCCGGCGTTCAGCTGCGCAGCGCCGTCAGCGAGCATCTCCGCGGGCGCGCCTTGGGCCTTGGCGCCGTAGTACTGCGAGAGACCGTCCATGAGCGGCGCGACCTGCTCGGCGACGGCGCGGTGACCGGACGACAACCCGCTCGCGTTGCCGGTCGCGAAGACCTTGCCGATGAGGGCGGGACGATCAGCCGGCGGAGCGACGAGGATGTTCTGGAGCGGACCTTCGGCGAGGCCGATGTGTCCCTGGGTCGTCGAGACGAGCGGCATCGGATCGAACAGCGGATCGACGCACTCGGCGCCGTCGGGCCCCGCTTCGCGGATCTGCTCCTCGCTGCAGTTCGAGAGCGCGAGCATGTGCCAGGCGAACTCGGAGCAGTACATCGGGAGCTTCGTCGTCTTGTCCTCCTCGAGGATGATCTGACCGAGCTTCGTCACGGTCTGCCGCGTCGTCATGCGCGTCGAGGCGAAGATCGGCGTCAGGTAGTCCTTCTGGAACTTCACCTGCGCCCGCTGGCCGTTGATGCGGCCGAGGTTCGACTTGAGCTCGCCGATCCACTTCCGAAGCGATCCCTTGCGTGCATCATCCATGTTCTTCGGTCGGACGATCTGGAGGGCGTCGGTGCCGCCTTCGCGGTTGCCGCTCGAGTTGATCCCGCCGGAGAAGTGGAGCGTGTTGAACTGACCGACGTACTCGCCGTCGAGCGGGCTGTCGATGTTGAACGCCTCGCCGTTCTGCGTGTAGACGAGGCTCGCGTGCGTGACGCCCATCTGCACGTGCGGATACGCCATCGTGCCCGCGAGCTCGGGGCGGAAGCTGAGCGCGATGTCACCGTCCTCGAGGACGCCCGCACGCGCGAGGCGCTTCGCCATGTCGACGCGAGCCGCCTTCTTCTTCGCAGGCTCCTGCCCGCCCTGATTGATCACGATGAGGCGGAGCCCCGCCCCCTCGACCTCGGTCGAAGGATTCCAGACCGTCGGGTACGGGTACTGCGGACGGTTCAGGGGCGTCGTGATCGCCTCCTTCGGGACCGAGAAGTAGAAGGGCACGTCGATCAGGCGGTCGGCCGCCTGGCTCGTCGTGATCGCGTCGACGCCGACGACGTCGTCCTCCGAGCCGTCGTCCTCGGCTTCCGCGGCGCATCCCTGGGTGAGCGCGGTGATCGAGGCGAGCGCGAGGAGCATCGAAAGACGACCGAGGCGAGCGAGCGCGAACATGGCGGCGTTCCTTCTTGGAGGAGGTTCGCCCACATATGTGCACCCTGTATGCCGCGCCTTCGCTCACGCAATTCCAAGCACTTGCGCATCTTGCGCGAGAACTTGCACCTTCTGCCGAGGGTGGATTGATCCACTCCACCGCCTCGACGGACCGACGGGTCGAACAGCGTCGGGCTCGAACGCGCAGCGGTACGTCCGAGCGCACGCGCGTTCCCTTTTCACCCTCGTCATCTCGCGGCGACGCAGTGCGCGCGTCGAGCAAGCGCGCGTGCGATTCGTGCCGTGCGATTCGGTTCGATCAGCGCGCGCGGCGACGGCGGCCCGCGACGAGCGCCGCGACGCCCGCGAGCGCGAGGGCGCCGAACGCGCTACCCGACGTGTGCGGAGCCGCCGAGCAGCCCACCGTCGTGCGCTTGACCACGGTACCGGGCTCCGGCTCGGTGGCGTCGGTCGCCGTACAGGTCTCGCCTTCGCAGACGGTCCCGAGCTCGGGCTCGTCGCTCGCCGGCTCGACCTCGGGCGAAAGCCACGCCGGCTCTTCATAGGCGCCCTCGAGGGCAGCCTTCTTGCCGGCGGCGATGATCATCTCCGCATGCATGTCCGTGCGCGAGTAGATCGCCGCGAGGCAGCGATCCGCCGTCTGCGGACCGCGCGAAAGCGCGCCGAGGACGTAAGGAGCGCCCTGCTCGAACGTCGCCTGGTCGAACGCGCCGCCGCCCGAGTCACCCGAGCATACGTAGCCCTCGGTGATGAACTCCTTGTCGCTGTCGAGCATGCGGGCGTAGGCGCCCTTGCAGTCGTAGGTGTCATCGCCGGGGACGCAGATGATGTCGATGTCCTGGCGGATGCGGCGGATGCCCGAGTCGTTCGCGTTCGGGCTCGTGATGCCGTAGCCGAGCGCGGTGATCGAACCGCCGATCTTCGTGCGGTCGGTCATCGAGAACTGCACGACCGGCGTCACGGGCGTCGCCTCGCTCTCCGGGATGTTCTCCTCGAGCTGGATGAGGGCGATGTCGTTCCCGCAGAAGCCGCGCTCCTTCGGAGTCGTGATCTCCGCCGCCTTGTAGCGCGTCGTCGCGTTGCGCATGCTCGGCGACGTCGTGATGTACAGGTTCGCCGGGTTCACGTTCTTCGCCGGGAACACGTCGTCGCAGGTGACGGCCTCGGACCCGTCCGGCGGAACGACGCAGTGCCGTGCCGTGAGGACCAGGTTCGGGGCAATGAGCGTGCCCGAGCAGACCGCGCCGTAGCGGCTGAAGATGCCGACCGCGAAGTTGTGAGCCCTCTTCGTGTCCGAGGTGCCGCCCTGGACCGCGCTCGACTGCCGCCCCAGCGTGTCCGAAGACGTCTCGGACGCACCACTGCACGCGACCAACGCCGAGAACAGCACCATTCCGAGCAGGCTCGTGGTCCGCATCTTTCGTCTCCTGTGCTCTCCCGAGTCACGGTCGACCCAGCATGGGCATGGATCGCGCGCGGCCCACTCGGCGAGTGGCGAGTGACTCTATCCGACCTCCTGGATGGCGCTCCTCTCCAATGCGTCTCACGCATGAGCCTGCTCGGGTTTCGGGACCGCCGGATTTTTCGTAGCCTTTCGAGCATGTCGCGCCCCTCGAAAGCCGCCGAAGGTTCGCCGCGTCCGCTCGAAGATCGTCCGGCCCATCCAGCGCAGGATGCGCGCGTCTTTCTCTTCCATTGCGACGAGTACGACGCCTCACGCATCCGGAGCATCGTCGGCTCCGCGATGCGTGAGCTCGGTCTTCATCCGTCCGGCCGCACGCTCGTGAAGCCGAACCTCGTCTGCGCCGGCGAGCCGTTCGCGCACGCGTACACGCGTCCGGAGGTGATCGAGGGCGTGCTCGGCGCGCTGAAGGACAACGAGCGCCCTGACGCACCGATGGAGGAGCTCGCCGTCGGCGAACGCTGCGCGATCACGATCCCGACACGCTTCGTGTTCCGCGAGGCCGGCTACGACGCGATGCTCGAGCGTGTCGGCGCGAAGAAGTACTGCTTCGAGGAGGTGCCGCAGGTCGAGATCCCCCTGACGCACGAGGGACGTCTTCGCGACTACCTCTTCACGCCGGAGCCGGTCGCGAAGGCGGACTTCTTCGTGAACTGTCCCAAGTTCAAGGCGCACCCGTGGACCACGGTGACGTTCTCGATGAAGAACTACATCGGGATCCAGGACGACCGGCACCGCCTCATCGATCACGATCACGCGCTGAACCGGAAGGTCGCCGACCTCCAGTACATCATCCAGCCGCAGCTCGTGGTGTTCGACGCGATCATCGCCGGCGAGGGCCGGATGCTCACGCCGATCCCGCGCAACATGAACCTCCTCCTCGTCGGCAACAACCAGGTCGCGATCGACTCGGTCGGCTGCCACATCGTCGGGCTCGATCCGATGAGCGTCGAGCACATCCGCCTCGCCCACGAGCGCGGGTTCGGTCCGGTGTCACTGTCGCGCATCGCGATGGGCGGCGACGTCACCCTCGACGAGGCCAAGCGACGCGCGAAGGGCTTCCAGGTCGGCCTCATCCGCGTGGAGAAGTACTTCGAGGGCACGAGCATCCAGGCCTACGCCGGTCCGCCGCCCAAAGGATCGACCGACGACTACTGCTGGGGCGGCTGCCCCGGCGTGATGGAGGAGGTCATCGAGGTCCTTCGGCTCGCGGACGAGCAGTGCGACCGCAAGCTCCCACGCATCCACCTCGTCTTCGGCAAGTACGAGGGTGCCCTCGACGTGAGCTACGGCGAGAAGGTGATCTTCGTCGGCGACTGCGTCGAATGGGACGGCAAGATCGGCGGCGAGCTCGTGAACATCCGGAGCAAGTACGTCGAGCGCGATCGGATCGATCCGCATCACGCGCAGCACAAGGACGTCTACGGCCGCATGCTCAAGATGGCCGCGAAGCTCCGCGAGCTGAAGGCCAAGGGCTGGATCCGGCTCGAGGGCTGCCCCGTGAGCGTCGGCGAGCTGATCCTGCTGCTCGCCGAGCTCGGCGGGATCAACAACCCGTACTTCGATCACCGCGCCGTGGTCGGCTTCAATCGATCCTATCTCGCATGGCGCGCGACCGACGCCTGGAAGCGGCTCACCGGCGGGAAGTACCAGGTGCCAGGTCCCGTCGAGAGGGGCGCCGCCCGTCCGACCGTCTCGCCTCGTGGCTCGAGTGACGGGACGAGCGCGTCGAGCTCGACGGAGACGAGCGCCGAGTGAGGACGCGGAGCAAGCCCATCTCGTGAGCGACGCAGAGCACCCCGCCGGCAGCCCGATCACGAGCGAGGTCCGGATCGGCGTCTTCGCCGAGGCGCCGCTTCCCGGCCGGTGCTCGTCGAAGCTGCTCGCCGCGCACGCGCCGGAGTGGGCGACCGGCCTGTACGCCTCGATGCTGCGGGACACGCTCGACGGCCTCTTGTCGATCGACGCACGTGAGTACGTCGTGTTCGGGCCGGACGACGACGAAGGATCGGCCGCCCTCGCCCGCCACGTGCCGGCGCCCTGGCAGATCGCGCGCGGGATCGAGACCGTCGCCGGGGCGGTCACGCGCCTCGAGGCCGACCGGGCGATCGCCATTCTGGCGCGGAGCGATGCTCCGTCCGCCGCGATCGATCCGCTCGCACAGGTCCTCGCGAGCGTCGGAACGGGTGCGTTCGCCGTCCTCGGACCAGCCGACCACGGCGACGCCTGGCTCGTCGGGATCGCGCGCGCTGCGGCCCTCATCGGACGCGACCTGCCGTGGACCGGGCCCGAGGTCGCTGCGACGATGCGTGTACGCTGCACACGCGCCGGGATCGAGCTCCACGAGCTCCCGCCGGCGACGATCGTGGACGAGCCGAGCGCCGTGCTCACGCTGCTCGAGGAGCTGCGCCGCCATCCGGAGCGGGCACCACGGACGGCACATTACGTCGTCAGCCGTGGCTGAGACGCTGGGCGGGCCGCGCGGCACCGCGCAGAGGTGTCCAGCACGTCGTGAGGTGCGTGCTCCGTCCCTCGGTGACGAGCAGGTGATCCAACAAAGGGGCGCCGCCGATCCAAACACACATGT
>JAFAER010000165.1 GCA_023423895.1 Pseudomonadota bacterium
CGGGTACGATGACACGCCGATGCGGCGGCCGTCGGGGTCGCGGAAGTACAGCGAGTAGGCCGTGCGGCCTTCGATGCCGACGCCCGCCGCCTCGAGACGGCGCACGATCCCGAGATGATCGCCCGGCTCCACGCCGAAACACGTCAGCTCGAGTGAGCGCGCATCGACGGCCGGCTCGCCGTCGGCGGCGCTCTCGAGCATCAGGATCGTCCCGCCCGCATCGAGCCACGCGCTCCGCACGCCGTCACGCCGGAGCACCTCGAGGCCGACGACCTCCTTGTAGAAGTGCTCGAGCCTCGAGAGGTTCGGTGTCCGGAAGGCCAGATGGTGCACCCGCACGGGCCGAGCGTACACGAGGAGCTCGGCTGCTCATCCATCCGGCGCATCCGACGCGGGCTCGTCCGTCTCGTGCGACGGCCGAGCTCTGCGACGTCGACCCTCGGCGTCGCGCCGTGCTAAAGCCCGCAGGCCATGCGAAATGTCGTCGTCGCCACCCATGGGCACTGCTTCGACGGGCTGTGCTCGGCCGTGATGTTCACGCGATTGATGAGGCACCTGCACGCGGGCAAGGACCTGTCGTTCACGTACAAGGCCATGGGTTACGGCCCGGGCCAGAACGGCGTCGACCCGGTCCTCCTCACGGGGGACGACAACGCGATCCTGGATTTTCGGTTCACCGCGACGTCGAAGCTCACGTGGTACTTCGATCACCACGTCAGCGCGTTCGTCACGCCGGACGATCGGCAGGCCTACGAGCTCGGCGCGCGCGAGGAGGCTCCTGGCGGCCGTCAGATGTTCCACGACGGCGGCTACGGCTCGTGCACCAAGCTCATCGCCGACGTCGGACGGCAGCGGTTCGGCCTCGATACGCGGCAGTCGGAAGAGCTCGTTCGTTGGGCCGACATGATCGACTCCGCGGCGTTCCCGAGCGCGGAGATGGCGGTCGTGAAGGCGGATCCCGTTCTCCAGCTCATGACCGTCATCGAGCACAAGGGCAACGACGCGTACCTCCAGGCGATGGTGCCGCGTCTCCTGACCGAGCCCCTCGAGGCGATCGCGCGCTCGACCGACGTGCAGGAGGCCTACAAGCCGCTCGAGGCGCAGCAGCAGGCGTTCATCGACCTCGTGAAGCAGCACGCAGAGGACCGCGGCTCGGTCGTCCTCGTGGATCTCAGCGAGGCCGTCATCGACGTGGCCGCGAAGTTCGTGACGTATGCGCTGTGGCCGGAGAGCGCGTACTCCGTGCTCCTCAGCCGCTCTGCGTCGAAGTGCAAGCTGTCGATCGGCTACAACCCGTGGGCGCCGATTGCCCGGAAGCACAACATCGCGGCGATCTGCGAGCGTCATGGCGGCGGCGGCCATCCGGTCGTCGGCGCAATCTCGCTCCAGGCCGGCGAGGTGGAGCGAGCGAAGAAGCTCGCGCGCGAGATCGCCGACGAGCTCGCGTCCTGACGTGATCGTCCTCGGCCATCGGGGTGGGCGTGGGGATGGCTGGCCCGCGGAGAACTCGCTCGACGCCTTTCGTCGAGCGATCGACGAAGGCGCGGACGGCGTCGAGCTCGACGTGCGCCTTTGCGCGTGCGGGGAACCGGTGGTCCTTCATGACGCGTCGCTCGCGCGTGTGACCAACGGCGCCGACCGACGGCTCGTTCACAGGGTTCGCCATCTGGACCTGCCGAAGCTTGCAGGAGGCGTCGAGGTCGCGCGTCTCGATGCGGCCCTGGAGCTGTTCCGCGGTCGGATCGTGAACGTCGAGGTGAAGGCCGACGCTCCGCGGAGGCTCGCTCTCGCTCGAGCCGTCGCGCGCACGATCGGCCGGTTCAGCGACGTCGACGTCGTCGTCTCCTCTTTCGATCCGGCGATCGTGCTGGCGTTCTCCGCGCTCGCCCCGCGGGTCCCGCGAGCGATGTTGGTCGGTGCGCGGACGCCGCGGCTCGGCACCGCTCTGCCGCTCGCGGTCCGCCCCGTGATCGTCGCCGCGCACCTCGAGGACGGCATCATCACCGAGCGCCGCGTGCACCGCCTCCGCCGCGCGGGTCTACGCGTCGTCGCCTGGACGGTGAACGACAGCGGGCGCGCGGCGGAGCTCGAGGCGATGGGGGTGGAGTGGGTGATCACCGATCACCCGGCGCGGATCCTCGGAGAGCTCGGCGAAGAACGCCTGGCGTAAGCTAAGGGCTTCGCGTCAGCGGTCACACGTCACGGCCTCGACGTACACGCCCGGCGGGACCGGCTGCGAGAAGGTGCCTTCGGGGAGCGGCGGGTTCCACGTCACCGACTCGTAGCGAAAGAGGACATCTTCCTTGCCGGGCACCTTGACGCGGATGCGCCGCGGGAGCTCGGCGGTGCACATCGGACCGCTCGTCGGAACGGGGGGATCGATCATGTCGGGATCGATGATCGGCTTGTCCATCGGAGCTGGTTCGTGGTCGGACAGCTCCGCGTGATACAGCACGATTCCCTGCTGCTTCACCTCGACGTCGAGGACGCGAAGACGCTGCTTCTCCCACGGCAGGTTGAAGTCGGCCGGATGGGGGGCGACCTTGATGCGCTGCTCGGAGCCATTCGTGCCCTTGAGCGTGACGACGTAGTATCCGCCGCTGTCCCATGCGATCGACGCGTCGTTCGCGTCGTGCTTGAGGACGGGCGTCGCCCCGCGGAGCAGTGACACGAGCACGTGCCCCGGCAGCGGGACCGTCGTGAGGCGTGCGATGTTGCAGGCCGCCGCCGGCCCGTGGAAAAAGCGCTTCTCGCGAAGGTCATACAGCGAGAACTTCTGTCCGTCGCTCGTCAGCGTCGCGAGGGTCACTCCGAACGGGCTGACGACATCCATGCGCAGACGATCCGGCCACACCGCGAACGCGAGGAGGTCGAGGCGGATGCGGCCACCCTGGCCGAAGTGGTCGATCTTCGCGTTCGCGTGGATGCCGATCCCGCAGTCCTGCGAGGCATGGACGCGGTCGACCGCAGCCCGCGCCGTCGGAAACTTCGAGGCAGGCGGGGCCGTCCCGCAGCCGGAGACGAACAGCGCGAAGCATGCAACAGCACCGATGGACGCCCGATCGAGCAGCATGGCTTTCGCTCCTAACACGAACACGGAGCGGCGGATTCCGGCCGATCGCCATCCGAGCGCGCCCGATGCGACGAAGCCGCAGCGCGAGAGGCGGGAGCGCGGCGCAATCTTCGTAAGTGTCCGAGATTCGGTCGGTGGCGGCGGCGAGGGCAGGGGCCCATCCTCCGCCCGAAATGCAGAAGAGCCCGCGCAGCGATAGGGCTGCGCGAGCTCGTGCTGGGCCAGTTCTGACGAACCCGAGCTCCTCTCTAGGCGACGGTCACGGGGCCGTGGTCGTCGCAGTGCGCGCCGTGCGCGTGGTGGAGATGGCCACCAACGACGTAGTCGGTGTGGTCGCCGTGCGTGACCGCCTCGTGCCCGCAGCCCGCGCCGTGCTCGTGATCCGTCCCGTGGCTCTTGCAGTCGTGGGACGGGGTGCAGTTGGCCGGGTTCGCGCCGCCGACGGAGAGCGAGTGCTCGTCGACGTGGTCGCCGTGCACGTGGTGCATGCACCCGTCGTGCAGGTAGTCCTTGTGCCCGTCGTGCTCGATCGTCTTGTGCCCGCAGTTCGGGCCGTGCGTGTGGTCGTGGTCTTCGTGAATCTTGTGGTCGCCCATGTCCGTCCTCCGTGTCTCGCGTATGGCGAGGATTTGCCCTGAGCCTGGCGATCAGGCCCCGTCGCTGTCGTCGTCCTTGTGGTGGTGATCGTGGCCATGCGGCTCGGCCGCGTGCTCGATCGCGCTGTGAATGAGGTCGCTCACGTGTGCGTCCGCGAGCGAATAGAAGATGTGCTTGCCTGCACGGCGCCGGGCGACGATGCGCTCGGCACGGAGCAGGCGGAGTTGTTGCGAGACGGTGGAGAGCCCGACGCCTGCGGCCTCGGCGAGCTCCGTGACGCACCATTCGCCGTCGCTGAGACGATGCAGCAGCTTCAGACGCGAGATGTCTCCGGCGGCGCGGAAAATCGAGGCCGCGCGTTCGAGCTGCTCGTCGCTGACGACGTTGTGTCGTGCACGGCGCGCGTGCTCCTCCGGGCCGCAGACCTCGTGACCATGCACGGGCGTGCGTGCTGTCGGTGAGACGGCCGACGACGGGACATCCGCTGTCGTCCGGGGCTTCGAGACCCCGTTGGCCTTGTTGAGAATCGGGCGCGTCATCACTTCACCATCTGATGAATTGTTATAGTGAACGGGCGTGGTTCGTCAAGCAGTAGGGCGACCGCCGTATCGGACGTTTTTTCCACGAGACCGGCCATTAACTGCCTCGGCCGAGCGCGGCGCAAGCTCTGGCTCCGCAGCGCTCGGGCTTGCTGACGTGGCGACCGCGACCGTGATGGGGTCTCGAGGCGCGGCTCTGGGCCATCGCCCGGTGTGGCGTGGTAGTGACGCGGCGTGGATCCGCGCGCGCTCGTCCAGCCCCTCGACGCCCGATGGCAACACGTCCTCGACGCCGTCCTTCGGCCGATGCGACGACCGGAGCTCTCGACGAAGGACGTCGCACGGCTTGCGCCGCTGACGAACGAGCTCTCGCGCGCGTACAACCTGGCGGAGGCCGAGGGGCGCCGGACCAAGCTCCCGCTCGAGGCGCGCATCGCGTTTTCGTTCCCGCGCGACGTGCCGAAGGGGGCGGCCGCCGTTCGCGAGCTCGTCGCGTCGGGTGTGCTCGCGCTGCCGCCCGATCGCCCGCTTCGCGTGCTCGATCTCGGAGCTGGCCTCGGCGCGATGACGTGGGGGCTCGTCCGGGCGCTCGCCGCGAGCGGTGCGTCAGGGCGCGTCGAGGCGGTCCTGGTCGACGAAGACGAGGACGTCCTCCGCAAGGCCGCCGAGATCGGCCGTGCAGCGCGTACCGTGTTCGGGGAGGCGCCCGTCGAGCTCGCGATCGAGACGCAGGTGGCGAGCCTCGGCTCACTCCTGGAGTCTCCGCAGGCGCGACCGTGGCTCCGCGCGCGTGACGTCGTCTTCCTGGGACAGGTGCTGAGCGAGATCGACCCGCGCGGAGAACCCGAGGCACGTCTCGAGAGTCAGGCTGCGCTCGTGGAGGGGCTGCTCGAGAAGGTGGTCTCGCCGGACGGCGCGCTCGTGATCGTGGAGCCGGCGCTCCGCGAACGGACGCGGCACCTTCATCGACTGCGCGACCGCGTGCTCTCCGCGAGCTCCGCGACCGTCTTTGCTCCGTGCTTGCATCGCGCGGGCTGTCCGATGCTGCCCATCGAGACGGAGTGGTGCCACGAGGACCTCCCTGTCGATCTCCCGGCATGGACCGTCCCGCTCGCGCGCGCCGCCGGTCTTCGCTGGCAGGGCCTGACCTTCAGCTATCTCGTACTGCGAAAGGACGGAAAAGTACCGGTGCAGCGCGAGGCGGCGCGACCAGGGCAGGTCCGCTTCCGCACCGTCTCGGACCTCCTCGCGTCCAAGGGTAAGGCCGAGCTGTTCGTGTGCGCGGAGGACGGCGTTCGCCGGCGCATCCGAAGGCTCGATCGCGACGTCGCTTCGGAGCAGGGCGTCCCATTCGCGGACCTACGGCGCGGTGACATCGTGACGCTGAGCGCTGCTGCAGGCGCAGAGCGCGCCGAAGAGCAAGGTGAATGCGTGAGCGCGAGCCCGATCGACGAACGAGGTCGCGTGAGCCGCGGAGTGCACGTCGCGATTGACGTCGCTGGCCCTCGTAAGTAGCCCATGCCTCAACTCCGGGGGGCTGGAGGGACGACCATGAAGGGCCTCTACGCCATCGTCGACACGAAGCTCCTCGCGCGACGCGGCACCGACGCAATCGACTTCGCCCGCGCCGTCCTCGCAGCCCGCCCGGCGGCGCTGCAGCTGCGCGCCAAAGATCTCCCCGCACGCGAGATGCTCGGACTGCTCCGCGCTCTCGGGCCGCTCTGTCGTCAGGCAGGTGTACCTCTCGTCGCGAACGACCGCGCCGACCTCGCGGCGCTCGCAGGTTGCGAGGCCGTGCACATCGGTCAGGATGACCTTCCGTACGAGCTCGTGCATCGCATTGCACCCCAGCTCTCGGTGGGCATCTCGACGCACTCTGCGCCCCAGCTCGAGCGTGCGCTCCTCGTCCGGCCGCGCTACGTCGCTTATGGTCCGGTCTTCGAGACGTCGACGAAGTCGAACCCGGATCCCGTGGTGGGCGTCGACGGGCTCGCCCGTGCAGCGCAGCGCGCCCGCGCCAGTGGCACGCCGCTCGTCGCGATCGGAGGCATCACGCTCGAGCGCATCCCCGAGATCGCGCCGCACGCCGATGCCTTTGCCGTCATCGCGGACCTCTATCCCGAAGGCGCGACGCTCGGCGACGTCCGGCAGCGCGCGATCGAGTTCCAGATCGCGCTCGGGATCAGCAACGTCGGCAGCAAGGCGAGGGGGGCTGCGTGAGCCTCATCCTCGCTGGTCTCGTCATCGCGGGAACCAGCGGGGCTCTCGTCGTCGGCCGGTGGCTCGCCCGGCGGCGCGGTCAGGCAGAGGACGACGGCGCGAAGCAGGAAAGCGACGCCAAGGAAGACGCCGACGAAGCTCGGGCCCGTGCCGAGGTCGAGGACGAAGCCCCCTCGCGCAAGGACGAGGACGCCGCGACGGAGACGCAAACCCCCGCGGCACCGAAGCGCAAGCGACCTGCGCCGGAGGGCGGCAGGGTCCGCGTGGAGGGCTTCGTCTGCCAGCTCGGCGACGTCGTCATGCGGATGACCGGCGAAGAGGCGTGGCTGGCGGGCGGGCTCGTCCTGTCCGAAGAGGTGCCCGTCGCGGTGCTCTTCGTCGCTCCGGAGGCGGTGCGCGACTGCGTGATCTACGTCCGCTCGCGACCGCGCGACTCGCTGTTCTGGCTCGAACCGCTCGACCCGAGCGCCATCCTCGTCGGCGGTGAGCCCCCGAGCTCCGTCGAGCACGGGGGGATCCGGTTCGACCGCGCGCGGCGACTGCCGCTCCGGCCTCGACGCATCGGCGTCGGTGCGCCCGACGTGGGCGACGCGGTGATCGTCGCCGAGTACGCATCGGCCGGTGCCGAGCGCCTCCTTGTCCTCAAGGGCAACTCGGGGGTCGCGCGCGCATACCGTGGCGTCGAGCTCGATCCGTCCGCGTTCGAGGTCATCGCGTCCGGCGAATCGACGCTCGATTGACGCCGCGCCTCAGACGGCGCGCATCCGCATCAACATCGCCTCGACGACGAGCTGTGCGGCGCCGTTGGACGCGAGGTGCTCGAGCGCCGTCAGCGCGAAACGCCCGCGGATCGCGAACGCCTCGGCCTCCGGGCTGCCTGTCCGCGCGGCGTCACCTGCTCGCCGCGCGAGCTCGGAGGCCAGGGCGGCGATGTTCGACGGAAGGTGGTCCTTGTCCTTCTTCGCAACCTCGGCGAGCGCGAGCACGGCCTCGATTGTCGGGCTCGTCGTCGCCGCGAGCGCGCTCTCGACGAAGCGCTGGCGGACCTCGCTCTCCTCCGGATCGGCGAGGAGCATCCCCACCTCGACGCTCCCGCCTGCCAGTCGTGCGGCGTCCTTCGTGCGGTCGGCTTCGACGCCTTTTGCTGCGAGCAGGTCGGCGACCACGTCGTCGGGCAGCGGCGCGAAGCGGACACGCTGCGTTCGGGACAGGATCGTCGGGAGGAGAGCCTCCGGCTGCGACGTCAGGAGGATGAAATGCGTGCTCGTCCCCGGCTCCTCGAGCGTCTTGAGGAGCGCGTTCGACGCCGACGGGTGGAGCTCCTCCGCACGCCGGATGATGAAGACCTTCGCGCGGCCTTCGTGCGGGGGGAACGCCGCCCGCGCGAGCACCAGCGTGCGAACCTGGTTGATCGAGATGAACTGCGTCTCGGCGTTGCGCGAGCCGAGCTGCTGGGGCGAATAGAGGCCGCGCTCGAGGACGACGACGTCCGGGTGCACCGTCAGCGTCGTGTCTTCGCGCGGGACAGCGCGAACGCACGCCGAGCACGTCCCGCACGCGCGGACCCGCGGTTTCTCTGCCACGCCGAACAAGCTCGGCCCGGCATCCGCGCCGCGCCGTTCGCAAACGAGCGCCTGTGCGAGCCCGAACGCCGCGAGCTCCTTGCCGACACCTTCGGGCCCGACGAAAAGATAGGCGTGGTGGACCCGACCGGACTCGAGCGCGAAGTCGATCGTCCGGAGCGCAGCCTCTTGCGCACGGACCTGGGACAGGAGATCGCTCGCCATCGCGGACCTGGCCAGGGTTACCGAGCCTGCCTTCACGCGTCAACGTGTACGCTTTCGCCGTGACCGTCGGTGCGCTCGTCCCGTCGAAGCTGCGGAACAAGGTCGAGTGGCTCTTCCGGCGCGCGGAAGGGGCGCTCCTGCCTCCGGACGTGCTCGCGGGGCCCGGACGCCACCTCGACCCCGACGGCGCGCGCTTGGCGCTCCGCTTCGCGAGCGACGACATGGACATTGCGGGCGCCGCGGCGACGGAGCGCCTCGACCTTCTGCTCCGCGCCGAGAGCGACCACGCGGCGAAGGAGCGCTACGTCGCCTCGTACGGCATCTGCGGTGTACGCCGGTTCGAAGCGCAGCGTGCCCGCATCTTCCAGATCGCGGTCGAGACGTTCCCCCGTCACGTGAACAACGTCTACCTCGTCCTCGAGGGCGGCTCGTCGCTGCTGTTCGACTGCGGCTCCGGCTTGCCGACGAGCGAGCGGGATCTCGCGCTCGGCTTCGCGATCGTCGCGGCCGTCTTCGGCGAGGACGTGGGGCGCGGGGAGATCGAGACCTGCGTCGTCTCCCACGCGCACGTGGACCACTGGGGAGGCGTGAACGTGCTCCGGCGCACCTCACACACGCAGGTGGCGGTGCACGAGCTCGATGCGCGCGTGATCGAGCGCTTCGACGAGCACGTCGCGGCCGCGACGCGCGAGCGGCTCTGGGCGCGTGCAGGCGTCCCGTCGCTGGATCGCTCGGCGATGCGGTACCTGTACGACGAGGGCAAGCGCCAGTTCCGTGCGGAGCGGGTCGACACGATCCTCCGCGACCAGGACCTCGTGGGATCGGGATACCGCGTGCACCACGCGCCGGGGCATCGTCCGGGGCTCGTCTGCCTCCAGGTCCACGACGTCCTCCTCACGAGCGATCACGTCCTCGCGAGGGGCACGCCGCGTCAGCTGCCGCGGGCGTTCGAGCCGCGTGCCGGCCTCGCGCGGTACCTCGAGAGCCTCGAGAAGATCCGGTGCGTCGAGGGCATCCGTCTGGCGCTGGCCGGTCACGAGGAGCCGATCCCGGATCTTGCGGCGCGGATCACGGAGGTCGAGCGGTCTTGCCACGTGCGTCTCGAGCGCGTGCTCGCCGTCTGCGAGAACCCGCGGAGCGTCCACGAGATAGCTCGCGAGCTGTTCGGCGAACAAGAAGGTCGTCGCGCGATCGACGCCATCGACGACGCAGCGGCTTACGTCGAGCACCTCGAGACGATCGGACGTTTGCACGCCGACGTGAGCGCCGCGTCGGCCGACTCCGTCATCCGGTACGTGACGCGTGCGGGCGAGGGGTGACGATGCGCGGCCGGACGTAGAGCTGGAGCACGCGGCCGAGCGCGATCGCGACGACCGCGGCGAGCCCGCCGACGAAGGGACGCGCGCGGAAGACCTGATAGCCGATCGCGAGCGCCACGAGGTACCCGACGCCGAGGAGGACGAGCAAAGCGGAGCCGAGCGCACGGCTCTTGTCGTCCTCGAGCGCGCCGCACGCATCGCACGCGGCAGCGCCGTCGATCTCGTAGGCGAGGCAGCGCTCGCACCGGGCCTTCTTGCAGACGCTGCAGCTCGCGCTCGCGGCGGTCTCCGGATGAGCCGAACAGGCGTTCATGGGATGCGGCCGCGAGTCTAACCGAACGACGGCCGCATGGTAATCATGGCGCGCCCGATGTCGCTGGACCCCACGAGCCTGAATCCCGTGCGCCTGGTCGAGCACGTCCACGGCCACCTCGGCTGGCTCGCTGCGGCGCTCCTCGCGCATCCGGCGATCGTGCTGCGGAACCCGCGGCGCCGAGCGCATCTCGCCGTGGCCCTCGCGACGCTGGCCGTGACGGTGACCGCTGCCGGCGGAGCCTGGCTGTACGTTGCGTATCGCGCCGAGCTGAAGCAGCCGATCTTCACGTACGCCCCGGCGATCGGGCTCCTCTTCGAGCGCAAGGAGCATCTCGCGTTCGGAGCCCTCGCGCTCGCGTGGGCGGGATGCGCCGCGTATTTCGCCGCGCCGCGCGCCACGCCCGAGGTCGGGGCGACCCTCCGCACCATCGCGTTTCGCGCGTTCGTGGGAGCGGCCGCCCTCGCGATCGTCGTCTCGGTCCTCGGTACGATCGTGGCGGTGTACGCCTCGTTCTAGTGGACCCGGCTCAGCTGCCGCTGAAGGCGGCCGCGCGCTTCTCGAGGAACGCCGACATGCCCTCCCGGCGATCCTTCGTGCCGAACAGCATCGCGAACGCCTGCGTCTCGAGCGCGTTCGCGACGTCGAGCGGGATGTCGGCGCCCGAGTACATCACGCGCTTGCACTGCGCGATCGCGACGGGGCCCTTCTTGGCGATCTTTCCCGCGACCTCCTTCACCTTCGTCATCAGGTCTGCGTGCGGGACGACGGCGTTCACGAGGCCGATACGGAGCGCTTCCTCGGCGCCGATGGTGTCGCCGGTGTAACAGAGCTCGCGCGCGCGCCCGATGCCGACGCGCCGCGCGAGGCGCTGCGTGCCGCCGAAGCCCGGGATGATGCCGAGGTTCACCTCGGGCTGACCGAGCTTCGCCTTCTCGCTCGCATAGAGGAAGTCACACGCGAGAGCGAGCTCGCAGCCGCCGCCGAGCGCGAAGCCGTTGATCGCGCCGATGACGGGGAAGGGGGCGCGCTCGATGCGCGAGCAGATCCGGTGACCGAGCTCGGAGAAGTGGCGAGCCTGCTCGGTCGGCATGTCGAGCATCGCTGCGATGTCCGCGCCCGCAGCGAAGGCCTTCTCGCCCGCGCCCGTCAGGATCGCGCACGCGATCTCGGGATCTCCGGAGAGCGCAGCCAGCGCGACGTCGAGCTCGCCGAGCAGCTCGGCGTTCAGCGCGTTCAGCTTGTCAGGGCGATTCAGCGTGAGGACGACGAGCGCGCCATCGCGCTCCGTTAGCAGCGTGTTTCCCATGGCGCGCGAAGTACCATGTCCGCCCGCCGTCCTCTACTCGCGTCGCGCGTGTGCGCGCCGCGCTCTACACGCCGATCGCCGCGGTCAGACGCGCGACTTCTTCGCGCCCGTCTGGGGGTCGTACTCGTAGAAGCCGCGGCCCGTCTTCTTGCCGAGCCAGCCGGCCGCGACGAGGTTCCGAAGCATCGTCGGCGCACGGTACTTGTCGTCGCCGATGTCGCGGTGGAGGACGTCGGCGATCGCGAGGACCGTGTCGAGGCCGATGAGATCGCTCAGCTCGAGCGGACCCATCGGATGGTTCAGACCGAGCTTCGCGCCGGTGTCGATGTCCTCCGGCGTGCCGACGCCTTCCTGCAGGGCGAAACACGCCTCGCAGAGCATCGGGATGAGGATGCGGTTGACGAGGAAGCCGGGCGCGTCGTTCGACGTCGTGCACGTCTTGCCCATCTTCTCCGCCGCGGCGCGGACGACGCGGTACGTCTCGTCGCTGGTCTGCACCGCGCGGACGATCTCGACGAGCTTCATCAGCGGCGGCGGATTCATGAAGTGCATGCCGATGACGCGCTCCGGCCGCTTCGTCACGCCGGCGAGCTTCGTGAGCGAGATGCTCGACGTGTTGGTCGCGAGGATCGCGCCGGGCTTCATCGCCTCGTCGCAGCCGCGGAAGAGCTTGATCTTCAGCTCCACGTTCTCGGTTGCTGCCTCGATGACGAGGTCGCACGACGAGAACTCCGAAGGCGAGCCGACGGTGCGGATGCGCCCGACGAGCGCGTCCTTGTCCTCCGCCTTGATCTTGCCCTTCTCGACCTGCTTGCCGAGGATCGCGTTGATCTTGCCTTTGCCCTTCTCCGCGAGCTCCTGGCTCGCGTCGGCAAGCACCACCTGGTAGCCGGCCGCCGCTGCGACCTGTGCAATGCCACCGCCCATCTGTCCTGCGCCGAGGACGCCGATCGTCGTGATGTCCATGTGTTTCTCCGCGGAAGACGCCTTACCATGGCTTCGTGCAGAAGGGTGCAGGACCGGAGGACCGCGGAGGCGAGCGGCGCATGACGAGCGATTTCGCGGCTGGCTCGCCGCAGCTCCGATGAGCTCGCACGGAGATTGATGTCGAGGCTCGCCCTTTTGCTCTCTGTCGTGTTGCTCGGCGCCGCCTGTGCGCCGCAGACGCCGGTCGAGCGCGCGCAGCAGCTCGTTCGGCTGCATCGCGAAGCGGAGGCGATCGCGACATTGCGGACCCACCTCGGGAGACATCCCGACGACGTCCCGGCCCGGCGCCTCTACGTCCGCGTCCTCGCTTATTCGGGCGACATCGACGGCGCGCGGCGGGAGGTCGCCGAGCTCGAGAAACGGCTGCCGAACGATCCCGTCCCCTGGATCGAGCTCGGGCATGCGTTCGAGCTGGCGCACCGCTTCGACGAAGCGCTCGCCGCTTACGACACGGCGGCGAGCGTCGCGCCGTCGTCGCCCGCGGGCCCGCGCGAAGGAGGGATGCGCGCGGCCCGCTGGGGCGAGCCCGAAGAAGCGGTCTCGCGCCTCGACGAGGCCGTCCGCCGCGGAGCGCGTGACGCGGAGACCTTCCACGTCCTCGGCCTCGCACGCTTGAATCTGCGCGATCTCGACGGCGCCGAGGACGCGTATCGGCAAGGGCTCCGCGCCGATCCGAAGAGCACGGAGAACCTCCTCGGCCTCGCCACCGTCGCTGTCGTCCGCAACGATCCGGCGGCGGCCCTCTCGGCCTACGACGCGATCGTCGCTCGGAAGCCGTCACACGCCGGTGCGCAGCTCGGTCGCGCCTGGGCACTCGCAAAGCTCGGCCGGCATGCCGACGCCGAACGTGCGCTCGACCGCGCCGCAGAGCTCGGCGCGCCGGCGGTCAACATCGACAAGCAACGGAGGGCCATTCGGTCCGGCGCGCTCTGAGGCGTCTCGTTCGCGGAGCGAGGCGCCAGCGAGGCCCCGCTGGCCAGTGTTGCGCCCGTCGATCGAATCGGGCTTTGACTTGCGGCCGCGGCAGTCGAATGATCGGGCGATGTCCGACCAGCCCCTGGCGCTGAAAGAGCTCGACGAAGTCTTCGAGGACCTCGTCACTCTCCTGAAGAACCCCGAGGTCGGTGCCGCGCTGACGGAGCGAGGCGTGAACATCAGCCTCGCGATCGTCGGCGTCGAAGGTCTCGCGGCCTACGTCCATGGCGAGAAGGCGCGCGCCGCGGAGGATCTCCAGACGGTCGCGGAAGAGATCAGCTCGCGCCTCGCGCGGACGGACGCGGAGAACAAGCCCTCATGACGGACAGCAAGACACCTCTCGGCGTGCCCACCCTGCGGACGGGTCAGGCGCATCCGCATCCCGACCCGATCGGCGGTTCGGCGTACTCCGCCGTCGAGCTGATGCCGGGGTATCGCGTGGTGATGCTCGACCAGCGCAAGCTTCCGTCCGTCGAGCGCTACGAGTTCTACTCGCGTGTCGACGAGGTCGCGCAGGCGATCCGCGACATGGTCGTTCGTGGCGCCCCGGCGATCGGCATCACCGCCGCCTACGGCATGGCTACGGCGGCGATGGCGGCGCGCGGGCCCGCTCCCGAGTTCCTCGACGCGATGAAGGTCGCCGACGGCATGTTGCGCGCGACGCGACCCACGGCGGTGAATCTCGCCTGGGCGCTCGATCGGATGTCGAAGGCCGCCGCGGCGCACGCCGCGCTCGAGTTCCCGGCGCGCACCGAGAAGATCGCGCAGGAGGCGCGCGAGATCCATCGCGCCGAGATCGCGGCGTGTCGCAAGATCGGCATGCTCGGCGCGACGCTCGTCCCGGATGGCGCGACGATCCTCACGCATTGCAACGCAGGCGCCCTCGCGACCGGTGGGTACGGCACGGCGCTCGGCATCGTCCGCGCGGCGAAGGAGAGCGGCAAGAACGTGCGCGTCATCGCGTGCGAGACCCGGCCCTACCTCCAAGGTGCGCGCCTGACGGCGTGGGAGCTCGCGAAGGATCGCATCCACGTCGAGGTGATCGGCGACTCGATGGCGGCGCACTTCATGGCGCGGAAGGCGGTGGACCTCGTCGTCGTGGGCGCCGACCGGGTGGCGCGGAGCGGCGACGTCGCGAACAAGATCGGCACCTATTCGCTCGCGTGTCTCGCGGCTGCGCACGAGATCCCGTTCTACGTCGCTGCGCCATGGAGCACGGTCGATCTCTCGTGTCCGACCGGCGCCCAGATCCCGATCGAAGAGCGCCGGGAAGAAGAGCTGACGCGCTTCCAGTTGCCGGACGGCAGCTCCGTGCAGCTGGTGCCCGACGGTGTGCCCGCGAAAAATCCGTCGTTCGACGTGACCCCGGCGAAGCTCGTGACCGCCATCGTCACCGAGCGCGGCATCGCCACGCCGGCGGCCGAGGAGTCGCTCGCGAAGCTGGCCGGCTGAGGCGCCGAGGTCGGCGCACTTCCGCGCCACGCGCGCGTTTGCAGCGTGCCCCCCGAGGCGTCACTGGCAGTAGTGGACGACGAGCTCCGCGGCTTCGGCCGCCGACTTTTCGCGCGTCGCGACGGCCATTCGACCGCCGTTCGGCATCCGGAGGAGGAAGGCGATCTGCTTGGCGTTGATCGAGGCGCGCGCCGTGATCGTGTCAGCGCCGAGGAAGAGCGTGACCTCGTCGGCGTTCTCCGGGACCGCCGTCGTGTCCGCCCCGTCGTCGAAGTCGACGCCGATGGCGATCTTCGTATCGATGCCGGGTGAGCCGCTGGCGCCCCATCCCGAGCCGGCCGCGCGCCGGCAGAGATCGGCTCCGCTTTTGTTACCGCCGGAGCCGCCTTCGTCCCAGTCGGGACGCATCGCGTGCACGAAGAGCTGCCCCTGCTTCGTCGGTATGGGGGACGAGCACACATTGCAGTTCGGATTGGCGAAGAGCCGGAGCCGACCGCCGACGATCTTGGCCGCGCCGAGCAACACTGCGTTTTGAGGATCGACGTCGAACCGGAGGAGACCCACGCCGGCGCCGTTCTCCTTTCCGAGATCGAGAATGGGGTCGCTCCCGCGTGACGTATTGGTGTTGCACTCGCTCGCGAACGTGGTGTCGGCCGACGCGAGCAATTGAAGCGCGAGCGGATTCGATCCGTCGGGACACAACTGCGGGCCGCTCACGTCGGCGTCGACGCCGCCGTCCTCGAGCGGTGGGCCGGCGTCCGGCGAAACCACGCCCGCCTCCTCGATGGGCCGCGCCACGTCGGACGAGGCGTCGGCGATGGGCTCCGTCGCCTCGTCGTTCGCCGCGAAGCTCGTGCAGCCGACCGCGAGCGCGCCGGCCGGGACCAGCGCCGCGAGGAGATGCACGAACGTTGGAATCCGTGCGCCGCTTCGCCCGGCCCGCCCCCGACTGCCGCCGCAAACGTGAGAGGTTCGAGACGACAGGTCAGCACCGTCCACCCGCGGCTGCATGGCGCGATGATAGGCCACGGCCGCGCCGTGCGCTTGCTCTGGCTTGCGCGGCAGCCGTGCTACGCTCCTGAGCTCGGAGGTGGTCGTTGCGGACGTCCGTTCTCGCTCTCCTCTCGTTTTGGCTTCTCTCGGCGTCTTCGCTCGCGGCTTGCGGCAGCAAGGCGTCGTCCGATGACGCCTCGGGCGGCGATCCGGCATTCGGCGGCGTCGACGGCGGCGGCTTCGGGGAAGGCGTCGATGGCGGCTCGGGCCCGCTCGCGGAATGTGCCGAGGAGACGAAGGACATCTTCGTCATCACCGAGGAGAACACGCTCTATTCGTTCCACCCGCCCACGCTCGTCTTCAAGTCGATCGGCCGCCTCGAGTGCCCATCCGGCGGAGCGACGCCGACGTCGATGGCGGTCGATCGCTTCGGTACGGCCTGGATCCGCCACTCCGACGGGCTCATCTGGAAGGTGAACACGCGAACGCTCGACTGCGACCTGACGAACTTCTCGCCGCCCGCGCAGAGCGAGCCCTTCTACAAGTTCGGCATGGGCTTCTCGACGTCGTCGAAAGGCAGCTCCAACGAGCAGCTCTTTCTCTCGGACAACGGGGGTGCGGGCCTCGGAAAGCTCGACACCGACTCGCTGAAGCTCAACTTCGTCGGCGGCTACACCGGCGATCTCTCGGGCAGGACGAGCGAGCTCACGGGCACCGGCGACGGGAAGCTCTATGGGTTCTTCGTCACGGCTCCTGCGCAGATCGCCGAGATCTCGAAGGGCACCGGGGAGATCGTCAACACGACGCCGCTGCCGAACGTCTACGCCGGCAATGCCTGGGCGTTTTCGTTCTACGCCGGCGATTTCTACATCTACACGAGCTCCGAGGGGAACGGCGGCGGGCCTCCTCGTGCCGGCGGCGGCTCCAACGTCACGCGTTATCGCCCGAGCGACGGGAGCATCGAGGTCGTCAAGCCGAAGGTCGGCTTCAAAATCGTCGGCGCCGGCGTCTCGACGTGCGCCCCGACGGAAGGGCCGCGCTGACGGTCGGGCTCTTTCGGCCGGGCCCGACGGACGAGTCCGCATTTGACCCCGCCTCACGGTGACGCTACGTGCGCGGTGTGACATCCCCGCGTTTTGCACCGAAACCCTCGTGGCTGAAGGTCCGTGCTCCCGGCGGCGAGACGTACACCACGCTGAAGAAGACCTTCCGCGACCTCGACCTCCACACCGTCTGCGAGGAGGCTCGCTGCCCGAACGTCGGCGAGTGCTGGACCGAAGGCACGGCGACGGTGATGCTCCTCGGCGACGTCTGCACGCGCGGCTGCCGCTTCTGTGCGGTGACGAGCGGCGACCCGCGCGGCGCGGTGGATGTTCGCGAGCCGGAGCACGTCGCGCGAGCGATCGCCTCGATGGGCCTGCAATACGTCGTCATGACGATGGTCGATCGCGACGACCTCCTCGACGGCGGCGCCTCGCACGTCGCGCGCACGGTGACGCGTCTGCGCGAGCTCCGTCCGGACATCCTCATCGAGACGTTGCTCGGGGACTTCAACGGTCACTACGACTACGTCGACATCACGGTGGATGCGAAGCCCGACGTCTGGGCGCACAACATCGAGGTGGTGAAGCGCCTCCAGCGGAAGATCCGCGACGTGCGCTGCAGCTACGAGCAGTCGCTCGGCGTGCTCAAGCACGTGAAGGACTACGATTCGACGCGCATCACGAAGTCGTCGATCATGGTCGGCATCGGCGAGACCGACGAAGAGGTGCTCGAGACGATGGCGGACCTCCGAGCTGCCGGCGTCGATCTCGTGACGCTCGGCCAGTATCTCCGGCCGACGCCGAAACACGCGCCGGTCGACCGCTTCGTGACGCCGGAGGCCTTCGCGCGCTTCGCGGAGGAGGGGAACAAGATGGGCTTCTCGTTCGTCGCCAGCGCGCCGCTCGTCCGGAGCTCGTACAAGGCGGCGGAGGTCTTCGTGCGCAGCGTGCTCCGTCCCGGCGATCCCGAGGCGGCGAACGCGCTGCTCGAGGAGCGCCTCGTCGAGGCTCGCCGCGCCGCCGCGGAGATCAGCGGCACCGACGTGCCCCGCACGACGAGCGAGCTGGCGGCGCGCGCGACCCAGGCCGTGCTCCTCCCAGCAGAG
>JAFAER010000173.1 GCA_023423895.1 Pseudomonadota bacterium
CGAACTATTTTGTGCGTCTCACGCTCGCGAACATCGAGGCGATCGTGCAAGCTGAGTGATGGGTGTGAGGCAGTCTTGAACGAACGCGAGACTGCTGCCGTTCCACCATCAGACATGACGCACGCAATTCGTCGAGCTCTCGGTTCCCTGTCGACCACCACGCTCACGCTTGCCACGTTGGCACTCGTGCTCTCCGGCGCGGGGTGCGTACGTCGTCAGCAGCAGGCGGACGATCGCATGCTGCGCGCCGTCGAACAGGAGGCGTCATCAGGTGTCGTCGCCATCGCCACCACGATGACGGACGCGACCTCGCACATCACGCTGTGCAGCGGCGCGCTCGTCGCGCCGAACCTCGTGCTCACGGCGCGTCATTGCGTCTCGCGTGCGGTCACGGCGACTCCGTCGTGTGATGCGCGTGGTCGTTCGCACAACGGCGATCATCTCGCCGAAGACGTCGACCCGGCGGCGATCTCCATCTACACGGGCACCCACGTTCGTCCGGACGTCGACGCTCCCGTCGCACGTGCGGTCCGCACGCTCCATCCCACGGGGCAGGTGCTCTGCGACTCCGACGTCGCGTTCCTCGTGCTCGACCGTCCGCTCCAGAACCTGCCGATCCTCTCGATGCGCCTTCACGCGCCGGTCGAGACGGGCGACGTGGTGGTGCCGGTCGGCTTCGGCGGCGGACCGCTCAACATCGTCGGACACAAGGTTGCGCGCTCGAAGAGCACCGTGCTGGCCACGGGGCCGAGCGCCAACGCCGCGACGGGCGCCGTGCTCGGCCCGCGCGAGTTCGAGGTCGACCGTGCGACGTGCCGCGGCGACTCGGGCGGCCCGGCGATCGACGTGACGACCGGCGAGATCGTCGGCGTGGTCTCGCGCGGCGGCAGTTGCTCGGCACACGGCAACCACGTCTACACGCGCGTCGACGCGTACAACCGTCTCGCGACGGCCGCCTTCGCGGCTGCGGACAAAGAAGCGAAGTTCGCGGCGCGCGAGATGCCGTCGGTCAACGAGCGCTGAGCGCCGGCGACGGACGCTTCGCCGATCTCGAACAGGCTCGAGATCGGCTGGCCGCGCGCGTACCTGCACCGGCGAAGCGTCCCGTGGATCCCCGGACGGGGCGACGACGGAGCGAGACGCGGCTGATCCCCGTCCGGAGTCCTCTCCCAGGTCATCCCGGATGGATCTCGGATGGATCTGGCCCGGACTCGGCGTAAGGAGATGCTCATGCGCATCGACGGTCGCCCCTTCGTCAAAGTCTGCTGCATCTCGAGCATCGAGGAGGCGCGCCTCGCCATCTCGCTCGGAGCATCGGCGCTCGGCCTCGTGTCCTCGATGCCGAGCGGCCCCGGCGTCATCCAGGACGATCTCATCGCCTCGATCGCGGCGGCCGTCCCGCCTCCCGTCGCCACGTTCCTGCTCACATCGAGGCAAGAGGCGGAGGGCATCATCGAACAACATCGCTTCTGCGCGACGACGACGATCCAGCTCGTGGACCGGGTGCCTGTCGACGAGCTCCGCAAGCTCAGGAGAGCGCTTCCTGGAATCAAGCTCGTCCAAGTGATCCACGTCGTCGGGGATGAATCCGTCGCCGAGGCGGGCTCGGTGGCGCCGTTCGTCGACGCCGTGCTCCTCGACTCGGGTAACCAGGCGCTCGCGATAAAGGAGCTCGGAGGCACCGGGCGCACGCACGACTGGCGTCTGAGCCGTCGCATTCGAGCGGCTCTCGACGTCCCCGTCTTCCTCGCCGGCGGGCTCAACGCTCGCAACGTGTCGGAGGCGATCGCCACGGTCGATCCCTTCGGTCTCGACCTCTGCAGCGGTGTTCGCTCCGAGGGCCGACTCGACGAGACGAAGCTGCGCGCATTCTTCGCTGCCGCGCAGCGAAACAAAGCGGAGCCCCATCTCGTCGACTGACGATCGCTCGTGATGAGCGCGTCAGTCGCCCTTCTTGCATGTCGACGTGACGAAGTGCTCGACCCACTTTCGGTCACGTCCGCTCGAGGAGCGGAGCATCGCGTCGCGCGCGCCATTGCAGTCGCCCGCGTGCGCGAGGCACGTGGCGTAGGCGTGCTCGGGCTCGTCCTGCGGGCGCCCCTTCTGCAGCGTGACGTTGGACAGGGTGCGCTTCGCCGTCTGATGCAGAGCCGCACACTTCTCCTTCGGAATCGGTTTCGGGCGATTCATCAGAGTGATCGATGCCCAGTACTGCTCCGTGACGGACAGCCCGGCGGCCATCGAATCGGAGCACTTCGACGTCGACGATACGAACCACGAGCGAAGGTCACGCTCGTCCCGCGGCTTCTCTACCCAGCCGTTCGCCGTCTTGAACGCCGCCCACGCCTCGTCGCATTGCATTGCTTCGTCGAAGCAGCGGAGAGGGCGTCTCTGGAGCTCGTGCTCGTATTTCTTCCGCAACGCGGTGTCCGTCATCGCGGGGACGTTCTTCTTGAGCGTGGCCCAGGCGCTGGAGCAGAGCTTGGCGTCACCGCGCGCTTCCTGCATGACCCGGAGCGCGTTGGCGACGGCGTGCGCCGGTGGGAGCGCGGCCGTCTCGAGCTTCGTGACGCAGCCGTCGCTGCGGCTCAACGCCTGCGTGTACGCGTTCTCCGCGTCGAGCATCGTCCGATCGGCGTGCTCCTCGCGGTACTGCTCGATGAAGTGCGCGCGTGCCGCGCTGCAGTCCCCGGCCTTCGAGAGGCACGCCGCCCCGTGCTTGCCGAGGTAGCCACGGGCGTACTTCACGTAGTCGCTTCGGTCGTCGCGTAGCGACCCGAGCGCGCGCTTTCCTCGGTCGATGAGCCCCTGGCAGAGGCCGACCGTCGCCTCGGTGGTGCTGTGGCCGGCCGCCCATTCGAGCTCCTTCTCTGCGCGCGCCAGCTCCTCCACCGGCGTCAGCGGCCCCGAGTCCTTGCCGACACATTCGCCGTACGTGGCGCTCTCGAACGAGCTGCGGATGTCGGGCGGCGTCGTGCGCCACTGGATCTTCTCGGCCCGTCCCCACTCCGCCTGCAGAGCGGGAAAGCGCTTCCAGGCCGTCGGACAGTCCCCGGCGCGCGCGAGGCACCGAGCGCCGTATTCGGCGAGCGTGCGCGCTGCGTTCTTCACTGCGCTGTCGTTCTCGTCACGCGGCTGCACCTTCGGCAGCGCCGCGGACCCGGTGTCGATCGCGGCGAGACACGCCCTCGGCGTCGTTCGCTCGCGGGTGGTGCCCTCGTTGAGCACGCGGAGCGCGACATGGAGCTGGTCGCGTGGCTCCTTCGCGCCGGCTCCGCAATAGAGCCCGACGATGCCGTCGAGATTGCGATCGATCGAAGCGGGGCTCTCTCCCGTGCCTCGCGCTTCGGCCGAGCGTCGCGAGAGCGCGCGTCCGGCGCTGCATTGACCGGCCAGCATGAGGCACTGCCCGCGGAGCCAACCGAGGCCCTTTGGATCGGTCGACTGCGCGCCCGGACGTTTCTCCAGCCGATCGAAGGTGTCGAGCTCCGTGAGACATCCCTTGCCGTCGCGGGCGTTGGCCTTCCGCTGCGCGCTCGCGAGCCGCTCGTTCGCCTCGCGTGATCGTGTGTTGTCCTCCTGGATCTTGCCGGCGAGATTGAGCGCGTCCGGCGTCTCCGGCGCGACCGCCGCCTTCGCGTCCGGGCTCTCGCCGGGCTCGATCTCGCGGAGCGCGAGGCGGATCGGGACCTTGCAGGTCGCCGCCTCGCTCGCCGACTCGCCACGGCAGGACCCGAGCACTCCGCCTTGTTTCTCGATGGCGCTCTCGTTCTTCTTGCTGCCGCCGGCTCCGATGCCCCAGACGGTGCCTCCCGCCGACCCGTCGAGGCGGGCGAAGCTCCCGAGCGCGAACGCGCCGACGTTGTATGCGTAGACGAAGTGGGTCACCCCTCGGCATCCGGGGAGTTTGTCGAGATCGCCGCGGTAGACCGCGGGCCGCGTCGCCTTGCGCGTGCCCGAGACGAAGTACTCCATGTGGAAGCGCTCGCCGCCCTGCACGCGTGCGCCGATCGTGTTCGCGCCGAGCGGAAGCTTTGCGTAGAGCTCGTCCTCGTTGAGGATGTCCACCTTCTCGACCGAGCCGCTCGTCCAGTCCACCGGACCGTACGCGCCCAGCGAGCCGCGGACGTCGTCGTTCGTGCACGTGTCGACGACCTGGAGGTTGCATCCCTCGTAGCGGACGAACACGACGTCCGTAGTCGCGCGCGATTCGAAGCTGGATATGTCGGTGCCGTCCCATTCGATCACGAAGGGGCGCGTGTGATCCTGCGGGTTGCAGCGGTTCTTGCCCGCGAACGTCTTCTCGATGAGATGGCTCTGGCCGGACTCCCGCGGCGGCGGCGACCCGGGCCCGGGGAGCGTGCTCGCCCCGCATGCGGCGAGGAGCGAGGTCCCGACGAAGGCGATGGCGAGGACGCGTGCAGGCGCAGCAGGCGGAGGCATCGAGCGAGCATAGACGAAGCTCAGCCGGAGATGATTCACCACGAATTGCGGCGGCTCTCCTGGTCTGGATCGAGCGAGCGGAGAGCAGCCCCGCCGTCCTCTATCCGAAAGGTGTCAGCGCGTGAGCCGGACGTCGGCCCAGAGGATCCCGAGATCGAGCTCGATGGCATCGAACGGCTCGGCGCGAATCTTCGCGTCGTCCTTGAAGACGTTCACGATGAGCCAGCTGCCCTCGTGGCGTCGCAGCACCTCCAGCGTGCGGAGCAGCGGATCGACAAGCCACGCGTGCTGCACACGTTCGGCGGCGTAGATCGGCAGCTTCTCGGAGCGATCCAGCTTCCCGGTCGACGGCGAGACGACCTCGCATACCCAGTCGGGCTCGAGCGTGAAGTATGGCTCCTCGTCCGTGAGGAAGGGCATGCGCTCGCGACGCCAGCCGGCGAGCTCCGGGACGAGGATGTGCTCGCCGAGGTGGAGCTCGGGCTCGTCGAGGATGAGCCACCCGCCCGGACCTCCTCGGCCACGCTTGAACGGCGGACCCAGCTCCTCTCCGAGGGCGGTAGCTGCGGCGGCGTGCGGCTTCGCGGGGCGAGGATGCAGATGGAGGACGCCGTGGACGACCTCTGCGATCTTGTCGGGCGGTGCCTCGAGCACGTCCTCGTAGGTTGCGCGTCGCCGAGCGGAGGTCGCCATCGCCGACGTGAACCATAGCACCTCGCGCTTTGCGGGCCGAACGCGGCCGCCGATCCGCGTTGACGTCTTCTGCACGCCTTGCGATGGCCGGTACCTTCGTGGAAGGGAGGAGTCGAGGTCCTGAACGCGCGAAGACCGAGCATCATCCCATCGACCGCTAGACGAGGGCGTGGCAAGCGCGCGCTGAACCTCCAGGAGGCGAGTGTCCTCGAGGTCGTGCTCGAGCACGGCGTCGCCGGGTGAAGCTCGAACGTGGGGGGCCGTTGGCTCCTCGTCTCCTCCCTGCCGGTCGGCGCGAAGACGAACGGGTGCCGCGCGCTGCCGCCCTCGCGCGACTCCGGGCTTCGTTTCGCCGCGTTTCGCCGTGGTTTTGCGACATGACGCATGCCCGCACCTTCGGGGACGAGCAGTCGCATTTCCTGGACGGGAGTCGGCGTTCCTGGGCGGCGAGTCGAGGTTCCTGGACGGCGAGTCGAGGTTCCTGGACGGCGAGTCGACTGTCCTGGACGGGGACGCGGACGTGCTGGATCACACGTCTGCGGTCGACTCAGGAAGGCCGGGCGCGCATCGCTACCGGGGCGCCTTGTCATCGAGGTCGAGCTCGGATACGCCGATCGCTGCTCGCACGACTTCACGACCGTGCGAAGCCAGGAGGGGATATGAACGTGAAGAAGACGAAGCAGTATGTGCTCGCCGATTTTCGCGACGAGATGAAGTCGCTCGAGAGCGGGATTGTCACGACGCCGATCCCGCTGCACGTGTTCCTCGGTGAGGCGGTCGACGTCGCGCGGTTCTTCGCCAAGTACTGGAAGACGATCGCGGAAGGGGACACGATCGTGCGGTACGGACTGGAGAGTGTGGGCGACCGCCTGCCCGCGTCGACCGGCGCGGAGATCCTCGCGCTCACGGAGCTCGCGCAGGACGCGCAGTCGCGGTACCGCCTCTCGGTGTCGGCGCGCGGACCGCGCGAGAGCGATCCCGTCGGCCGCGCCACACACCTGGCGAGCGAGCTCGACGCGGGGCTCGCGTTTCTGTTCGACGACGGCATCGAGGACGAGAAGGACGGGAAGCTCGCCGCGATCCGCACGGCCCACGCCGACACGGGCGCGAGCGCCAACGCGCTCGCCGCCGAGCTCGCGGACTACGTGAAGCTCGCCTCCGAGCACCGCAGCGCTCTCGACGGGCTCGGCGGGTTCGACGTCGCGCTCATCGACCAAGCGAAGGAGCTCGTCGGCGAGCTGCGCGCGCGCGGTCCGGTCGAGAGCGCCGACGCCGATGCTGCGCTCGACGAGCGCAATCGCCTGATCACGCTCCTCCAGCGGCGCGTCGGGCTCGTCCGCGCGGCCGCCCGCTTCGTGTTCCGGCGCGATCCGGCGATCGTCCGCGAGGTCACGAGCGCCTACGAGCGCCGGCGGCGCCGCAAGGCGCCCGCGAAGGGGCAGCCGCCGGGGGCGCCGACGGCGTAGATCGGTCGATCCCGACGGCGCGTGGCTTCTCCTACGTGCACGCGCGGGAGAAGCCGCGTGCGGGCGGCAAAAAGCTCTGGCGGCAAAAAGCGTTGACGGAGAGCGAGCATACGAAGTGCGCCAACTAACCTCTAGTTCCATAGCCGCAGCAGACGCCGTCCAGCTGCGACGATAATCGTATCGTCGAGGCCCGCGGCCACCTTCGCTTGCGCAGCGCGCGTGCTGCCGAGGCGACCCTCGGCGCCGCGAGCGGCATCGACTGGGCGACCTTCGCCTCCGACTACGACGCGATCCGCGACGCGATCGCGCGCGTGGTTCCCGGCTTCACCGACTACAACGCGCGCGTCCGCCTGCCGGGCGGCTTCTATCTCGGCAATCCCGCGCGCGAGCGCGTCTTCCACACCGCCACCGGCAAGGCGCGCTTCACCGTGCATCGGCTCCCGCGGCACGACCGGCCGCCTCTTGCTCATGACGATGCGGAGCCCCGACCAGTACAACACGACGGTGTACGGGCTCGACGATCGCTACCGCGGGATCAAGAGCGACCGCCGCGTCATCGTCATGAACGCGGAGGACCTCGCCGAGCGCGGCCTCACCGCAGGCGACCACGTGGACGTCACGAGCCACGCCTTCGACGGCGATCGGGTTGCGAAGCGCCTCGCGGTGGTCCGCGTACGCGATGCCGCGCGGCTGCGCGGGCGCCTACTTCCCGGGGCGAACGTCCTCGTCCCGCTCGACAGCGTCGCCGACGTCAGCAATACACCGGCCTCGAAGTCGATCGTCATCAGCGTCGCGCGCTCCCCCTCAGTCGCGGACGTCGCGACGAGCTGAAGCGGGGAGGGCTCGAGCACCGAGATCGCGCCCGCGGGCCGCAGGCGTTACCCTGCGCGGATGTCCACGCCGACGCGCGTGCGGTCGATGCTGGCAGGCTCCGCCGGCAACCTGGTCGAGTGGTACGACTGGTACGTCTACTCGGCCTTCTCGCTGTACTTCGCGCCGCTCTTCTTCCCGTCCGGGGATCGGACGTCCGAGCTGCTCGGCGCAGCGGCGGTGTTCGCGGTCGGCTTCCTCATGCGCCCGCTCGGGGCGTGGCTCATGGGCGTTTACGCCGATCGGCGAGGGCGGAAGGCCGGCCTCACGCTGTCCGTGATGTTGATGTGCGCGGGCTCGATGATCATCGCCTGCGCTCCGACGCACGCGAGCATCGGCGTCGCCGCGCCGGTCGTCCTCGTCGTCGCGCGCCTCCTGCAAGGGCTCAGCGTGGGCGGCGAATACGGCGCCAGCGCGACCTACCTTTCGGAGCTCGCCGCGCGCGGCCGGCGCGGGCTCTGGTCGAGCCTGCAGTACGTCACGCTCATCGCCGGCCAGCTGATCGCGCTCTCGGTGTTGCTCGTCCTCCAGATCGTCCTCGATCGCGCCGCCCTCGCTGCCTGGGGCTGGCGGATCCCGTTCGCCATCGGCGGCGTCCTCTCGGTCGGCGTGTTCTGGCTTCGCCGAGGCCTCGTAGAGACCTCCTCCTTCTCGGCCGCGGCGACTCGCGGTCTCACCGAGCGCTCGAGCGCGCTCCGCCTCGTGCGTGAACATCCGCGGGAGGCGGCCATCGTGATCGGGCTCACCGCTGGCGGCACGCTCGCGTTCTACGCGTACACGACGTACATGCAGAAGTTCCTCGTCGTCACGTCGGGATTCGGCAAGGAGACGGCGACGCGCATCACCGCTGCGGCGCTGTTCGTCTTCATGCTGCTCCAGCCGGCGGTGGGAGCGCTCTCCGACCGGGTGGGGCGCCGGCCGATCATGATCGCATTTGGCGTGCTAGGCGCCGCCTTCACGATCCCGATCATGAGCGCGCTCGCCGACGCTCACGAACCGCTGCTCGCCTTCGCGCTCGTCGTGGCCCTGCTCGTCATCGTGTCGGGATACACGGCGATCAACGCCGTCGTGAAGGCGGAGCTGTTCCCTGCGGAGATCCGCACGCTCGGCGTCGCGCTGCCGTACGCGATCGCGAACACGCTCTTCGGCGGCACCGCCGAATACGCCGCGCTCTGGTTCAAGTCGCGCGGCATCGAGCGGGGCTTCTACTGGTACGTCACGGGCGCGATCGCCGTCTCCCTCGTCGTCTACCTGCGGATGCGCGACACGCGCGAGCACAGCCGAATCGTCGAGGATTGACCGGACCGCGCCGCAACTCGAGCGCATGCGTGCGAGGTCTCAGGCGGTGGCCGTGGCCTTTGGTACTCCAGCGAGCATCAGGTCGCGGATCACGCCGTACGCCGTCGACCACTGCTCTTCGACGTTGGCGGTCCAGTCATTGCCGAGCGTCTCCGCCAGCGTCGCCAGCAGCGAGTCACCGACCCAGTCGTACATCTCGCGTGTCACGCCGTAGTCGAGGTGCTTCGCGCCGAGAGCGCCGAGCGTCGACGAGAGCCACGATGCGTCCTCGAGGTGCTCGAGGACTGCGATGAGCGCTTGCTGGAGCATCTCCTGCTGCTTCTTCGAGGAGTTTCCTCCGAAGAGGGGACGCGCCTGGGGATAACGCTCGAAGAGGATCTCGTAGAAGCGGGGCGTGATCATGGGCTGGCGCTCGATGATGGTGTCGAACGACGAGCGCAGAACGTTGGCGTCGAGGGGCATCATGGTCTCCGAAATGTGAATGGGTATTGCTCATACCTATTCGAGGAAGGGAAGAGAAATGCGGGCAAACGCTAGGGATGAGCTGCGCCTGCGCTAAGCTTCGCCGCTCGATGCAGCTCAGGATGGCCACCGACTACGCGCTGCGGGCGCTCCTCTACGTCGGCGCTCATCCGGGCCAGCCGGTGCCGGCGTCCACGATCGCCGCGGCGTACGAGATCTCGCTCGACCATCTCGCAAAGGCCACGAAGGCGCTGACGCGTGCCGGCTTCTTGAGCTCGAGACGTGGCGGCGGAGGCGGTGTGGAGCTCGCGAAGCCCGCATCGGAGATCTGCATCGGAGCCGTGGTTCGTCTCTTCGAGGGACCGACCGGGCAGCTCGTCGACTGCGTAGGAGAACGGGCCGCGTCATGTCGGATCGCTTCGGCCTGTCGGCTCCGCGCGGCCCTCGCCAGCGCCGAGGCAGCGTTTTTTGCGGAGCTCGACGCCGTCACGCTCGAGGATCTGCTCGGCAGTCGGAGTCAGCTCGTGCGGCTGCTCGGACCTCGCTCGGTTCGCAATGGCGCGGCGACCTCGCGCAACGGCTGAGCGCGCCTCGCGACACGGCTCACTCGCTCAGTCGAATGCGCAGAGCAGGCTGCGGTTCCCCACGATCCGATGGGCGTCCCATGCGAACGGATTGGATGCGAGCCCGCAGGTCTCGATCGTGACGCCGCGCCGGGGAACGTCCGGATCGAGCGGCAGCGCGTAACACGTGTTCGTTCGCTCGAATGTCTCGATGATCGCGTCCTCGACGACGAACGCCATCGTCGTCGCGGAAGCGGCCGCGCCCTGGACCTGCGCGGGGCAGGACCTCGCGCCGATCGCGTTTCCGACGACGACGTCTCCTCGTTCGGTCCAGGCGAGCCACCCGATTGTGCCGTGAACGTGGGGGAACCGGTCGAGCCCGACGAGCCTGTCGGTGCTCTCCGCCGGTAGGTCGCGCGGGATGTCGCGCGCACGGCTCGTGGTCAGCCGTCGCAGGCGTGCGCCCGGCCCCGTTGCGATGAAGCTTCGGTCGGCGAGCCGTGTGAACCGCTCGATGGGATCCCCGAGCTCGTCGGGACGGACGATCCACTCCCATCGATGGTCCTGCTCTTCCAAGCAGGCGAGACCCGCACCGCCGACGCAGTCCGCGGCGGTCGTGGCGGTGACTGCGTTCGCGCCGAGCTCTACGGGGACCGGCAGTTCCCCGGACGGAGTCACGAGGACGCAGGCCCCGCTCGAACACCCGAGTAGTCCGTTGCTTGCGAGCGACACGTGATCGAAGCGGGGCCCCAGCTCGGTGACGGATGGCGGGAGCAGGCGGTCCCGATCCACCGCGAGCTCGTAGACGACGAACGAGCCGGTGGTTCGATTGAACGCGAGCGCCCGCAGCCCGCGCATTTCGCGGAGCTCGATGTCTTCTGGAGTCTCGAGGAGCGTCTCCGGACTCCACGGATGGATGGGCGGAACACACGCGGTGAGGACCGGGCAGCTCGGAAGCTCTCCCGCTAGGTCGGCTGGGCCCAGAGCAGGGAAGGTGGCGCCAGCCTCCGCGAGGTCGGGCGAGCCGGCCGGGGACTTGTCCGGCGCGGATGCCTCGCTTGCGACCGAGCAGCCGATGACGACGGCGGCGGCGATGGTCGCGAGCGGCAGCGCCCTGTTCATGGTCGAGAGGGTAGCAGCGCGATACCGCCGACGACCAGGGACGGCGCAGGCCTCACCCAAGCTCGCTCGTCAGGAGCGACCTCGGAGTGACGTCCGCATGTTGGCCACGATCCGGGCAAGCTGTTCGCTCGTAGAATGTGCTTCCTCGATGAGCCATTGCTTCACCTGCAAGGCCGCCGGCGAGAGTGGACGATCGCGCGGATGCACGAGATGGTACGTCGGGCCGGGGAGGAGCGGCCCGAACGGCACCTCGAGGAGGTTCGCCTGGAGCTCCCCGGCGACGAGGGTGAGGCTCAGGAGGGCGACGCCGTGTCCTGCGATGGTCGCCTGAATCGCATGGCTCTCGTCGGAGAAATGGAGCGGCGTACGCGCCGTACGTCCGCGTGGCGCTCGACGAGCTCGACGTGACCACCGCGCCCAGGTCGGCGTCGACCGATCGCTCTTCTTCCAGTCGAACTCGATGCGCGGCTGGCGGGTGAGATCCGCCGGGCTGCGGAGCCCGAGGCGAGGGCTCGCGAGTGGCGCGAACTGGTCGACGAAGAGCGGCGTTGCCTCCAAGTGGTGAGGAGGCCGACCACCGTAGCGAATCGCGAGATCGACGACCCCCGGCTCGAGATCGACGACATCTTCGGTCGCCTGAAGACGAAGCGGAATCGGAGCGCGATCGAGCCGCGGCACGAGCCACTTCGCGGCGAAGGCGGTCGTCGTCGTGAGACCGACGAACAACGGACGCGACGGCCTCGTGACGAGACCGATTGCGTGCGCGATCGCATCGAAGCTGCTCTCGAGAGTCGGATGCAGGAGCTCTCCTTGGGGCGTGAGCTCGACCCGCCGAGCCTTCCGAACGAAGAGCCGGACGCCGAGCTCCTCCTCGAGTGATCGGATCTGATGGCTCACCGCGGTTGGCGTGACGTGCAGCTCCGAGGCCGCTGCCTTGAAGCTGCGATGCCGGGCGGCGGCTTCGAAAACCTTCAAAGCAGAGAGCGACGGAAGGGAGCGCACGCGATGATCATAGATGAAGCGATCTCATCTGTGAGGTGAGAGCTCCGAGTTTGTCGAGAGGTGCCGGTGGGCACACATGAAGTTCATGACCACTTTGTTGCGAATCGACGCCAGTGCTCGCGGTGCACGTAGTCTCTCCCGACGGATGACGCAGACGTTCTTCGAAACGTGGCGACGTTCGCGCGCGCTCGACGTCGTGATCGAGCGCGATCTCGCGGCGAACCCGCCGGAGCTGATCACCGAGGCGTGGATCGCGAGCGCGTTCAGCGACCCCGCGGCTCGGACGCCGGAGCAGGCGAAGGTCCTCGCGCCGTCGGACCGGCTGATCGACGAGCTCGAGAGGGCCGACGTCATCGTGCTCGGGACGCCGATGTACAACTACGGGATGCCTGCCGCGCTGAAGGCGTGGTTCGATCAGGTCATCCGGATCGGACGCACGTTCTCGTTCGATCGCGCGCGCGGCGACTGGCCACTCGAGCCCGTTCTCAGCGGCAAGTGTCTGGTCGTCCTGAGCAGTCGAGGTGAGTTCGGCTTCGGGCCCGGCGGCGAGCGCGCTCACATGAATCACCTCGACCCGCACATCGCGACGTGCGCGCGGTACCTCGGCGTCTCCGAGAGCCACACGATCAGCTCGGAGTATCAGGAGCTCGGTGGCGCGCGCCATGAACGCTCCGTCGCGGCCGCCTTCGAGCGCGTGATCGAGCTCGCGACTCGGCTCGCGCGTGCTGCAGACCGCGTCGTACCGTCATAGCGAGGATCGCGAGCGTCACGGTAACTGCGCTTCGCCCTATCCGGACAGTGCTGACGACGAGCACGGCCATGCTAGAAATGAGGAACGCGTCTCGGAACGCCGCGTCCCATCGGTAGGGCGATGCGCTGACGCGAGGGGGCCTGCACTGACCAACGAGCACGCATGAACCGACGATCGAACGAGCGCCTCGGACGATGGATGAGTGGCGGCCTTCTCGCGATGGCTGCGGCAGCGAGCAGCAGCGCATGCGAGGAGGACCCGACCGGGAACGGCTCGGGTTGGGATTGGGATGCCGGAGCGGGGCCCTCATTCGATGCCGGGCAGCCCGAGGCATGGGTCCCCGATGCCGGCATCGAAGATGCCACCGTGACCGACGTTGCGAATGGGGATGCGGATGCGAGCGTCACGTGCGATCCGGCCCTCTACGAAGCGAGCTCGGCGCGCTACATCGGCGGGCGCTGCGCTTACTTCTTCAACACCGAGGCCTCGACGTGGATCGAGGCAGAGGCGGCGTGTCGCGCCAAGGGGCTGCAGCTCATCACCGTGGGCTCCGACCAACAGACGGACGAACTGGTCGCTTGGATATCAGAGCACCAGAACTCGACCTGGACGGGGCTCACTGACCGCGCCGAAGAGGGAGCCTTCGTCTGGCAGGTCGCCGACGGTGGCGCGCCCCCGGCGCCTCCCTACGTGCCCAGCGTGACAGGCAACGGTGACGAGAACGACTGCGTCGTCCTTCATGTCGTGGGCACCGTCGGCTACTTCGCCCTCACGTGCGACGGGCACTATCGCATGTACACGTGCACTCCGCCGTGACCGCCGTGCTGCAGCTGCTCGCGGCGACGATGGGACCCGCCTCGGTTGCGTCGCGTGAGTTGCAGAACAGCTTGGGCCAGCGAATCGTCGGAGATGTCGCGGGCCGTAGAAGGCGCGCAGGCGGCTCTCCCAAGCCCGCGCATCAGGACGGTCAGTCCTCGTCCTCGACCTCGTCCTCGACCTCGTCCTCGACCTCGTCCTCGTTGGAGAGGTTGCGAGCGGTTGTTCGCGTCACGGAATACCCGAGGTAGCGGAGGCTCTCCTCGAGGCCTTGCCTCAGGTTGCGGAGGGTCCGGAGGCCCTGGAGCTCCACGCCCATGTGCGTGAGCGTCTGGGCGAGCCCGGGGTTGATGCCCACGAGGAAGCAGCGCGCGCCGAGCAGACGGACGGCGCCCGCCATCTTGACGAACAAGTCGGCGGTGCGCGTGTCGACGGAGTCGACGCCCGTGAGATCGACGATGACGCAACTCACCTCTTCCTTGGCCACGTGGCGGACGAGGGTGGAGGTGATCTCCTCGCCACGGCGAACGTCGACGGCGCCGATGATGGGGAGGACGACGACCTCGTTCCAGACCTGGATGATGGGCGTCCCGAGAGCCGTCATCGTGGCGCGGTACTGCTCGACCTCGGCGAGCTTCCGTTCGAGCTCCTGCGAGAGCGAGGTGTCCGTCACCGCGAGCGCCGCCTTCCACGGATCGGCCTCCGGTCCCCACGCTGCGGGCTTCTTGATCGTGTAGGCGCAGTGCGGGTCGCCCTTGCCCATGCACATCGTCTCGATCGCGATGATCGGCTCTCCGACGAGGGCCGTGCACCAGCCGCTCGCGTAGCCCGTCAGCGTGTGACACACCGGGCTGTCGGTGACGCCGAACTCGGACAGATGGATCTCGGCTTCGTACGAGTTTCTCCAGATGCCTGCGAGATGGAACGTGCCGGTCGCGGCGTCGATCTCGCTCGTGGTCCCCTCGACGTGGACCAGGCCTTCCCACATGTGCATGACCGAGCCCGCGGCTCTCCGGTCCCGGTCCGAGTCCCACTCGTACCGGGCATCGAGCGCGGCGAAGTCGCCGAGCCCGCAGCGGTAGCCGAACTGGGTGAGGAGGCCGCGTGCGAGCTTCTCGCCGAGCTGGTCGATCATGAGCCTCCGCAGGGTCGCAAAGGCCTCCTGCCGGAAGATCAGCATGCGGTCGGAGCCGAGGAGGACCCGCCCCGTCTCGGGCGAGAACTTCAGCATCTGCCGAAAATCGATGTCCGATACCTTCATGATCAGGTCAGCTCGGCGAGCGCCGCATCTCGTGCAGCGGACCTCGACGAGCGCAGGCACTTGCCGACGCGCCTCGAGGAGTTGGTACCGCCATATGCCTTGGTCGCTCCCTTTTGATGCACCAGTCTGTTCGGGCCGACGCGAGTATGTCACCTCGAAGGCACGAATGGAGCCGTCGCTGGTGCGCGAAGCTCGATTCCACCGGCGCGGATGAGCTCATCCGTCCGCCCCATCGCGCGCGGGCCTCGGACGAACGTCGTCGGACCGCGTCAACGCCGACGATGCAAACGCGAAGGCTCTTCTGCGCAACCCAGGCGGACGGCGCTCGCCGCGACCGCCTCGACGAGCCGCGGCGCGGGGGCGCTTCGCGCCGTCGGCGAGCGGGGTGGTGCACGAGAGCCGGTCCGCGCCGTCAACGCGCGGCTGGTGCGCGAGGGCGGTTCCGCGCCGTCACGAGCGGGTGGTGCGCGGCGAGGTCGGGGCCGCGGCGTCAACGCGCGGCCCGTAGACGGCGGGCGTGCCGCTGCCACTTGAGGCCTTCCCACGGAGAGATGAGCCCCAGCTCGCGCCAGTCTTCCGCAAGGAGCTTCGACCAGGGCCTGACAGGTCTGGCGCGGCGCGCTTCTGACGAGAGCGCAAGCAGCGGATCACCTGTCGCGCGAGGTTGAAGGTCCTCGTCGAGCGCATAGAGCACGAGCCAGCCATCGAAGGAGCTCGCCGAGGAGAAGGGATCGAGCATCCCTTCGGCGACGGTCCCGTGCTTGTGGCCGTTCAGGAGCACGTAGCGCAGCACCGAACGCACCTGACGAGCGGTGAACAGGTCGCGGCGATGATAACGATCGCGCACGACCTTCCCGCGCCTGCGGTCGAACAGGCGGTTGAGACGGAGGCCACACCGGATGCTCAGGCTGCGCATTCCCGAGCTGAAGGTCTTGCGGTTCGTCGCCTCGACGACGAGGTGCACGTGATCGGTCTGGATCGAGAACTGGCAGACCTGGAAGCCGGCGATCTTCGGGCGCCGGAAGATCTCCCGCAGCGTCTCGAAGATGCGCTGCTGACGAAGGCTCCCGAGGCCGTGCTCGAACGTCAGCGTCACGTGCGACGGGTAGCGCAGCGCATGAGGCGGCCGCCGCCGGTGCATGACCGACCGCGACGTTCGCTTGCGCCCAGCGCCGGGCCGCCGGCCGCCGCGTGGATGGTTCGACATCCCGCCCTCCCTCGTGCCGCCGCGCCGCCGGCCGACGGTTTGAATAGGGCATATGTAGCCATGGTCGGCGGCCGCGCAAGAGGCGGAGGTCGAAAACGTCGCGGCCGGAGCGACGGAGCCGCCGGCCCCCACGCTCGCGGGCCTAGCGCAGACGCAGCGGCGAGCGAGGGAGGCGGCGGCCACCACGCTGGCGGGCGGGCCGAGCGCAGACGCAGCGGCGAGCGACGGAGCCGCCGGCCACCACGCTGGCGGGCCTAGCGCAGACGCAGCGGCGAGCGACCGACATGCCGGTTCGAGCGGCCGCGCGCCGGCGCGCGACTGCCCAAGCGCAGGAAAGCCGGGTTGGGCAGCCCGGTAGTCAGATGTGGGCAGTGGCCGATCCGCCTCGAATGGTGGGCGGGATCGACAATGCGAACGATTTCAGGAGGATTTGGCATCCTGAGGGGGCGGCACATCATGTGCGTCGTTGGGGCATCATGCTTTCGGGACGCCGCTTCTTGTGCCTCGCGACGGCTCTTGGGTTGGCTGCTTGCTTCGGGCCCGAGGACGACGCGGTCACCTCGGAGGCGGCGCACACGAGCCGCTCGTACACGCAGGACAACAGCCCGTTCTACTGGGCGAGCGAGGACTACGCGCAGTTCCGCGACGGACAGAGCGCGCTCGGGCAATACGTGCCGAGCGCGATCGACGACACGCACGCGCTGACCCAGCGCATCCAGACGTGGCTCGATCGCATCGACGCCATCGTGAGGCCCGAGGTGGCCGCGCGGACCGGCACGCCGCTCGCGGCGCCCCGGCCGATCGCCAAGGTGCTCGCCTCACGATCGACGTTCAACGCGTGGGTCAGTGGGACCATGGTGTGTCTCGGCGCTCCGCTCGGAGAGACGATGCCGGGCAGTCGCTCGCTCGTGCACGGCGCGAACGTCTTCGCCTTGCCGGTGACCGCGTGCGCGCGGCCGGACTGGTCGCTACCCGAGTTCGTGCGCTTCTCGAACGCGGGGCGGAAGCCGGCGTGCAGCCTCGTGCTCGCGAACGGGGCGCAGAGCCTCTCGCTCGACCGGCGCGTGAACGAGTGCATCGTCGACCCCGGTGCCGAGAACGCGGAGGACGCGATGGTCGTCGCGACCTCGCCGTACATCCAGTTCACGACCGATCTCGTCGCCGAGATGAAGGAGTCGACGCTCGCGGCCGTCGCCGCGCACGAGCTCGGGCACTACTACCTCGCCCACGGCACCGCGAAGGGCGCCGCGAACTACGGCTACTGGTACGTCACCGACGAGCGATCGACACGGACGCCCACGCGTGCGCCGAGCTCCGAGGAGCTCGAGGCCGCATACGCGGAGGTCATGCAGGCTCGTCCGGCGACGGTCCCGTTCGGCGAGCGCTACAGCCCGCGTCTCCGGACGCTGCTCCTGACCGGCATCGCACCGCTCCTCGAGGAGCGCAGCGAGCCGGACTTCGTCTGCCGTGACGCGCGCGAGAAGCTCGGCGACTGGACGATGCGCGTCCTCTCCTCCGAGGCGCCCGCAGAAGAAGACCGCGCGAGCTTCGTCGCGTTCGAGCGCGCGCTTGCTACCTGCGCGCCGCGGCTCGATCTCGGTGAGCCCGGCCGCGATGCGATCTCCGCCGGGAGCGTGCTCTTCGCTGCGGGCCAGAGCCGTCCGGGCCCGAAGGTGAAGATCTCGATGCGCCTCGACGACAGCCTCGGCAGCTTTCTCGACCGGCTGAACGAGCAGGCGAAGGAGCTCGACGACAAGGCCGCACGCCTCGTCGCTCGCGCGCGCGCGAACGGTCTCGGCCTCTACACCACGGAGCAGTCGGCGGACGACTTCATGCTGGAGCTGTCGACGAGGCTCGGGTTCACCTCCGACGAGGTCCTCGAGGCGTGGCTCGACTTCATGCGCGCGAGCGACCGCACGTACGAGCGGGTGTACACGCCGGAGCAGCTCGAAGCCTACCGAGCGCAGACGGGAGAGCCCACGACGGAGGCCTGCGAGGCGATGTTGCGCCAGGACTTCCGGTCGACGGACGGCGAGGGAAGGACCTCGCCGATCGCGGTGTCGCTCGGCGACCTGTCATCGGCGCATCACTCGAGCTGCTACCGGCTCTTCAATCTCTGGCGCGAGGCCCGCGCGCACCGCTATGAGACGAGCTCGGGCCCCCGCGCGTCGCTCCTGTCCGAAGAGGAGTGGGAACGTCTTCGCGCGGAGGCGTCCGCACTCTCGGCCGCCTCCGACTATTGAACGGCGCGGACGAGCGCGCAGCTTGGGCTCAGCGCGGCGGCTTCCACGCGCTCGTCGCATAACGGAGCGTCGCGCCCGCATCGCCGACGAACCACACATCGTCCTTGGCGCTCCCGGAGACGCTCGAGAGAGGAGTGGACATCTCGAGGACGGTCGAGATGGATTTCCCGTCCCAGTGACGGAGGACGCCGCGGCCGTTCAGATACGAAGGCAGCCACACGTCGTCGGGCGCGCTTCCCCAGATGTCGGTGGCAGTGAAGTCTGCCTCCGCGATCGAAGCCCAGGTCGAGCCGTCGTAGTGGAAGACGCCGGGGGAACCCCGAAGCCAGACGTCGTTCGTGCCGTTCGGCCATATGCCGGAGAGCTGGGTCGTCGTGCGATGCACGGTCTGGAGGCGCGCGCCGTCCCAGCGGAGGACGAGACTGCCGTTGCCGTGTTCGAGCTGACCGACGATCCAGACGTCATCCGCGGTGACTTTCACGTCCCAGAGCAGCAGCGACGGCTCCTGGGCGGGCAAGGGTACGGCTCGCCATGTCGTGCCGTCCCATCGTGCGACCTGATTCCGACCGACGGCCCAGGCATTGCTCGGACTCACGACATCGAATGCCCAAACGACGTCCATCGGTAGGCGCTCCATCGGACCCCACGCGCCGTTCGTGAAGCGGGTGACGTACCCATAGGACTCCTGGCGGGGCGAGTTGGTGCCGGCGACCCAGAGGTCGTCTTTCGAGAGCGCTTTGAATCCCTCGAGTCTGCTGAACTCATCGATCGAGAGTGGAGGGAGGGACGTCCAGCCGTTCGCCGTCCACCGGACGATGCCGCGTTGAAGCGTATGGTTGTCGTGAAGCGCCCAGGCAGAGCCGTCGGGTGCGACGGATACTTTCGAGAGCTCTTCGCGCCGCGCCGTCGGGAACACCGGAGCCCAGCTCTGATCGGCTTGGAGGCGGCTCCAGCTCCCCGCCTGCCCCACGGCCATGAGACCGACGCTCGCGCTACCCCAGGCCGCCGTCCATGCGTGATACCGCGAGCTCGTCGATGGTGTGACCTGCGACTCGATCCACATCGACCCGTTCCATCGCCAGGTCGCCGAGCCGAGCACCGCGAGGATGTCGTTCGCGGAGGTCCCCCACAGACGATGCCCTCGGCGCGCCGGCTCGCGGGGGATCGGAGGAAGGCCGAACGCCGGCTCGAGCTGCGTCACGCGCCACGCCGTCCCGTCGAAGTGGGAGAAGCCGACTTCCCTCGGAACCGAGCTGGCCCCATCGTCGACGACGAAGGCCGCCCAGACGTCGTTCGCGGAGCTTCCCCAGATCCCGAAGTAAGCATTCTCTTTGGCGAACGGATCGGCCTCCCCCGGCAGCGAATGTGTCGCGCGGATCCAGTTGCACTCGTAGGCGCCGCGTCTCCCGCCGCGATGGAAGATCTTGCCGTCGTCGCCCACCGCCCAGAGGTCGGACGCGCTCGATCCCCAGAAGTCCCGCAGCATCGACCCGCGCGCCTCGCAAGGCGGGATGTCGCTGTCATCCAAGAACTGGGTGCCGTCGAAGTGGAAGAAGGAGCCCTCATCCGCGAGGGCCCAGACGTCGTTCGACGCGAACCCCCAGAGCGCATGAACCTCACGCTCGGCGAGATGGAATGACGGCGACCACGACGTACCGTTCCAGTGGATCACCTGCCCGCGCGCACCGGCGCGGCCGGCGATCCACATGTCGTCCTTGCCGCTGCCCCACATCGCGTAGAGCTCTTCGTCGTCCTTGCCCTCGTAGACGAGGCTCGCCTTGGTGCCGTCCCACCGGGCCACGGTCCCGTGCGCGCCCGCGAGCCAGACGTCATCGACTGCGGTGCCCCAGATGCCGAGCAGATCGTTTCCCGTCGGCAACGGATTCAGCCAGGAGAAGGTCGGCGCGCTCGACGGAACGCCGCCATCGTCGTTGTCCGGCAGCTTTGGCGGGTCGGTGGGCACGCCGCCGTCGGTTCCTGGAGTGTCGTTCGGGGATCCGAACTCCTGCACCATTCCGCAGCCGATCACGGCGAGCGGCACACAAGCGAAGAACCATCGATTCATCGGCGAAACTCCAATCCGCACGGGTCGCTCTACTTCCGTCGAAGGAGCCCGACCCGTCTCGAAATCGTCAGCGCAAGCTCTCGTCGACCACGGGCAAAAGAATGCTCTCCGGATATCGGAGTCGGAATCGCGCGCCGCGCTCCACCGCTTCGCGTGCCCGTCCTGCGGCGACCAGCGTCTGGATGGCGAGGGCTTCGCGTTCCTCGGCGAGCTGCCCCTTCGGGAACGAGCTCTCATGACGGTTCAATGCTTCGAGCGCGCTCGCGTGATCGCCCCGCGCGAGCGCCGTGCGTCCCGTCTCGATGAGCGCCCTCTCGGCTGCGAGCGAGCTGTCCTGCGTGGGAATCGTGCGGTTCTCGCGCGTGGAGGGAGCGGGCAGAGCAGGCGCGACGCGCGCGATCGGCGCCTTGGGAAGGAGCTCGACGGAGGCGGCCGGCGGAGGCGGGAACGTGGGTGGCGGCGGGGGCGACGCCATCGACGGCGTCACGGCAGGGATCGGCCGCTCGACGTAGACCACTTCTTTCGGAGCACTGCCGCGGATCAAGGCGCCTGCAGCGGCGCCCGTGACGAACGCGCCGAGGGCGATCCCCGTGCGCGAGCTCGCGAACCGTCCGAGGCGGCGCAGGACGCCCTCGCTCGAAGGCGGTGTCGAGCCACCACCACCACCACCACCTCCTCCTCCGAGAACGGTCTCGAGCCTCGCGAGCACTTCGTTCTCTGCGTCGGCGGGCGCGGGCCCGCGCCTTCGCTCGGCGTCGAGGAGGCGTGCGAGCTCCGGAGCCAGCGGTTCGGTCACGATCGTCCTCCACGAAGTCGAAGGCGCGTCACCGCTTGCGCGAACTCGCCACGCGCAACCCGAAGCCGCGAGTAGGCCGTATTCAGTGGCATGCCGAGCGTCTCGGCGATCTCCGGCACCGGGCGCTCCTCGAGCTCGGCGAGGATGAAGACGGCTCTGCGGCTGAGCTCGATGGCCTGCAGCGCCTCGAGGACGAGCGCCTGGCTTTGCTTCGTCTCGAGGTCCTCGTGCGGTCCAGGGGCTTGGTCGACGAGATCGACCGGCTCCATCACGGGGTGTTTCGCATGCTCCGTCCGGTATCGAGCCGCGACCCGATAGGCGATCGCGAAGAGCCACGGCCGCATCGGCCGCGACGTGTCGTATTCGGAGAGAAGTCGATGCACCCTCAAGAAGACCTCCTGGCATTGGTCCTTCAGGTCGTCCGGGCGCACGCCGAGACGTCTGAGTGTGTTCCACACCCAGGAGAACTCGCGCCGGAAGAGCGCGTGAAAGTCATCGGCGTCTGGCACCACCCTCTATTCCCGGGAGGCGGGCCGATCCGTCATCAAAAACGCGCGAAGAGTCCGAGCGCGAGCAGGGCCGAGACGGGCGGGGTCGTCCAGTACTCCTCCCCCCGGCCCCTCAGGGTTGTCCGGGTCACCGGGAGCAGCAGGTCTGCGTGAGCTCGCGCAACGACCGCGCCAGCGAGCGGGACCTCGAGCCCGCCCCGTGCTCCAGCGGCGGCATAGAAGGTCACCTGACGATCCGGGGATCCGACGTTCGAGGCCTCACCGTGGAGCGCGCCGGCGGAGGCGAGCGCACAAATCGATGCGATGCCGAAGTGACCGCACGGCACGAGGTTCGCGACGAGCAGCGAGGAGCTGACGCCGGTGCCATCCGCTCGCGTGAGCGACGCCGGAAGATCCGCACGCGCCTCCAGATCGAGCGAGAGCTTGCCCCGGCCGAGTCCGATGAAGGCGGCGATGCCCGCGTTCGGTGCTGGAGCAGCCCCGACCACCGCGAGCGCCTCTGCTCCGACACGGACGAAAACCGGCTCGGCGGCGGGCGTGGGTGCTGGCTCCGGCTGCTCGGCTCGGACGGGCCGCTCTTCTTCGAACGGCGACTCATGGGGCTGAGGCGACGGCGGCTGCCCGTTCTCGTCGCGAGCCGGCGTGCCCATTGCTGCCCGTGGATCCAGGACGATGCTGATGGTGAGCGCCATCGCCGAGGCGAGCTCGGAGCAGTCCTCGGCGGAAGAGGTGAGTCTCTTCTCTCCAAGGGTACGTCCATGCTCATCGCGAAACTGGACGACGCCTTCGTACGCGCCAGCTCCAGCGCGCGAGATGGTCGCGGTGACGAGCGCCGGAGCGCGATCGTCGAACGGGTCGTAGCCGAGACGCGTCGCGACGGAGCTTCGAAGGCCGGCCTCGTCGACGCATGTCTCCGCGTTCGGGCCGCGGGTGTAGGCGAGCCGCGCCGACGTGCGCGCGAGCGCGGGCGCGGTCAGCAGAACGACGGCGCTCGCGAGAGCGGTCCCGATACGCCACCGCATCGGTCTGTCGCAGTAACACAGACCTACGCGCGCGCGAATCGTTCGGACCTCCGCGTCACGCGCGCGTGGGTCGCGAGAGCCCGAGCTCCTTCATGACTGCCTGGAGATCTTCCCAAGCCTGGCGCTTCGCCTCGGACTGCTGGGCGCTCGGACGAAGCAAATACGACGGGTGATACGTCGGCATCACCGGGATCTTGCCGCGATAGAGCTTCCACGAGCCGCGCACCTTCGTGATCCCGAGCTTCGTACCGAGGAGCGCCGCGACGGACGTGTTGCCGAGCGCGACGATGACCTTCGGATCGATCCGCGCGATCTGCTCGTGGAGATACGGGATGCAGGTCGCGACCTCGTCGGGCTCCGGCCGACGATTGCCCGGCGGGCGGCACTTGATGATGTTGCAGACGTAGACGTCCTTCGCGGGATCGAGCCCCATCGCCTGGATCATCTTGTCGAGGAGCTGGCCGGCGCGACCGACGAACGGAACGCCCTGCGCATCTTCATCGGCGCCCGGCGCTTCTCCGATGAAACAGAGCTTCGCCTCCGGGTTGCCGCGCGAGAAGACCGTGTTGGTGCGCGTCGCGTGCAGCCCGCATTTCGTGCACGTCGCGACCTCGGAGGCGATGATGGGGAGCGGTCGCGCCGGGATGATCGCCGGCGACGTCGGCGGAGGCGGTGCGCTCTTGCCGCGCGACGAAGACGCCGGAGGAGTGACGTTCTCGGTGATCGTGATGGGCGTGAGCGGAGCGGACGCGACCGACGGCTCCGCGTTCGGACCGTGCACGACGGACGAAGGCACCGCTGCGCCTTCGCTCGCGGACGGTGTGGCGGTGCTCGAAGGCCTCGCTGCCGCCGGAGGATCGTTCTGCGCGCTGATCGTCGGCTCGGACGGCGCCGGGCTCACCGGAGCAGCGGGCGCTGCCGCACGTGTTTCGCGTGGCCGACGCGGGATCCCCGAGCTTCCGCAGTCGACCTGCCACTCGAGGTAAGCGCGGAGCGAAGCGGCGATGCTGGCCAGCTCTTCACGCGGCTCGAGATTGGACATCCTCTCGACTTAGCCAGAACCGCGGCCCGCTGCAACGCACGGGGCGCCTCGACGTGCTCCACGGAGCCTCCGTCGAGGTGAGAGCTCGCGCCGACGTCGCCTTCAGCGTTCGAAGCGGACGCGGAACGGCTTCGTCATGCCGCCGATCGCGTTGCCGTCCGCATCGAGGGCTTGAGAGTACTTTTTTCGCATGGCGCACTTGCGTGCTTCGCGGCCGAACCCGTGTCCGGGATCCTGGACGACGGTGACGTTCTCCGGCGAGCCGTCCGGCTTCACCTTCACCTGGATGAGCACGAACGCCTGATCGATCTGCTCGGCGTCGGCTTCGCCAGGGAAGGGGCAGTCGGTCCAGTCGACCGAGCCCAGCAGGCCGGGGGGACGCGACCGGTCGACCGCGCGCGGAGCCGGCGGAGCGGGCGCCGTGCCGGTGCCGCCGGGCACGCCCGTGTTCGCGGCGGCCGGGTTGTAGACCGCTGTCTTGCTCGTGCCTTCGGACGAGGTCGAGCCGCCCGCATACGTGCTGCCAGTCCCCTGGACGAAGGAGTTCGTGAGATCGACCGGGCCCTCGTCGGGCTTCGGATCCGACGTGAGCACCTTGGCGGCCTCGGCCGGCTTCGGCGGAGCGGCCTCTTGTTGGGGCGGCGGCGGGGTCGGGTCCTTGACGACCGGCTTCTCGGGCTCCGGCTCCGGCTCCGGCTCTTTTTCCGGCTCGCGCGGCGGGGGCTCCGGCTCCTTGACGAGGTCGACCTCGTAGCTCGACAGGCGGTACTCGATGATCTCGTGGATGCTCTTCTGCCAGGCGAAGATCTCGTCGAAGAGCGACGCTGCCGTCGCGCCCGCGGCCATGCCGACATGCAGGAAAACGGCGACGGCGACGGTCACGGCGACGGGGATCCGCGGACCGGTCGCGAGCACCTTGGACATGGGATCGCCGGCGGGGCCGACGGGGCGCGAGCGATGCGCGCTCGCGTTCCTCGCCTTCGCGACGGCCGCGGTCTTCTTCTTCGAGCCCTTGGCGGCGCCCGAGGCCGGACGACCGCCCGACGACGCGGAGCGATTCGGAACGGAAGCTTCAGCCGTGGGGGATTCGGGGTCCGACGCCCCCCGACGTCGCGATGCTCCGTTCAGCTCACTCATGCGTCGTCACTTCCCAGCAAGGAGTCTGCCTATTGCGGCGGCGCAGGCGCTGGCGTGCCCGGAGCAACCCCGGGCGCCGTCGGCTGCACGCCGAAGGCGATTTTGGACACCTGAGCCTGCTTGAGCAAGTCGAGAACGTGGATCACGCGCCCATGAGGCACCTTCGTGTCGGCCTTGATGACGGCACGAAGCTCGGGGTTGCCCTCGTGCGCCTTCTTCGCGAGCGCGAGGATGGCGTCGTCGTTGGGAATGGTCTTGCTGTCGACCTGCGTGGTCCCGTCCTCTGCGAGCACGACGCTGAAGACGGTCTGGATGTCCGAGCCCGTCGCTGCCTTCGGCAAATCGAGCGGGACCGACTTCGAGACGATGAGCTTCGCCGTCACCATGAAGATGATGAGGAGAACGAGGACGATGTCGACCAGCGGGGTGACGTTGATCCCGGTGATCGCGTCTTCGCTGCTGTCCTGGCTACCGCCGCCCACTGCCCGTTACTCCGCTTCCTTGGCCGAACCGCGTGCAGCGGGGGCCTTGCTCGGACGATCGGCGCTCCGAGCCGCGTTCTCGATCGCGTCTTCGACCGCAGTGCCGCTGGCGGCGTCGCCGGTCGCCTTGAGATGGGCGAGGAGCACGTGGCTCAGCGCCTCGGTGTTCGACAGCGTCGTCTTGACCACGCGCTGGAACATGTTGAACGCAGCGACCGCCGGGATCGCGACGAGGAGGCCGACAGCCGTGGCGACGAGCGCCTCGGCGATGTTGCTCATGACGGCCTCGGGCGCGACCTGCGCGGCGCCGGTGAGTGTGCCGCTCTTTTGCTTTCCGAGCTCGTCGAACGCACCGACGATACCGATGACCGTTCCGAGGAGCCCGATGAACGGTGCGTTGTTTCCCAGCGTGCCGAGGAAGGTGAGGCGCTTCTCCAGTTTGAGGCGCTGGAGGGCGCTCGCGCCCGCCATCGCTTCTTCGGCGGCCTCGTGGCCCATCTTCGCTTCGACGATGCCGGCGATGACGACGGCTGCCTCGGCGCTCGGTGATGCTTCGAGGCGACGGCGCGCACCTTCGAGATCCCCGCTGCGAAGGAGGCGTCCCAGATCGCGCATCAAGGTCCCAGCGTCGTCGCGGAGAGACCAGTAGAGCCACGCACGTTCGAGCATGATGGCGAGCGATACGACGCTCAGCACCAACATGAGGAGGAGGACCCAGGTGGCCCCCAGTCCAACCATCGCGCTCTTTACTCGCTCGATCATTCTTCCTCGTTAAGTGGTGCGAGCTGTCGCTCTTCTCCGTCTGCGTCCGTCAAAAGGAACGCATTCGAGAGAACCGTCGTCGCGTAGGCACCTTTGGGTAGCACGAATCGAACCTCGATGGCGCATACCTTGGTATGCGGATCCGACGGTGCCGCTTCATCAAGTGACGAAGCGAACGCCGAATGCGACAGCTCGGCAACGTGGAGCCTCAGCGGTCGCCTGGTGCCCTCTCCCAGAGAACGTGCACGGCGGAGATCGATTCCTTCGATGAGCGGTCCGACGATCCGTTGCTCGAGCTCGAGCGCCTCCGCCTCCGGCTGCCTCATGCGGTCCCCGACGATGGGACCGGTGGGACACAGTTCGCCTCTCTCCGCGCGTTCACGGTCGACCTGAACATCGGTGCAGGTGAAGATGCCGCCCGTCTCCTCCTTCTTGAGGAGGTCGCCGAGCACGGGGACGTTCCAGTTCCCGACCGCGACGCGGTGATCGAGGACGGCGTTGAAGATCGCCGACTGCAGCGCAGAGAAGTGGAAGCGGCGGAGGCGCGGGTCGGCCGGAGCGCGCTCCTTGCCCGTCAGCCAGGCACGAGCACGTTCGTGTGTGTCGCCCTCGCGACCGAAGCGCTGGACGCCGAACGCGTTCGGGACGCCGTCCTTCTTGATGCGCTCGAGCGCGGCGGCGATCTCCGGCAGTCGTGCGCGGTCGACGTTGCGGACCACGATCGTGAATCGGTTGCCTTTGAGGTGACCGGTCTTGAGCTTGTTGCCGTGGCGCCGGTGCTCGAGGATCTCGACGCCGTCGATCGCGAGCGTCGCGACGCGCTCGTCGATGGCCGGATCGTTCGCGGGGATGCTGATCCATTGCGTCGTCACGCCGATCTTGTCCTTGAGACCGGCTACGCCCATGTCCCGACGGTCGACGTCGAGCGCGCGCGCAAAGGCTTTGACGGCCTGATCCGTCGTGAGATTCCTCTTCTTGAATCGCACGTACAGATGCGTGCCTTCACCGCTCGGCTCGTAGGCCGGGATCTCGTCGACGACGAAGTCTTCCGGCTTCTGCTTGATGGTCCCGGTCGGCAGCTCGGCGCTCACGAGAGCGGCTTACGTCGGCTGCGCGGTCGCGTCTACTTCGTGCTGTTCGCGACGGCTCGCGTGCGCCGGCGGCATGGGGGGTGCACCCACGCCGCCCGAATCGGAGGCGCATCATGAGAGCCAGAGGCAAATGTTCGCTCGTGCTCGCGCTCGCGCTCGCCGGCGTCGGCGCGTGTGGACGGGGTGAGGAACCACCGTCGACGAGCATGACGACGACGACCGCAGGCGAGATCGACCGGCAGCGTGCCGAGCAGCAGCAGCGGCTCGCGCAACAAGAAAGGCAGCGTCAGCTGCAGGAGCAGCAGCGCCAGATCGCGGAGCAGCAGCGGCTGTTCGAGGAACAGCAGCGCGCGCAACTGCAACAGCAACAACAGCAGCAAGAGCAGGCGCAGCAGCCCACGGCGCCTCCGGAGGCCGAAGCGCCGCGTACCCAGTACCAGCAGCCCGACAAGGCGCAAAAGGCGGAGGAGGCGCGAAAGGCCGCGAAGGCGAAGCAGCCCGCAAAACCCGGCGTACCCGCGGAGCAACACGCGGCCGCGAAGAAGAAGAAGGCGCCCGCCACGACGACCGGTACGCCGGAGCAGGACGAGATCGTGATCGGCGAGACGACGATCACCGGCGCCGAAGTCGAGGTGCCGCCGACGACGTTGCCGACGCCGCCTGGAGAGCAACCGATGGCGCCGCCGGGCGCGATGCCTACGGCGCCCGGCGCACCCGGCGCGGAGCCGTACGTGAACCGCTCGACCGTGCTCGGCGACGGCACGTCCGGCTCGTACACGGACGGGCAGGGCACCTACGGCGGTCGCGCCACGTGGGGAACCGGCGGCGGCCTACCTTCGTACGCGCCGACGTCGCGCTGAGCCGTGGCTAGAGGCCAGGTCTGGCCGAGCCGCGGTCACATCCCGATCTCGTGAGCCATCACGTCACGAGGTGACCGGAATGTCTGCTGCGGCGAGTACGACAAGAAGTTCGATACGCGCGACGTGTAGAGGCAGGCGTAGTCGTCGACCTGCTTGCCGAAGCTCGATTGCTCGGCGCCCTCCTTGAGCAGCGAGCCCCAGTACGGATGGAAGCGGAGATCGCTCCGCCGCTCGAGCGCGGTGATCTCCGCCTCGATCTGTCGGAGCTTGCCTCGGATGCGCTCGACGGCGCGCTTGAACCGCATCCGATCGGCTTCGAGCTCGGCGCCGCTGACGGCGCTTCCGCCAGCGCCGTTCGGTGACTCCTTCGCGCCGCGATGTTCGATCTGGCGGGAGAGCTCCTTGATGCGGGCCTGGTAGTAGCGGAGATCGTCCTCGAGTCGTTCGCGCTGCTCGTCGAGCGCCTCGATCTTCTCGAAGTCGTCACGGCACGACTCGTAGGCGGCGATCTCCGTCTCGAGCTCCTGCATGATCATCGCCGTGCGCCAGGCGCTGTCCTTCTTCGATCGAAGGATGTCGCCATAGATGTGATCGCCGACGTAGAGGATCTCGTCGCCGGTGACCCCGATCATCCGCTCGAAGTCTTGCAGGTTGCCGCCTTCGTAGATCTTCCCTCGCTCTAGCGGCGCGACCGCCGGTCGAGTGGTCTCGCCCTCGCGCTCGAGCAGCGGCCTCTTCTCGGTGAAGAAGATCGGCTTGGTCGCCGCGACGATGACGACGTCGAAGAAGTTCCGCCACGTCGGGTACTCGCTCATCGCGCCGCCGAGCAGGTACGTCATCATCCGCTCGGTGTACGCCCACCGCGAGTTCGTCAGCAGGAAGAGCTTCTTGCCCGCGCTCCGCAGCTTGTGGAGCGTCGGCGCGAGGTTCGGATCGCGATGAACGAAGTGCGGGAGGTTCGACGCGACCTCGTCGAGGATCGTCCCGTCGCGGTGCGCCTCGTCGATGCATTCGCGGATGTCCGTGAAGAGTCGTGCGTAGTCGACCGCGTAGCCCTTCTTCTCCATCGCATCGACGAGCGCCGCGTAGGTGGCGACCTCGGACAGCGCGTAGAGCGTGTCGATCCAGTGGTAGCGCGGTGTCGCGGGGCGGATCTTCTTCGAGTGGTAGAGCGCGCGGAGCTCCTCTTTCGTGAGCTCGCGGAAGCCGTGGTAGCCCTTGTGGACGTGCTTGTAGCGGTCCATCTTGAGCACGTGGCCGAAGCGCTTGTCGATGAGCAGGCCGCGCACGGGGAACTGGGTCGAGACCGGCACCGTCTTGATGAAGTCCGGATATCCGCGCTTGATCAGCTTCTCGATCGTCGCGCGGATGGACAGGTCGTCCATCGCCGGCTGATCGTAGATCGCCAGCGTGTAGTCCATGTCGAAGCCGACCCAGCTGATGCCGGACATCTTGAGGTTCCGGTTGCAGAAGACCCGGTTCGGTCTCGGAATGCCTGGTCCGCGCGCATCGCGTGATGCGAAGTCATCGAGCGGCAGGACGAGCTGCTGGGTGTGTGGAGGCGCTTCGCTGCTCTGCGACGTCACAGACAAAAGCCTTTCACGCCGGGGAGGTGCGCTGCAACCCCATCTCCGATCTCTCTTGTCTCTCTTCTCGACCCGCGCCCTCGACCCAGATCGCCTCGTCGGAGACCGGAGTGTGGCGTCGAGCTACAGCTTCGTCGCGTCGCGTCGGGCGAGCTTCGTGTGTGTGCGCTGCGGGATGGATCGGACCTCCTGTCGAGGTCGAGGGCCTCGTCCTGTCGAGCTCGGCAGCCCGCCCGATGCGCGGGTCACGTCACTCGACGACGACCGTCAGCGTGTAGCGTTCGCACGTGTCCGCGGGGGCGGTCCGCTTGACCCGGATCTGGAGCTGGCCGCTGTCGGTGGGGGTGCCGGAGCACTCGATCTGCATCCCGAGCTGCGGCGGCACCGAATCTGCGGGGACCACCGTCACGCAGCCCTGTACCGACGGCAGGTCGGGGTCGTTCGTCACCGCAGTCCCGCGGTCGCATCGCACGGACTCGGTCGGACCGTTGGTGCACGACCAGAATGCGGTCGCCTCGTGTCCATTCCCGACGATGACACTGAGCTTCGGATTGCCGCCGAGGCCCGTGTCGCGCACATTGACCGTGTACCAATCGACGTCGTTTCCTCCGTGCGTCGTGAAAGACTTCGTCACCTTGTTGGGTGCGGCGTCCTTCTGGGTGATGTCGGGGTCGTCCTGGAGCGTGCCGAGGCTCGTGGCCGAGGACGCCGAGTCGTTCGGCTCGTTCGTGTCCGCAACGCACGGAGGGGGCGCGTCGTCCTCCTTCGCGGAACATGCAGCGAGGACGACGGTGGCGGCGAGGAAGACAGAGAGTCGCACCGTACCAGTCTATCCCGATCCGCCTGATGTGGCGCAACCGAGGATCACTTCACGCCGGGGAATCCCTTGCAGGCCTCGGTGAACGTCGCGAGTGCTGCCTTGAGTCCCGCGGTGAGGTCGCCGTCGCAAATCGAGTGGAAGACGCCGTTTGCGCCGGTCGACGCAATGAACTGCTTCAGGCGAACGGCGTCGGCGGCCTTGCCGAGTGGCGACTCGCAGCCGCGGTCTCCGGCGATCACCGCCGCGGCCCAGCGGCCGCGGAAGATCTTCACCTTGTCGAAGTCCGCGGGGTAGAGGCTCGCGCTCTTGAGCGGCGACGGGGTGACCTCGCCGCCGTTCGCGCTGCCTTCGTCCTCGTCGGTGAGGATGACGAACGCAAGCAGCGCGTCCTCGCGGATGAACGACGTCGTGGCCTTGTGCATGTTCTGTCCGTCCTCGATGCGCGCGGTCACGGCGAGCTTCGCGGCCTCGAGCGGGCGCTCGACGTTGTTGCCGAGCGTGCCGACCTGCGCGCGGCACGAGAAGAAGCCGGAGATGTCCTCGTCGGTGCGCTCGAGCCAGGGCTTGTCGTTCGGCCCCGGATTGCACGTCTGGTCGGCGCCCTGGCCGCGGCCCTTCCGGAACTTGCCTTGATCGACGCCGTCATCGGTCGTGGTGACCGCAACGCGGTAGTCGAGCGACTCGCCCGCTTGCGTCTTGTACTCCTCGATGACCTTCACGAACTCCGGGAAGTTCTTCGCGAGGTTCTCCTGCTCTTCTTTCATCGACTGCGAGTTGTCGATGACGAAGACGATATCCATCTTCGTGCACTCGACCGCGGGTGGAGGCGGGCCCGCGTCGACGTCGCCGAACCCGCCCGACGATCCGGAGGAGCCACCGCTGGTTCCGCTGGTTCCGCTGGTTCCGCTCGACGAGCTGAACTCGCTCGTGGGCTCGCTTCCGCACGCAACGATGACTGCTCCCGTCAGCAGGGAGGCCGCGATGTTCCGAAGCATGCTCGATTTTAGCATGCGAGCGCGACCGTACGCTCGCTCGTACCGCTCCGTTCGTGTGGGCCGCCGATGATCCAGTTGCGACGGTTGCTCGCGTGGCGACCAAAAACACCTGGCTCGCGCTTGCGAATGGGCCAGGCGACGCAAACCTGCTCGAAGAAGGTGAGCTCGGAGACGGAATCAATCATCGGTCGGAGGCACGCGCATGACGAGGGCGACTACGAGACGTTGGGACGGGCTGGCGCTGCTGACGATCGGCGCTGCCGTCGTCGCGTCCGCCGTTCTCTACGGGCGGTTGCCTGCGGAGATGCCGATGCACTTCGATCTGTCCGGCAACCCGGACCGCTGGATGGCGCGAGCGTACGCGGCGTGGGCTCTGCCGGTGCTGGCGCTGTTCCTCTGGAGCTTCGTCCGCTTCGTCGCGCCGGGGCTCGTGCGGGACGAGCAGAAGCGGCCGACCGTGTCCTCGAGCGCGCTCCTCGCCACGATGACGGCGGCCTTCGTGTCGGCAGTTCACGGCGCCATCCTCTACGTATCGCTCGTCCCGGGGGCATCGTTCACCGAGCCGCTGTTCGTGCTGACGGGAGCGCTGTTCGTCGGTCTCGGGCTCGTCGTGCGCCGCCTCCGCCGGGCTCCGCTGATCGGCATCAGCGTCGGGTCGATGCCCGAGAGCGAGCAGGAATGGTCGCGCATCCACCGCGTCGCGAGCTGGTCGCTAATCGCTGGCGGTGTCGCGGGCAGCACCGCGAGCCTCTTCGGCGGCGTTGCGGGCCGTGCGATCGCGATCGCCTGTTTCCTCGCGGCGACCGTGATCCCCGCGGCGTATTCGATGGTCGTCTCCCGCCGCGGTACCCATCCGCGGTGACCGCGTGATGCTCCAGTAGAGCTTCTTCGGGCGAGCTGGCGAGGGGCTGGACGGAGGGGCTGGAAAGGTCGCCGGGAACCCCGGCGCACGCAGCGATTTCGTTTGTCGCGCCTTTTGTTACAGGTTCCGCCCGTGAAGCTCCTCGTCCTCCGGACTGGTGACGCGGCGGCGCCCGTCGCTGCACGTCGTGGTGAGTTCTATGCGTGGATCCGTCGCGAGGCGGAGGCGGCCTGGAACGGCGCGTGGGGCCAGCACGACGTCCGCGACACGGACGTCCCGCTTCCCGGCATCGGCGACGCCGACGGATTCATCATCACGGGTTCCAGCAGCAGCGTGACCGAGCGCGCGCCGTGGATGTTGCGAACGGAGGCCTTCATCCGCGAGCTGCACGAGAAGAAGGTGCCGCTGTTCGGCATCTGCTTCGGACACCAGCTGATCGGGCAAGCGCTCGGCGGCCTCGTGGCGAAGAACCCGCGCGGACGTGAGATCGGCACGGTCACGGTCCGCGTGCTCGAGAGCGCGCCCGCCGTACATCCGCTCGTCGCCGGGCTGCCGAATGCGTTCACCGCGAACGCGACGCACGTCGATAGCGTGGTCACCCTTCCGCCGGGCGCGCAGCTCCTCGCGGAGACCGACCTGGAGCCACACGCGATGTTCGCCGTCGGCGAGACCACGCACTGCGTGCAGTTCCACCCCGAGTTCGACGGCGACGCCATGCGCGGGTACCTCGACGCGCGCGCGCACCTCGTGAACGCCGAAGGCCTCGACGCGACGGCCATTCGCGAGCGCTCCGTCGACGCGCCGCACGGCGCCGAGACGCTCCGCAACTTCATCCGCCACGTCGTGCTGCCGGGCACGAGCGCGCGGCGGCGATAGCTCGAGCTCATCTCGAGGCGACTTCGCCGAAGCCCGGCTTCACGCTGCGCGCGGGGGCTTCGACGGCCTCAGCCGCATGCGTAGGACCGAGACACGGATCGAGCGGACAGCGGCGAGCGCCGCCGCGAGCGCGGCATGGTCGCCGGCGCATGCTCCCGCGATGCCCGTGAGACACGCGTCGTAAGCCCGCTCGACGGCCCCTGCCACGGGAGCCGTGATCCGACGATCTTCCGCTCCGGCGAGGAGCGCCACCGACGACACGGCCTGCGCGAGCGCGATCTCGCGGCAGAGCTCGTCGTCCGACTGACACGCCGCGAGCGACGACTCGAGCGTCTCCTGGAGGCGCACCAGGCGATCCAGCGCGGCGAGCTCCTCGTCGGTCTCGGGCCCGGTCGGGGGCGCGGAGGGGAAGAGCGTCACGGTCATGAGCTGGCTCAACGGCACGAGCACGAAGCTCGTAAGTCCTCACGTGACGAAAAGACGGCCCGCCGCGTGGCGCCGCGCTCGTACACCGTCTCCTTCGACCGAGACCGCTCGCTCGTCAGCGCTCGCTTCGCAGATAGCCGCTCTCGAGGAAGCTGTAGATCTGAGCGACGATGCGGTCTTCGGAGTAGTCGAGGCCGCGCATCGTGACCTGGTACATGATCTCCTTCAGCGCTCCGAGCGTCATGATCGCGAACATGCGCGCGTCGCCAGGAGCGACGATGCCACGCTCCTGGCCGTCGGCGAGCGAGGACTCGAGCAGCTTGCCGGTCTCCTCGTAGAAGGAGATGAGCTTCCGGTCGAAGGCGGGGTCGAGGCCGACGGCATCCGACAGGAGGATCTTCGTGGTCGCGGGATCCTCGAGCAGCGCATGGACGATCGCGCGGATGTTGTCGCGGATCTGCTCGCCCACCGTGCGGTTCGGGTGCTCCGTGTCGACGCGGACGATCGACATCCCGAGACGTGCGAACGTCCGGTCGACGATCTCCTCGAAGATGGCGCGCTTGTCCTCGAAATAGAGGTAGAAGGTGCCGCGCGCGACGCCGGCCGCCGCGACGATGTCGTCGATCTTGGCCGCGTGATAGCCATGCTTCGCGAACACGTCGCGAGCGTTCAGCAGGATCTGTTGTCGGCGTTCGGCCTTGTCCACGACCGCCCAAGTATCACACGGCGGCGAGTGCGGTCTGTAGCCTGGGCAATGGAAGAGCCGTTCTCTGTGGATCATCCGCTATCCACGCTCGCGTTGAAACGCCGGCGAGCGCGACGGTCCGTGCAGGTCGGACCAAGCAAAACACGACTGCACGACCAGAGCGACAGAACGCGGCCGAACGCGTATGCTTGGGTGGTCCGGGCAAAGCACTGGCGTGTTTTGTGCTGGCTGTAATTTTCGTGATGGCGATGGCGGAGCCGGGAACGCCGAAGTCTGCTCGTCAGGAGCCTGCCGTCCAAGGCGGATCGAAGCTCGTCTCGCGCATCGAGCCTCGCTCTGCTTCCTCCTCTCAAGCACCCCCGGCTGGAGCTCGCGCCATTTCCTCGCGTAACCCGAAGGCCCCCCTGCCGCCGCGTGTCTCGCTGCCCGACGCTCGCGAGGCAGCGAACGTCCCGCCTTCGGCCAGCGGCGTGATGGAACCGGCGCGTCCGCCCGTGCTCGAGCCGGAGTCGGTCCGGATCACGGTGGCGCCGCCGCGGCCATCGGGCATGCCGCCACGTCCTCCTCATCCGTCGATCGGCGCGCGAGAGAGCGGCGAGCCCGCGGCCGGACCCACGAAAGACTTCGATAAGGCGCTCGCGAAGCTGCAGCAGCAGCGTCAGACCGGCGCGCCGGCACCGCACGCCCCCACGCTGACGCTGACGCCGACCGATCCACACCAAGCGCTGGCGCAGCTCCAGAGGCAGCGTGAGGTGGGCGCTCCCGCTCCGCCGCCCCCACCGAGCAAGCCGTCGCTGAACGGGACGGCGCCGCCCCCGCCGCTCGCGACGATTCCTGCTCCTGCTCCTGTCGATACCCTGCGACCAGCCGTCGATTCACCGCGGCGGCTATCGAGCGCTGCGCCGGCCGGGATCCCGGACGGCCGCGGCATGTCGACCGCTCGTCCTGCGGCGACCGAGTTTCTCGGCTCGCTCTCGCCGGTCCCGCCGGTCCCGCCCGTCGTTCCCTCGACGAAGAGCATCACGTCGCCGCTCGCGCTGCACCTCAAGCCCGGCACGACGCCGCTCGCGCCATCGCGCACGCCGGCGCCGCTCGCGATCGTGGGCGGGGGCTCGCTCAAGATCAGCTCGCCGGACAGGCCGCTGGCTCCGAGCCGTCCGGCGTCCGTGAACGTCCTCGCGGCGATCGACGCGAACGCGCCGAAGGTGCCGACGAAAGACGTGGCGTTCGCCCCGCCGCCGCTTCCGCCGTCGCTCCCACCGCTCGCGGACGCGACCGGGAAGGGACCCGCCGTGTCGGTACCTCCGGCAGCCCCGTCGAGCCGCCCGAACACGGCGCCGAAGGCGTTCGCGCCGCCCGCGGGAGGGCCCCCGGCGTCGTACGAGCGCGCGTTCCGTCAGTGGTCTTCGCCGAACATCACGACGGTCGACGAGTCGGCCGCGAACAACGCCGCGCCGGTCACGTTCCAGGTCTACACGGCTCAGGACATCACGGCGGGGCGCGCGCCGATGCGGAGCCTGCCTGCGATCCCGCGCGAGGAGAAGAAGGCGAGCCTCGCCGCTCGCATCGGGATGGCTGCGCTGGGAGCCGTCATCGTTCTCCTCACCGCAGCGGCCGTCATTGCGGTCTCGACCGATGACCCCAAGCCGGCGCCGCCGCGCGCCGCGGTCACGCCGGTGGTGCCGCCGCCCGAGGTCACGACCGTGGCCGCGCCGATCCCGACCGCGATCTCGATCGGCGATCCGGTCGACGACGAAGCGCTCGACGAGCCCGCCGTTGCGACGACGCCTGCACCGCACGTGACGGCGTCGCCGCCGAAGCCGAAGCCGAAGTCCACGTCGACCTCGACTTCGGCGACGCCCGCGCCGTCGAGCCTCAAGGGTGTGGCGCCGCCGCCGAACCCTTACGGCAAGTGACGCTCGCTCTCAGTCCCACGGACTCGACGTCCCGAAGAGCGCATTCGTCGTCGCGGCATCGCCGTCGAAGCTGAGCGGGACGACGTCTGCCAGGCAGCTCGTGTCCGGCTTGTCCTGCGGGTTCTCGAGGAAGCTCATCATGATCATCGTCCCGCAGCTTCGGTTCGCCTTCGTCGCGGACGAGGCGATGACCGTGTGGGTGGCCGAAGGGATCTCGATGAAGTGCTGGTTCGGACCGCGGAAGTGATCGCGTGCGCCGAGCTGCTTCTGGAACAACGTCGCCGGATCCAGCCCGCCGGCGAGCATGAGGATCGGCGTCTCGGTCTCGGCCCACGCCGGCGCGAGCGGATCGACGTAGCGCGGCCAGCTCGCATGGAGCTCCGGCAGGCCGGCGGTGATCTCACGCGTCGCCACGGCGGTGTCGCGGATGATGGCGAGTGTCTCGCTCGTTGGCGGCGGTGACTCCCAGAGCTCCGAGAACGTGATGTTGTTCGAGAGGACCCAGCCCCAGCCCTTCATCATCTCGTCCGGCTCGCCGGGCTCGCCACCTTCGTCGGGGCCGCCGTAGAGCGCCGCGAAGAACGTCTTCATCGCGGTCACGTCGTTTGCTGCGCAGCGATCGAGGCGGTGGATCGCCGCCGGGATGTATCCGCGCAGATGCGGGTACATGAGCATCGTCCCGAACGCGAGGCGTACGGCTTGATGCATCGTGAGACCTGCGGGCGGCGTGGCGTCGGCGCAATGTCCGGTGCCGAGCTTCGCGACGAGAGCCTGAGCTTTCGCCCACGGGTCGGCGCCGAGCTTGGCCGCGCAGCCTGCGTCCTTGGCGCAGAGGTCGAGGAGGAGGCGCGCCGCTTCGTTCGCGTCTTCGTCCTGGCGGGCGAGGCTCGAGCCGGGCGCTGCAATGGAGTCCATGATCACGCCGTCGGCCTGCTTCGGATAGAGCTGCAGGTAGCGATTGGCCCAGTACGTCCCGTACGAGACGCCATAGACGAACACGGGTTGTCCTTCACGGCGCGTGCGTTCGATGAGGACACCGATGTCGTTCGCCGCGTTCGTCGTCGAGAACGCCGAGAGCTTTTCGCCCCACCGCTGCTGGTTCTCGGCAAGGCATGCGGGCCATTCGGACGGAGCGATCCCGATCCCGCCCTCGCTCTCGGGCGCTTGCGCCGTGCACGTCAGCTTCGTCGACTTGCCCGTGCCGCGGTGGTCGGGGATGTAGAACTCGACATCCGGGTATTTGGTGGCGATCGCCTTCGAGATCCCTTCGAAGACGTACCCGGACCCGCCCGGGCCACCCTGCAGCATCCAGAGCGCGCGTGAGGCTTTGCCGTTCGCCGGTCGGAAGCGCTTCACGAAGACGTCGATCGTCTCGCCGTTCGGCTCGGACGCGCGGAGTGGCACCGCCACCGTCGCACACTCGGCGGATGGCGTGCCGCCTTCGGTGTGGAGCGGGCACGTCGACCAAGAGATGGGCTCGGGCGGCGACGGTCCGTCGACCGCGGCGTCTGGCGCGTCCGGCGTCGGTCCACCTCCTTTCGATGCGGACGGCGATGTGTCTGCACAAGCTGCAGCGGCGAGGGAGAGCGCACTGATGACGGCGAGCGAACGGATGGAGAGGAGCATCACGATCCGCTCTGCCGACGGCGCGGTTCGCGGCCAAATAACACCCCCTAACAGTTCGTCAGGACGCCCCGGCAGGTCATCCCGTCAGGTCAGGATGCGGACGAGGGACGAGAGCGCGTAGCCGTCCTCGGTCGTCAGCAACACCTCTTCGAGACCGAGCGCGCGCAGGCGGCGGATCGCCATGTACACCCGTGCGGACGCCGACTCCGCCCGCATGCGCTCGCCCGGCCAGCCCGCTTCGAGCACCTCGGCGGTGGCGAGACCTCCCGCGCCGCGCGCGTGTCGCTCCGCGAGCGCGAGAAGTATTTTACGGAGCGCCGTCCGTCGTGACAGGTCGAGCATGCGCCGCCCGGCGACGCCGCCCGAGAGCTCGAACGCCCGTCCGCTCGGGTCGATCCTGAGCGCGAGCTCCTCGCGTCCTGCGCGGGGTCGTGTCACCAGTGCGTTCAGCTCCTCGAGCTCGGCGGTGAAGAAGACGTCGTCGACGTCCCGCGCGATGATCCTCGCCTCGGCGATCCTTGCCTCCGCCTGCGCACGGGCTCGGCGGAGCAGCGCGACGCGAGCGCCCTCGAGCAGAAGCTCGGCCTCGCAGGCGAGATCTCCGTGCTCTCGAACGGGTTCGACGCTGGCAGCGAAGGTCTCCTCTGCCACGACGAGGTCGCCCGTCATCCGTGCGATCGCGACGGCGGCGGGAGCGATCCGGACGAGATGATACCGATCGCCCGCGGCCTCGAAGAACGTGCGCGCGCAGCCGAGGTGATCTTTGGCGCCTGCATGATCGCCGAGCGCCAGATGCGTGACCGCTCGATTCGCATGCGCGATTCCGGCTGCACGATCGTCGCCGGCTCGGCGCGCGGCGGCGATCGCTCGAACGTACCGGTCGATCGCGGCGTCATGGTGGCCGCGCGCATGGGCGACGAGGCCGAGTGCCTGCTCGGTCATCGCCTCCAGACGGAGATCGTGCAGCGCTTGCGCGTGGGAGAGCGCAGCTCGTCCGGCGCCCTCGGCGGCGTCGAGCTCGCCGAGTGGACGGCGCACGAAACATTCGAAGGACGCGGCCCAGCCGGCGATGCGGCGGTCCCCGCAATGCTCCGCGAGCGCGGATGCACGTGCGTTCGAGACGAGCGCCTCGCGGAAGCGTCCGCGGAGCGCGAGAAACCGCCCGTAAGCCCGGTGCAGCTCCGCCTCGACGGCGGGATCGCCGGCATGCGCGTCGGAGAGCTCGAGCGCAGCGCGCATCACTTCGCGGTGCAGATCGGGCGGTCCCTGGCGGACGAGCAGTGGATCGAGCGCCAGGGCCAAGCGCTGTGCGGCACCGACCTCCTCGCGCTCTTTCGCGAGGTCGAAAGCGGCGAGCAGGTTCGCGCGCTCGGCCGCGAGATCTTCGGAGCCGCCCGCGCGTCGCACGAACGCGTCCATGTGCCGACGAGCGATCGCGTCCGTTCGTCCCGCGTCCCTCAGCTTGGCGGCGGCGAAGGAATGGATCACCGTCAGCATCTCGAAGCGTGCCTCGCCGCCGGCGCCGTCGAGCGGTCGAAGGAGCGAAGCGTCGACGAGCTGCTGGATCGCCTTTGCTGCGTCTCCCAGCGGGCCGACGACGGCCACGGCCGTCTCGAGATCGAAGCCGCCGTGGAAGACCGAGAGCGCCCCGAGCACCGCCCGCGCCTCGTCGTCCAGCGTGGCGTAGCTCTCTTCGAGCGCCTCTTCGAGAGGCGGCAAGGCGAGCGCCTGTCCGCTGTTCGCGAGGACGGCGGCAGCGCCGAGCGACGCGACACGCGACGCGACGAGCTCCACTCCGAGCGGCAGGCGGTCGACGCGCTCGACGAGACGTCGTGCGTCGGCATCCGTCACCGTCCGCTTCGACGCGGCGCGGTCGAGCGCATCGCGGAGAAGCAGGGCGGCAGCCTCGAGCGGCAGCGGCTCGATTCGCACGACGTGCTCGAGCGGCACGTCGAGCCGTTCGCGAGAGGTCACCAGCATGCGCACGCGCGTCGTACCGTCGAGCCATGCGCTGGCGAGCTCGGCGACCTCGTCGCGTACGTGCTCGGCCTCGTCGAGCACGAGCACGGTGGCGCTCTGCTCCATGGACTCGGCGGCGCGGAAGACCGCCCGAGCACGAGCCGTCATCCGAGACCCGCCGCCGAGCGCACGCATGACGGCAGCGAGCACGCCCGACGACGATACATCGCGCAGAGACACCATGCGGACGTCGGCGCCTTGCTGGTCGAGCTCGCGTGCGAGGTGCCGGACGAGCCGCGTCTTGCCCACGCCGGGCGGACCGACGAGCGTGACGAGCCGCGCGCCGGTCGCGAGCAGACGTCGAGCGAGCGCGAGCTCGGTCTCCCGTCCGATCAGCGTCGAGTCTGTGCGAGGTGTGCCCGCCATCGGTGCGGGCAGATCCTATAGCGCGCGGCTCACTTCAGCGCTGCGCGGTTGCCCGCGAGGTCGAAGTCGACGCCGGCGCCGAGCGCCGGGCCCCAGAACGCGCTCCCGTCGTAGACCTCGTATCCGCCGTCCAGCGCGGCGCGCGCGAAGATCGCGTAGCCCTCGGACTGGATGAGGTCGACCCGAGCCGTGAGCGAGCCTGACGGTCCCCAGCTCAGAATGGTCTCGTCGCGCGCGGCGCGGTCGACGCCGACGACGAAGAAGTGGACGCCTCCGCCGATGCGAAGGCGGTCGAACAACACGCCTTCCATGTCGGCGCCCAGACGGAAGGAGAACACGTCGAGCCCGTTCGCCGTGCTCCCAAGGAACAGGCGGGAGGCGCCCCAGACCGCGAACGATCGCGTCGGCTGAGCGCCGATCGCAAGTCCCATGTCGGCCCCGGTGACGGGCAGCGAGACGAGCTTGCGCTGCGCGTAAGCTCCGTCGACGCGCAGCCCGACGATGGACGCCGGCTTCTTCACCTGCGGCCGCTCGTTCGGCGCCGCGGCGAGGGTGGGGACGGCGGGGCTCGGCTCTGGCGCCGCGCTCGTCGCGCTGGTCGCGCTGGGAGAGCGGCCGTCGTCTCCGCCGCTCTCGAACGGGGTCTGCGCCGATGCTGCGCGCGCGACGGTCAGCAGCCCGACGATGGCCAGCAAGGAAGAGGATCGAGTCTTCATGGACACACCGGTGAGCGGGGAGGCGAGCCCGTCGTCGTCGTCGTGTCGGCGCCGAGACCGCCCGAGCTCGATGAGGTGGTGGTGACCGTTGAACGCGCAGCGCCGTTCTGCGCAGCGCGCTCGCAGACGCCGTTTGCGACGAGCTCGCTGCACGCCGTGTCGTTGATGCAGCGGCTGTCGTCCACGGTGAACGCAGGCTCGGTGCGCTCGGACCGCGCGTCGCCGCAGCCCCGCTCGTAGGAGAAGTAGAACGTGCACTCGACCCGCGCGCCGTCGAACCCCGGGCAGCATCGTTCGAGGCGCGCGACGGCCTCCTCGCACCAGATCACGTCTTCGCGGAACTGGTTGTCATCCTCCTCGTCCTTGTCGTTCGGGTCGTTGGGCCTGCAGGCGAGGACGAGCGAGACGCCGAGCGCGAAGAGCACGCCCGATACGGGGAGCCTTCGCGCCCTCGCACTTCTTCGATGAACGATCACGGCGTCCCATCAGCAGGGCATGTGCCGCGATGACACGCGACGCGAAGACCCGTGTTTCCGGGAGTGAGCCGCCGAAGGGACGCAGCCGTCATCTGGCAGGGCTGTCGCTCGTGTGAGCAGGAATCACAGCCGTGCGGTGCGGCGCTTCCAACGCGTACGAGCTCGACAAGGATCAGCCAGAGGAGGGGACGGAGCTCGAGCGTGAAAACCCCGGCCGAACCGCGCTCCTCAGGCTGTTCATGCGGCTCAAGGCCTCGGTATTCCGAGACTTTCGCGGGGGCGGACCTGGGCAGAAATGCTTTTCCAGCCCATCCGAAAGCCGATAGGCTGCCTGAACTGACGTGTCAGTTCAGCCGCCGGAAGCTCGGCGGCTCCGCCTTTTCTGGGGTAAGCGCCTGTCCGGAGCACCTGAAGCGATGTCGAAGAAGACCTTTCTCGCGATCGGAATGGACGTCGGGTCGACCACGGTGAAGGCCACCGTCGTCGATCCCGACTCGAAGGCGATCCTCTGGAGCGACTACCAGCGCCACCACACGAAGCAGCCCGAGAAGGTCCTCGAGCTGCTCGAGACGATCCTCGCCGCGTTCCCAAACCAGCCCCAGGACGGCTGGCGCATCTTCCTCACGGGCTCGGGCTCCGCGCCGCTCGCCCCGTCGACCGGCGGCAAGTTCGTCCAGGAAGTGAACGCGGTCACGCTCGCCGTCGAGCACCTGCACCCCGACGTCCTCTCGGTCGTCGAACTCGGTGGTCAGGACGCCAAGATCATCATGTTCAAGGCGGACGAGAAGACCGGCGAGAAGACGGCGATGGCGTCGATGAACGACAAGTGCGCGTCCGGAACGGGCGCCACCATCGACAAGTGCTTCCTCAAGGTCAACGCGCCGCCGGAGCTCGTCACGACGCTCCGCTTCGACGACTCGAAGCTCCATCACGTCGCGGCGAAGTGCGGCGTGTTCGCGGAGACGGACATCGTCAACTTGATCAAGAGCGGCATCCCGTCGACCGAGGTCCTCTGCTCGCTCGCCGACGCGATCGTCATGCAGAACCTCTCGGTCCTCACGCGCGGCAACACGCTCAAGGCGCGCGTGCTTCTCCTCGGCGGACCGAACACGTACCTGCCGTTCCTCCAGGACTGCTGGCGCCTCCGCATCCCGCAGGTCTGGCAAGAGCGCGGCTACGACTACCCGAAGGACGTCCCGATCGAGGAGCTCGTCTTCGTTCCCGAGAACGCGCAGTACTACGCCGCGCTCGGCGCCGTGCTCTACGGCCTCCACGAGGAGGCGCACGTCGGCTGGATGAAGGCCGATCTGAAGGACCTCCGCGAGTACATCACGACCGGCCGCAAGGCGCGCCTCGGCGAGTCGGCGGGCCCGCCGCTCTCGAAGAACGAGCAGGAGCTCGAAGAGTTCCGTGAGCTCTACAAGATCCCGAAGTACGTCCCCGAGGCCCTCGAGGCCGGACAGAAGGTCCGCGCCGTCATCGGCCTCGACGGCGGCTCGACGTCATCGAAGGCGGTCCTCGTCGACTACGAGAGCGGGAAGATCCTGACGAAGGCGTACCAGCTCTCGAAGGGCAACCCGATCCAGGACACCAAGGAGCTCCTCGCGCAGCTGAAGGAGTACGCGACGAAGCAGGGAGCCGAGCTCGAGGTGATGGGCTTCGGCGCGACCGGCTACGCCGCCGACGTGCTCGAGGAGTGCGTGAAGAGCGACGTGAACATCGTCGAGACCGTCGCGCACATGCTGAGCGCGGTGCACTTCTTCGGCGACGTCGACGTCATCTGCGACATCGGCGGGCAGGACATCAAGGTCCTGTTCATGAAGAACGGCGACATCGCGAACTTCCGTCTGTCGAACTCCTGCAGCGCCGGTAACGGAACGCTGCTCCAGGGAACGGCGGACTCGTTCGGTGTGCCGGTGCAGCAGTTCGCGGACGTCGCGTTCAAGGCGGAGCTCGCGCCGAAGTTCAGCTACGGCTGCGCCGTCTTCCTCGACACCGACCGCGTCAACTTCCAGAAGGAAGGCTTCTCGAAGGAGGAGATGCTCGCGGGTCTCGCGCAGGTGCTGCCGAAGAACGTCTGGCAGTACGTCGTCCAGATCCCGCGTCTCGCGTCGCTCGGGCGCAAGTTCGTCCTCCAGGGCGGCACGCAGTACAACCTCGCGGCCGTCAAAGCGCAGGTCGACTACATCAAGGAGCGCGTCCCGAACGGCGAGGTCTTCGTCCACCCGCACACGGGCGAGGCGGGCGCGATCGGCGCGGCGATGGAGACGCTCCGCGTCGTGAAGCGGAAGGGCAAGAGCTCCTTCATCGGGCTCGATGACGCGATCAACCTCGAATACACGACGAAGAACGACGAGGAGACCGTCTGTCACTTCTGTCCGAACGAGTGCAAGCGCACGTTCATCGACACGAAGACGCCGGACGGTCGCTCGAGCCGCTACATCGCGGGCTTCTCCTGCGAGAAGGGGACGGTCGAGTCGAAGGAGGCGATGCTCGACCTCGTCGCCGAACGGAAGAAGACGGCGCAGCAGTTCCCCAACATGGTGGACTACGAGGCGAAGCGCGCCTTCATGCACTTCTACAACGCCGCGCCGATGCCCGAGGACGGCTCGCCGATCAAGGATGTCGAGATCAAGAAGGGCATCTTCGGCCAGCGCCGCGTCGAGATCACGCGGCCGTTCAAGCGTTCGAGCAAGGAAGCCTGGGATGCGCGCCGCCGCGTCCGCATCGGCATCCCGCGCGTGCTCAACATCTATTCGACGGCGCCGTTCCTCCGGACGTACCTCGAGGCGCTCGGCATCCCGAAGCAGAACGTCGTCTTCTCCGACGAGACGACCGAGGAGATGTGGGTCGAGGGTGGCAAGTACGGCTCGATCGACCCGTGTTACCCGAGCAAGGTCGCGCAGGCGCACATCCACAACCTGCTCTTCCACCAGCACACGGCGAAGAAGCCGCTCAAGTACATCTTCTTCCCGATCCTCACGCACGTCGCGAACTTCGTCGCGGACACGATGGACAATGCGTCCTGTCCGATCGTCGCCGGCGCGCCGGAGGTCATGAAGGCCGCGTTCACGAAGGAGGTCGACTTCTTCGCCTCGCGCGGCATCGAGTTCCTCGATCCGGCGCTCTCGTTCGTCGAGCCGAACCTCACGGCCAAGCGCCTCTTCGACATCTTCGGACCGCGGCTCGGCATCACCGAGGACGAGAACGACCATGCGTGCCGTGAGGCGTGGAAGGCGCAGACGATCTTCGAGAACGACCTGCAGGACAAGGGCAGGGCGATCCTCGAGACCGTCGAGGCCGAAGACCGCGTCGCGATCCTCCTCCTCGGTCGTCCGTACCACTCGGACCCCGGCCTGAACCACGGCATCCCGGAGGAGTTCCAGGTCCTCGGCTACCCGATCCTCTCGATCCGCTCCATCCCGAAGCAGCGCGAGTACCTCGATCGCTACTTCAAGGAGGACCTCGAGTCGGGTCAGATGAAGACGCCGCTCGAGCTGAACCACGTCTGGCCGGAGAACTACTCGGTCAACAGCGCGCAAAAAGTCTGGGGCGCGGTCTTCGCGGCGCACCATCCGAACGTCGTCGTCCTCGACCTCTCGTCGTTCAAGTGTGGTCACGACGCGCCGATCTACGGCCTCATCGACGGCATCATCGAGAAGTCGAAGACGCCGTACGCCGCGCTCCACGACATCGACGCGAACAAGCCGGCCGGGTCGATCAAGATCCGCGTGAAGACGTACGCCCACGCCCTGAAGCTCCACGAGGAGCGCCTCCAGGACGCGAGCCAGAAGATGCACGAGCTCCAGCACCGCATCGATCAGAAGCGCCTCGAGCTCCTCGAGCTCAAGTCCGCTCAGCTCGAGAGCCGGCGCGTGCAGGACCAGACGCTGCGCTCGCAGATCGAGGAGCTGCGCGAAAAGGTCCGCGCGTACAAGCCGAAGACCCAGACGCTCTCCGCGCCGCCCGACGCGGAAGCCAAGAACATGGTGAAGCTCGGGAAGAAGAACAAGGACGGGTCGATTTCTCGTGTGGACGCGCCCGCCCACTCACAAGTCATCGCGGCCGCTGCTCAGCCAGCCGCCGACAACGCCGTCAACGCCGCCGAGTGATCAGGAG
>JAFAER010000220.1 GCA_023423895.1 Pseudomonadota bacterium
CCCCAGCCGCGACCCCAACCGCCGCCCCAGCCGGGCCGGCCCCAGCCTCCCCAGCCTCCACCCCAGAACGTGGCGGCCGCCGGCGCCTCGCCGTTCAACTCGCCGGTCTGCTGGCCCGTGGGCTCGCCGGACTGCTGCTGGCCGGGCTCGCCGGACTGCTGCTCGCCCGTGGGCTCGCCGGACTGCTGCTGGCCGGGGATGTCGCCGACCTCGCCGACCTCGCCGACCAACGGCTCGCCTGTCTCGGGGTCGAGTTGGATCGGCCGGCCGGTATCGTCGAGCACCGGCTCGCCCGTCTCGGGATTGATCAGCACGTTCTGCTGTCCGCCGGGCTGGCCTTGCTGCTGGCCCATCCCGCCCTGGATCGGACCCTGCTGGCCCTGCTCCTGTCCGGGGTACATCTGTTCTTGTCCGCCTTGCTTCGTGTCGTCGTCGACGAGCGCAGCGGAAGTGGTCTCGGCATCGCTTCCCGTGGGAGCGGCGCATCCACCGAGCGCGAGACCCACTCCGACGGCGAGGCTCGTCAGTGCCAAAGGCTTGAGCGTGAGCATGTTCAGTTACCTCCTTCGCGCGGTCCGCTGTGCACCGGCGAAGCCACAGAGAGCTCGACGTCGCAGGGACGAACGCTCCGGATTTCCAAGCGTTTCCTCGCCGACCGACGGCGGCGCTCCCGGCGCTCGACGCGGGCCGACCGACACTCCCGCCGTTGGCCGTCGCTCTCCGATTTTTCGCGGCCCGCGCGCGCGGCTCACGTCGCGCGAGCCCGTCGCTCGGCACGACCGGCGCACGAGGCGCCCCGAGCACAGGGGATCAGCTCATCGTCACGCGTGTCCCGGTGCAGAGTGGCCGCTTCGTCGCTACTCCGCCTCGCACAAATCGACGACGGCTGGGAACAAACGCCGAGGACGGCCGGAGGCGCAGCGCTCGGGGTAGGAGTGCGGCGCGCAGTGCGAGGAGAGCTTCGACCGTCCGAGCGCCGCGAGTCGCAGCGAACCGATCAACCCGGTCGCAGGCGGTAGATGATCGCGACGATCGCGACGACCCACAACATCAGGTTCAGCACGAACGGGACGTCGCTCAGCATCTCCTGCGTCGGGCTCTCCGCCTTGCGGCCGCGGCCCGCTCGTCCGGAGACGAGGAAGAGGAACCGCACGATGCCGAACACCGTGAACGGCACCGTGAGCCAAAGCTTGTCGCTCTGGAAGAACGCCTCCGTGTCGCGATCGAGGGTGTACGCGAGGTACGTGACTGCCGTCGCGAGCCCCGTCACGGCGAGGGCCGCGGTGAGCGACGTCTTCGAGTACGCCTCGAGCGCCGCGCGCTGCTTGCCTGCGTGCTCCCCTTCGAGCTCGTGGCGTCGCTTGCCGAAGCCGAGGAAGAGCGCGAGGAGCGCGGTGCATGCGAGCATGTACCAGCTCACCTTCGTGCCGGTCGCGAGACCGCCGGCAACGACGCGGAGCACGAACCCGAACGCGATGAGGCCGACGTCGAGGAACGCGACCTTCTTCAGCTTGAAGCTGTAGGCGATGTTCTCGACGAAGTAGAGCGCCGCAACGGCGGCGAACGCGAGGTTCAGCCGGAGCGCCCCGACGCCGAGCGACGTCACGACGAGCAACGCGGCGAACATCTTCGCGAAGCTTTCGGGGACGGCGCCGCTCGCGATCGGACGGAATCGCTTCACCGGGTGGATCCGGTCCGCGTCGACGTCGACGAGGTCGTTGATCGTGTAGACCGCTCCGGCGAGCAGACAGAAGACCGCCGTCGCGAGGAACGCCTCACCGGCGACCTTCAGATTCAGCGTCGGGTCTCCCGCCGGCGTCGTGCCGAAGAGATCCTTGTGGAAGAACATCGGCGCAATCACGAACAGGTTCTTCACCCATTGGTGTGGCCGAATGGTCTTGATGAGGCCCTTGAGCACAGACCCGCGCTTCGCGCTGCTCTGCGCCGGTTCGGGCTGCTCGGACTCCAAGGCCGTAGTCACCACCTCGTTCTTACACCACATGGCCTGTGATCGCACGACCACGAGCGTTGCAAACGCCCCGCCAATCTCGTCCGTGAATCAAGCCCCTTTTCAGACGCTCGCCAGTGTGCTCGATACGGCAGGCGCGCGGACCTGCCGGGAAGGCCGCCGTTCCGTTGTTTCCACGAGCTGACGGGCGGCTTGACGCGGGCTCTTTCGCGGCGGAAAACCCCGGCGTGTCGACGCGCCGGCCGTCCCTCGCTCTTCGCGCCCTCGTCCTCGGGCTCTTCATCCTCGTGGCCGTCGCTCCCGGGCTCTCGGCAGCCGACGTCGGGCAGCGGCTACCGCGGTTACGCCGGCTGTCCGACGAGGTGCAGCGCGGAGGGATGCCGCTCGGGTACATCCCGCTTCGTCAGATCTGGGCCGACTGGGACCAGGGCGATCCGCAGGAAGTCGAAGAAGCCCTCCGTTCCGTCGCCGGGGACGCGCGCATCAGCGCGCCGCTACGGGTGTATTCGGGCCTCCTCGAGGCGTACGCGCGACGGCGGCGCGGAGACCTGCCCGGCGCCAAGCAGCGCATCAAGGACCTCGGGTTCGTCAACCGCTGGGTCATCACCGGCCCCTTCGACAACGAGGGCAAGACCGGCCTCGATCGGAGCTTCGGGCCCGAAGACGAGCTCGCCGACCCGCTCAGCATGGCGCGGACGTACGACGGGAAAGAGCGGCAGGTCGGTAACCGCATCACGCCCGACGTGTTCCCGTACGGTTGGGTGGATCTCGGCGCGACGATGCGGCCGCAGGAGAACGTCTGCGCGTACGCGACCACGTTCGTCCGCGATCCGCGGACGAAGTCCGGCCCGCGCCCGTTTTCGGTTTGGTTCGGCGCGAGTGGCGCCGCGAAGGTGTTCTTCGACGGCGTCCAGGTCCTGAAGGACCCGAAATACCGCGATCTCGACAGTGACCGCTTCGGCGTGACGCTGACGATGCGCGATGGCTGGCACCGTCTCACCGTGAAGGTCTGCGGCGACGATGACGCCCCGATGTTCGCCCTCCGCCTCGCCGACGCGAGCGGCGCCCCGGACCGTAACCTCGAATCCGACCCGGATCCGGCGCACGCGAAGGAAGCCGCGGCGGTTCGCTTCCGCAAGGGCGATCCGGTGCCGCCCCCGGCCGCTGCCGGCGCTGTTCCCTCGTTCGAGAAGCTCGCTGCGCGCGACGACGCCGCCTCCCTCGAGGCCTATGCACGCTGGCTCGTGCTGACGAGCTCCGACGACGCGAGCGAGAACCGCGCACGCGATCTGGCCCGTCGGGCCGCAGAGAAATCGCCCACCGTTCCGCGATGCCTCCTCGCCGGCGACCTCGCCGAGAACCGGAACCAGCGCGGCCTATGGATCGACAAGGCCGAAGACGTCATTCGCCGGTCGGGCAAGGCCGTGCCCACGGAGGAGCGCATCTCGGCGCTCCTTGCGCGCGCGGGACACGCCCGCGGCGGCGCGAACTGGCGCGACGCGATCCCGTATTACGAGAAGGTGCTCGAGCTCGATCCCGACAACGTTCCGGCGAACCTCGCGCAGATCGAGCTCTACTCCGAGGCCGGCCTCCGCGAGACCGCGCTCACGCTGCTCAATCGCGCGCTCGCACGGCGGCCGCGCAGCGTCGCGCTCCTCCGCGCCACGTCGAATGCGTTGCGCGAGCTCGATCGCACGACCGAAGCCGAGGAGGTCAGCGCGCGTTATGCCACCCTCCGGTACGACGATACGAACATCCTCGAGGGAAACATCGAGCTCGCGCTCGCACGGCGCGACGCGACGCTCGCGAACCGCTGGATCGAGCGCCTCGTCGAGACGAACCCCGACAGCGCACGCTCGCTTGCGACGGCAGCAAAGGCCTACGTCGCGCTCGGCGATCGTCCGAAGGCGATCGCGCTCCATCGTCGAGCGCTCGACCTCGCGCCCGAAGACGTCGCGACGCTGCGTGCGCTCGCGGACGTCTACGCCGTCGGCGGCCAGACCGACGAGCAGATCCGACTCCTCCGGAAGGTCCTCGAGCTCCGTCCCCAGGAGAAGGACGTTCGCGAGTACGTCGCGCACACGGAGCCCGCACGCCCCAGGCCCGACGAGGCCTACGCGCGGCCGTCCGCCGAATTCTTGAAGCTGCGCGATCAGCCGGCGCAAGGTCGCACGCGCCGCACGCTCGTCGATCTCCAGGTGACGACCGTCTTCCCGAACGGGCTCGCGAGCCGCTTCCACCAGATCGTCTTCCAGCCGCTCACCGACGCGGCTGCCGCCGAAGCGCGCGAGTACGGCTTCGGATTCCAAGCCGACAGCGAGACCGTCCAGCTCCGCGGCGCGCGCATCTATCGGAAGGGCGGCCAGGTGGACGAGGCGATCGAAAGCGGCGAGGGGCCGACCGACAACCCGGCGATGGCGATGTACTCGAGCGCGCGGGCATTCTACGTCCATTTCCCGCGCCTCGATCCGGGCGACGTCGTCGAGCTCCAGTACCGCGTCGAGGACGTCGCGCACCGGAACGCGTTCGCCGACTACTTCGGCGAGATCGTCTACATGCAGTCGACCGAGCCGATCGCACGTGCCGAGTACGTGCTCATCACGCCGAAGTCGCGCGCATTCTACTTCAACAAGCCGACCATCCCCGGCCTCACGCAGAAGCAAGAGGAGAAGGGCGACAACCGGATCTGGCACTTCAAGGCCGAGAACGTCGCCCCGCTCGAGCCCGAGCCCGCGATGCCGCCGCTCGCCGAGAGCCTGGGCCACGTGCACGTCTCCACGTACAAGAGCTGGGACGACATGGGCCGCTGGTACTGGGGCCTCGTGAAGGACCAGTTCATCGCCGACGACGAAGTCCGCCGACGCGCCCTGGAGATCACGAAAGGCCTCACCGACGAGAAGGCGAAGGTCCGCGCCATCTACAACTTCGTCGTGCAGCGGACTCGCTACGTCGCCCTCGAGTTCGGCATTCACGGCTTCAAGCCGTATCGCTGCTCGCAGATCTTCGCGCGCGGCTTCGGCGACTGCAAAGACAAGGCGACGCTCATCGTCACGATGCTGAAGGAGCTCGGGATCCCGTCCACCATCGTCATCCTCCGCACGGGGATGAAGGGCGACTTCGAGACCGAGCCGGCGAGCCTCGCGCCGTTCGACCACGCGATCGCCTACGTCCCGTCGCTCGACTGGTACCTCGACGGGACCGCCGAGTTCACGGGCTCGAACGAGCTTCCGAGCATGGACCGCGGCGCGCTCGCCATCCAGATCAACGAAGGCAAGCCCAAGCTCGTACACCTGCCGGAGCCCAAGGCCTCCGAGAGCGTCGCGAGCAAGCGCGTCGAGGCGACCGTGAGCCCCGACGGCTCCGCGCAGATCGACTGGCAGGTGGAGGTCATCGGCTCGAGCGCCTCGAGCTGGCGCCAGCGCTACCACGCGAAAGCATCGCAGAAGCAGCGCGTGCAGGAGGATCTCGCGAGCGAGCTGCCGGGTCTCGAAGTGCAGACCGTCACCGCGGGCGACCTCGACGACATCGAGCGCAAGGTGGAGATCCACGCGAAGGCGAAGGCACCGAGCTTCGCGCGTAAGGACGGCGAGACGCGCACCATCCCCGTCGGAGCGAAGGAGCACCTCGTCCGGACGTATGCGCCCCTCTCGAACCGCCGTCGTGACATCCGCATCTTCGCGCTGTCGACGCAGGAGAACGAGACCGTCGTGAAGCTCCCGCAGGGCGCAAAGATCCTCGGCGCTCCGCATGCAGCCGAGGGCAACAGCCCCTACGGCTTCTTCAAGGTCGAGACGGAGACGAACGGCACGACCGTGCGCGTGAAGACGACGGTGGCGATCACGAAGTCGCGCATCCCGGCGAGCGAATACGCCGCGTTCCGAGCCTTCTGCGAGCAGGTCGACCGCGAGCTAGGCCAAACGGTGACGTACACGGTGTCGAAGTGATCGCCACGCTGCATCCGTCCGCCGGCGGGAGCGGCACCGAAGCGGTCGCCTGGCGTCACATCCGGCGCGCAGGATTCGCACGGATGCCCGTGTGTTCGGCATCGACGTCGTCGGCCCCACGTTGGCGGGCGCGTCGACGTCGACGTTCGCCCGAGGGCGCCGCTCCTCGCGGGATGTTTCACAGGGAGAAAGGGAGACGGGGAGAGATTTCTATTGGGGGTCATTCCGCTTCGCGGAGGTCTGGCGACGGGCTGAGCTCGAGATCTTCACAGGGAGGAAGGGAGACGCGGAGGACCCAGAGCGCAGGGAGGGCGACGTCGCCGTCTCTGCTGCCGGCCGCAGGGCGCGACGGGGACACGCGATCATGACCTCACCCATCCGAATGAGCTCCGCCGATTCGATCACACGCTCCCATGGCGCGCTCGATGCGCGTGCGGGTAGCCATGATGCCTGCGGGCAACGAAGCGTTGCCCTCCCCGACCTCTGGATCCTCCGCGTCTCCCCATCTCCCTGTGAAATTGTCCCGGGCGATCAGCACCCGGCGCTGAAGTCTCGCGACGAGGCCCAAACCCCCTCCCTCCTGGTCTCCCTTTCTCCCTGTGAAAGTCTTTCTCGACCGACGGCGAGTCGTCGTGGACGAGACGGCGAAGCCTCTGAAACGAGATGGCGGAGCGCCAGCGACGAAGTCTCTACGACGGTGATGGCGAATGACTGACTGGAAGACCGCGTCGACGACCGATGCGCGGAAGAGGATGATGCGACCTTTGCTGAAAGCGGTCGCGGCTGCAGCGCTCGCGAGCTTCGTGACGATCGGGATTGGGGCATGTAGAGGCATGCCCGAGGCTCGCACGCCCGTCGAGCTCTCCAAGCTGCGCAGCCAGGGCAAGTCGTCGAGCGACGGCGAGGTGGTCGGGCGCTGGCTGCTCGACGAGATGTTCGCGCCTGGCGGAACGGCCAAGGGCGCCGAGGACGCTCGCAAGCGGCTCCTGTCGAAGAAGACGTCTGGCGACGGCATCTACGCCAGCGTCGGCGGAGCGCTCTGGGACGAGGCGCACGGGGATCCGAAGCGCGCGGCGCAGGGTTACGTCGCCGCGCTCCAATACGCGAAGAAGAGCGAAGACAGCGCGGCGCCGCTCGTGAGCTGGCTCGCCACCCATCATCTCGTCGGGCTCCGCGGGAGCGTCGTCAATCTATGGAAGGACAACGCGGCTGCGCTCGAGTCGATCATCACCGCGCCGGGGAACGTCGGCTGGCGGGCGCTCGCCGAGCTCCATGAATGGTCGACGGCCGAGGCGTTCGACCGCGCAGAGGTCACCGGAGACGACTACGACGCGCTCGTGACAGGGCGCATGGGCTGCGCGCGCAACGTCCGCATCGCCGGGCCGTTCGGACGAGGCACGGGACCCGATCGGCGACGGGCGTTTGCGGCCGAACGTGCGCCGTGGCCGCCGTCATGGCCGGAGGATCCTTCGCGCGGGACGGTTCCGCACGTCCTCAAGACCGAGCGGCATCGCTGCCTCACCGCGAGCACGGAGAAGACCGAAGACGGCATCTTCTACGCCGAGACCTTCTTCGAGACGCCCGCCGACCGCGACCTCCTCGTCGCCGTGCAGGGCTCCGTCGCGGTGTGGGTCGACGACGTGCCGGTGGTCGACCGCGATCTCCGCCAGTGGGGCGTGTGGCAGCGCTTCGGCGGCGCCGTGCGTGTGCCGAAGGGACGCCATCGTCTCCTCGCGCGCGTCATGAACGACGCCGCGTCGGTGCGTCTGATGAACCTCGACGGCACCGCCGCGAAGGTCGAGACCGACACGAACGCGAGCAAGCCGTATGGGGTCGGGCGGCCGGTCGTCCTTCCGGACCCGAACCCGATCTCCGGCATCATCGCCGACGTCTCGGCCGGTGGCGATCCGAAGCTCTCGCCGCTCTACCTTTCGCTCGCCGCGCATGCCGCGTGGATCGACGGCCTCTCCGACGTCGCCTCTACGCTCATGCAGAAGCTGGTCGAGCCGAAGGACGCTGCGCCAGGTGCGCTGCTGTTCGCGGCGCAATATGCACGCGGCGACGTCGCGTTCCCGGAGCAGGTCCGGCGCATCATGGAGAAGGAGCTCTACGCGCGCGCCTTCGCAGCCGACGAGAAGCTCTGGTACGCGCGCGCGTGGCTGATCCTCGACGACGCCGATCAGCGGGGGCTCGTGGAGGCGGTCGAGCCCCTTCGCAAGCTCGCCGCCGATCTCCCAGCCGTCCCGCAGATCACCGAACAGCTGGCGCGCGTCTACGGACGCCTCGGCTGGCGTGCCGAGCGGATGCGCTCGGTGAAGTCCCTGTCCGAGCGGTTCCCCGACGATCGCGATGCGCTCGCGCTTCATCTCTCCGCGCTGGAGGACGACGGCGCGCTCGCCGAGGCGGACAAGATCGCCGAGCGAATCAAGAAGCTCGATCCCGATGCCGAGGTCGATCTCGATCGTGCGCTCGCTCGTCGCGACTGGAAGGCGGCGATCGAGGAGCTCCGTCGCCTCGAGAAGCGCCGGCCGGATCGCAAGGAGATCGCCGGGCGTATCGCCGACGTGCTGATGCGCTCCGGCGATCCGAGCGCGGCCGCCGCGCAGCTCGAGAAGGCGCTCGCAAAGAACCCGGCCGACGTGCAGGCGCGCTTCCGCCTCGCCGATCACGCATATGCGCAGGGCGACACGACCGCGCTGCGCCGTGCGCTCGCCGCCGCGCTGCAGGCCGGGGCGAAGGGCATCGAGATCCGCGAGGCCGTCGAGCTCATCGAGGGAGCGAGCCTCCTCGAGCCGTATCGCGTGGACGGCCGCAAGGTCATTCGCGAGTTCGAAGCGTGGGAGAAGTCCGGCAAGCACATGGACGGCAACGCCGCCCGCATCCTCGACTACGCCGCGGTGTGGGTTCACTCGGACGGATCGAGCGAGATGCTCGAGCACGAGATCGTCCGCATGCAATCGCAGGAGGCGGTCGACAGGGAGTCCGAGCAGAAGCCGCCGGACGGCCTCGTCCTCCGGTTCCGGGTCATCAAGCCGGACGGCTCGATCCTCGAGCCGGAGCCCGTCGCGGGCAAGCCGACGCTCACGCTCCCGCACCTCGAGGTGGGCGACTACTTCGAGATGGAGCACATCACCGCGTTCCCGAGCGACGGCGCGAAGGGCAAGCGCTATCGCGGACCGCACTGGTTCTTCCGCGAGGCCGACAAGGGCTACTGGCGGAGCGAGTTCGTCGTGCTCGCCCCGAAGGATCGGCCCGTCGAGATCGAGACGGTCGGCCAGGTGCCGCAGCCGAAGACCGCGGAGAAAGGCCCGTTCCTCGAGCGGCGCTGGCGCGTCGACGAGAGCCCGCCCGCGCCCGAGGAGCCCGACGCGCCGAACCCGCGCGAGTTCCTCCCGAGCGTCCGCGTCGGCTGGGGGATCGACCTGAACGACACGCTCCTTCGGTACGTCGATGCGGCGAGCGAGGAGACTCCGATCGACCCGCGGCTCGTGAAGGTCGCACGCGAGCTCGTCAAGGACATCCCCGCCGCGAAGAAGGACGACCGCGCACGCGCCATCTACAAGTTCGTCGGCGAGACGATCCAGGACGGCTCGCAGGAGAACGACGGCCGGCGCGTCATCACCGGGCGCGCGGGCTCGCGTCAGTCGGCGTTTTTCTATCTGATGCGCCTGCTCGACATCAAAGCCGAGCTCGCGCTCGTGAAGAGCCGCATCGCCATGCCGCCCGCAGGCAAGATGAGCCAGGTCGAGACCTACGACAACGTCGTGGCGCGGATCGAGACCGGGGGCGAAGGCCGCTGGCTCACGGTGCGCGACAAGTTCGCGCCGTTCGGCTACGTCCCGGCGGAGCTGCGCGGGCAGCCGGCCATCCGGCTCGTGGCGGGCACGCCACGCACGACCACGCCGAAGCTCGGTGCCGCGGACGGGGTCAAGATCGAGGGTCGCGCGTTCCTCAAGGAGGACGGCTCGGCGACGGTCGAGATCTCGCAGGCGTACGTCGGCCGCATGGGCATCGGTCTCCGCGCCGTCTTCGACCGCGTCGCGGAGAGCAAGCGGAGCGAGTTCGTCGAGACGCGCCTCCTCGCGAACAACCTCCCCGGCGCTCGGCTGAAGGAGCTCCGGATGGAGAACAAGGAAGACCTGGCGGCGCCGCTGGTCCTCAAGATGAAGGCCGAGGTCCCGCAGCTCGCGCGCAGCCTCGGCGGCGGCAAGATGGTCCTGAAGCAGCTCTTCGCCGTCGACATCGCGCAGATCGCGACGCTGCCGCAGCGCCAGACGCCGCTCCTCCTCGGCAGCTCTTCGCACGTCGAGGTGGACTTCCAGATCCTCACGCCCACCACGATGCGTCTTCCGCCCACGCTCCCCGGCGGCGAGCTCCGCGACGGCGATCGCTCGGTCCTCGTGAAGGACTCGGTCGAAGGCAACGCGCTGAAGCTCGTTCGCGTCATCGACATCCCGGCAGGCCGCGTGCAGCCGGGGGCGGAGTACGCGCGCTTCGTCCAGTTCACCCAGTCCGCCGATCAGCTCCTCGCGCGCGAGATCGCGCTCGGGAACTGATCAGGGGCGAGCCATCGGCGTTGGCTGCGCGCCAGCGGAGGCCCGGACGGTCCTCCAGCGCAGCCAACGTCGTCACGTCGGCGCTCACTTCTTCGTCGAGGAGCCCTTGCCGGCGTCGGCCTTCTCCGCTGCGATGCGCTCGCGCACGCCGGCGTAGGCCTTCTCGAGGTCCATGATCTTCTGGATCACCTTCACGCGCTCCGCGCCCGTCTGCGGGTGGCCGCCGGCATCGGGCCCGAGCTTCGCGGCGTGTTCGGTGTACGCCTGCCAGGCGGTCTTGGCCTGCTCCCATTTCTTCTGCCGCTCGGCGATGTCTGCCCGAAGAAAGAGCACGTGGGCACGGACGAGCGCGTTCTTCGAGTCCGCCTCGTAGGCCTGCTGGATCGCCGCCTCGGCTTCTCCCATGTTCGCCGCGGCGAGGTACGCCTCCGCGAGCAGGTAGTGCGCGAGCGGGTTCTTCGGGCTGAGCTGGATTGCCTTCTTGTACGCGTCGACGGCGCCGGTCTGGTCCTTGGCGGCGAACCGCTCGTTCCCCTTCGCGATCGTCTCCATGTACTGGCTGATCGCGGTGATGTTGTCGGGGTCGTACTTCTCGGACTTGTCGGCCTGGTCGTTCTTGTCGGCGTGCTTCGCGGCCGGCTTCGGCTTCGGCTTCGGCTCGCCCGAGGCGACGAACGGCACGAGCGCGACGGCCGGGATCGACAACGCGATCATCAAAGAGACCGCCCTCGTGCGGATGCGCCGTTCGAGCCTCATTGGCAGTGAGCGTATCAGAACAAGGGCGACCGCGAGCCCGGCGCTGAACGGGTCGTGAGCGGGGTCGTCCTTGCGCTCCGCGCCGTGAATTGGCACCGTGAGCGGGCCGATGCCGACGACGCTCCAGAGGGTGCTCGAGCCGGAGGTGATGGACACTCCGGAAGAGGCTCGCGACTACGACGCGATGGATCACAGCGCCGTGAACGCGGCGTTCTGTGTGGATCTCCTCGAGCTCGGAGCCATCGGCCCCACGGTGCTCGACGTCGGAACGGGAACGGCGCTCATCCCCATCGAGCTCTGCAAGCGTGCGCCCGACGTCCGCGTCGTCGGCGTGGAGCTCGCGGTCCACATGATCGCCCTCGCGAAGGAGAACGTCGCCAGAGCAGGGTTCGAGGCTCGGATCTCGCTCGAGAAGGTCGACGCGAAGGGGATGCCCTACTCCGACGGGGCGTTCTCGACGACGATCTCGAACTCGATCGTCCACCACATCCCCGATCCGCGGCTCGTGCTCTCCGAGATGGGCCGCGTCACCCGCAGCGGCGGCCTCGTGTTCGTGCGCGATCTCGCTCGTCCTTCGACCAGCGCGGAGGTCGATCGGCTGGTCGCTCTCCACGGCGGAACGCCGCCTGCCGACCCCGCCGCGGTCCCGTCGTTCGAGCACCAGCGCGATCTGTTCCGCGCGTCGCTATGCGCGGCGCTCACCGTCGACGAGGTCACCGACATCGCTCATGCGGCGGGCCTCCGGGGAAGCTTCATCCGCATGACGAGTGACCGCCACTGGACGCTGGCCTTCCGCAAGCCGTGAACGCCTCGCCCCTCCGCCCGCTGCCGTTTCCGTATGCGTCGCTGCCCGCGATCTCGCGCGAAGAGCTCCGCGTGGCGACGCGCTTGCGCGAAGCCTCGGAAGCGTTCGTGCGGGCGGATGCTCTGGCGACGGCGCTCACCGAGCTGACCGGCGAGCCGGTGTCGATCACATTGCGAGGCGCGCGGCTCGCGGGCGCTGGCGCGATCGCGGCGCACGGCATCGGCCTTCTGCTCGCGCCGGCGGATGAGCCTGGGCTCGGTCGCGCCGCACTGGTGGACGTCGAGCCGGCGCTCGCCTCGAGCCTCGTCGCGCGCGCGCTCCGCCAGCGCGCGCCGCGAGTCACCGACGCTTCTCGCGGAACGTCGGCGGAGATCGCGGGCGCCCTCGCGGCGCTCGTTCATGCAGCGCTGCGGCGGGCGCATGCGGGCGCGCCGCTCCGGATCGTCTCGGCGGGACCTTCCGGCGCGCTCGGTCGCGATCTCGCGGCAGCGCACGGACGGATCGCCACCGCGACGCTCACGGTCGTCGTGGGCGCGGACGCGTTCGACACGCGCGTGAGCGTGCCGCTTGCCGAGATCCCGCACGGGGCCGCCCAGCGCGCGTTCTCCCACGAAGACCTCGCGTCGATGGGAGACGTACCGCTCGCATTGCCGCTCGTCGCGCTGACATGCCTTGCCGGCCGAGACACGCTCGAGTCGCTTCGCGCTGGAGACGTCTTCGTGCTGCCGAGCTTTCCGCTGGCCGTCTCCGGAGACGGCCGCCTCGTCGGCCCGGTCGCGATCGTCGCCGGTGCTGCAGAGCGCGGCCTCGGCGCCGATCTCGGCGAAGACGGGCGGCTCATGCTACGGTCCGGGGCCCTCGAGAGTCATCCCTGGGATGTCCTGACGAGCGTAGCCACCGACGACGCCATGTCCGAAGAGCCGAACCCGACACTCGAAGTGATCGAGGACGCCCCCGTCGTCGTCCGCGTGGAGCTCGGCGTGCTCGAGATGAAGGCTCGTGAATGGGCCACGGTCGCTCCCGGCGACGTCGTCACGCTCGGCCGCAAGCTCGGTGATCCCGTGATTCTCCGTGCCGGAGGCGTGGAGATCGCGCGCGGTGAGCTCGTTCAAGTCGACGGCGAATACGGCGTCCGGATCCTCGGGCGCGCTGGAGGAAGATGATGCTGGGCTCGACGAGCCTCGGGCGCGCATCGACGCGTCCGTGGGCGCTCTTGTTTTCGATGACGACGCTGAGCGTCGTGCTGTCGGGCTGCCCGAAGTCCGAAGATGGAAACAAGCCTGGACCGAGCGCGTCTGCAAGCGCGGCGGCCTCTGCGGGCCCCTCGGCCCCCACGACGGCGGACGCGTCGAGCGCCGACGCGAGCACGGGCGCAAGCAAGCCCGCGGGCGAAGCGGCGACCTACACGGGGACGTACTCCGTCAGCCCGGCGAGTTATTACATCCCGTCCTCGAAGGACTACGGGAGCGTGAAGCAAGCGAAGGACGATCCGGCGAAACACGTCGGAGAGGGCACGCTCACGCTGAACGTGGACGGTGACGGCAAGGTGACCGGTACCGTCGACTCGGGCCCCGCCGGACCCGGCGTGATCGAGGGCAGTCTGATCGACGGAGAGCTCCGTGGGTTCATCCGGCGGAAAGATCCGGCCGATCAGGGGCTCACCGGAACGTTCACCGCGAAGACCAGCGGTGACGCCGCCGAAGGCCTGCTCTCGCTCGCGGAGGCCAACGCTGCGATCGTGCGCGAGGGGAAGTTCTCGCTGAAGAAGAAATGACGCGCGCACCGAGGAGCCAGGCCTGAGCGATGTTCGCCCCCACCCGCTACATCTCCTGGGCGCTGCAGTTCTATGGGCACGTCCCCTACGATCTCGCGTCGAGCGGGATCCCGTCCGTGAAGTGGAGCGAGCTCGGAGCTCCTGCTCCAGACGTCGACGATCCCGGCGCATACGCCGCCTTCACGGATGCCATCGCCCGCTACAACGACGTGACGCCTGCGGAGGTCACACCCGCACTCGGCACGTCGCACGCGATCTTCCTCGCGTACGCCTCAACGCTGTCGGCCGGTGACGAGATCCTCGTCGAACACCCGGGGTACGAGCCGCTCACGCGTGCGGCCGAAGGACTGGGCGTCACCGTGCGCACGTTCGAGCGACGCGCGGAAGAAGGGTTCCGCGTCGTCCCCGAGCGCGTCGCGGCCGCGATCGGACCACGCACGCGTGCGATCGTCGTCACCACGCTGCACAATCCGACGGGCGTCCGCGTCCCGGACGCCACGCTCCGAGAGCTCGCGGCGATCGCCGAGGCACGCGGCGCCTATCTGATCGTCGACGAGGTCTACGCACCCTTCGACGATCTGCCGGAAGACGGCGTGTTCCGGCGCAGCGCGCGGAAGCTCGCGAAGAACGTGATCGCGATCTCGAGCCTGACGAAGTGCTACGGGCTCGGCTGGTTCCGCGTCGGCTGGGTGCTCGGCCCCGAGGAGATCGTCCAGCGCGCCTCCGCGGCTGCGGTCGCGACGCTCGGCCATCTTCCGCTCGCGCACGCGGCCTTCGGCGCGGCCGCGCTCCGCGCGATCGGCCCGCTCGCAAGGCGGGCGAAGGCGCTGGCGGCCGGCAAGCGCGAGATCGCCGAGCGCTGGGTCGCGACGCTCCCCGATGCTCGCTGGAGCGCGCCCGCAGACGGGCTCTTCGGGATGGTCTCGCTCCCTGGCCGCGGAGACCTTCGCGCGCGGATCGAGGCGCGCGCGCGGGAAGCGGGCGTCCTCGTGGGTGCCGGGTCGTTTTTCGGTGCGCCCGAGTCGTTCCGTCTCTCGTGGGCGACCTGCGACGCAGCCCGGTTCGAAGAGGGCCTTCGTCTCCTCGAGCCGCTCGCGCGCTGACGCCTCGACGTCGATCAGCTCGCCGGGCGCCGCCTCAACGTCGTCACCGCCACGCCTCCGAGAATAAGGAGAGACGCGGTCCCGGCGCGCGAAGAGATTGCGTGCCCGAGCTGGAGGCGCGCCAACAGCGCGGCGATGAGCGGCTGCAGGTAGATGTAGATCGTCACGGTCGTCGCAGTCGTGCGCGCGAGCGCCCAGGCGTTCAGCCCGTACGCCACGATCGTGGGGACCGCGACGATGTATCCGAGCAGGAGCCAGCCGCGCGGCTCGAGAAGCGGGATCTGCGCGAGCAGCGGCCGAGCTCCGAGAGGCGCGAACAGCACGACCCCGTACGTGAACACCCACGCCATGAAGCGCATCGACCCGACCCGGAGCACGACGTCGCGCGAGAACACGACGTACGCCGCATAGCTGAGGCAGTTCAACGCCACGAGCACGGCGCCGTGGTCGACGTGCGCGCCTGCGCCGACGCCGATGAGCCAGAGCACCCCCGAGAAGGCGAGGAACAGCCCGGCTCCGGTCCGCCAGGAAGCGGCCTCCTTGCGGAACAGGATAGCGAGCGCGGCCGCGAGGACGGGGATGGTCGCCCCCAATAGCGACACTACGAAGGGGGTCGACTCGCGGAGCCCCGCGAGAAACAGCGCCTGATTCAGGGTGACGCCGAGGACGGCGAGACCAGCCAGCTTTGCATGCACCGACCACGAGAGCTGCGGCGGGGCGTTCGCCCCCCGCCGAAAAGAAAGCACAGCCGCTTGGAAGAAAACGGCCGCCCCAACCATTCGCATCATCGCGATGGCCTCGGCTTCGATGGCCTCGCCCCCTTGCGTGCGCGGAAGCATCGCGATCTTCGCTTCGACCGCCTGAGACGCAAACGCGATCTGTACGACGAGGAGCGCCGCGTGAGTGGCCCATCGCGAGCCTCCTCGGCTAGACTTCGCCGTCCGTTCGAGCTCTTCCCTGTGCCCGACGGCTCCGTTCGATGACGGTCTCATTCCGGAATCACGCTCGTCACCGTGACCGGACGCCCTGAAAGCGAGCTGCCTCGATGTGGTCCACGTTCCCGCTCTTCGGAAGCACCCTGCTCCTCGCCGTGATGGTGGTCGCGAGCTACACGTTCGCGGTCTCCCTCTCTGCCGGAGCGACCGGACGGATCAAGACGCTGCAGGCCGCACGCCTCGGCGCGTACGGTACCGTCGCGCTCATCGCGGTCGCAGTGCTCTGTCTCGCGTATGCCTTCGTGAGCCACGACTTCCGGCTCCGATACGTCGCCCATTACTCGGACCGCAGCATGCCGACCGTGTTTCTCCTGACGGCGCTGTGGGGGGGGCAAGACGGTTCGCTGCTCTGGTGGCTCTTCCTCCTCAGCGGATACATCGGAACGTGCGTCTGGTCTCTAGGGAAGAAACACCTCGATCTCCAGCCCTACGTCATCGCGACGTTGATGGTGATCGTCATCTTCTTCTGCGTGCTGATGGCCTTCGCGGCCAACC
>JAFAER010000232.1 GCA_023423895.1 Pseudomonadota bacterium
TCTTCGGCGGCTCCACGGACTTCAAGATCGAGCGGACGAACTTCGTGGCGAACGAGCGCGCGGCCGGCGTGGTCGACGGTAGCGAGGTCGGGATCATCATCGTCGGCGGCAAGGTCGAGCCCGGGCCCGGCCTCAAGTTCGTGGTCCAGAACAGCAAGGCCGAAGTGCAGATCGCCGACGCCGACCGGAGCGTGCTCGACGAGCCGCTCCCCATCAGTGCCCCGAAGATCCAGCCGCCGAACGTCTTCTGACCGGACGCGCGCGCTCCGTCGCGGGGCGATTTGCTGCTCGGCCGCGGGCTGCTCGGCCGCGGGCCGCTCGACCGCGGGCTGCTCGGCCGCCGGCCGCTGCGATCGGTCGCGGATGAGGCGGCGGCTCGCGGGACAATCGGCTGAGCGGCGAGGATGGCGCGCCCGCAGGGGCCGTGCGAACCGAGGGCTCGGGCGGGGCCGCTCAGCGGCCGGGAGGCCTGCGGAGCCGGCAAACGCGACCTGTCGATCCGTTGACAGACCACCTCGCACGATTAGGATGCGCCTCCGAGGGACTTTAACGTCTTCTCGTGGAATGTCGCCGCGTTCAGGGGACCGGCTCCCGGCTTCCGAACGACGGGTTGTTGGGTCTGGGGAAGAAATCCGGTAACAAGCTCGTTCCGCGCGTGGCGGACGGGTGCAGCTGGCCCGCGGCTCTGGCTCTCTCGGTTCGAAAAGTGCGCGTCCGGTCCTCTCCACTAGAGGAGAGGCGGGCGACGGAGGATGGATGTCCACCGACGTGATGATCTATGCGAGCGGCCTGACGAAGCGATACGGCTCGTTCAAGGCCCTCGACGACGTCAGCTTCGAGGTCAACAAGGGTGAGATCGTTGGCTTCCTCGGGCCGAACGGCGCTGGGAAATCCACGACCATGCGCATTCTGACCTGCTTCATCTCGCCCACCGGCGGTGTTGCCAAGGTCCGCGGCCATGACGTCTTCGACGACACGCTCGCCGTCCGGGCGAACCTCGGATACCTCCCGCAGCGCGCTCCGCTGTACCTCGAGATGACCGTCTACGAGTATCTCGAGTTCGCGTCGCGCATCCGTAACATCGACCGCAGCAAGTTCAAGCAGCGCGCGCGCACGGTCGTCGAGATCTGCGGTCTCGCGCAGTCGCTCTCGAAGGAGATCCGGCAGCTCTCCCACGGCTACCGGCAGCGTGTCGGCCTCGCGCAGGCGCTCATCCACGACCCGCCGATCCTCATCCTCGACGAGCCGACGAGCGACCTCGACCCGAACGAGCGCTCGGAGTTCCTCAACTACCTGAAGCAGATCGGCAAGGACCGCACGGTCCTCCTCTCGACCCACAACCTCAAGGAGGTCGAGGCGGCGTGTGCTCGGGCGATCATCGTCTCCCGCGGCCGCGTCGTCGCGGACGGACCGCTCGACGAGATCCGCGCGAAGAGCGGCCGCGTCCGGTACGTCGTCTCCGTCCAGGAGTCGATCGGCGACTCGCCGTACCGTGGCAAGGGTTCGCCGCCGCGCCAGACCGAGGTCGAGCAGGCGCTCAGCGCGCTGCCCGGCGTGAAGAAGGTGAATGAGCTCCCCACCGACGAGCGCGCGCATGCGTACGAGCTCGCGGGGGAGGACGCCATCGACCTTCGCCCCGAGATCTTCCGTCTCATCGCAGACAAGGGATGGGTGCTCCTCGAGCTCCATCGCGACACTCAGACCCTCGAGGACGTCTTCCGTCAGCTCACGATTGGCGACGAGCGGCGTAACCGCCAGCTCGGCCCCGTCCGTGACGAGCAGCGCCACGCGCACGACGAGGACGACGACGAGGAGGACGAGGAAGAAGACGACGAGGACGAGTCGGATGACGACTCGGATTCGGACGACGGCGACGACGGCAAGAGGAACGACCGATGAGCGAGAGCACCATCGAAAAGGCCACGAAAGACAAGTCCCGCGCCGCCGAAGAGGCCGAGGAGCGTGACGAGGACGAGGAAGAGGAGCGCGACTCCGATTCGGGCTCGGACTCGGACGACGACGGCAACGACGAAGCGGCTACGCGGCCGATCTCGATGGTCGACACCTCTCCGAAGGAGAAGGTCGCGATCGATCGACCGAGCACGCTGGCGATGACGATGACGATCGCGCGGCGCGAGCTCGCGGCCTACTTCAACTCGGTCGTCACGTACATCGTCATCAGCGCGAGCATGCTCGTCCTCGGCTTGTACTTCTACATGTACAAGGGCGGCTTCTGGCAGGTCGACCGCGTCACGATGCAGCGCATGTTCGACTCGCTGCCGTGGGCGCTCTGCCTCGTGATCCCGCTGTTCACGATGCGTGCGCTCGCCGACGAGAAGCGCGTCGGGACGATCGAGCTGCTCATCACGATGCCCGTGAAGGACAGCGAGGTCATCCTCGGCAAGTACATCGCGGCACTCGCCATCGTGACCGCGCAGCTCGGGCTCGTCGTCCTCTACCCGCTCGCCATGTTCAAGTGGCCGTGGCACCTGGGCGAGCTCGATTGGGGTGCGTTCTGGGTCGGCATGCTCGGTCTCTTCCTGCTCTCCGCAGCGGGGACGGCGGTTGGCCTCATGTACTCCGCGTTCACCGACAGCCAGATCCTCTCGCTGTTCGCCGCGGTGCTCACGCTCAGCGCGCTCTTCGGAGTCGGTCAGCTCAGCGCCGTCGAGTCGCTGCAGGGCTGGCCGGGCGATGCCATCGCCTTCATCAGCCTCCAGACGCGCTTCGAGCCCTTCGCGCGCGGCCTGCTCGACTCACGCGCGATCGTTTACTTCGTCTCGATCGCCGTCTTCTGCCTCGCCGTCGCGTTCCACGCGCTCGAGCGAAGGAAGTGGACGTGAGTCCGAGGCCTCAGGCCTCAGGCCTCAGGCCTCAGGAAGAGACGAGCGCGATCCATCGGATCGCTGTCGCTCTCCAAGAAAATTTTCTCCAGACCAGGCAGACCTAACCATGGCCATGGAACGCAAGAAGAAGGCGGCGACCGAGAGCGGCGCCCTGCTTTTCATCCTCGCGGCGATCGTCGTCGCCGTGAACGTGCTCAGCTACTTCATGTACTGGCGCAAGGACATGACGGCGGCCGAGAAGTACACGCTGTCGGAAGGCAGCGGGCGCCTCATCCGCTCGATCAAGGACGGCGAGAAGATCCAGGTCGACGCGTACGTCACGCGCGGCCTGCCGAAGCTCGACGCCTTCGTGCGCGACCTCCGCGACCTGCTCCAGCAGTACAAGGAGAAGGGCGGCGGGAAGTTCGACTACACGATCATCGAGCCGAAGACCGAAGAGGAGCGCAAGAAGGCCGAGGAGGCCGGGCTCCAGAAGCTGCAGCGCATCGAGGGCTCGGACACCGAAGACAAGGCCGAAGTCGCCCAGGGCTACATGGGCCTCGTCTTCACGTACAAGACCCAGCGCGAGAAGATCCCGGTCCTCTCCCCGGACAACAACACCGGCCTCGAGTTCTGGATCACGAACAAGATCCGCGAGCTCAAGGACGCGGGTGACAAGACGAAGCACAAGATCGGCGTGCTCACGGGGCACGACGAGCTGAAGCTCTCGGACGCGAACCTCGTCCCCGGCGGCGGCCGTCAGGGCGGCCCCTCGATCCAGGGCATCATCGGCCAGTACTTCCCGTTCTACGAGATCAAGGAAGTCGACCTGAAGGGCGGCGATGCGGAGATCGAGGAGGACCTCGACGGTCTTCTCATCACGCAGCCCGGCAAGGAGCTCACGGAGAAGGAGCTTCGCCGCATCGACCAGTTCGTGATGCGCGGCAAGAGCCTCGCGGTCATCGCCAGCGCGGTCAACGTGAAGGCGGGCGACGCGACGATGAACGCGACGCTCGACACGCACGGCCTCGACAAGCTTCTCGAGGGCTACGGCATCGGCATGAACAAGGACGTCGTCCTCGAGTTCGGCCGTCCGTTCCGCGTCCGTGTCGACACGCTCACCGGTCCGCGCACGATGATCTTCCCGCAGATCCTCGACGTCCGCGAGGACAGCCGCTTCTCCGGCGACGAGGTCCTGCTCGATACGAGCTTCGCCGCGTTCTTCCGCATCCCGCAGGCGTCGTTCCCGTTCGCCTCTTCGCTCACGCTGAAGAAGGACAAGCAGCCGCAGCTCGGCGACAAGCTCCGCGTCATCGCGCACTCGACGCCGGCGGCGATCACCGAGGGCGGTGAGACCGTCGACCTGAAGCCGGCGCGCCAGTGGCGTCCGAAGGGCAACTTCCAGCAGCACGCCATCGCCGCCGCGGCGGAGGGCAAGCTGAAGACGGCCTTCCCCGAGGGCGACAAGATGGGCGTCGAGACGCCGGCCGAGTCGGCGCAGAACGCACGCGTCCTCGTCCTCTCGTCCGCGCAGTTCTTCGCCAACCCGTTCGTCCGCTCGGGCCAGGGCCCGGACATGGGCCAGATGGGCATGATGATGGGCGGCGCCGGCGGCGACGAGTTCCTCAACGCCATCGCCGGACCGTACGTCCAGCTCATCGGAACGACGTTCATCCTCCAGACGAAGAACCTCCTCGACTGGATGACGGGCGACGTCGACCTCCTCGCCGCGAGCGCGAAGATCCTCATGGAGCCGAACCTCGCTTACGGCGACGTCGTCAAGCCGAAGGCCGGCGAAGAGATGACCGAGGAGCAGCTCAAGAAGGAAGAGGACCGCATCAAGAAGGAGCGCAAGACGAAGCAGTACTGGATCGAGGGCACCATGACCCTCGGCATTCCGGCGCTCTTCATCGGCCTCGGCATCGTCCTCTGGCGCGTCCGCGAAGCCCGCCGTCAGAACATCAACCTGCTCGAGGCGTGATCCCCCGGTCGGCGAGGCGCCCCAATCGCCTCGCCGCTCTCTCTTTTCTCTCTCGTTTCTTCTCTCCTGCTCCTGGAGCCTGGAGCCCGGAGCCTGGAGCCTAAAATTCCTTTCTCTCCTCCTGGAGCCTGGAGCCCGGAGCCCGGAGCCTGAACCCCCTCATGAGCCAAAGCACGAAGCTCTACGCCGGTGTCGTCATCCTCGCCGCTCTCGGCGGCGCCATCTATTACGCCAAGGGCAAGGACGACCAGATCGGCTCGGCCTCCGCGGCGAACGCAGAGCTGCCCGAGGTCAAGGCGCCTGACGATATCGACAAGGTCAGCGTCCAGAACGGCGACAAGCAGGAGATCGTCCTCGAGAAGAAGGGCGACAAGTGGGTGATGGTGAAGCCCGTCGAGGCTCCCGCCAACCAGACCAACGTCGATCAGGTCGTGAAGAACCTGAAGGAGCTGAAGGCGAAAGAGGTCATCGTCTCCACGGCGTCCGACGACTCGAAGAAGGACTACGACTTCGTCCCGGAGAAGGGCGTTCACGTCGTCGCGTACAAGGGCGGCGACAAGAAAGTCGACCTCACGTTCGGCAGCTCGGGGCAGCGCGGACAGATGGTGATGGTCGACGGCAAGCCTGGCATCTACGCGGTGACGGGCTACTCGAGCTACCTCTACACGCGCGAGCCGAAGGGCTTCCGCGAGACCGAAATCTTCAAGTTCGACGACCAGAACGCGAACGGCCTCGTCATCGAGAAGAAGGACGGCGCGCTCTCCTTCACCAAGGAAGGCGACAAGTGGGCGGGCACCTGGAAGGGCAAGCCCATCGACCGCTTCGACGAGGAGAAGGTCAAAGACGCCGTCCGCGCATTCAAGGCGCTCACCGCCGACGACTTCGGCGATGGCAAGAGCGTTGCCGAAGTGGGCCTCGACGAGCCCGAGTCGAAGGTCACCGTCCAGCTCAAGGACAACGCCGGGAAGTTCGTCGTGAAGGTCGGCAAGACCGCGAACGGCTCGAGCCGCTGGGCGATGAAGGACGGCTCGGAGACGATCTACAGCATCCCGTCATATTCCGCGGACTGGGCGACCGCCGAGGTCTCCAAGTTCCAGAAGCCACTCGACGGCGGCGCGGGCGACGCGAAGAAGGCGGCGACGCCGCCGGGGATGCCCGGCATGCCGCCTGGCATGGGCATGCCCCCGGGCATGGGCGATCCACACGGCATGGGCGATCCGCACGGCCACTGATCCGGGCGATCTTCCCGGTCGAAACGAAGAGGCGCGGTGGCCACGGTCATCGCGCCTTTCTCGTCTGGTGCGCCAGAAGGCGCGCGCCGCGCCGGCATCATCCGCTGAGGCTCAGCCGCGCCGCGAGAATCGAGGCGCACGCGGGGTCCTCGTGGTAGCCATGGCCACGTTGCGGCCCATTGCGTTGCCAGCCAAGCTCTTGCCCGCCCTCACGGTGGTCGGCGCGCTCGCGACTGGCCGCGACGCGCACGCGCAGGAGCGGCCTCGAGCACCGGTCGTCGTCGCGTTCGACTACGACGCTCCCGCGGGCTGCCCTTCTAGCACCGTGTTTCGCCAGCGCGTCGAAGCGCGCGGGGAAGGCCGCCCCGTCGTCGTGGAGGCGACCGAAGGCGCCAGTCTTCGCGTCCGTGTCCGGGTGACTTCGGACACGAGTGGACGTGTGCGGTCCGACGTCGGGATCGTGACCTCGCGCGGAGAGGACAGCGAGCGATCGTTCGATGCTGCGACGTGCGAGGAGGTCGTCGACGCAAGCGCGCTCCTCGTTGCGATCGCGATCGAGGCCGAACCAGGTTCTGCGGTTTCGCCAACACCGCCGCCATCCGCGGATGCGACGCCTGCTGCGACCAAGCGTTCACCGATCGCGCTGCTCGGCTACGTGAACGCGGGCATCGGCGGAGGGATAGGGCCGGATGTCGGGCCGCTGCTCGAAGCCGGTGTCGGCATTCGCGCGAACCGAGGGTGGAACACCGAGGTGCGCATCGAAGGTCGGCGGGCCTGGCTCGGTACCGTGCAAGCCGAGGGAGGAACCGCGCGCTTCGATCTCACGGCGGTCGCCGTCGAGGGATGTCCGTTTGCGCTGCGCGGCTACGGGCTGCGCGCTGCGCCCTGCGTCGCGCTTTCGGTCGGCAGCCTCGCCGCGAGCGCATCGGGGTATCCGGCGGCGCGCGACCGAGCGATCTTCTTCGTCGGGGCCGATCTCGGCGCGCGGCTCACGATGGATGTGAGCTCGCTCTTCTTCGTCGGAACGGAGGCCTGGGCTACGGTCCCGCTCGTCCGCGAGACGTTCGTCTTCGGGACGACGGCCACCGCTCACCGCGTGGCATCACTCGGGATTTCGGGATCGGCGAGCATCGGTCTCCATTTCGAGTGATCAGTTCGGAGCGGCCCGTACATCGGTCAATGGCGCCTCATGGCCATTGCCTTGGCTTCGAACCCAGCCGCAGCGCTCGCAGGAGCGACGCATGCGTCCTCGCGTCCGCCGCCTGCGGAGCGAAGCGTCGTCGAGGCGCGCATGCGCGCAACGGTGCTCGCCAACCACGCGTTCGTCTGGCGGTGCCTCCGCCGGTTGGGCGTGCCGGAGTCAGGGGCCGACGATGCTGCGCAGCAAGTGTTCCTCGTGTTGGCCGAACGACTCGCCGACGTGTCGCCCGAAAGGGAAAAGAAGTTCCTCTTCGGCACGGCGGTGCGCGTTGCTGCCAACGCTCGGCGCGTACGCGCGCGCGTCCGCGAGGAGGTGTGGAACGACGACCCTCCCGAGGTGGCGACCGATGCGCTCGATCCGGAAGAGTTGCTCTCCGAAGCGCGACGACGCGCGATCCTCGACGAGATCCTGGCGGCGCTGCCGATCGATCTCCGTACGGTCTTCGTGCTCACGGAGCTCGAACGCATGAGCGCGACCGAGGTCGCTACGTTCCTCGACATTCCGTCCGGAACCGTTGCATCTCGTCTGCGCCGCGCGCGGACGCTCGTGGAGCAGCAGATCCGACGCGTGCAAGCACGTCTCGGCGCGGCTCGGATCGGCCTCGCAGGAGATGGAGGACAGCAGCCATGACCGAGCCCCTCCTTCGCGACGGTCTCTCCGAGTTCGGACGCTCGCTCTTCGAGGCTGCGGACGCGGATGCGCCGTCGTCTGCCGCACGCGCAGCCCTCATGGCCGCCGTGGTGGGAGCCGCTGCCGCCACGACGGTCACCGCTGCCTCCGGATCCGCCGCGGCGGCCGTCAAAGGCGGTGTCGCCACGCACGCCGGCGCAGGGCTCGCGACGAGCTCCGGCGCAGGTCTGGCGACGAGCGCCGGCGCCGGCGCAGGGCTCGCAACGAGCGCGACCGCGAGCGTGGGGACAGGGCTCGCGACGAGCGCGGGAGCCGCCGCGGGGCTCGCAACGAAAGGCGCCGCCGCGCTCGGGCTGAAGCTCCTCCTCGCAAGCGCCATCGGCGTCGCCACGACGGCGGCCGTCGTCGGCGAGCTGCGCGACGTGGAAGCGCCGACCCCAGCGGCCGTCGTGTCCGGAGTCGCGGCGCCTTCCCACATGCCCGCGCCCATCGCTCTGGCTCCGGTGGAGAGCATGGAGCCTCCGGCGCAGCCCGCCGACGAAGAAGAGGCCGTCGAGCCTCCGCCGGCACCGATCGCCGACGCGCCCACGCTCGCGGTGCGTGCGCCGACGGAGGTCGCGCGCGTGCCTACCGAGCCTACGCGCGACCCGACGAGCGCAGTCATCGCCGAAGCGGCGCAGTCGAGCAACGTCGCAGCCACGGCGAAGCCGGTTGCGGCGGAGCCGGTTGCGGCGGAGCCGGTTGCGGCGCAGCCCCTTGCGGCGGAGCCACTCGGCGTGGCGCCGCCGTCCACGTCGGTGCCGGAGCCGGCGCGAGCGGCGCCACCCGGAGAGCACGCGAACGCGAACGCCTCGTCACTGCGCGAGCAGATCGCGTCGATCGACGGTGCGCGCGCAGCGATGCGCGCCGGAGAGGCGCGCCGTGCGCTCGCCACCATCGAGGCCTTCGAGCATCGCTACGGAAGCGACGCTCCGCTCTTGCCGGAGGCGTTGCTCGTCCGCGTTCAGGCGCATCTGGCGCTCGGAGAGCGAGCTCACGCGGAGCGCGCCGCACGCGCGCTGATTCACGATCATCCTTCGAGCGTGTCGGCACGTCGCGCTGCAAGCATCATCGGCGCGCACGATTGAGCGATCGGTTCGAGGACCCGCCGTACATCGGTACGAAGACGACTCATCGAGGAGTGTGAAATGAAAACTGTTCGATTCTTCTGCTTCGTGCTTCCGGCCGTTCTCGGCTGTTCTTCCGGCCCGGTCGATCTCGGCGATCCGGGTACCAAGGACACGCCGAACGAGAACGACGACACGCGCAACCTCGACGACGACAAAACTCCCGGCGATACCGACAAGGACCCGGGAACCGGCCCAGGCACGTTGAAGCCCGCGAGCGGACCCGAGCCCGTGCTCGAGAGTGCAGCTCTCACCGACGTCGGTGAGATTCACGCGTTCGATCTCGCCGACGGCAAGCTCATTTACAGCGCGCTCCACCACGATCGGATGGCGCTCTTCCGTTACGACATCTCGAGCAAGTCGAACGCGCTCGTCGATCCGGAGTACGGCGGGTCGCCGTTCGCGGCGGACGCGGGCGGGCTCTTCTACTTCGGGCTCACGGCCGATCCGGTTCGGAAGGCCACCGTCGGGATGCCGCTGACGAGCACCACACACGTTCCGGAATGGTTCTCGAGCGTGTCGACCATCGCGACCGCGGTGGCGCTCGATCCCGAGAGGGTCTACTTCATCGAGCGCGGCGAGCTCGAGACGTCCTTCATGGTCGCGAATCGCGGTGCGTTCGCGACCCCGCCGTCGGAGACGTTCGCCTACGGGCGCTCCGTCCGGAACGACAACGAGTACTTCCGCCATCTCGTCGTCGACGACGGCGTCGCTTACGCGGCGGGCGACCGTGGCCGTCTGGTCAAGTTCGACCTCGAGATCGCGACGACGATCCTCACGACCGGAGGCCCGAAGAGTGGCTTCGTCGTCGATGGCTCGAGCTTCTACTGGGTCGACGGTACCGACCTGAAGACGCTCTCGAAGACCGCCGCTGCCGGCACCGCGCCGTCCGTCATCGCCACGCTGCCTTCCGGCGCGACGAACATCCTCGCCGGTGTCGGGCCGAAGGGCGCCTACGTCCTCTCGCAACCCACCGCGGACGCGGAGGGCGGGAAGGTGCTCCGGATCCACCTCTCGACCGGCACTCCGACCGAGCTGGCGACGAAGCTCTCCGGGCTTCGCGGCGGCACGTTCCTCGAAAAATCGCTCTACTTCGCCACGAGCAAGGGCATTCTCCGCGTGACGGACGGCTGACGGGTTCGCTGTGACGCGAGGGCGCGGAGCGGGCCTTCCGCCCCACGCCCTCGGAGCCACCGCGCGGGCGTCGTTCCGACGATGCGCCGGAAGTGCTGATGCAAGCGGCTCTGATCGTAAAAGCCCACGAGCGGAGCAATGTCTCGCAGCGCGGTGCCCGCCTCGAGGAGCTCTTTCGCTCGCACGATCCGCAGCTCGATCAGCCACGCGTGGGGCGGGATCCCGACCTCCGTGCGAAACGCGCGGCACAGGCGGAACTTGTCGATCCCGGCGTGGGCGGCGAGCTCGTCGAGGGTGACCGTCTCCGCCATGCGCTCGCGAAGCAGCGCAATCGCGCGACGCACGGCCCGGGTGTACGTGCATGGCCCATCGAGGCCGGCGAGCGTCGCGAGCGCCTCGGAGATGGCGACATCGCGCGCGAGCCCGGTGGCCCTGTCGAGCGCCGCGTTCAGCAAGCGATGAAGGGCGGTGCCACGCGGGTCTCGGGCGTCGAGCGTCGGGGTAAGCCGTACTGGCCCGACCTCGTCATCGATGAGCCGAGGTGCAAACGAGACGACGGTGAAGGAGACCGGCCCGACGTCACGATGCACGTCGCCGGGCTGCCGCACGTGAAGCTCGCCGCGCGAGAACGCGCCGTCGCCATGCTCGATGCGTCCGATCACATACGCCTCCTTCATGCCCGTATGAGGCGCGGTCGCGGTCCAGCGGACCGCACGCACGGACGGCAGCTCGAAAAGGGGCTCGACGATGACGGACACCCCAGAATCGTAGTGCGGACGCTTGCCGTCCGTTACTCCACGGAGCAGCCCGCACTCACGAAATCACCAAGAACCGCCTATTCGGCGCCCGGGCCCATCGATACGAAAAGAAGCCGATGATTCAAGGCAAAGTCGTCGTCATCACCGGAGCAAGCAGCGGTATTGGCGAGGCCACCGCACGCATGCTCGCCACGGCCGGAGCGAGGGTCGTGCTCGGCGCGAGGCGCATCGATCGCATCACCGCGCTCGCGGCAGAGCTCGGCGGCGTCGCCCGCGCCACCGACGTGACGAAGCGAGCGGACGTGGAAGCGCTCGTCGCTCTCGCGGTCGAGCGCTTCGGCAAGCTCGATGTGTTCGTCGGCAACGCCGGGATCGCGCGCATCGGTCCGCTCGACGAGCTAGCCGTCGACGATTGGCTCGCGATGGTCGACGTGAACCTGAACGGCTTCCTTTACTGCATCGCCGCTGCGCTCCCGGTGTTCCGTCGCCAGGGCTTCGGCCACTTCGTCACGACCATCTCGACCTCGGGCCTCAAGATCGTGCCCGATCAATCGATCTACGCCGGCACGAAAAACGCGGTGCGGACCATCCACGAAGGCCTCCGCCAGGAGGCGGGCCCGCATCTCCGCGTGACGGGGATCTCGCCGGGCTACGTGCGCACGGAGCTCGCGACAGCTTCGATTCGGCACGAGGAGACGCGAAAACAGGTGGAGGAGCGCATGGCGAAGATCGCCATCTCGCCCGAGGCGATCGCGCGCGCCATTGCGTTTGCGATCGACCAGCCCGACGACGTCGACGTCGGCGACATCATCGTGCGTCCCACCGCGCAGAGCTGAGTCCCACACCCATCGGCAAGAGGCGCGCGGCGTGGTCGGACGTCGGGGGACTCCTGGGCCCGCTCGGCGGGAGCAAACTTGTCCACCGCGACGGGAACTGACGCTCGAGTTACGGCGCGGTGCATCAAAGGCGCGACGGCGTCCCCACGAGGTGGGGCGGTTGCGCGCAGAATTGGCGCTTGCCTGGCCGCGGCTCGACTGTGCTACGGAGGATCGCGATGGATCTTTTCGGCCACCTCAAGGCGTACGACTACGGCGAGGTTCACTTCAAGCACGACAAGGCGAGCGGCCTGAAGGCGATCGTGGCTGTCCACGACTCGCGTCTCGGTCCGGCGCTCGGCGGTTGTCGCTTCCTCCCGTACGACTCGGACGAAGACGCCGTCGTCGACGCGCTCCGTCTCGCGCGCGGGATGACGTACAAGGCGGCGCTCGCCGGCCTCGCTCACGGCGGTGGCAAGAGCGTCCTCATCCGGCCGAAGCAGCACTTCGATCGCGTTGCGATGTTCCGCGCGTTCGGAAAGTTCGTGAACGACCTCGGTGGCCACTACATCACGGCCGAGGACAGCGGCACCGGCCTCGAGGACATGGAAGTGATCCGCACGGTGACGAAGCACGTCACCGGCGTCGGTCCCGCGCATGGCGGCTCCGGCGACCCGTCGCCGTTCACCGCGCTCGGTGTCCGTCGCGGCATCGAGGCGTGCGTGAAGTTCCAGCTTCAGCGCGACACGCTGGAAGGCGTCCACGTCGCCGTCCAGGGCGTCGGTCACGTCGGCTACTACCTGTGCAAGGAGCTCCACGCGCAGGGCGCGAAGATCTCCGTCGCCGACGTCGATCCGCTCAAGGCGGAGCGCGCGCAGCGCGAGTTCGGGGCGACCATCGTTCCGCTCGACAAGATCTTCGAAGTCGATTGCGACGTCATCGCGCCGTGCGCGCTCGGCTCGGCGCTGAACGACACGAGCATCCCGCGCCTCAAGGCACGCATCGTCGCGGGCGCCGCGAACAACCAGCTTGCAGAGCCGCGCCACGGCGACGACCTGCATGCGCGCGGCATCCTCTACGCTCCCGACTACGCGATCAACGCGGGTGGTCTGGTGAACGTCGCGCAGGAAGTCGTCGGCTACGACGCGCAGAAGTCGCGCGACAAGACGATGAAGATCTTCGACACCATCCTCGAGATCGCCGATCGAAGCGCGAAGACCGGCACGCCGACGTATCGCATCGCGGACATGCTCGTCGAGGAGAAGCTCGCGAAGCACTCCAAGTCGACGATCGCCGCGGCTGCGCCGGTGGCCACGAGCTCGAACGCCAGCGCCATCGCGACGAAGAACTGAGCCGTCTGAGCGAGGTCGAGGCGAGGTCGACCGTGCGCGGTCGGCCTCGGCTGGGCTCGCGCGTGTGACGCGTCTTCACGTTGACGGGCAGGGCGCGGTCCTTATCCCTCTCGAGAAGGGAAGGGAGGGTCCGCATGCGCCTGCTCGTCACTACGCTCGCCCTTGGCGCGATCGCTGGATGTAGCTCGTCAGAGCCGATCGCCGAGGTACGGATCCCGGCACCGCAGCCGGAAGAGCCCGACCGCACCATCGCCGAGCCCGGCGTCGGAGACGTGCAGGAAGCCCCGTCGAAGTCGCGCGCCGCCGCGACTCCCGCGTTCTCGCCCAACCTGGCGAAGCGGTCGCCGATCGCGCTCGCACGAGCGCACGACAACAAGCCGACGATCGTCGCCTGCGGCGGGAACACCTGCGCGTCGGGCGAGTACTGCTGCAACGAGAGCTGCGGGATCTGCGCGCCGGAGGGTGGCGTCTGCACCCAGCAGGTGTGTGAGCCCGAGTAGCGCGCGCGGCAGACCTCCGCTCTCGTACCCGCGACGGCGTCGTGCACCAAAACGCACGGCGCCGCGCTCTTTCGGGCGACGCGATCGACGTCTCAGCGGGGCGCTGGAGGCGCGGCGGCCCCGAGCTCGCGGCGGGCGACGTCGAGCGGGACGTTGCCCAGCGCCGACCATGCGCTTGCTCGCGCGCGCGGATCTCCTGCCAGGAGGATGCGCACGGTCTCGCCCGCACCGATGGCCGCGACCGGCCTCGCGAGCGCGAAGCGCTCGTAGCGCGCGCGTGTGTCGGGCAGCACGGGGACGAGGAGCCGATGACGGCCCTGCGCCTCGCCGATCGTCGCCGACCCACGCGCGACGTCGAGCGCCCACTGCGCAACGACGACGTGATCGTGCATCACTGCCAGGGCGACTGCGAGCTCGGCGCCGTCTGCGGCTCGCGAGACGAGGTGCCGGAGGTGACAACTGGGCTCACGCTCCGGAGGCGCAGCCATCGACCGAACACGCGATCCCGGCACGGCATCGAGGCAGGCGCCGGAGACGAACACCTTCTTGTCGAGCATGGGGACGAGCGCATCGCGGCTGACGTTTGCCTCCGCGAGGCCCTTCTCTGCGCGCGCACGTAGGTCGGCCTCGGTGGTCGCGAGCTCGCGCTCGAGCACCTCCGCAGGCTCCGTCATCCCGAGATGCGCCCGGGCGCGGCGAGCGACGATGCCCCATTCCGATTGCGCCTTAGCCGCGGGCTTCGATCCGGCGGCTTCGAGCACGTCGCGCACGCGCACGAGCTCCTGTGTCGCCGTCCTGAACCCGGGGGTGGAGGCGAGGTGCTCGAGCGCGTCGAGGGCGTCGTCGAGCTCTCGCGCGCGCACGACATCGAGGGCACGTCCGGGATCGGCCGGCGACTCCATCGCTTCGCGGAGCTCTGCGAGCCGTCGCGCGAGCCAGCGATCTGCGTCGGCGGCTTCCCGCGGCGTCGTCGGGGCTTGCCAGGTGTCCACGATCGCGCGGACGAGGGCACTGGCTGACCGGGGAAGCGCACGCTCCTCTTCGAGACGGATGAGCTCTTCGTCGACGAGCCGGATCAGGAGATCCCGCTCGCTCGTCCGTGGACCTTCCGCCGTCGACGGCAGCGTCTGCAGCTTCTGCTTCACCGCGTCGAGGCCGCGCGCGCGAGCGTCGAAGGAGAAGGGGTCGATCACGCCGTCGACGATCGCGACGGTCGGATCTTCGCGGAGCATCGCCGCCATCGTCACCCGCCGCAGATCCTGCTCCGTCGGGGCGATGCGCGCTCGCTGCGCGATGCGCCGGTCGATCGCGGCCAGGTCGCGAAGCACCTCCTCTTCGCCGGCATCGAACGTCCGCTGTACGTCCGCCGCGCCGCGTGCGGTCTGCGGCTCTGGCTTGGCCGGTCCGCCACAGGCCAAGGTGCTCGAGAGGAGAACCAGGAGGAGAGCCGCGGCCGGACCGCGCTGCTTCGGCATTCGCGCGTTCACTCGCCGAGGACCTTCACGATCAATCGCTTGCTTCGCTGGCCGTCGAACTCCGCATAGAAGACGCGCTGCCAGGTGCCGAGATCGAGCCGTCCCTTCGTGATGGGGACGATGACCTCATGGTGGATGAGCAGCGACTTCAAGTGAGCGTCGCCGTTGTCCTCACCCGTTCGGTGATGTTTGTACTCGTCTTTGAACGGGGCGATGCCCTCGAGCCATTCCCAGATGTCCTCGTGGAGCCCCGGCTCGTTGTCGTTCACGAAGACGCCGGCCGTGATGTGCATCGCGCTCACGAGCATGAAGCCCTCTTCGACCTTCGCGCGCTCGAGGACCTCTTCGAGCTTCGGCGTGAGATGAACCAGCTCACGCTTCTTCTTGGTGTTGAACGTGAAGTACTCGGTATGGCTCTTCATCAGGTGCTTCCCTCAGTCTCGCATCCAGAGCGTCAGCCCGACCTGGATCGTGATCGGCGATCGCCGTGCAGGGGCGAGCCCGCGTCACTCGTCGCGATCATCGTTTGCGAGCTCGATCGGATAGGTGACGGTGACCCAGCCGTCGCTCGGCGGTGGCCTGAACGCGAGGCTCAGCAGCGACTCGCGGATGCATGTCTCCATCATCGGATCTCCCAGCGCGCCGGCGACGCCGCCGTCGACGTCGGCCTCTTCGACGATGCCGCCGAGCTGGTCGTCGCCGACGATCTTGAAGACCATCTCGACTCGACCGCCGGCGTCCGGCTTTCGCGAGAGAAGCTCCTCGTAACACTTCGAAGCCAGCGGCAACATGTCCTCGCGGATGACGTCCCGGATGTAATTCGGGTCGACCCGGCCGTCCGGGCTCGACGGCATCGGTGGCAGCTTCCCCGTCCGCGCCGCAGCCGCCGTCTCACCGTCGCCCTGGGCCCACCCGGCGAGGATCCGCCGTCGTAGCTCGTCGCGCACACGGCGGTCGGCGACCGTCTGCGCGATCTTGCCGCCGTCGTAGCCGGTCATGCTCGGGGGCTCGGACGTCGGCCTTCCGCTCGGCGTAGGGGCCTCGCTGCCGCCGCCGCTGCTACCCGAGCCGACATCCGGGCGTTCCCCAGTGAGGCCGATCCAGAAGACCAGCCCGACGACGCTGAAGAGCGCAACCAGGAAGCCGATCGCCAAGTGTTTGCCCTTCACCCGGCCACTATACGCAGCAACGCGTCGTGATCTCCACGCAGGCATGATTCGAGCCGCGGCCTCGCTTCGCTGTGCGTGCCGGCGGACTGGTAGGGAATCGGGCCTTTCGATAATGTCGCGCGCGTGCTCCAGCGTGCTCTCTCGACGACGGCCCGTCGCCTCTGGCCGGTGATCCAGCGGCTGAACCGGGCCATCGAACGCCCATCCCCGCGGCCGGCGTGGGCTCCAGCGCCACTCCCGAAGCGGCGCGAGCGCACCTTCCCCCAGCTCGGGTTCCCGCGCGAGACGGACTCGCTCTGCCCGCGCTGCGTGAAGGAGGTCCGCACGGACGTCCTGTCCGGCAAGACCGACCTCCGCACGCTCGTCGACGGGCGGCCCGGTGAGATCCGTGCGCGTATCGTCGAGGAGGAGAGGGACGGCCGCCGGCAGATCCTCATGAAGAAGGAGTGCCCCACGCACGGCGCCTTCGAGGACGTGATGGCGATCGACGCCGACTTCCTCCGACGCATCGAGCGGCTCTATCCCGGACGCGACTTCCTCGCGCCGCTGTCGAAGCTGCGCGACCACGGCAGCTCGAGCATCAAGTACGGCCGCGGCAGCGTCCTGACCGTGGATCTCACGAACCGCTGCAACATGATGTGCGACCCGTGCTTCATGGACGCGAACCAGGTCGGTTACGTCCACGAGCTCGAGTGGGACGACATCGCGAAGATCCTGGACGACGCGCTCACCATCCAGCCGCGCCGCCAGATGAGCATCCAGTTCTCCGGCGGCGAGCCCACGCTCAGCCCGCATTTTCTCCGTGCGATCCAGTATGCGCGCGAGCAGGGCTTCTTTGCCGTCCAGTGCGCGACGAACGGCATCCGCTTCGCGCAGGACCCGGACTTCGCACGCGAGGCGAAGGCGGCCGGGCTTCGGATGGCCTACCTCCAGTTCGACGGCGTCGGCAACGACGTCAATGCGCACCGCAAAGTCGGCAACCTCTTCGACGTGAAGGTCCGCGCGATCGAGAACCTGCACGCCGCGGGCATCGACGTCATCCTCGTCGTGACCGTGGTCAACGGCGTGAACGAGCACGAGGTCGGGCGCATCATCGACTTCGCGATCGAGAACGCGGACAAGGTCACCGTCGTCAGCTTCCAGCCCGTGAGCTTCACCGGTCGGGACGAGGACATCAGCGACGAGCTGCGCCAGAAGCAGCGCTACACGCTCAGCCACCTCGCGCACGACATCAAGAAGCAGACGGGGCTGACCGAGCCCTTGCGGGACTGGTTCCCGCTGTCGGCGATGGGACCGTTCAGCGATTTGACCGACCAGCTCCTCGGCGAGCGCGCCGACTGGGGCTCGATGAAGTGCGGCTGTCATCCGAACTGCGGCGTGGGGACGATCCTCTTCGTCAACAAGAAGACGAAGCAGACCGTACCGCTCACGCAGTTTCTCGATCTCGAGACACTGCTCATCGACCTCCAGGACATCACTGACGCGGCGCAGGGACGCGCGGTGACGATCGTCGAGCTCGCGATCGCGCTGCTCAAGAACTTCGACGCCAATGCCTCGCCGATCTCGTTCCCGATGCTGCTCAAGCAGTTCTTGAGTCAGACCGGAGCCCGCGGAAAGCGGATCGGCGAGCACGAGAGCGACGCGAACGAGTTCGAGTGGCGCGTCCTGTTCGTCGCCGGAATGTGGTTCCAGGACCTCTACAACTACGACTTCCGTCGAACGGAGATGTGCATCATCCCGTACGGCACGCAGATGGGCGAGATCAGCTTTTGTGCCTACAACACCGGCATCGGCTGGCGGCAGGTGATCGAGAAGATGAAGGCTACGGCCTCGGTCGCCGAATGGAATCGCACGCGCGGTCGACATCCGGTCTACGCAAAGAACCAGCGTCTTCCACTCTCGCCGGAGCTCGGGACCGTGCGGATTCCCGCGGAGCGCCGCGTTCGTCTTCCCGTGCTCGCGGACCACTGACCATGACAGAGAAGAGCACCAGGACCCGCGGTCAGGCCGCCGGGCCACGCGAGTCGACGCCGCTCGGCGTCGCGCTCGACTTCATGCGCCTGCTCTGGGCCGTCGATCACGGCCTGCAACGACGCTCGAAGCGGATGGAGGTCGAGCTCGGCGTCACCGGGATGCAGCGCATCGTCATCCGCCTCATCGGCCGCTATCCCGAGATCGCCGCCGGGCGGCTCGCCGATCTCGTCCACGTGCACCCGAGCACGCTGACGGGCGTGCTCCGCCGTCTGGTGGAGCGTGGTTTCGTCCATCGCGAGCGCGATCCGCAGGATGCGCGACGATCGAAGTTCGTGCTGCTCCCGCCCGGCGAGCAGATCGACGCGCAGCAGGCGGGGACGGTCGAAGCTGCCGTCCGCCGTGCGCTCGCGCGCATTCCTCCCGAGTCGATCGACGCAGCGCGTACCGTGCTCGCCGCTCTGGCCGAGGAGCTCGCGCGCTCGGATCGCTGACACGACCCGTCCGGATCGTGCGGCGCGAACGCGGCACGTTCAGGGAAGATCCTCGGGCGAATACGTCATCCCGAGGATGTTCCGCACGAACTCGACGAACGATGCCCAATCGCTCGTCTTCGCGAAAAACGCGTCGGCGCCCGCGGACTTGGCGTGTTCGGCAAGCGTGGCCGGCGGCAGGTCGGAGACGAGCACGATCGGTAGCGTCGCCTTGAAGCGCGCCTTCACGCGACGGCACAGGACGTCGCCGCTCGTTCCGGGCATCTGGACGTCCATGAGGACGAGATGAGGCCTCCACGTATCGAGGAGCGCCTCGAAGTCTTCGGCCGACGTCGTCGTTCGGACGTCGAATCCATGGGTGGTCAGGAGCTGCGCGTGCAGTCCGAGGATGAGCTCGCTGTCGTCGATCAAGAGAACGCGGAGCGCCGGCTTCTTGTCGGCCGGCGTGGAGGGGGGCCGCGCCGGAGCAGGGGAGCCGATGATGACGACGCGGGCTTCGGACGGCGGAGCGGGGATGGTCTGACCGAACGCCTCCTGCGACGTAGACTTGGAGCGGCTCCGGATGACGACCTCTTCCGGAGGAGAGAGCGTCTCCACGCCGTTGTCGCGGTTCCAGCTCGCCTCGAGCGCGGAGAGTGCGTTCTCGAGCGTCTCGAAGCGCCGCGGCTTGCGCACCGGCGTGGTGTTCGACAGCGCACGCTCGATGCGCTCGAGCGCGCTGCTCCATGCTCCGGACCCGAAGGGTACGAGCGCGGCGGCGAGGTCCGCGGTCGACGCCCAGCGATCGGCGGGAGCGCGCCGGAGGCAGCGCGCGACGACCGCCGAGAGGTCGGGCGAAATGTCCGGGCGCATGGTGGCAAGCGGCACCGGATCGGCCTTCCGGATCGACTGGATCAGCTCGGAGAACGCGCCCGTGAACGGAGGTGTGCCCGAGATCAGCTCGTAGATGACGACGCCGAGCGACCAGAGGTCCGTCCGGAAGTCGATCGATCGATTCTCGAGCTGTTCGGGCGACATGTACGCCGGAGAGCCGACGACGCGATCGCCCTCCAGCGACGAGTCGAACGCCTTCGAGATCCCGAAGTCGACGAGCTTGATGACCTGTCGCCCGTCCGGACGTCTCGCGAGGAACAGGTTTGCCGGCTTGAGATCGCGGTGGATGACGCGGGCCGCATGGGCATGCGCGAGCGCATCGAGGGCCTGGAGCGCGAAGTCGACCACCTCCGTCGCTGGCAACCTGCCACGCATCCGCAGCAGGTCCTCGAGGTCACAGCCTTCGAGGTATTCCATGACGAGGTACGGCGCGCCGTTCGGCAGCGAGCCGGCGTCCATGACGCGGACGACGTGCTCGCTGGCGATGCGGGCGATCGCGGACGCCTCGAGCGAGAACCGCTCGAGCGTCTCCGCGGACGTCACCGAGCCCGGCAGGAGCGCTTTCACCGCCACGCGCTGCCGAAGGATGACGTGCTCCGCCTCGTAGACGATGCCCATCCCGCCCTCGCCGGCGACGTTCTCGATGCGGTACTTGCCGGCGATCACGTCCCCGACGAGCGGTTGTCCCTCGGCGTCGGGTTCGCGCATCGTCACGCAGGATAGATCAACCTATCTCGGAGCGGTGCAGCGGCCGTGCATTCTCGAGCGGCCGAAGAGAAGCGTGCACGTTCGGAGCACGTCCATGGCGAGGACGCCGTCGCGCGGGCAGGAGGTGTCGGGGGCGCCGTGGATGAGATCGACGTCCGTCGTGACGGCAAACGCGCCCGTCCGGACCTTTGCGCCTTTGAGCTTGCGGGCAGAGATTTTCCCCGAGGCGGTGTACATCGCCTCCTTGTTCGGCATGCTCTGGCTCGCGAGCCGTTGGCCGGCCGCCGACGTGGTGAAGACGTCGGAGTGCTGCGCCCCCGTATCGACGAGCAGCTGGACCTTCTGCGTTTCGACCGTCGCAGGGACGACGAAGGCGAGGCCTCTCACGGGACCGTCGTTCTCCTCGCAGGCGTGGGCCTGGCCGGGGTCGGTCAGAACCAAGGAGGAGCCGCTCGCCGACAGCTCGTATTGGGCGTCGTCCCACCATGCCGAGCGGATCTCGCCTTTCGTCAGGTCGAGGAGCACGGCGTCGCCTTCTTCGTCGAGTCGTTGAGGTGAGATGAACGCGCCGATCCCGAGCTTCTCGATGACCTGAGGCACCTCGGTCGCGAGCACCGTCGTCGCTCCGAGCGGGCCCCACTCGTCGATCGCCATCTCGAGCTTGTCGATGCGGTACGTCGAGATCGACTTGCCGACGTGGTCGGTCCCGATGTCACCGAGCTTCTTCATCGGCAGGTTCAGCTTCCGCGCGAGCCAGCCTGCGATGACATGCGAGTTCGCGCCGGTGTCGACCAGCATGAGGACGGGCTGACCCGCGATCGTCCCGGAGACGATCGGCAGCGGGAACGGACGACCGTGGATCTCGTAGCGCAGCGCGGCGCGACGCGAGAGCGGCTTGGCCCCTTCCCCGGAGGGAGTCGCGGCCGCGAGGCGCGCCCGACCACCTTTCGCCTCGACGTCGGCAGCCGAACGCACGCCGTCATCCGCGCCGCCGCAAGCAGCGAGGGCGGCGCCGACGATGGCGAAGAGGGCTGCCTGGAGCGAGCGGATGATCGAGTGTAACCCGGCGCGTGCCGTCTATCGAGGAGTCACGGCGTCGACGACGAGCGTGCCGTCCTCGACCTCGATCATGGCGACGTCGCCGCGTCGTAGCTCACCTTTCAGGATCATCTCCGCGATCGGCGCCTCGACGAGCCGCCCGATCGCGCGGCGCATCGGGCGCGCGCCCATTTCGGGGTCGAACCCGCCCGCGTCGAGCAGCGCGTCGATGGCTGCAGGGCTTGCGTCGAGCTTCACTCCGCGGGCCTCTTCGAGGTCCTTCGCGAGCGTACGCAGGATCCGACGTGCGACCTCACCGACGTCCTCGCGCGTGAGCGGGGCGAACGCGAGCACCTCGTCGAGCCGGTTGAACAGCTCCGGCGGGAGCGCCTTGCGCGCGGCATCGCTGACCGCTTCCTGGTAGCGCGAGATCTCGCGCTCGCGTTCGTGGACGTCACGCCGCGCGGCGCCGAAGCCGATGCGCCCGCGCGTCGTCGTTTGAGGCGAGAGGTCCGCGCCGATGTTGGACGTGAGGAGGATGACGGTGTTGGTGAAGTCGACCGTCCGACCGCGGCCGTCAGTCATGCGGCCTTCGTCGAAGACCTGAAGGAAGCCCTCCAGGACGTCGCGATGCGCTTTCTCGATCTCGTCGAGGAGGACGACCTGGTACGGCCGCCGGCGTACGGCCTCGGTGAGCTGCCCACCCGAGTCGTGCCCCACGTAGCCCGGCGGTGCGCCGACGAGCCGCGAGATCGCGTGCGATTCGGCGTATTCCGAGAGGTCGAGTCGCGTCATGGCGTCGCCCGAGTGGAAGAGGCACTCGGCTATGGCCTTTGCGGTCTCCGTCTTGCCGACGCCGGTGGGGCCGAGCAACAGGAACGTGCCGATCGGCCGTCGGGACCGGAACCCGGAGGCGTTGCGCCGGAGGACCGTCGCGATCTTCTCGAGCGCATGCCGGTGGCCGACGATGCGCTGGCCGAGGAGCTCCTCGATTTTCAGGAGGCGTTCGGCGTCCGTCTCGAGCAGCCGCTCCTCGGGCACGCCTGCGAGCTCGCTGACGACCTCGGCCACCTCGGCGGGGCTGACCTTCTGCTCGCCGCGCCGGCGCGTCCGTGCACCGGCGAGGTCGAGGATCTGGACCGCCTTGTCCGGCAGGGCCTTGTTCGGGAGGTAGCGGACGCTCCACGTGATCGCCTTCGCGATCGCGTCTTCGTGGAAGTGGCAGCCGTGGTGCTTCTCGAACAGCGGCGCCACGCCTTCGATGGCGAGCATCGCGTCTTCGGGTCCGAGCTCGGTGACCTCGATCGGCGTGAAACATCGGCTCAGGCCGGGGTCGGCGTCGATCGAGCGGCGGTATTCGTGCTCGGTCGTCGCCCCGATGCATGCGAGCTCACCACGCGCGAGGGCTAGCTTCAGCTCGCTGGTCGCCTCGTCGCCTGCCTCCGGTCCGAAGAGCACGTGGATCTCGTCGAAGAAGACGATGATGCGGCTCTGTCCCGTGCGGGGATCTTTGGCCTTCGCGATCTCGGCTTTGATGTGGCCGATCCGCTCTGCGAGCGAGCCCCGGATGCCGGTCCCGGCGAGCAAAGCAGCCGGCTCGATCCCGATCACGATGCTCTCTTCGAAGCACGCGACGTCGACGCCGTCGGCGATCCGCTGCGCGAGACCGCGCGCGACGCTGGTCTTGCCGACGCCAGGGCCGCCGACGAGGCACGCGTTGCTCCGCTCCCGCTTGGCGAGCACGTCGAGCACGCGCTCGATCTCGGCGTCACGGCCGACGACCGGGTCGAGCTCGCCGCGCGCTGCGAGCTCGGTGAGGTTGCGTCCAATCTGCGAGAGGAGAGGAAACTGCTTCGGATCGAGGCCGAAGCGACTGGTCCGCGCCGCGCCCGGCGATTTCGGTGCGGTCTCCTTCGCGGGGCGTTTCGCCTTGGGCGTCTCCTTTTGCAGAGGAGCGACCTTCGGCGCCGGCATCTTCGGCGCCGGCGGTTTCGGCGCCGGCGGCGGCGCGGACGGACGGACCTGATCGACCGGCGGGCGAGCGACGGGCCCGACCGGCATGATCCCGCTCGGGCGGATGCTGGACGGCGGCGTTGGTGGTGTCAGCGGGCTCGCGGTGGTCCGCGCCTTCGGGATCGGAGACGCCGTCATCGACGGTGCAGGAACCGAGACGGTTCGGCGCGGCGGGGCGATCCCCATGGCGAGCTGCATGGACGCGACCCGCAACCGGGTGACGTCGGTCCCGCACTGCACGAGCGCGCGATGGGCAGCCGTGCCCGGCTCCTGGCAGAGCGCGAAGAGGACGTGAATCGAGCGCGCTTCGTTGCGGCCCGCGCCGGTCCTCCCCGCCACCTCGCGCGCCTTCTGGATGGCGCGGCTCAACCCGTCGGCGGCATCGTCCGTCGTCACCCGGGCCGCGCGGAGGATGACCTCCGGGTCGAGCCGGCGCTCGAGGAGAAGCTGCGCAGCATCGTCTTTTCCGCCGGCGAGCGCGGCAAGGAGATGCGTGGTGGTCGGCTTCTGGTTTCGCTCGCGCGCGAGGTCCTCGGCGATGTGCCGGAGCTCGGCCAGGTCCGGATCGCGTCGGATCGTCGCGACTCCTCGGGCTTTCGGCTGCATGCCTCTCCCGGATCGCACGATGACCCCTGCTGGGCCAAACAAAGCGCGGCCGGTTTCGAGGGCATTCGCCCCCGGCGATCGAACGCGGCCGTCAGCGCGGTCGCGGTGTCGCTTCCGGCCGACTCTTGCCGAGCGCTGCCATGCCCCTAATATCGACCCACCGGTGAGCCACCGGGTCGCAGTTTTGCTCTTCGGGTCCAGAACGGAGGGCGGGCAGCGACATCGGAAGCGAAACCGAGTGAAGGAGGGGAGCGCCGTGTCACGCGTTGCGGATCCAAAGGCCAAGAACGCGCTGCTGCGCGCCGCCGAGCAAGCATTCGCGAACCGCGGCGTCGCGGGCGCGAAGGTAGAGGACATCACGCGGGAGGCGGGCCTCTCGAAGGGAGCGTTCTATCTCCACTTCGAGAGCAAGGAAGCTGCGCTCAAGCAAATCGTCGAGACGTGGCTCGCCCGCTGCAAGTCGCTGTTCGCCGGTCCGAGCGACTATCCGGACGCTCCGGCCGATCCGGACTCCGTGCTCGACTTCGTCATCGAGCGCGACGTCCAGCTCTACGAGTTCCTCTGGCAATCCAAGACGACGATGCGCGTGCTGGAAGGCTGCCACGGCGAGTACGGCTACATGTTCGAGGCGTTCCGAGAGGACATGCGCCGCCGAACCCGTGCATGGCTCGAGTGGTGGCAGCAAGACGGGCTCATTCGACCCGAGGTCGACATCGAGCTCGCCGGCATGCTGGTGAGCGGCGCCCACGAGCAGCTCGCTTCCAGGATCACGCAGTCGGAGGAGCGACCGCCGATCGAGCGCTGGCTGGAGCTCACCCAGGAGCTGTTCTCCCGCGCCCTCGGCACCCCCGAGCTGGTCGCGGCGCTGCAGCGTCGGAGCCGTAGGACGACGACGGGCGTTCACGAGGTGCGGCCCGGGCCCGCCGCGTTCGGCGCGCTGGACGTCGTCTCGTCGGTCGTGAGGGCCGCGCAGGCCAGAGAGACGAGCTAAAGAGACGAGCTAACGAGACGAGCTGGAGGAGCTCGAGGTCGGCGTGGTCGGGCGGTCGACGACGTAGCGCAACAGCTTCACGCCGTAGAAGTCGACCTCTCCTTCCAGTGTCATCCCGATGGCTCGCGCCACGCCGATCGACGCGTGGTTCATCTCTTCGATGTGGGCAATCGCTCGCCGAACCCGATGGCGGGCAAACCCGAACGCCAGCGCGGCGCGTGCAGCCTCGCTCGCGTAGCCGTTCCGCCAGAACCGTTGCAGGAGATTCCATCCGAGCTCCAGATCGGAGGCCGGCCCCGGGGGGAGCGACGTCTCGCGGAAGAAGCCGCCGACCGTCCCGACGAACTCGCCGGTCGCTCGCAGCTCGACGGCCCACCACCCTGCGCCCGTCAGCATCCACGCGCCGGTCAGTGAAGCGAACGCACTCCACGCGCGGCGGCGGTCGAGGATACCGGCCATGTACGCGGTCGCGTTCGGATTGGCCATATGGTCCGCGTAGGCTTCGAAGTCGTCGGACCGCAGCTCGCGCAGCAGCAGCCGAGGCGTGTGGAGCCGCTCGACGGAGATGGCTGGTGACGCGTCGTTCATGCGCGAATGATCGCGCGGATATCGCGCGCGTTCCAGCGATCTGCGCGCAGTCCCGAGCGCGCGTGAGCGATGTCACGTCGTTACGCGAGCTGCCACACGCGCACTGGCTGCGACCGGCCGCGGATGGTGATCGAGTCGCGCGGGATCGCTTCGATGTCGGACCGATTGCACGCGCTCCAGACCTCCTCGGACGCGAGGATGGACGAGCCGAGCTCCTTGTTGAGCGACTCGATGCGCGAGGCGACGTTCACGACGTCGCCGATGACCGTGTACTCCTTGCGCTGCGCCGAGCCGATGTTGCCGACGACGGCGTTGCCGGCATGCAGGCCGATGCCGACCCGCGTCGGTGGGATCTTGCCCTCCGCGACGAGCTGGTCGATGCGCTCCACGATGGCGACGGCAGCCGAAACGGCAGCAGAACAGCTTTCCTGCTCGGCGATCGGCGCTCCGAAGATCGCCATGAAGCCGTCGCCGAGGAACTTGTTCACGATGCCTTGATGATCCGTCACCGCGTCGATCGTCGACTCGAACAACGTGTTCAGATAGTCGACGACCTCGGCCGGGCTCTTCGTCTCCGAGAACGCAGTGAAGTTCCGGATGTCGAGGAACATCACGCATACCTGTCGGAGCTCGCTCTTCACCTCGGTCTTGCCGAGGACGAGCCGCTCGACGACCTCCGGCGAGACGTGTTGTCCGAAGACCCCGAGGATGCGCTGGCGTTCGCCGAACGACTCGATCGCACGGGTGAAGCTCCGGCGCAGTCGCTGCGCAACGAAGCCCGCCGCGACACCGCTGACGAGGAGGATCGATGCCTTCCCGAGATGGTGCGGGAGCGACGTGAGCGTGCTGTCCGCGAGCCGCGTGTCGGCCTGTCCCCAGAAGAGCGCCACCGCGGCGTATTCCGCGGCCGCGATGAAGCCCGTGAACGTGCAGAGCGCGAAGTCGAGACGGAGCGTCGAGAGAAGGATGAAGACGAAGTAGACGAACGTCGACGGCATCAAGAGCGACTGGATCGGCCCGTCGACCGCGGCGTAGTAGAGGACGACCGCCGTGGGCAGGCTCGTCTCGACCAGCGCTTGCGCGTAGCGGCGCGATGCCGACAGTCGTTCGTTCCGGAGCCGCTGCTTCCGGATCGAGCGGAGCACCACCAGCTCGAAGGCGGCCACACCCATGAGGAAGAGACCGACGGGCGCGATGTCGAACTGTCCGTGGAGCAGCGCGACGAACACCTCGGGATAGGCGCCGCGTACGATGACGAGCGCGAAGAGCAGCACCGTCGGGATGGTGAGCAGGAGGATCGCGCGGAAGCGCTCGGCGCCGAGGATCTCCCGCGCGAGCTCGATCTCGAACGTCGCGTGAGGATCGTCGGCGCTCGATTCGCGCTCCGCGTCTGCGTCCGGTAGGGCCGCCAGCTCCGCAGAGGCGCGCGACGGTCGACCTGGCTCGCCGTCCGTGGCGACGAGCTCCGAGCTCGGACGCGGCGGGCCCTCGCCGGCAGGATCCGGCTCTCTCGTCGGGGCCGGCGGTGGAATGGTCTGCGCGCGCGGCAGGAGCGAAGGCGTGAACTGGATCTCGGGCGGCGCGCTCGCGCGGAGATCTTCACCACCGTCGGGCGCGCTCGCGATCGTGCCTTCCTCCTCGCCGCGTGCAGCATTCATCCGCGCACGACGAGGTTATCCCACTGCGCTCGGGCCGCGAAAAGAAGCCCGCCCGACCGGGCGCTTTGCGGGTGGAAGCCCTGGCGTCGATCCTCAGCCGCCGCCGCCGCCGCTGTACCAGACCGCGTACACGAACTTGTGCGTCGGCACGGAGGGCACTTGCACGGAGCAATTGTCGTCCGCGATGTTGCGCACGAGGTCGCGTCCATCCTTCAGGTGGATCCGCACCGTGCCTTGGCAGCTCGCGGCGGGCAGGCAGCTGTAGCCGCACCCGTAGTCGACGCTCGTGTCGAGCGCAATCTGCATGAGTTCCGTGCACTTGCTCGCGTCGCCGACGGCATCGAGCCCGGTGTCGTCGGTGACATGGCAGTCGGCGTCGACGCGGATCTTCCGTACGCGGGCGGAGCCGAGCTCGTCCACCTCGATGTACTCGATGTCGGTCCAGGAGATCTCGCCGTCGGTCGCGAGCCCGTGCGAGCTGCCGCCACCGCCGTTCGTGTCCGTGTCGCCGTCGCTCGGATCACCCTGCTCCGACTCGCGGACGGTGAGCTGATCGCGGTCTGTCCCGTGCTCGCCGAGGGAGACGCGGTCTCCGCATCCGGCCAAGAACAACATCGCCACGAGAATGTTTTGCTTGGTCATCACCGATCTATTGTCCGCGGTCGAAGCTGGTGATCATGGATTCGCGAGGTGCGCCCGGACTCTGCCGTCGTAGGCAGTTCGCGGATGCTTCGTGAGGAAGGTGCTTGCTCTATCTGCGGCGCCGGCCTGGTCTCCCGCCGCCGCAATCGCCTCGATCCGGAGGACCTCGGCCTCGAGCGACATCGCGCCGTCAGGGCACGCGACGTCGTACTCGCGCAAGACTGCGAGCGCGCGTTGCGGGGCACCTGCGGCGAGGGCGGAACGAGCTCGATCGATGAGCGCGATCTCGCGGCCGATCGACGCGGGGTTGGCTCGCGGAGATCGCCCGCGCGTCGGGAGCGTGGCGTCGGGAAGTGCGCTCGGTGTGACGACGGCCAATTCGCCGACCGGCGAGCTCTCCGCGGCCGTCGGCGCGGCAGCCGGGTCGACCGACGGCGCAAGGCTCGATGCCGTCGGTCTCGCGTGGGACGTCGATGCACGGTCGCGCAGGCCGAGGGCGCCGATGCCGAGCCCCACCGTCACGGCGACGCCGACGATGATCTTCCATGCCGTCAGCTTCGACGCGGCGAGGCGTCTCGCGGAGCCGGCCGACGTCAGGGCGGCGAGGGAAGTCCCGCCGAACGAGGCGAGAAGGCGCTGGCGACGGTCTGCCGTCGGCTCGTCCTCGACGGCGGACTCCAGCACGGCGCGATCCAGGCCGCTCGCTTCATCGAGCAGCCGACGCGGTTCCATCATCGCGCACCTCCCGGCCGGAACGCTTTGCGCGCACGGATGCGCTTCATCTCGCTCTCGAAAAGCTCGCGCCCGCGCCGCAGGCGCGACGCCACCGTCCCTGGCGGCACGCCGAGGATGCCTGCGATCTCGGCCATGTTCTGCTGATCCAGCTCGTAGAGCACGAAGACGGCGCGGACCTCCTCGGGCATCGCGTCGAGCACCTCGTCGAGGATGGCACGGTTGCGCTTACGTTCGAGCTCTTCGTGTGGACCCGGTCGCTCATCGATGGACTCCGGTGGATCTTCGGCGACCTCACGGCGGCGGCGGACGGCGCGTCGGACGCCGGACGCTACGCGCAGAGCGATGGCGAAGAGGAACGAACGTGCCGTATCAGGCCGGATCTGCTGCCGCTTCTGCGACACCGTGATCCACACGACCTGTACGGCGTCGTCGAGCTGCGCGTCGGGTACGCCCAGGCGCCGCAAGGAACGCCAGACGAAATCGAAATGCAGCTCGATCAATGCGCGCAGCTGCGCATCGTTTTGCGCCTGCTCGATCGTCACCGGCTGCACGCGGACTCCAAACGAGTCTTGGCCGCGGCCCGCCGTTCTGATCAGGGAAAGTGCACCA
>JAFAER010000160.1 GCA_023423895.1 Pseudomonadota bacterium
CCTCCGGCGTCGACCCGAGGAGTTTCCGAAAGTCGCCAATCAGGTGTGCCTGATCGTAATAGCCGGCGTCGGCGGCGATGCGGCTCCAGTCTCGCGACGTTGCGGCCATGCGTAATGCGCGCTGAAGGCGGACGCCCCGCGCGAAGTCCTTCGGTGTGATGCCCACGCTCTCCAGGAAAACACGGCGAAGATGCCGCGCCGTCACACCGAGACGCTCCGCGACGCGCTCCACGCGAACCTCATCGGCCTCGAAGAGGCGCGCTGCCTGACGCGCGAGATGAGCCGACGCCGGTTCGAACGTGTCGCCGGCCCGGAGGGCGATCGCGTGTGAGAGCCTGGACAGCGCTTCGGTGAGGGTTGGTGTCGCGAGCAAGGCTTCGAGGAGTTCGCGGCCCGGACGTCCCCAGATGTCTTCGAGGTGAACGATACGATCCGTCAGCACATTGGCGGCGACGCCGAGGAGCGATCCTGACCAGCCAGGCTTGAGGCGAACGATCAGCACCCGCGAGATGCCGCTCGCATCCTTGAAGACGGCGCGCGTGCGCGGGCCGACGATGCAGAGGTCGCCACGCCGTCCCTCGTCGAGCACGCGAAACACGACGTTGGTCCGTCCATTCGGCAGTTGCTCGTCGCACGCCCCGCTTTGCCTCGACGGCTCGAGCGTGCGCACAGTTTCGACGAACCTTGGAAGCATGTCCCCTCACTGTGGCTCGCGCGCGGGACATCCACAAGCGGCCGGGGGCGGCCGGCTCGCAAATTGTCCGGTCCTTCCAATCACCGGACTGCGCCGGGCGTTAGGAGATTGAGCAACAAATCGAGAGGAGGTCCCTCATGGACGTTGCTTCCACGCCTGTGCTTTCCGTAGCTCCCATCGTCGTTCCCGCTCCCGGTCGCCTGACCGATCTCCATGTGCGCGTCACCGCACCGGTCGATGGAGAGCGTCTGCCCATCCTCCTGGTCTCACATGGGCATGGTCCGTCGAACTTCGTGTCTTCACTCTTCGGCTACGGGCCGGTTGCCAACTTCTTCGCGGCGCGCGGCTTCGTCGTCATTCAGCCGACGCACCTCGACGCGAAGATGCTCCCGTTTCGCACGTCCGATCATCCCGATGCGCCGCTGTTCTGGCGCTCGCGGGCAGAGGACATGAGCAGGACGCTCGACGCGCTCGACAGCATCGAACGCGCCGTCGTCACGCTCGCAGGACGTCTCGATCGAACGAAGGTGGCGGTGCTCGGCCACTCGATGGGCGGCCACACCGCCAGCGTGCTCCTCGGTGCGACCCTTCGCGACGACAAGGGCGCCGTCGTGAGCGTCGCCGAACCTCGCATCAAAACCGGCGTGGTGCTCGCCGGGGTCGGGAGCGGGGACCGGCTGAGCAGCTACGCCGCGGAGCACTATCCGTTCATGTCGACGACCGACTTCTCGACGATGACGACTCCGGCGCTGGTGGTCGCGGGAGACAAGGATGGCTCGCCGCATCTCACGGTCGCAGGCCCGAGCTGGCATGCCGACCCCTACGCGCTTTCGCCGAGCCCGAAGTCGCTCCTCACGCTCCTGGGAGGAGAGCATGGTCTTGGCGGCGTTGCCGGGTACGACCTCGCGGAGACGACCGACGAGAATCCAGCGCGCGTCGCGGCGCTGCTGGAGGTCGTGCTGGGGTATCTGCGTACCGCCTTCGCGCCGGGGGATCCTGCGTGGGCGAATGCCCAAAAGGCACTGCCGGCGACAATGGGCCGGATCGAGTCCAAGTAGCGGCGTCTTCGTCCATCAGGTGGCACGGGCGTCCCGGCTCTCGTTCGGGGCTTGCGAGACCCTCGACACGCTCGTGCACGGCGTGTTGAGATCGCGTTCGACGCATGGCCGCCAAGAAGAAGACGACCGCGAAAAAGGCGATCGCGAAGAAGACCCCTGCGAAGAAGACGCCCGCGACGATCGATGACTACCTCCGCAAGGTGAGCCCCGATCGTCGTGCGGCGTTGGAGAAGCTTCGCCGGACGATCCACAGGAGCGTCGCCGGGCTCGAGGAGTGCATCAGCTACTCGATGCCGGCGTTCCGGAAGGACGGAAAGGTCGTCGCCGGCTTTCTCGCGACGGAGAAGGGGTGCTCCTACTTCCCGTTCAGCGGGACGACGCTCGGCACGCTCACCGACGACCTGGCGGACTACGACAGGACGAAGTCCGCGCTCCACTTCGATCCGAAGCGCGGATTGCCCGCGAGCATCGTCAAGAAGCTCCTCGCTGCGCGGATCGCCGAGAACACGCGCTGAGGCGGGCCTCTAGCGTGTCTTAGGCTCTCTTCCGTCGGCATACGGAGATCAGCCCGTCCGCAGCACTCTGACCTTCATCGGGCCGAAGCTCCCCGTATGCTCGGAGCATGCAGACGCCTCGCTCGTGGGACTTCGAGAAGTGATGTCGAGCTCGAGCGCCATCTTCTCGACGGTTGGCCGTGCCGGCGGCCTGTTCGTGGCGACCGCACTCGCCGAGATCATCGGCTGCTACCTGCCGTATCTCTGGCTTCGGAAGGCTGGGTCGCCGTGGCTGGTGCTTCCCGCCGCGCTCTCGCTCGCGCTCTTCGCCTGGCTGTTGACGCTCCATCCGACCGGAGCGGCGCGGACGTACGCGGCCTATGGAGGCGTGTACATCGCGACGGCGCTCGTCTGGCTCTGGCTCGTCGAAGGTGAACGCCCGACGCGCTGGGACGTCGTCGGCGCCGGAGTGGCGTTGCTCGGGATGGCCATCATCGTGCTCGGTCCGCGCGGCGACTGAGAGCGCGTCGCCGAGTATGCCGCCGTCATCGCCGATGGCGGGTGAGCGTCAGAGCTTGGTGCTCTGGCAGACGCCATCGATGCACGCGAGCTTCGTCCCGCAGCAGTCCGCCGTCGCTTTGCAGCGGTTGCCGTCGGTCACGCACGCGCCCGCGGGGGGAGCACCGCACGTGCCCGTGTCGCCGGACATCGTCGGGACGCAGGTGCCGCTGCAGCAGTCGGTTCCCCGGCGACATACCGCGCCGTCATCGACGCACGCGAGGGGCGCGAGGTTCGGCTCGTAACTCTTCGCGTCCTTGACCTGACCGCTCACGAAGAACGCGGGACGTGACGGGTCCGCCTCGTTCGGCGGGTCCTTGATGGCGGCGACCCAGAGATGCCGGTCGTCGTTGGCCATGAAGTCGTTCCGCTTCGACGTGAAGGTGATCCAGTAGTAGCCGCCAGCCCGGCGGGGCGCGAACGTGGGGTAGTAGCTCATGCCGCGCCCCGCGACGGTGAGCTGCTTGGTGAACGAGCCGTCGGCGGCCGCGAGCCAGAGCGTGCCCGCGCCAGTGGAGCGGGAGCCAGCCGTCGTTCGCGCGTAGGTGATGAGCGACGAGTCGGGCGAGAACTTCGGATAGCTCGGGCGCCCCGCCGTTCCGTCGCCCGACGCGACGAGGTCGACCGAGCTCGCGACCGTGAGGCCGTCGGCGCCCATGGTGCCGACGCGGAGCTTGCCGCCATTGGCGTCGAACGCCCAGCCGCCGCCGGTCAGGTCACAGATGGCTGCGATCCGGCTCCCGTCGGGCGACCAGGCGGGCTCGGCGCACTTGTTCCCCAGGACGTTCGTGCCGAGCGACGCGCCGTTGGCGAGATCGTAGATCGAGAGCGAGAACACGCCGTTGGCCGCATCGTTCGAGACGAGCGCGCGCGTGCCAGATGGATCGAACGCGCTGAACGTGCCCGTCACGGCCGCTCCGAGCTTGTTCGGTCCGGTCGTGGGCGGAGAGGTCGTCAGATCGGTGAGTCGGATCGGGAACGGGGTGCCGTTGTCGTAGCTCGCGAGGAGCTTGCGGCCGTCGTGCGAGACGCTGTGGCAGGAGGAGCACGGCGACGAGCCGAGCAGAGTCGTCGCGCTGCCGGTCTCGAGCGGAACGCTCTTCACGCTCGTCGTCCCCGTGGAAGCGATCTCGACGAAGTACGCCGCCGCGTTCAGGCGTCCCTGCGCGATGTGCCACGTGGACTGCGCCGGCGCGTAGGTCACGTCGTTGCTCAGCCGCGTGACGGAGACGGTGACAGGATCGCTCTCCGCGCCCTGACCGGACTTGGCGAGGTTCTCCCAGACCTTCGCCGCGACTCGGAGCTCAGGTCTGACGTGGGCAGGCGCGACGTAATCGGTAGCTTCGAAGTACCGCGACTTGATCTGGACGCGATAGACGTCCGCCGCGAGGCCGGTGGCGAGGTGGATCTCGGGCGCGACGACGTCCAGCGGGAAGACCGTGTCCTTCTCGGGGTACGTGATGGTCACGCTCGGATCGACCGTTGCCGAAGGCGCATCGAGGGCCGTGCGCTGGTCGTTCGAGAGACCACCCGTGTTGGCCTCCATCTTGGAGAACACGGTGAGCCTCGTCGTTGAGGTCGTGTTCCCGAGCTTCGCGTGGACCTCCGTCTCGCCGCCGAAGGTGTCGTTCGGCGTGAACGTCGCGCCGTTCAACGTGCCGAGCGCCGGATCGTCGACCGACCACTCGACGCACTTGGTGACGTCGTCGGCGCCGTCGAACGCCCCGAGCGTCATGGGCGTGGCAACCCCGTTGACGGTCGTGACCGTGGCCGGCGACGGCTGGAACGTCACGGCGCCGTCGCGCGCGGTGTGGGTGCAGCCCAGCGCGGAGTCGCACGCATCGAGCGTGCAGATGTTCCCGTCGTCGCACTGCATCGCCGCGCAGTCGTAGCCGCCGTCGGGCGCAGGAGGCGGCGGCACGAACGCGTCGGGAGAGTCACCAGCGTCATCGACGACGGGGGCCGCAGCGCCGGATCCATCGTCGCCACACGCCGCGAAGACGAAGGCAGAGGCGACGGTTGAAACGAGCAGGGCCGCGCGAAGGCGGAGTGGGGCGTGCGTCATTCCACTTTGGACTATGAAGTTGGGAATGATTTTTCGCTAGAAGTTTGGCAAGTGAAAATACCGACATGCGCAGCGTTGCAAGCGCTGCCTTAGATGAAAGCCCGGCTCGGCGCGGGGGCGTCCATGGCCGCCAGCGTTTCGATTGTGAAAGGGCAGCTCCGGATCTGGTGTCGACGACGGAGGCGATGCGCGACGGACGTGCGACCGGCGGAGTGCAAGCGCTGGCGCCTGGAGGCTGCTCCCGCGGGGGCTCAGACGGGTGACGGAGCGGCCGGTCGAGCTTCCGCCGAGGGAGGATGGTAACGTTGGCGGCGGAGCGCGCTGCCTGGCCGATGTTGCTCGAGTGGTCCGTTCCTGCAGAGTGTCCGAGCAAACAGGACGTCGTCGAGCAGGTGACGGCGCTTGCGGGAGAAGCGGCTGCGGCGCTCCCACTTCACGTGTGGGCGCGCGTCGTTCATGTGAAGGAAGAAGGCAAAGAAGGGGAGGCGCCCCGGTGGCGGCTCGAGCTGCGCGTCGGCAGTGAGCGTGCGGAGCCGCGCGTCCTCGAGAGCGACGCGTGCCGCAAGCTCGCGGAGGCGACGGCGTTCATCGTCGCGCTCGACCTTCAGGCGCGTGCCGAGCAGGCCGAGCAGGAGCAAGAGCACGCCGCGCCGCCCCCAGCACCACCCGCACGTCCGCCGGCACCGTACGCGCCTCCGCCGCAGGAGGCCGCGCCACCGTCGCCGTCTGCGCGCGGCCCGCATCTCCCTCATGTCGCGCACGCCGGGCTCGGCAGCGATCTGGTCACCGACGTCGGCACGCTACCGACACTTGCGTGGGCTGGGAGCGTCTTCGCTTACGTCGCGTACGGTGCCTTCCGCGGCGAGCTCAGCGCAGCGCTCTGGCCACGGAGCCGCGCGCAGGCACCCTCCCTGCGCGGCGCGGGGGCCTCGGTCAACCTTCGCACCGTCGCGTTGCGCGGCTGCTGGACACCTACGTCCGTCGTCCCGTGGGTCGATGGATGTCTCCGCGTCGAGGCTGGCGTGCTCCACACGGCTGGCTACGGGATCGTTCTCCCGGCGACATCGGATGGTCCCTGGCTCTCCGCGCTGGCCGGCCTGACGGCCCGCCCGGATGTCCCGGGCCCCGTCCGCCCGCGGTTCACGGTCGAGCTCGGCGCGCCTCTGCGTTATGCCCCGGTCACGATCGGAGGGCTCGGAGAGGTCTACTCGCCGGCTCCGGTCGTGTTCCGCGTCGCTGTCGGGCTCGAGACCAAGCTCTTCTGAGCGCAATCAGCGGCCGCGCCTCGAGTTTTCGGCGGAGACACCCGCTGCGGAAGATAGTTTAACGATTCTTCCTCCTGCGTGCACCTACGCGCGATGAAGGCCGTCGCCCTGACATCGTCGCTCGGTTCACCGGGGGAGGATCTGTTGGTCAGCGTCGATGTCGAGCCGCCGGTGAGCAGCATACTCCCTTGCGAGGAGGAGCCAGAGGACGCACTCCCGTCCGAGGCAGCGGCCGTACCCTCCTTCGACGAGGTCTACGAACAGCACGTCGACTTCGTCTGGCGTGCGTTGCGCGGGTTGGGGATCCAGGGGCCGCATCTGGACGACGCGGTTCAGGACGTCTTCGTCGTCGTTCATCGACGTCTGTGCTCGTTCGAGGGTCGGTCGAAGATGACGACCTGGCTCTTCGGCATCGCGATGCGGGTCGCGCGTAACTACCGTCGGGAGCGACGGCTCGACGACGATCCGGCGGCGGTCGAGCGGGTGAGCGACGAACGTCCCTCTCCCTTCGAAGAGGCGGCACGCTCCGAGGCGGTTCAGCTCCTCGAGCGGGTCCTCGATGCGCTCGACGACAAGAAGCGCATCGTGTTCGTCCTGATGGACATCGAGCAGATGACCGCAGAAGAGGTCGCGGCGCTGCTGGAGATCAACGTCAACACGGTCTACTCGCGCCGCCGCTTCGCGCGCATGGAGTTCGACCGACTCGTCGCGCTCCACGGCAAGGGAGGCAGGTAGGCATGAGGGCTTCTCTTCGAACAGTTTCCCGGCTCACCGTCGTACGGGCGATCGGAGCGTCATCATGAGCAAGCTCTCGCCGGAAGCGCGTACCGTCCTCGAAGCCGCACGAAGGAACTACCGACCCAGCGCGAGCGACCGGGAGCGGCTTCGTGAAGGCGTCCTGAAGCGTGTCGCGAGCGTTCCCGCCACGACAGAAGCCGAACCGGACGCAGAGATGCGCCCGACGTCGACGGCGCGGCCGCCACGCTTCACGGGGATGCATGCTCTCACGGCCGTCGGCGCAACCGCGCTCATCGCGATGGGATTCGTGGCGGTGACGACGTACACGTCCTCCGATTCAAGCGCGGACCTGAACCCGCCGGCGCCCACCGGAGCCGCGGTCGACGAAGCGCTCTCCGATGCGCCGCGCCCGACGGAGCCCGCGAGCGTCGCGCCGCCGCCGGTGGACGACACTGCCACGCCCCTTCCTCCGAACCCACCGCCGGTTTTGCCGCGTGCAGCGATCGAGGCGCGCGCGACGGTCTCTGGCGCGGCGGCAACGAGCAAGCCCACCTCGCGGCCCACCGTCTCCGTCCCGAGCGCGGACGCGCCGCGAGCGCCCGTCACGGCGCAAGACACGCTGGGCCTCGAGATGAGGATCCTTCGCGAAGCGCACGCCGCGTTCAAGCGCCGCGACCTCGCGGCGGCCCACGGCCTTCTCGACGAACATGCGCGCTCGTATCCGCGTGGTGTGCTGCGCGAAGAGCGCCTCGTGCTCAGCACGCTCGTGCTCTGCTCCGAGGGGCACCGCGAAGAGGCGCGACGCTTGGCCGACGAACTGGTTCGAGAGCACCCGCGTTCGGCGCACCTCGAGCGGCTCCGCGGATCGTGTGTTGCCGATGCGACGTTCCCGCCAGCTCGCACGAACGATTGAGGTTCGGGGCTCGCTGATCGCATTCGTCGCGACAGATTCACAATTAACACTGCCCTCTGCACTAACCAGAAAATGCCGAAGTTCGTCGACGCCAAAACGTTGCGCGCCGCGCCGCTGGCCATCTTCCTGATGGTGGGGCCGTTCGCGTGCGGGGAATCCATCAGCGCAGGAACCTCGCTCACGCCGGACGCCGGGCCTCCGGGGACGTTCACGCCGGATACCGACGGAGCGACGTCTTCTTCGCCCGACGCCGCAGCCGAGCTCGTCACGTATTGCGCGTCGACGACGTGCAGCGAGCCGTGGTCCACGTGCCCGACGTCGCGCTTCCCATGCGACACGAACCTGTTGGGCGATCCCAAGAACTGCGGCGCGTGCGGGTTCGCCTGTCCAGGCTCGGATGGGAGCAGGACCTATAGCTGCGTGCAGGGGAGCTGCGTCCTCAACTGCTACAGCTCGTCCGGCAAGTGGACGGCCAACTGCAACGGCATCATCGATGACGAATGCGAGACCCTCCTCGGCACCAACGACAACTGCAACGCGTGCGGCGACAGCTGTCCTGATCCCGCGCGGCCCTGCATCTTCGACAAGAACACGGGCAAAGGCCAGTGCGGTTGCGACGCGGGCAAGATCTTCTGCGGCGAGTGCGTCGACCCGAAGGTGAGCGACAACAACTGCGGCGCCTGCGGGAACGCCTGCAACATGAACGGCGACGGCGGCGTGCGCCCCGACAATACGTATTACGGATGTGAAAACGCCGAGTGCGGTCATCTCAAGTGCCAGTACCCGTACGACGATTGCGACAAGGACCTCGAGACCGGCTGCGAGGTAAACCTCATCTCCGACGAGAACTGCGGCGCGTGCGGTAACGCGTGCGCTCCGGGCCAGACCTGCCGGCAGCGCGCCTGGGACGGCAAGATCGAATGCGCGTGCCCGCAGGGACAGACCCTCTGCGGCGACTTCTGCATCGACCCGCTGACGGATCCGCGAAACTGCGGCACCTGTGGGACCAGTTGTGTGGGCGTCGGGGCGAACGGCATCGGGATCTGCACCTTCGGCACCTGCGACTTCGGGTGCGCCGAGGGCTGGGGCGACTGCAATAGCGATCTGAGTGACGGCTGCGAGACGAACCTGCTCTCGGATACTCGCAACTGCGGCGCGTGCGGGAGCTCGTGCAACCTGCTGAGTGGCCAACCGTGCCTGGCTGGCAAGTGCGCGGTGGAGCCGTGCAGCGGAGAGGTGGAGACCCAATGAACACGCGCTGGCTCCTGGCCGCTGGGCTCATGGCGGCGGCGTCCTCGACGCTTTTCCTGGTCGCCTGCGCCGAGGACGGCACGACCGATCCCAACCTCGCGCCGAGCGACGACTCGATCCCGACTCCGGACCCCGCGAAGGACGGGTCTTCACCCGTGGAAGCGGACGGCGAGGCGGACACGGATCCATGCCTGCCCGACGCGCTCTGTCCGAACAGCCTCTTCGATCCGGACGGGGCCGACGTGCTCGACTCGAGGGCGCGGATCAACGCCATCCGCGCCCGCTCGGCGACCGACATCTGGGCGACGGGCGCCGCCGGCGCGATCGCGCACTTCGACGGCACGGCATGGAAGCCGTCCGTCACGGCGACGACCGAGACGATGAACGGCCTCTGGCTCGTCGGCTCGAGCGAGGTCGCATTTGCAACGCTCACGAACGTCTACGTCCGCGGCGGCGATGCGGGCGCCGACGCCGGAGCGGCCTCGGCCGACGGCTGGCGGCGGGCACCGGCACCGACAGGACCGGCGCCGTTCGCGGCATCGTCGAAGCGCTTGACCTCGGCCTGGGCGGCGCCCAGCGCGGAGTGGCTCTGGTGCACGACGCTCGAGGGGGTGAGCGCGACGGCCACGGCCAACGGCCTCTGGAGGATGCGCGTCAGCCCGTCCACGGGCAACCTCGAGGTCCAGTCCGGATTGCCTGCGAGGGCGTGCGCCAAGCTCGGATGCCTGCAGATGACGAGCATCCACGGAGCTTCGGCGGACGATCTCTGGGCCGTCGGACTCGGTGGCGCGGCCTTCCACATCACCGGTGCCCAGAGCGCCACGCCCGTCGTCGAGGCGTTCGACAGCCAGACCTGGGCCGAGCTCAACGGCGTCTGGGCCGCTGGTGAAAAGGACGTGTGGGCCGTGGGCGGCGGAGGCGTCATTCGCCGCTACACCGGCACGGCGTACTCCCTGGATGTCGTCGAGGACGTCCCGGCGACCGCGACGCTCAACGCGGTGTGGGGCTCGTCGGCGAACGATGTCTGGGCCGTCGGCGACGATGCGGCGGTCCTTCACTATGACGGCACGAGCTGGTCGCGCGTGAACGTCGGCGGGCTCGGCGGTCGCCGTCCGAACCTCTACAGCGTCTGGTCGCCCGGTCCCGGAGAGGTCTGGATCGGCGGCGACGGCGTCCTTCTCTCTCCTGGAGGAAAGTGATGAGGAGCGCGCTCTTCAAGATCGGCTGCGTATCGGTCGCGCTGTCAGCGGCGGTCGCCTGCGCGACGTCCGAGGACTCGAACGACTCGGCCATCGCACCCGCACCCGGCGACGGCGGCGTGACGACCTTGCCCGACGCGATGGAGACGCCGGTGGATCCGGGCGATGCCGGCGTCGATGCCGAGGCAGGCGAGGTCGACACGACCTGCAGCGCTGCGGGCTGGTGCTTGACGGAGCTACCGGACCCGTCGCTCAATCCGGGGGAGCTCGTGCCGCTTCAGAAGCACGCCTTCGCGATGGGGCACAACGAGGACCTCGGCACGAAGATCCTCGAGTGGAGCGACGCCACGCAGGCGTGGTCGTACATCGACGATCGCAGCCAGCACTCGATCGTTGGTAACGCGCGCAGTCTCTGGGCGCCGAACGAGAACGAAGTCTATTACTTCTTCTCCGACTATTCACCGCTCTTCGGTGAAGGTGCGTACGGCGGTTATCTCTTTCACGGGAGGCGACCGGTAGCTCCAGCCACCGCCTGGTCGTGGACGCGCGAGCGCTTCGACTGCGACGGCGTCGCGATTCCGGAGATCCCGGGCTTCTTGCTCCCGGAGGAGCCGGAGGTCTGGGGCACCAGCAGCGGTGACGTGTACGCCCTCTCGTGCGGGGCCATTCATCGTTCGACCGGCGGCGTCGCCGACGCGGGGGCCGGGTCGTGGACGGTCGACTACGTCGACGACGACCCGAGCTCGCGCATCGAATTCACCGGGGCGACAGGCACCGGGCCCGATGACGTCTGGTTCCTCGGCAGGAGAGGCGGGTTCTCTCCGTGCGCCGTCGTCCTCCACAAGACCGAGGCCGGCTACGAGACGGTCGTCGACGCGATCGTGAACCCCGATGGCACGTGCGGGCAGAAGGCCGGATTGCCGAGGATCGAGGGAACCATCACCTCGCCTACGGCTCGGTCGAACCAGCTCGTCGTCGTTGCCGGAGGACGATTGCTGAAGATCGCTCGGGACGGCGAGGGGGCCTACGCGCTCACGTACGCTGGTGTGTCGCACCTCCCAGGCTACACGTTGGTCTCGGCTTGGGCCGATTCGGACAGCGACGCGTGGCTCGTTGGAAACAGCGGCAAAGGCATCGTCTATCGGGGGACCAACGTCTGGGGACCCGCAGGCGCTCTCGAGATCTCGACCATCGCCCTGAACGGCGCGGCGAATCAGAAAGCGCTCTACCAGGTCATTGGAACGTCGAACAAGAACCTCTGGGTCATCGGAGCAGAACGTGCATTCCACAAGACGACTCCTTGAAGGACGACGTACCGGCGGATGGCTCCTCGCCGTGGTCTCGCTCGGCGTCGCGGTCGCGAGCTGCTCGAGCGACGACGACGTCGTCCTCGGTGTCGCGGGGCCTGACACCGACGTCGAAGAGGACGCTTCCGCCGGCGATGCTGGGCCCGGAGATGCATCACAGCCCGTAGACGCGGCCCCACCGGAGGACGCGGCCAAGCCGGATACGACTCCGCTCCCGGTGGTCTGCGCCTCCACTCCGTGTGCGACGTCGCTCGACACCACCTTCGGCGAGGGGTTCTGCGTGCTCCTCAGCGATGGCACCGTGGCGTGCTGGGGCGAGAACGCCGACGGTCAGCTCGGACGCGGCGCCGCTGCCGGCAGCGTCGACAGCGGGAACGCCGAACGCGTCCTCGATGTCACCGACGCGGTCGCGCTGGACCATACCTGCGCGCTCGACAAGCAGGGATCGATCTGGTGCTGGGGCACCGGCCCGTTCCTCCGGAGCACGACCCGCTCGACGACGAAGGAGGCCACTCCCGTGAAGCTCGCGATCGGCCCGGCGACGGCAGTGGCGATCGCCAAGCGGGGAACGACCACCGTCACCGGCACCGGGTGCGCCGTCGTCGACGGCGGCGTGACGTGCTGGGGCTCGAACGTGCACGGTCAGATCACGATTCCCGATCTCGCGGCGAGCGCGACCGCGACGTCGCCGGCGACGCCGATCGTCCTCCCGGAAGGCGCGCCCATCCGCGATCTCGTCGTCGGCAACGCGACCTTCGTCGTGCGCGAGGATGGTTCGGTCGTGAGCTGGGGGGCCTCGCCGCCGATCGGTCGGGTCTCCTCGCTGTCGCCGGATCCGCATCCCAGGTCGATGGCGCTCGCCGGCGTCTCGACGCTGACCGTCTCGACCGACAACGCATGCGCCGTCGTGGACGGGATCGTCTACTGCTGGGGCACGCCTCTCCTGGAGGGCAGCCATCCGCGCGATCGCGCGCTTCCGGAGCCCGTCCCGCTTCCCGAGCCGATCACGCGCGTGGCGGCCACCAGCGCGGACAGCAGCTCCCGCGATCGGCCGCGTGGATGCGCGACGAGCATCACCGGAGCCGTCTACTGCTGGGGCAACAACGCGAACGGGCAGGCCGGCGACGGAACGAAGGACCATGCGACCAAACCGGTGAAGGTCAGTCTGCCCGGTCCCGCCGCCGACGTGAGGACCACCCCGCGGGCGACCTGCGCGCTCCTGACCAGCGGCAAGGTCCATTGCTGGGGCGACGACGCCCGTGGGCAGCTCGGAGGCGGAACGCTCAAGAACCCGAGCGCCCTTCCCAAGGAGGTACTCTTGCCATGACGCACTTCGAGAAGACACGCACCGCGGTGGTCGCGGTCCTCGGCGTCGCGCTTGGCAGCATGTGTTTCGTCGCGTGCTCGGAGGCGCGCTCCGGGTTCCGCGACGGAAAGTCGGGTTTCGACGAGGAGACCTCTGCCGACGCCGGCGCCTGTCTTCTGCAGTGCTCGCTCGACGGGCGCTCCGTCATCCAGACCTGCACCGGCATGGTCGTCGAGACATGCTCGGCGGACCTCGCGTGCGGCGCCGGCGTTTGCCAGGAGCCGTGCGCAGCCGCGACGGCCGACAAGAGCTCGAACGGATGCGAGTTCTATCTCCAGCCGCCCCGGTTCACGAAGGGCATCGACCAGTCCTGTTACGCCGCGTACGTGGTGAACTCGTCGAACAAGCCGGCCGAGCTGTCGCTCGAGCTCGGCGGTGAGTCCCTCGACCTTTCGAAGTCCGTCTACCGGACGAACCCCGGCGACGCCACGCTGGTCGAGCACACCGGCCCGGTCGCTCCAGGCGAGACCGTCCTCGTCTTCATCTCCGATCGGTCTCCTGACGTCTCCGCCGGCAGCGCGACCGGATCGGCGGTGTGCCCGAGGGGGATCGTGCCGGCGACCTACGCGGACGCGCTGCCCGACGGCACCGGGATCGGCACGTCCTTCCATCTCACCGCGAACGTCCCGGTGAGCCTCGCGGCGATCTACCCGTTCGGCGGAGCCAGCAGCTTCACGCCTTCGGCCACGCTCCTCTTGCCCGTCGGGACCTGGGGGACGGAGCACATCATCGTGAACGCGTGGGAGCGGATCACCTGGGAGAGGGGGTTCATGGGGAGGGGCCCTGCTGCACAGATCGTCGCCTCCGAGGACGACACCGTGGTCAAGATCCGGCCGACGCGTGCGATCCAGAACGGCCTCGGGGTCATCGGCACCGCCAAGCAGGTCGCGAAGTCGTACCGCCTTCGCAAAGGACAGGTCCTCCAGATCAACCAGGCCGAGGAGCTTTCCGGGAGCACCGTCGTCTCGAACAAGCCGACGAGCGTCTTCGGCGGCCACGAGTGCATGTTCATCCCGTCCGCGCGCCAGGCGTGCGATATGGCGCTCCAACAGCTTCCGCCGTTTGCTCAGTGGGGATCGGAGTACGTGGGCATTGGGTACCGCCCCCGTCTCGGCGATCCGGCGGAGCCGATGCCCTACCGCATCGTCGCGGCACGGGACGGCACGGTGCTCGACTACGATCCGGAGGTCCCGCCCGGAGCGCCTCTCACGATGTCTGCCGGCGAGGTGGCCACGTTCTGGTCCACGGTGTCGGGCGGATTCGTCGTTCGCACCCAGGACGCGGAGCACCCTATTTATCTTTCGGCCCACATGGCCGGCGGCGGGGTGGTGGAGGAGGGCAGTGACTATCTCGGCAAGCTCGATTTCGACGGGCATGGCGATCCGGAGTTCGTGAACGTCGTTCCTGCCGGGCAGTACCTGAGCTCGTACAGCTTCTACGCCGACCCGACCTACGACGAGACGTCTCTCGTCGTCGTGAGGGCGAAGACTCGCGGCGAGTTCAAGGATGTCTGGCTCGAATGCGCAGGCAATCTGACCGGCTTTCAGCCGATCGGGACGCGCGGCGAGTACGAGTACACGCGCGTGGATCTCTCGCGACGCGGTGGTCCCGGCGATACCTTCGGCGACAGCGTCTGCCGGACGGGACTGCAGCGGATGCGGAGCGACGGGCCGTTCACGGCGACGCTCTGGGGCTGGGCGAAGTACGCCAGCTACGCCTACCCGGGCGGCATGGCGCAGCGAAAGCTCGTCGACGCGCCGCTCGATACGGTTCGATGATCGAGTGCGCAGAGACGATGCAGAAGGGGAGTCGAACACGAGGGCGTGACCGGCGCTCCCCAACTCCAGCAGCTCCAGCGTGGCTCACTTCGGGAGGCGATAGACCCCCTTGGTCGTCGTCCAGTACACGTACTCTCCGTCGAGCGCGATTTGCCCGCCTGGCTGTCCGCGCTGAGCCGTCGCGATCGTCTCCGGGCCGGGCGAGCACCCGGAGACGGGGCACCTGTAGATCTGGTCGAGGAAGTCGTCCCGCCAATAGACGTGGGAGCCGTCGCTGACGGGGTGGTTGGGAGCCATCGACGATCCGATGGTGACCGGACTGCCACCGCATCCGCCGATGGAGCAGGAGACGACGGTCTTGCTCTGCCCGTTGACCCAGTAGGCCTTGCCCGCGTGCACCGAGACGCCGTGCGAGCCCGGACCAAGCGCCGTCGGATTGGCGCAAGGCCCCGCCGCGCAGGCGTACACGGTCGACGTCGTGGCGTTCGGCCAGACAACCTTGCCCTGATCCGCTGCGAGGCTGCGGATGAAGCCCTGGTTCGTCGCGATCGTCTCGGCGGTCGCCGTGCTGCACGTCGCGAGCGGGCAGTGGCGTATGAGACCGCTTGCCGATCCCCAGAACAGATCGACGCCGTCGCTGACGGCGCCCTTGATCTGCGTCTGGTTCGACACGACCGCGCTCGGGAGCTTGCCGCAGCCGCCGACGGCGCAGCCCTGCAGCTTCCCTCCGGCGAAGTCGCCCCAGTACACGATGCCGCCGGCGACGACGATCGACGTCGCGTAGCCGGGGCCGAGCTCGATCGGCGCGCCTCCGCAGCCTGTCTTCGGACACTGGTAGACGGTGCCGTTGCCGCTCTCGATCGCGAAGTAGACGTTCGTCGCATCGACCGTGAGCGCGGTCGCCTGGGAGAGCCCGTCGACGATCACCTCGGGCGGGCACGGGCCGTCGCACACGGTCTTCGGCTTGGGGCCGTCCGTCTTCGCGTCCGACACGTGCACGTCGGGCAAGGCGAGCGCGTCGGTGCGCGCGCCCGCGTCCTCGTCGTCCTCCACCTCTGCGTTCGGATCGCTCCCTGGAGGTCCGTCGGTTGCGACGCGGAGCTCCGCGCACGCGATCACCGAGAGCAAGGGAACGAAGAGAAGCGTGAGTGGTGTCCGTCGCGCCGTCCACTTCATCATGGCTGAGCTTATCAGCAACCCGCCTGCCGCGAAGAGGCGCGACGCTATGGCGCAGTGTTGCGACGAACACGAACGCCCGCAGCTCCACGGTGGCGGCGTCGGACCCGGCGTCGGGCGGCCTCGAGTATTCGTAGGTGTGACGAATTCACGCGTTCGGCGTTTTTGCTGTTCTCTCGGCTCCGCGCGTCCCGGTACCCTTGAGTTTTGTGTCTTCACCCGATTGCAGGATTCGGAGGACTCGATGAGACCACTTGAGGAGCCCAAGGGGAGCGTCCTCGTCGTCGACGATGACCCTGAGCTCGTTCGCGCGCACGAGCGTCTTCTCCTCCGTGCCGGATACGTGGTCGAAACGGCAGCGGACGGAGCCCAGGCGGTCGAGCGCATCAAGGCCGGAAACCTCGATGCCGTCATCAGCGATATCTCGATGCCAGGCATGGACGGCCTCGCCCTCCTGAAAGCGGTGCGCGAGGTCGATCTCGACTTGCCGATTCTTCTCGTCACGGCGGAGCCGAGCGTCAGCACCGCAGCAGAGGCCGTGCATCACGGCGCCTTTCGCTATTTGATCAAGCCCGTCGCGTCGGACATGCTCGTTCGCGAGACTCAACGCGCCGTCCGTCTCTACGGATGGACGAAGCTGCGGCGCGCGGCGCACCACGACCTCGGTGGTGATGTTCTGCCAGGCGGTGACCGAGCCGCGCTTCATGCCAGCCTCGGACGTGCGCTTGCCGGCATGTGGATGGCGTATCAGCCCATCGTCTCCGTCACCGAGCGCAAGGTCGTCGCCTTCGAGGCGCTCATGCGGACGAGCGAACCCTCGCTGCCGTTTCCCGGCGCCGTCCTCCGTGCCGCCGAACGTCTCGATCGTTGCGAGGACGTCGGGAGGAGGGTGCGGGAGCTCGTGAGCGAGACGCTTGCGGCCTCTCCCGATGTCGACGTGTTCATCAACCTCCATGCCCGCGACCTCCTGGACGAGACCCTCTACGCGTCGAGCGCGCCGCTCACATCGCATGCTCGCCGCGTCGTCCTCGAGATCACGGAGCGCGCTACCGTCGACGAGATCGTCGACCTGAGAGATCGAGTGGCGCGCCTGCGCGAGCTCGGATTCCGAATCGCGATCGACGACCTGGGCGCGGGATTCGCAGGGCTGGCCAGCTTTGCGCAGCTCGAGCCCGACATCGTCAAGATCGACATGTCGCTCACGCGCGACGTCCATCGGCTGCCCATCAAGCAAAAGCTCATGGCATCGATCGCGTCCGTCTGTCGTGACCTCGGCATCGTGATGGTGGTCGAGGGCGTCGAGACGGCCGAGGAACGGAACACCGTCGTCGAGCTCGGCTGCTCGGTCCTTCAGGGGTATCTGTTCGCGCGTCCGGGGAAGGCGTTCCCTGGCGTGGAGTGGTGAGGCCCATGGCCAATCGCAACGCTCGCGACACGATCCTCGTCATCGACGACGAACCGGAGACCCGCCGGAGCATCGTTCGGTTCTTGGCAACTCGCTTCGTCGAGTACGAGACGATCGAGGCAGGGGACGGAGACGAAGCTTTGGCGCAACTCTCCGACCGATTGGCCTTGGCCATCTGCGACGTCAACATGCCGAACACGAACGGGTTCGAGTTCTGCCGCAAGCTCCGCGCGGATCAAACCTACGAACGGTACGCCCAGCTTCCGGTCGTCCTTTTGACCTCACGCGACACGGAGGACGACTATCTCGAAGGCCTCGATGTGGGGACTACGCTCTACGTGACGAAGCCGTTCGACTCCGAGCGTCTTCAGCGCGCCGTGTCCACGGTGCTCGGCGAATAGCGGCCCATCGAGGACCATGCAGAACCTCATTGCTGGGAAACACGTCGTCTGCCTCGACGATGACGAGCAGATGCTTCGTACTCTGGAACGAACGCTCGCCTCCGCCGGCTTTCGCGTCACGGTGACATCGGCCCCTAAGGAAGCGCTGGCTCTGGTGCTCCGGGAGCCGGTCGACGCGCTCGTCTGCGATCTCCTCATGCCGGAGATGGGAGGCGACGTCGTTCTGGCCATGGCCGCGCAGGCAGCTCCGCGCACGGCGAGGATACTGCTGACGAGCCAGACGGACTTCACTCGTGTCACCGCGGTGAGCGTGCCGTACGCCGTGCACGGCTTCGTCGGGAAGAGCGATCTCTCGACCCGGCTCGTTCCAATCTTGAGAGAGCTCCTCAGCGGGCGCCTGGAGATGGACGAGGCGGCGTTGGCCGACGACGCGCGCCGGCTCGCACGCTCGATCGTCAGCGCGCTGGCCCGCCCCCAGTACGAGACCGCCGAGCACTGCGAGCGCGTGGCGGCGTGGTCACGACGGCTCGCGTCCGAGCTTCAACTCTCGCCGGCACGACAGCTCGACGTCGAGCTCGGCGCGCTCCTGCACGACATCGGCCAGATCGACGTTCGTGATGCCGTGTTCCTCAAGCCTGGCCGACTCGACGAGCTGGACTGGAACGAGATCCATTCCCATCCCGAGCGCGGCGCAGCTCTCCTATCCGAATTGCCGCCGCTGCGGCGAGCGATTCCCATCGTGCGGTGCCATCACGAGCGCTGTGACGGCCGCGGGTATCCTCGTCGACTCGCGCGCGCGGCCATTCCGATCGAGGCGCGCATCTTCCACATCGCCGACACCTACGAGTCGATCGTTCGTGGAGGTCCCTACCGCAAGCCACGCAGCGATCAGCACGCGCGCGAAGAGATTGCCGCGAATGTAGGCTCTCAGTTCGATGCGGAGGTCCACGAGGCCTTCTTCCGGATCCCGCCGGAGGAATGGGTGGCGCTGGGACACTCAGGGCGCTGACGTCACCGCTGGCAGTCGCACACAGAAGCTGCTGCCCTGCGGGGCGTTCTCCTCGACCCAGATCTTCCCGCCGTGCGCCTCGGTCGCGAGTCGGCAGAAGACCAGCCCGAGGCCGTGGCTCGCCCGTGCGTGGGTGCGGGCGTCGCGCTCGATCTGCACGAACTTGTCGAAGATGCGATCGCGGTAGTCCGCGGGAATGCCATTCCCCTCGTCGCGAATCCGGAGCTCGACGTCGCTCGGCCCAGCGTCGCTCACGTCGATCCAGATCTTCCCTCGGGCCGGCGAGTACTTCATGCAGTTGTCGAGCAGGTTGTCGAGGATGCGGGAGACGAGCTCGCGATCGCCGTCGATCTTCCGCGAGCCTGCATACGCGACGACCAGCTGTTGGTCCCGGTTCGCGAGCCGGCGACGAGCCTGGTGGTGAAGGTCGTCGATCAGCGCCGCCGGATCGATCGCCTCACGATTGAGGACGAGCAGCCCTTCTTCGCTCCGGTTGATGTCGAGCAGGTTGACGACCATACGATGCATCGTCGTCGCCGATGTGAGGACGTCGTGCATTGCCTCGCGTAGAGGCTCTTCGAGGGACGGGTCTTCGCTGACGAAGTGACTGTTCGCGAGGATGCTCGCCAGCGGGTTCTTCAAGTCGTGGACGAGGAGAGCGGAGAGCTCTTCCTTCTGGCGCTGAACCTGGATGAGCCGGTCGCGCTCCTTCCTCAGTTCGTCCTGGAGCCTCTTGATGCGAATGAGCGAGCGCACACGAATCAGGAGCTCGGTGCCGTTGATGGGCTTACCGAGGAAGTCGTCCGCTCCGACCTGCATGGCCTGCTCGTGCGTCACGAGGTCGTTCAGCGCCGTCAGGAACACGATCGGCACGTCGTCGCCGTGGGGCATCGCCCGGAGCCGGCGACACGTCTCGAAGCCGTCCATCCCGGGCATGAGGATGTCGAGCAGGACGAGCTCGACGGATTCCTTTTCGAAGGCTGCGAGTGCCGCAGCCCCGCTCTCCACCGTCAGCACGGAGTAGCCGCCCGCGACGAGCCTCGCTTCGGCGACCAGCCGGTTGTGGTGGTTGTCGTCGACGACGAGGATTTTGCCGAGCGTCGGCGGACTACCCATCGGTTCTCCCTTTCTCGATGAATCCGGCCACGACCGAAGCGAACGTCTTCGTCTCGATCGGTTTGCTGATGTAGCCGTCGAACCCCGCAGCGAGAAGTCGCGCACGATCGCCGGACATCGCCGCGGCGGTCACGGCGACCACCGGGAGCTTCGACAACGTGGGGTCGTTGCGGATCGTACGTAGGACGACCTCACCACCTCCACCGGGGATCTGGATGTCGAGCAGCACGAGCTCGATGCCATGCTCGTTCAGGCGCGCGTGCGCTTGGGGTACATCGTGCGCCTCGACGACCGCATGTCCGTGGAACTCGAGGATGTCGCGGACGAGCCGTCGATTGAGCGGGTGGTCCTCGACGACGAGGATTCGACTCACTCGCTCACCGCCTCTCCAGCCCGGCGATCGAGGACGGCGCGCAAGCGACGAACGAGGACCTCCGGCCGCTGGATGTCCTCGGACCGAAGGGCGAAGAGGCCGTCCTGGTCGACGTCGGCACCGAAGAGCATGACGGGAGCCGAGACCATTGCGGAGCCCCCGTCGGGCGGAACTGGGACCCCCTCGCTCGGGACCAGGATGGCGATATCGAGCGGTGTGTCGGTCATCGGTCGCGTCAGCCGGGCGGACCGCTCGACATGGCAACCCACCTCGTGAAGCGTCTCCCAGATGTCCCGTAGGTCCGCGCTGTCGTCTCCGACGAGGAGCACGCTGACGCCGACCACGCGATGCAGCTGCACGCCGATCCCCTCGATGGCGTGAAGGAGCGCGTCGCGCGCGACGGGCTTCACGAGGTACCCAGCAGCGCCGAGCGACAGCGCGCGTGGTGCTTCGTCGAGCACCGAGATGACGACGACGGGAATGGTGCGTGTCTCCGCGTCCTCCTTGAGCTTGCGGAGGATGGCCCAACCATCGCCCGGGACGAGAAGGTCGAGCGTGATCGCACGCGGCTTCAACTTCGCGGCGAGTCGAAGCGCTTCGTCGCCGTTCGTCGTGATCGCGACGGCAGCGCCGGCAGTGCGCAGGTGACCGGCGAGGAGCTCGGCCGCGCTCGCATCGTCTTCGATGATGAGGACCTCGACGTCTTCTGCGTCGGCCGATGCGAGCGCGCGAGGCATTTCTGTCGCGTTGATTCGTCGGACGACGGGCAGGGTGAGAGTGACCGTCGTGCCCTTGCCGTACTCACTGGTGATGCCGATCGTGCCGCCGTGCATCTCGATCAGGCGCTTCGTGAGGGCAAGCCCCAGACCCGTGCCTTCGGGCCGCTCACCGCTCATTTCGAGCTGCTCGAACTCTTTGAAGAGGCGAGGGAGGTCTTCGGGCCGGATGCCAACTCCCGTGTCGGTGACCGTGACCTCGATGGCCCCGTCCTTCTGATCCGCCCTCAGCTCGACATGGCCGTGGGGCGGCGTGAACTTGATCGCGTTCGACAGCAGGTTGTACAGCACCTGCTTCAACCGCAGCGGATCGACGAAGACATCGGGTAGGTCCGGGGCCACCGAGGTCGAGAGCAGCAGGTCTCGCTTGATCGCGAGCGCCATCGTCGAGCCCGTCACCGCTTCCACCACCGTCTCGAGCGGGATCCATTCGCGATCGAGATCCATTCGGCCGGCCTCGATCTTCGAGAGGTCGAGGATGTCGTTCACGAGGCTCAGGAGATGACGACCGCTCTGAACGACGTTTCCAACGTAGTCGCGTTGTCGTTCCGAGAGCGGGCCGGCGAGACCTTGTTCCATGAGCTCCGAGAAGCCGATGATGGCATTGAGCGGAGTACGCAGCTCGTGGCTCATGTTGGCGAGGAAGGCGCTCTTGGTTCGACTCACGAGCTCGGCTCGGAGCAGCGCGCGCTGCGCCTCCTCCACCGCACTACGCTCGCTGATGTCCCGCGTGCTCATGATGATCCCGAGAACGTCTGGATCGTCGACGCGGTTGTGACAGATGCTCTCCACTGGATGCCAGAGCCCTTGGCTGTCGCTCGCGCGGAACTCCATCCGCAGCGTCGACCCGGCGGACGCCATCACGTCTTCGAACACCTGCCTCACCTTCGCGCGATCTTCCGGGTGGACGAGGTCGATGAAGGCGGAACCCGTGACGGCGCCTGGATCGTGGCCGAGCACGCGCTCGATCGTCGGGCTCTGGTATCGCACCGTTCCGTCGGCCTCGACGATCGAGACGAAGTCGGACGAGTTCTCGACGATGAGACGAAACCGTTCGCGTCCCTGGGCGACGGCCTCCTCGGCCGCGCGTCGTCGCCGCCGCTCGTCGGCGTCACGAAGCTCGCGCTCGATGCTGGAGCCGAGTCGGGCGAGCCGCCCTTTGAGGAAGTAGTCGTTCGCGCCGCCGCGCATGGCAGCGATCGCGGTTTCCTCGCCGACGGTTCCCGATACGATGATGAACGGAATGTCCTTGTTGCGCTCCCTCACGATCGCCAGCGCAGTAGGGGCGTCGAGTGTGGGGAGGGAGTAGTCGCAGAGGACGATCGACCACGTTTCGTTCGTGAGGGCGTCGATGAGGTCCTCGGTCGTCTCGACGCGCTTGTAGTCCGGTGAGTAGCCAGCGGCTCGAAGCGCACGCAGCGTGAGGGCCGCGTCGGGCTCCCAATCCTCGACGATGAGGACGCGAAGCGGCTTGGCGGTCATCGCGTCCCTCGGTCGTATCTGGCGCGGCGCGAGGGAATACGGGTAGCAACGTCCCTGCTGTCTCTCATCCTCGTCCCCCACGCGCGTTCGTCCCTAGCTGGAGTGGGTGCAGTTCCTGGTAGCCCTCATCGATCTACTATCCCAACGGGGTTGCTAGATCGAGCTTATTGATAGATTCGGGGATTGTGCGACTTTGGCTGCGGCAGTCTGCCCTGGAAAGCCGACGTGCCATCTCGCATCCTGACGGTCTTCGTTCAACGAACGTGCTCCGTCCGGTGTTGACAGGTCGAGACGCCGGCGCTCGTGGCGCCCTGTGCGAAGGAGGCCATGCATGTCGATCGAGACCGAGGTCCGCGCGCTCGCCACGACGGGCGCAGGCGGGTTCATCTGGCTCCTGATCGCCCTCGGGATCGTCGTCGTTGCCATCGGGGTCGACCGTGCGCTCGTCCTCTTGCGGGCGCACGAGGACACGGCGCGCCTGCAGGTCGCCCTTCGGACGGCGCTCGGGCAGGGCGATCTGATCGCGGCGCGGACCTGCATCGTGGCGTCGCGCTCGATCGAGGCTCGGGTCGTCGCTGCGGGGCTCGGCGCGCTCCCTCGTGGCGCGGCCTCGGTCGAGGATCGCATGGCGAGCGAGGCCCAGAGGACGCGCATCGTGCTCGAGCGGCGGCTCGGATTGCTCTCGGTGGTCGGAGCGAGCGCACCGTTCGTCGGCTTGCTCGGGACGGTGATCGGCATCATCCGCGCGCTGCGCGCGTTCGCTGCCGGAAGCGGACCGATCTCGACCGAGCTGGTGGCCCAGGTTTGCGACGCCCTCGGCACCACCGCGGTGGGCCTCGTCGTGGCGCTCCCCGCCGTCGTCCTATCGACCCTCTTCCAGCGCCACATCACGCTCCGTATGACGCGGGCGGAGGCGCTCGGGCGCGAGATGCTCTCGTTCGTCAAGGACGAGCGCCGCTCGCTGGCGAAGGAGGCAGCGTGAAGGAGCGGGTGCGATCTGGCCGCGGCTCGGGGGCGGGAGATTTCGTCAACGCGGTCCCGCGAGCCGGTGTTAACGGGCGATGATGGGCCAGATCGTGCCAATCAGAGAGCCACGCAGGGCTTCGGCTTCGGCTTCGGCCGACCGGCTGGAGGACCGCAGCGACGAGGAGCTCATGGCGCTCGTTCGCATCGGGACCCGCGCCGCTTTCCGGGCGCTCGTCGTGCGCCACGCGGAGAAGGTCGCCGCCTTCTGCGCGCGCGTGACAGGGGATCCGGCGGCTGCGCCGGAGGTGGCGCAGGAGGTCTGGCTCGCCATGTGGGATACGCGCGAGCGCTGGGAGCCGCGTTCGACGTTCCGGTCCTATCTTTACACCGTCGCGTTCACGAGGGCGCGCAACCAGGCGCGCTCGCGCCGTCGCATGGCGGTGGTGTTCTCGCCGGAGCCGCTCGAGGCGGACGCGGCCCCGGGCGCTGGCAAGCTCGAGATCGATCGGCTGCTGGAGCGCGAGCGCCGCGAACGCGTGTTTCGCGCGGTCGGTGAGCTACCGGAAGCGATGCGAGAGGCCGTGATCCTCCGCTTCGTCGATGACCTCTCGTACGAGGAGATGGAGGCGATTTTGGAGGCGAACGCGTCGACGCTGCGGTCGCGCGTGCACCACGCCCTCGCGCGCCTCAAGGAGCGACTCGGAAAGGAGCGCCGATGACCTGCCCTGAACACGACGTCCTGATCGCTCTGGGCGACGGAGAGCTCTCCGAGAGCCAGGCGCGTTGGGTCCGTGCCCATGCGGGCGCATGTACGCGTTGCCAGGCGGACATGGCCAGCCTCGCGTCGATCACCGACGACCTGCGGGCGCCGGTGCCGGGCGCGCTCGGCCGGCGCACCGCGGAGGCCTTCGCGGACGACGTGCTCGCGAAGCTCGATGCACCGAGGCCGGTGCCGCAGCGTGCGGCCTTCCGTCGGTGGATCGGTCTCCTCGCAGCCGCGGGCGCTCTACCGATCGCGTTCGCGTTCTCGCTTGCCCATCGCTCCGCGGAGGTGCCGCGTGGCGCAGACGAGTGGACGGCGCGGGGCGGCGCGTCGAACGCGTCCGTGACGATGGGTACGCTCGTTCGGTTCGGGCGCGTCTCGGGCAAGGCCTTCGAGCCGCTCGCCGACGGCGCGCGCATCGATGCCGACGCGTTGCTCGCCGCAGAGGTCGGGGGGACCGAAGGCCAGCCGCGGTTCATGCTCGCGTTCCTCGTCGACAGCGCCGGTGAACGTCACTGGATCTACCCGGCGTACGAGCCGGATGCGCCGCCTCCTTCTTCCATCGCGTTGCCGGTCACCGCGGCGCCGCGTGTTCTCGGCTCGATGGTGCGGCTCGAGCGGCCTGCCTCCGGCCCGGCCCGGCTCGTCGCGATCGTCCTTCCGAAGAGCGAAAGCGTCGACCACGTGGAGCAAGTGTCGGTCGATGACCTCTCGCCCGAGCGCCTTGCAACGCACTATCCCGGCGCCTTCGTCGTCAACGTCAACGTGGAGATCTTGTGATGTTGCGTCTCGTCGCGATTGCATCTGCCTTCTTCTTGGCGTTCCTCGTGCCGTCGATCGCGCGTGCGACCGAGACGCGGCTCGCGATCATCGTCGGGAACAACGGAAGCTCGACGCTGGGCCGGGCGGAGCTGCGCTACGCGGACGACGACGCAGCGAAATACGCGGCGCTCTTCGCGTCGACGAGCCGGAGCGAAGGTGACGTCGAGCTCGTCGCGCGGTTCGACGCCGACACGCAGCGGCTCTTCCCGGAGCAGGCGAAGAAGGCGACCGTGCCGACGCGAGCCGCGCTCGACGCAGCGGTGGCACGTACCGCCGCACGCGCGCAGGCAGCAAAGGATCGCGGAGAACACGTGGTGTTCACGTTCGTGTTCGCGGGGCATGGCGACGTCGAGAACGGTCGCGGGTTCCTCGAGCTCGAAGACGGGCGCTTCTTCCGCGAGGACCTCGAGGCTCTGCTCACGCGGATCCCCGCTGCGCGGGCTCACGTGCTGCTCGACGCGTGCAACTCGGTCTACATGCTCGTCGCCCGGAAGCCCGGCGGAACCAAGTTCACGACGCCGGACGAGATCCAGCGTTCGATGGCTGCGCGGCTCGCGCATGTCGGGACGTTCGTCTCGACGAGCGCGGACGCCGAGGTCTACGAGTGGTCTCGTATCGAGAGCGGTGTCTTCTCGCATAGCGTCCGATCCGGTCTCTCCGGGGCCGCCGATCTCGACGGCGACGGACGGGTCACGTACGCCGAGCTGCGCGCGTTCGTTCGCATTGCTGCGGAAGGCGTCCCGAACGTCCGGTTCCGTCCGCGCCTCTATGCGCGCGGCCCGGGCGGGCACGACGACGAGGTCGTGTTCGAGCCCCGTGCCGCTGGCGCGGGGCGGAAGATCGCGATCTCCCCGGCGGCAGAGCGACGTGTGACCGTGCTCGACTCGAACGAGGTGCCCTTGATCGACGTCAAGGTGGAGGGCGGCTTCGGGACGAACGTTTACGTCCCGGCCTCCGGTCGTGACGGGGAGAGCCGGACGTTCACGGTCGTGGAGCAAGAGGCCGGTCGTCCCGAGCACCGTGTGCAGCTGGCGACATCGGGCGATGACGTTCTCACGAACCGCGCCGGAGCCGCCGAGACCCTCGCTGCGCGGACTGCGGGGCGGCCGTTCGACATGCTCTTCGCGGTGGCGTTCGGGCCACGCGCGGTGGCGGCTCTACCCGCCGAGAAGGCCGAGGACGACGTCTACGGGGTGTCGGATGCGGACCGCGAACGCATGAAGCGGCTGCTCGATGCTGCTGCGGAGCACGGCCGCGACCAGCGCGTGATCGAAGGTTTCGGTGGTCTCGCCTTCGGAGTGACCGCCATCGGCGTCGGCACCGCCGCCTGGCTGACTCCGTCGGATCCCGATGCGCGGGCCACCAAAGACATCGTCGGTGGTGCCCTGATCGGTCTCGGTGCGCTGGGCCTGTTGAGCTCGACGCAGCTGTTCTCTCCGAGCAAGGTGGAGCAGCGACGTGATGCTTACGTCGCATCGCTCCGCGCACGGCCGGCGGCGATGGACGCGGCGGTGCGCGACGCCGAGCGCGAGCTCTTCGATCGCGCGGTCGTCGCACGAAGGGAGCGTATCGGAGAGGGCGTGTTGGTGTTCGTTCTGGGCGCGCTCGAGATCGGCGGCGGCATCACGCTCGCCGTGATGTCGGACGACTCCGGGCTGAAGTGGCTCGGCGGTGGGTTGGTGGCGGCGGGGATCGGGTCGGCATTCACGGGCATCGGTCGGCTCTCCGTGCGCAGTGAAGAGGAGCGCATCGCGGACCTCTGGCGGACGGAGCGGGCCCTCTCGCCGTCGTCGCCACGCACGTCGCTCCGCCTGACGCCGCGTGTGGGGCTCGGCGGGCTCGGGCTCGCAGGCACGTTCTGAGGCGAAGGCGGGCTCGTCACGCTGCGCGCCTGGAAGCGCCGCCGCACCGTTCCCCGGCGACACATTCCCGTGCGAAGCGGTCCAGCAATCCTGTACCGTCGAGGATCGCGGCATCGATGCGCTCCTTCTCGGTCCCGGACGTGCTGGTTCTTGGATGTCTCTCCGCGCTCGGCTCGGGAGGATGCTTGCTGTTCACGTCGCTTTCGGGCTTCGACGAGCCGCCAGCGAACGACGCACCCGCGGACGCCGGAGCCGCGGACTCCGAAGCGGTCGCCCCGGCCGACGCGAGCGATGCCGCCGCCGTCGAGATCGTCGCACACGACGACCCGGGCATCACGAGCATCGCGGTTCATGCAGACGGGCTCTACTACGTCCGGCCCCAGGCGCGCGCGTTGTACCGTGTCGCGACGGCGGACTTCGGGCCGAACACGCGAGGCGCCGCGCTGATCACCGACCGCGGAGCTCTTCGCGAGGTCGCGGTCACGGCGCTTAACGTCTTCGTGACCGCGGAAGACGGTCCGACGAGCGCGTGCATCCTGGGCGCGAAACATGACGGGTCGGGCGTGACGCCGATCGAGGACTTCTGCCTCGTGAAGTCCCACCTGGTCTCCTCGCCGAGTACCGTCTTCGCGATCGGCGTCGACTCCAGCACGACGAACGGTCTGTGGCGAATCGACGTCGCCACGGGCGGCTCGACTCGGATCTTCACCGGTCTGAGGACCAACAGCGGTCAGGTCGTCTCGGCTGTCGCGTACGACGGCGCAAACATCTACGTCAGCGAGCAGGTGTCTTCGAAGATCACGACGCTGGCGTCGACGACCACCCTTGCAGACTTCGTGACGGGGCAGGCGGTCGTCGACATGGTCGCCGACGCGACGACCCTCTACTGGCTCACCCAGGATGGATCGGTTCGCAGCCTCCCGACGAGCGGCGTCGGCCAGCCACGCGAGCTCGCGAAGCTCGTCGCGCCGCAGCGGATCGCGATCGACGAGACTGCTCTGTACGTGACCACGTCGGGGCTCGCTGCTTCTTCAGGCGCGCTCGTGCGGATCGCGAAGGAGAGCGGAGCCCGGACGGAGCTCGCGACCGGGCTCGCCAACCCGTCGGCCGTCGTCGTCGATGCGACCCACGTCTACTGGGCAAACCTCGACGACGGGACCATCATGCGGGTGGCGAGGAAGTAGCGGCGCGCAGCTGCAGCGCTTGCAGCTCAGGGGAGGCGCGCCGCGACCATCTCGGCCGAGCGGACCGCGGCGTCGATCCCGGACCCGTGAAAGGCCGAGCCCGCGAGATGGATCGACCAAGGAGCGAGCGTCGTCTCGGCACGTGCGACCGCGTCGCGGTGCTCAGCCGTGAAGACGGGCAGGGCATGCGGCCAGCGAGACACCCATGCGCGCTGCGGCGGTCCGCTGATGGGAAGTACCTGCGCGAGCACGCGCGCTGCGCGTTCGGCCCACGGCGTGTCGGTCGCCAGCTCCTCGGCCGTCGGTCGGAAGAAGACACGAAGCGACACAAAATCATCTGGCGCTCGATGCGCGAACTTCGACGACGTGAAGGTGCACGCCCGGAAGCCTTCGAACGGTTCGGCGACGACGAAGCCCGTCCCGTCGAGCGGATGGGCAATCTGCGCGGCACGGTAGCCGAGCGAGACGGTGACGCTCGAGAGCGTCTCTGCGCCCGCGAGCGCACTCGAGCCCGTGGCTCCGACGAGAGGCTCGACCAACCGTGCGGCCGCAGCGCTCGACGTGGCGAGGACGACGGCGTCGAAGGTATCGCCGTCCACACGCACGCGTCCGCCGTCCCGTTCGAGCGCGTGGACCTCGCGATCCAGACGCACGTCGACGCGGTCGCGGAGCTCGGTCGTCAGCGTCTCCCCGAGCGCGTCGGTGATCGACTGCATCCCACCGACGAACGTGCGGATGCCAGCGCCCTTGTCGGATGCCGCGACCTGGAAGCGGAGCGCCTCGGCGGCCTCGCCCGGCGCGAGCGCGCGGAGCGCGCCACTTTCGAAGCGGTAGGACGTCTTCGCATGCTGTTCGAGGAGCATCGACCAGCGAACGCCACGATCGCGTGGCCCTGACGCGTTCGCGTCCGTCATTTGGAGGTCAGCGGCGAGCTGCGGAACGACCTGGCTTCGCGCGACGAAGCCCTCGGCGCCGAGCTCGACGGTCCAGCCGTCCTCACGCGCCGTCCAGAGCTGGCCGCCGAGCCGAGAGCCCGCCTCGAAGACGGTGACGCGGTCGCCGGCGCTGGCACGGCGAAACGCGACCGTGAGGCCCGTCAATCCACCACCGACGATCGCGAGCGTCTTCATCCGGCGCCGCAGTCTACTCGCTCGCGAGCCGTCACAGGGCCGGGTTGCTCCGCCTCTGGAGTTGGTCGCGAGCTCGTCGCGAGCTCGTCGCACGTCGCCTTGGCCCGTCGCCGCCCGCTCGACGCGCGAGGTGGTCTCCAACACCTCGCGCACGGGTCGGCGACGAGCCGAGGCTCGAAGGAAGAGCTCGGCTACGAAGCTGGGGAACGCGGACTACCAGACACCGACGCCGTACCCGCCGATGAACGGGTAGCCGGCCGCGTAGCCGCTGCGCATCACGGTCATGCGACGGGCGCTGAATCCGCCGCCCCAGCCGGCGACGCCGCCACGGACGTAGCCCGCGCGGAAGCCGCCGACGCCGCCGCGGAAGCCGCCGACGCCGCCGAAGAACTGGCTGCTCTGGACCTGCCCGACGGGGTCTTGCTGCTGGCCTTCCGGCTGCTCGCCTTGCTGTTGGGCGGGGCCTTGCTGCCCCTCCTCTTGCTGCTGGCCCTGTTCTTCGCCGAGCGGTCGACCCTGCTCTTGCTGGCCGGGCTCACCTTGCTCCTGATGATGGCCGCCGGGGCGCTGGATCTGGCCGCCCCGCTCTTCCTGCTCCTCCTGCGGCTCGATCATGCGAGAGAGCTTGTCGAGCTGCTCTGGCGTGAGGATCTCCGCCAAGCTCTTGGCGACGGAGATCATCGCGCGCGCCTTCTCGCGGGTGCGCTTGCCGACCTCTTCCAGCGGAACGATCTGATCGAGCGAGAACTGCTCTCCGCGGAAGGCCTCGAAGACCTCCTTGGCCGTCTCACGATCCTGCTCGAGCGACGGCTTCGCCCGCATGAGGACCTCTTTCACCTGGGTCTTCTGATTCTCGGTGAGGTTCAGGTCCCTCGCCATGTTGTCGAACCATCCCTCGGCCTGGCGCGAGTGCTCTTCCATCTCGGAGCTCATGGCGTCGACGAGCTCGTTGCGCTGCTGCTGATCGAGGATGCCATGGAGGTCTTCGAGCGCCTTACGAAGCACGGGGCTGGCCTCCATACGCGCGCTCACGAGCTCTTCGATCTCGTCGTTGAACGCGTTCTCCTGGATCTCGCCCTTGGCGAGCTGCTCGGAGAGCTCCTCCTGGAGCTCACGGCGGGCCTCGATGACGGCTTGCTCCTTCGCGCTGACCTTCTTGCCGAGCTGCTCGATCTCCGCGCGCTGCTGCTGGTTGAGACCGACCTTCGAGAGCCCGTCGGCAATGAGCGCGACGACGCCGAGGTGATCCGTGTGCTCCTGTTCGACGGCCGTGCCGGACCCACCCGACTGCCCACGCTCCCGATGACCCTCGCCCTGCTCGCCGGCCTCCTCGGTCGAGCCTGTCTCGTGCGTGACGCTACCGCGCGTGGTCGACGTCGGAGCTTCATCCGTTGCGCTCGTCGTGCAGCCTCCCGCTACCACGAGGAGCCCGAGTGCTCCGATGACATTCATTCGAGTGATCAGCTTCATGGTGAAACCTCCGCGCGCCGCGCGTGCACCCGTTGTGCCCGATGGTTTCGACTTCACGAGACGCGCGGTCGTTCGAGTCGTCGTGTGCCTTCACTCGTCCGCTGCGCGCGCGCGAGCTCGCCGCCGAGCGGGGCGGGACGCGCCGCGCAGGGACGGTCTCGCGTCAGCCTTTCGGCGTCCGCGCGCGTCAACGGTCGATCGCGCCCGTGTATTCGTCGAGCGCCGACCGTCGGGCGATGATGCCGCGTGCAGCGTACGGTCGCTGTCGTCGGGAGGAGCGTGACCGTCGATCACCCCGGTTTCTCCACGGAGTCGAGCCGATACAAGTGCGCGCGCGTGTCGATTTCAGATTGGTCGCCGCACGTGACAGCGCGGCAACGCGCGCTATCGTTCGCACATGCGCGTCTCGGAGACCATCAGTCCCGCGTGGGACACGATGAAGCGGCTCCTCTTCCGCCCGTTCAACATCGGCACCTGGTTCTCCTTCGGCCTGCTGTTCGGCCTCCAGAGGTGCGCCGAGGGCGGCGGCGGCAACTCGTTTCGCGTTCCGGATTTCGGAAGTCACGGAAGCGGCCGGAGCTCCGGGACGGACGATCTGACGAGCGACGCCATCTCGAACGTGCTGCCGGGAGACTTCCTCTCACGTGCAGGCTTTCCGGCGATCGGCACCGCGGAGCTGGTGCTCGTCGGGGTCGTGCTGCTCGTCGTGGCCGTGCCCGTCGTGCTCTTGTTCTACTGGCTCGGAAGCCGCGGACAGATGATGTCGATCCGTGCGGTGGCCACGGGCGATTCGGATGTCGGAGCCGCGTGGCGGTCGACGGACGGCGCCGGCGGCCGAATGTTCAAGTTCCATCTGGCGCTGGTCGGTCCGCAAGAATGAGCGCGCGGAAGAAGAAGGTGGCGTCGGCGCGCGACGTCGAGCCCACCAACGAGCTTCCGAAGATCGGAAAGCCGGCGACGCGGGCGCTCGCCACCGTCGGCATCACGCGGCTCGACCAGGTCGTGCGGCTCAGCCGGTCGGAGCTCGAGGCGCTTCACGGCGTTGGACCGAAGGCGATCGTGATCCTCGAGCAAGCACTCGGCGCGCGCGGGTTGTCGTTCCGCGCGGCGACGAAGCGCGGGCGCTGAACGTTGCACCGCCGCGCATCATCGTAGCCGTTCGGCGTCGTCACCATCCGACGCCGCGCGGCTCAGTTCCGGACCATGAAACGCATCTTCCCGCGGATGTGCGCGCCGTCACCGGACGTGATCTCCCAGCGCACGGAATAAGCGCCGCGTCCTTGATCGGGCACGGGGATCGACAGCTGCTCCATCGGCTTGCCGCCGCTGCCTTCGAACGACAGCGACGAGGAGCCGGTCGGGCCGGCGACCGAGATGCGCGTCGCGCGATGGTCGATGCCCGTCGTGAAGCGCACGAGGACGCGCTCCGGACAGCGATCGACGACGGCTCCGTCTGCAGGGAGCATGTCGAGCAGCTTTGGGTGCGCGGGCGCGTCGCGCGTCCCGAACGACACCAACGAAACCGCAGCGAGCCCGATGAGAGTGAAACGGCGGGTCAGCACGGACGCCGATGGCTGCAACGCATGCGCCGACATCCTGCGAGGCGCGGTGTGTCGGAGCCGCGCCATCTGGGCCGAGAGCAGCTGCGCACCATTGCCGATACGCGACTCTCTCGACAAGGGTGCGCGGTCACGTGACACTCGAACGATGGGAACGTCTCGACGTCTGTGCGCGCTCGCTCTCGGCATCGTCGTCGCGGCCGGTTGCGGGGATGAACCATCCACCACGCGTTCGCCGGGTGCGACGCCCGGAAGCGGCACCTCGCAACCCGGCGATCCGTCCGATCCTTCGCAGCCCGGGTCGCCGGCGCTGCCGCCCACCGATCCCTCGACCGGTCCGGCGGCAGGAAATCCGGACGGCGCGTGTGCCGTCCCCGCGGAAGCGAAGGCCGAAGACGTTTCGACCCCGACGACCGTCGTCGGAAGCGGCACCAAGGAGAGCTGTACGGGCGCCGCGTTCGTCGCTGCGGTCGCGAAGGGCGGCGTCATCACCTTCGACTGCGGTCCCGAGCCGACGACGATCACGCTTACCGAGACGGCCAAGGTCTACAACGACACCGGACCGAAGGTCGTGATCGACGGCGGCAACAAATCACCCTGAGCGGCGGCGGCAAGGTCCGCATGCTCTATCAGAACTCCTGCTCGTCGGAGCTCCGCGGCGGCGCAGACTGCAACGATCAGGAGAAGCCGGCGCTCACCGTCCAGAACATCACGTTCGTCGACGGCAACGCGACCGGCCTCGAGAAGGGCGGCAACGAGGGCGGCGGCGGCGCGATCTACGTTCGAGGTGGACGCTTCAAGGTGGTCAATGCCCGCTTCTTCGGCAACCGCTGCGATGAGCTCGGCTCGGACGTCGGCGGCGGCGCCATCCGCGTGCTCGACTTCCCCTCGAAAGGCACGAGCCAGACGCGGCCGGTGTACATCGTCAAGAGCACCTTCGGCGCGCCCGGCAAGGAGAACGTATGCGCGAACGGCGGCGCGCTCAGCAGCATCGGCACGTCGTACGCGCTCATCAACAGCCTCTTCACCGACAACCGCGCAACCGGCCACGGTGCGAATGACGGCGAAGGCGGCAACGGCGGGGCGATCTACAACGACGGCAATACGTTCACGCTCGACGTCTGTGGAACGAAGATCGAGAACAACAAAGCAAACGAAGGCGGAAGCGCGATCTTCTACGTGAGCAACAATCGAACGGGCACGTTCTTCATCAAGGATTCGGTGTTGCGCAAAAACCCGAAGGGCACGTTCGAGACCGCCGGATATCCCGGGATGTTCATCATCGCGAAGGAGGGCTATCCGCAGGTCACGGGCTCGACGATCGAGTAGCTGGGCTGGTCGACTCGCTCGCGCTCACCCGCTGCCGGTGCTCGTGGCTCGTGCCTTGCTCCTCCCGCTCGAGACCCACTGGAGCCAACATGAGCTTTCCCGCGCCGCCTCCGATCGGACTCGAGACCATGGGTGAAGTACGTGACGTGCACGTGGAGGACGTGCTCGTTCCGTCGGCGCACGGGCCAGCCGTCTTCGATGCCGTTGCACCCGTCACGGGCGCTCGCGCCTCGATCGTGGGCTCAGCGCTGCTCGGGCTCGCGGCGGGGCACCGAGCGATGGCGCCGCTCGCCGTGCTCGCGCTCGCTCCGCCGCGCCGCGGGATCGCGCTTCCCGTGCTGGCTGTGGCGCTGGCCGCTGCCGAGCTCGTCGTCGACAAGCTTCCGTTCGTGCCGGGTCGAACCGCGGCGATGCCGCTCGTCGCCCGTGCTCTCGCGGGCGTGCTTGCGGGCGGGTGGGCGGCGCGGCGTTCGCGGCGATCACCGGTGATCGGGGCGGCGATGGGTGGAGCTGCCGCGGTCGCGGCGACCGGTCTTGGTCTGCAGCTTCGAGTCGCTGCCGAGGACTCGCTTCCTCGGGTCGTCGCGGCGCTCATCGAAGATGTGCTCGCCATCGGGATGGCGGTCGGCGGCTCGCGTCTCCTGCCGTCGAACACGGAGCGAGCGTCAGAAACGCACGAGCCGAGACGTCTTCGCGTGGCGGACTGACGCGCTGGCGCGCGAGCCGTCAGCCTCGCCGTTCGAGCTGCCGGTACGCGATCGCGAGGAGCCCGCTGGTGAGCGCGGTCACGAGCAGGAGCGGGAGCCATGGACGGACGATCGCCGCGATGGATCCCGCCTCTCGCGCGCACGCCGCGAGCAGGAAAGCGAGCACCGTTGCGCAGGCGGCCCGGACTCTGCGGGCGGCGCGCTCCTTCCGTTCGACCTCCGCCGCGTAGTCGAAGAGCAGCGCGTCCCCCGTATCGCGGAGGGCAGGCAGGCGATAGAGGCTCATCGGCATCCCCGTCTCTGACGGTCGCCGGCGCGCCGACTCGGGTCGAGGGTGGTGGTCGTCAGAATGTGGTGAAGAATTGCCATGCCGCCTTTGCCGCGTCGTTCCAGATCGCGTGGCCGAGGTTGTCGATGGGACAGAAGATGACCGACTTGCCCGAAGGGCATGCGTCGTGGAGAAGGCACGGTGGTGTCGGCCCCGGCGTATCGCGCGTCGATTTGCACCCGTTCACGAACGCCCAGTACTTCGAGGTGAAGTCGCCGCTGTCGAAGGTGACCGCGTCGTCGGCGGTGCCGTGGACGACGAGGACGGCAGGTCCGCTGCCGAGCGTCTGGCCCGCACAGCGCGTGTAGTTGTTCTCCCAGCGAGACGCCGCCGGATCCCGCGGCTCGTTCGGCGCGCCGCCAGAGTGCGGGACGATCGCGCGGAAGAGCGGAGGTCGTCGGCAGCCGACCTGGTTCAACATGAATGCCCCGCTGCTGAAGCCCAGCCCGAAGACGCGCGCGGGATCGATCGTGAACCGTTCCGACAGCGATGCCACGAGCGCGACCAAGTAGGCGAGGTCGGCGTTCGTGTCCGCCGGGTCGTACAAGTTCCAGCCGTGCGTGCCCGTCGGGTAGGCGACGAACGCTGCCTGCTGTGAGACGGCGTCGAAGGGGAACGCCGACCGCATGGCAGTGCCGTCGCCGCCGTCGCCATGCAACACGAGGACGAGCGGGTACGTCTTCTCGGTCGTGTACGTGCTAGGCGCCGCGAGCACGAACGAGCGAGCCTTGCCGGCGACGTCGATCGTCTCCTCGGTCACGATCATCGGCGGAGGCGGAGGCGGCGCGGCGTCGGGCGGGGGCGTCGGCGACGGCGATGCGGCGTCTTGCGGCGATGCGGGAACGACGGGGCCCGTGGCCGAGGGCGACGCGGCAGGGGCAGTCCCACTGGACTTCGACTCGGACCGATCGGGATCGCTGGACGACTGACACGCCACGAAGGCGATCGCGGCTCCGATGAAAGCGAAGCGCTTCACCATGCACGCCCGCCGAAGCACGCGTCGGGCCGAGCTTTACATCCTCCGACCCTGCAGCGACGAACGCTGCATTCTTCGCAAATCTCGATGTGATGACGGCGAGCGCGACCGTAGCCGCCGCTCAAAGCTGCCACGCCTGCTGCGCCCGTCGTGCGCTCGGGTCTCGACGCGGTGACCTCGCTCGCGCATCGCGCGCGGAAGGCCGTTGCGCGATGCTCGACGTCACTGCTCAGCTTGCGTCGTGAAGCCTGCGAGCGGCCACGGTACGCGGGCCGCGCGCGGTGCACGTTCGAGATCATGGTTGGAGCGAGGCGCGATGGCTCGCGCGCGATTTCAGGGGATCGTCTTCAGCGTGCGTGCGCGCTGACTAGCGCCGTAGACGCCACGACGAAGAGCGTGGACGAAGCCATGAGGCTCGATCCCGCGGCCGTTCCGGAACGGATCGAAGCGGAGGCTGGCCGGGTCGGTGAGGCGCACGCTCACGAGCTGGATCCGGACGAGCGGCGCGAATGGTCCCCAGGGGCTCTGCGAGATCCCGAGCGTGAGGACCGCCGACCCGTTGGCGACGCCCCGTTCGAAGCGGCGACGTCGCTGCTCCGAGGCGCTCCTCCGTGACTTCGCGGTGGAGGCGCGGAGTGAGGAGATGGGCCCGGTCGACGACTCGATCGTGACGAGGGCGTTCGGGTCCTTCGAGAGCGGACGCAGGCGGAAGTAGACGCGCTGCTCGGCTGCGCCGCTACGCAATGGCCTCGAGCTCGGGATCGCGAACGGCGACACGGCGAAGTAGTCATTCGCGAGATAGTCGTGCACCTTCGTCGTGAACGGCGAGAAGGGCATGGTCCAGGGGCGCTTGATCGTCGCCAAAAGGAGGTCCTGGTCACCGTCCACGGCGGGATCGTCGACGTCTCCTCCGAACCGGATTGCGCACCCGAGGACGTCGGGCCAGCGCGCCTTCTTCTTCGTGAGGGCGTCGCTGAACCGCACGAACGCGTTTCCCGAGAGCCGCTCCGCGAGCGCCTTGTAAGCGTGAGGGACGCCGTCGGCGACGATCACGTCCGCGTCGGCGCAGTCGCCGCGCGCGTGGAAGGTCCTTGCTCGTCGCAGCGCGCTCGTCATCGCGAAGAACGGCGCGGCAGCGATTCCCACCAGCTCACCGGCGCGCTCGATCGCATCCGTGCGTCCGTCGTGCATGCGCCGGACGAGATTCCCCAACAGCTCACGGTCTCGGCGGGCTCCAACGGGCATCCGCCAGCGTGGTGCAATGGGAATACCCGCAGCAAGGCAGCTGCGGGGTGGAGAGAAGCCGGCGGGTATGCCGCCTCGTCGGCTTGCCTCGACAGCATGTAACGAGGCAACTGCGTCGTGGTGGAGACGTGCCGGCCGAGTGCCGATTCGTCGACTTGCCTCGGCAGCAACTCGCCGAGGCAAGCGCTTGTAGGGAATCGGCGGGTGCATCTGGGCGAAGCCCCGTGCTCGTTTGCTGCGGGCTTCGCATCGCGCGTGTTCCGATCGCGCGCACCATTCTGCCACCGTCGGGCCACTCTTGCGCTGCTGCGCGAGGACGCACACGCGGAACCGCAGCGGAAGCTGCCAACGGAAGGGCGGCCCGCATGTTGCTGGGTTCGATGCGACCGGGAGGATGAGATGAAAGCGCCTATGACCGCCATGATCCTCGCGCTCGTCGCTGCGGGCTGCGACGAACGCCCGGCACGTGATCCTTCCTCCGGGAGGACGACGACGACCGCGGCGTCGTCCGAGAGCACCCGCGGCTCGGTCCGCGGCTCCTCGACCGGCGGCGGGACGCGCAGCGGCGGGACGCTCGACACGCGAGCGAACCGCAGCGCGAACGGGATGTCGGGAGAACGCGCGATCGAGGAGCAGCGACCCGATGGACTCGCGTCGACGTCGGGAGGAAGCGGGAATACCACGTCGGGGACGGTTGCTGACCCGAACGCGAAACCGGTGGGGAACGAGTCGAGGGTTTCGCAGGAGCAGTCGGACAGGACGTTACGGAGTGGCGAACAGGATCGCCCCGGGGGAGCCGTGGGGCTGGGCGACCAGGGGAACAGCTCGTCCGAGACGAAGATCACCGCGGACATCCGGAAGCAGATCGTCGTGTCGAGCACGCTTTCGTTCTCGGGGAAGAACGTGAAGGTCATCACCACCGGCTCCAAGGTGACGCTGCGTGGCAAGGTGAAGAGCGATCGAGAGAAGGCCGAGATCGAAGGGATCGCGAAGGCGACCAACGGGGTCACCGAGGTCGACAACCAGCTCGACGTCGACAAGTGAGCTGGCGCGCCGCGACGCGCGGCAGGGGATGCAAGCGGGAGAGGAAGATCATGAAGAGAGCCGTCATGTGCATCGTGCCGACACAGAACCAGGCCGAGTACGTCGTAGGCCAGCTGCAACATGCAGGCTTCTCCAACAGCGACATCTCCGTCGTCTTCTCCGACCAGAATCGATCACGCGACTTCGCGACCGATCACGACACGAAGGCACCCGTGGGCGCGATCGCAGGCGCGAGCGCAGGCAGCCTCGTCGGCGGCACGCTCGGCCTGCTCGTCGGGATCGGCGCGCTCGCGATTCCAGGTTTGGGGCCGCTCATCGCGGCCGGGCCGCTCCTTGCGAGCCTGAGCGGCGTCGCGGCTGGTGCCACCGTCGGTGGCATCACCGGCGCGCTCGTCGGGCTCGGCATCCCCGAGATCGAAGCGAAGCGCTACGAGGGCAAGCTGCGTAGCGGGAACGTCCTCGTAGCGGTGCACATCGAAAGCCGACAGCAGCAGGAGCTCGCCGAGCGCATCTTCAAGGCATCACGCGTCGACGACGTGTTCTCGACGTCCGACCCACCTCCACCGTCGAGCATGCGCGACTCGCAGCGCTTCTCGTGATGCCGCACTGACTCACCGCGCGTTCGGACTGGGCTACCTCCTCGAGGCCTGGAACACGCGTGGGGAGAGCCCGTCACTCACCGCATGCTGGAGCGGTGAGGGCGGGCTTTCTTTTTTTGTTTGTCCTCGCTGCGCTCGGTCGGACGAGTGTGATCAGGGAACGAGCGTGGTGAGGGGGACGAGCGTGGTGAGGGGGACGAGCGTGGTGAGGGGACGAGCGTGATGCGGGACTTACCGGAGCAAGCCGCTGCAGGCGCTCACTTCTCGGTGATCGTGACGCTCACGATCTTGTCGCCGACCGCGATCTGGCTCGCGACGTTCTTGCCCTCGGTGACCGCGCCGAACACCGTGTAGCGACCGTCGAGCGAGGCCTGCGGGCCGAGCGTGATGTAGAACTGGCTGCCCGCGGAGTTCGGCGCAGACGACTTCGCCATCGCAAGGGCACCATCGATGTGCTTCAGGCCGCTCGCCTCGTCGGGGATCGAATAGCCCGGACCACCGGCCCCGGTGCCGTCAGGATCGCCGCCCTGGATGACGAAGCCCGGCTCGACGCGGTGGAACGTGAGCCCGTCGTAGTACTTGTCCCGCGCGAGGAAGACGAAGTTGTTCACCGTCACGGGCGCGGCCTTCGCATCGAGCGAGAGCTCGATCGTGCCTTTCGAGGTCACCATCGTCGCGGTGTACGTCTTCGCCGTGTCGATCGTCATCGCGGGGGCCTGGGCGTAGCGACCCGTGCCCGTGCCTCCGCTGGAAGAGCTGCTGTTGCCCGCGCAGCCGGACACGATCGTCAGACAGAGCGTCGTCGCGAGACAGAGGGAAGCCGCGAGAGAATGGAGCGAAGAGCCGTACGAGCGACCGAACACCGCGCTGAGCGTCATGCCGGCACTCTACCCGAGGCTGGCGCGGTTGGCGCGGTTGCGCGACCGAGCACGTAAGGGTCGCTGCGGAGCGCGAGCATGCGTCTGCGCCCGTGCGTCCCGGACGAGCGCGACAAAGGACAGGGGAGGGTACGCGTGCGCGCTCCGATGTTCATGATGCGCGCATGCGCACGCGCGATCGTTCCTGGAGGGCTTACATGAAACGCTCGATGCTCGTCGTGACTTCGTTCGCGATCGCGCTCGCCGTCGGCGGGTTGACGACCGTCGCCTGCAAGGGTGGCCCGGAGCTGGACGACGGCAGCACCACCGATGAGAAGAACATGGTCGAGTCGCTCGGTGAGAAGAAGGCCGCCGCGGACGACTGCGCTACGAAAGGTGACGACGCTGGCTGCCCGGAGACCGGCGACGCGGGAGAATGACGCGTCATCGATGGCGCGCTCGGAGCGTTGAAGCTGGAGCCCGGAGACCAGTGAGGGCGCCAGGTGTCGTCTCAGCGATCGAAGCTGACCAAGAGCTGCTGACACGTCGTGAGCGCGTTCGTGGTTCCGATGAGCGCCGTCTGGCCGGACGGGACCGAGCGTGCCTGCGAAGGTCCGTTCGTGCCGCCCGCGCAGCTCGTTGCGAGGCCGCCGCAGTCGCCAACGGCGACGAAGGCGTTCGAGCCTCGGACCTGGACCTTCCACGCTGCGCCCGCCAAGAGCACGCCCATCCGGAACGCGGCCACGCGAAGGTCCTTCGTTCCGCCACCAGGTACACACGCTTGCGGAAAGTCGACGGTAGGTCCCTCCCGGCAGACGAACGCGACGACGCTCATCTCCGCGGTCACGTCGAACGGGCGATTGCACGCGTTGTGAACTGCGTTCGGATCGTTGCACCCGGCGGCGATGCACGTGGTCTGGTCCGAGCAGGGCGGACATACCTCGGTGTACGTCGGCGTACCGCCCTCCGCGGCGTCGACGGGAGATCCGGTATCTGCAGGATCGACGGAGCCGTCGCCGGTCCGCGCGTCGCGAGCGCCGTCCGCCGCACCATCCGCACCAGGCGGCGAGGCATCGGGCGTGTCGGTCTCGGCGCTTTCGCCGTACGTCGTGGCGCAGGCGACGAGCGCGACGACGGCGCCGAGCGCGAGCAGCTTCCTGACCCCGCAGCCTCGCATGCGGGTCGAGTACAGCCGTTCGCCGCCGAACGCACGTCTCCGTGCCGCGTCAGACGCGCCGCTTGCGCGCGATCCCCAGGACCGTGAGCGATTCCTCGCTGCGGCGCAGCGTGAGCACGTCGCCGAGCGTCACCGAGTGCACGATCCGATGACCGTCGAGGAACACCTTCGCCTCACGCATCTTGCTGCGGATGACGAGCTGCTCGTCGGGATCGATCAGGCCGCGGGCGAAGCGGAACCGTCCGCCGGCCGGCGTGTACGGCTCTCGGACGACGTACTGCAGTTGCTTCGATTCGAGCGGGAGCACTCTGCCGCCGGCGCTCCGCTGCGCGGCGGTCGATCCTGCTGCGGGGCCCACCCACAGCCCGCTCGACCGCTGGTCTTCCTCGCCTTCGGCGAGCATCAGGATGTAGCGCGATGTCGCCGCGGGCGATGCGTGACAGAACAGCGCCTCGTTGAGCACGCGGTTGTGGAGCGGCTTGCCATTCAGCTCGACACGCATACGCGTCAGCTCCGTCCTCGGAAGCTCACGCCGGAGCGCCCGTGAGAGCGTCTGCTTCACGTTGCCCTTTGTCGCCCCACAGAAGAAGCCGACGGAGTGCCCGGGGGCGCTGTTGATCCCGAGGAGGGGGACGTCGTTCCCGATGAGGTGCGAGGCCGCGAGCAAGGTGCCATCGCCGCCGACCGTCACCACGAGATCGGTTCGCGGGGGGACGCGAGCTCGTGGTCCGCCGCGGAAGACGACCTCGGCGCCGAGATCGTCGAGTGCTTGCTCGACCTCCCGGATCGTCGACTCGTGGTCCTCGTGTGACTGCTTGAGACGGCCGACGGTGGGGTCGTGCCGGCGGAGCAGGCGCGCGATCAGAGGGTCGTGCACCTCGAGGACGAATTTCCGGTACGTCGTGCGTTTGACGACGACCGCGACGCGCGGCCTTCGTGTCTTCGGCAGCGTCTTTTTTGCGGCCATCTCAGAGGATCTCGGCAAGCCGGCGAAGGGCGAGCTCCGTCTTCGCGTCGGGCACCTCGCCGGCACGGCATGCCGCGAGCGCCCGATCGAGCGGAACGCTCACGATGCGAGCGACGTCTTCGAGTGGCGATCCATCTCCCGCCGGCTCCTTCCGGGTCTTCGGATCGACGCGCACGTGGAAGTAGAAGTGGAGCTCGCCGACGAAGCCCGGGGCAGGGAAGGCCATCGGTCCGAGCGGCTGCAAGTCGTTCGGGGGCACCGCGAACCCGAGCTCCTCCTCGAGCTCGCGCGCAGCGCCGACCTCGGGAGCTTCACCCGGCTCGATGAGACCGGCGGGGAGCTCCCACAGCACTCCGGGTGCCTTCGGCTCGATCCGGCGGAGCGCAACCGGCGGCCGGACAGCGCTCCGCAAGAAGACGCAGGGCCGGCCGGCTTCATCGGTGTAGTGCGCCACCATGATCGCAGCGTCGAGCGCACGCCGCGTGATCATGTCGTAGCGCAGGGTCTTGCTCTTCGTGCCGCCTTGGACGACAGCGAGCTCGTAGCGCTCGAGGGTGAGGAAGCCTTCACGCTCGTCGGACCGATCAGCGGCGACATCGAGCGCGACCTTGGGAAGCTCCGGCAATATGGCCACGGGGGCTGGCATCCTAACCCAGGTCGTCGGTCACTACTCCACGGGCTTGCGATCGATGGTCTCTCCGAAGCATCGAAGCGGGGAGCTCGCCCTCCGACATCGAGGCTCTGCCGTGAGCGGGCACCAAGTCTCACGTCGAAGGGCGGGAATGGAACACCCATTCGGCGGCGTATGGCCTCCGGGAGACGTACCTTCTGGGTCCGGGATCCCTGCTACGATGTAAGGCGGAGGCGCGACGAGACGTTTTTTCAGGGCGATGAAGGAACTTTGTCACGGGTCCGACGTCGGAGCCGAGGTTGATGGACGGCGGCGCAGGGCGTGCTTCCGGCCGAGCGAACGAGAGCAGACCAGCTTGGAAAGAACACCAGGATGACCTCGGAAGCCGCTGCTGAACCCACCACGCCGGCGCGCGTGCCGTCGCTCGGTCCGATCGAGCGTCCGGCTCAGAAAGCGGAGCGACGTCTCCGCATGCGCCGCGCCATCCTCTGGGCGGCCAAGGCGCTTGCCGGTGGTCTCGTCGCGGTCGCGGTCCTCGTCGTTCTGCGCAAGGTCGGGATCATCAGCGAGCGCTTCTGCCGGGTCGGCGTCGCGCTCGCCTTCTTGCAGGTCTTCGTCGCTGCAGGCATTGCCTACGCGCGTCGGCTTCCGCGCCGCGCCGGTGCCGTCGCACTCGATCGATTCCACGGCCTCGCCGATCGCCTGTCGAGCGCGCTCTCTTTCGGCGAGCTGAAGGGCGAAGAGCAGACGCCATTCATGCTCGCTGCGATCGACGACGCCCTCGAGCACGCGCAGCGGGTCGATCCGAAGCGGGCGGTGCCGATGGAGTCGCCGCGCGAGTGGCCTTTCCTGATCGCGATGTGCGCTGCCATCGCGATCATCGCCGTCTTCGAGGTGCGCCGCCACGAGCCGATCGCGAGCGCGAAGACGATCGACGCGGTCGACGTGACCCAGGACGATCTCGACGCGATGCGCGAGTTCCTCCGCGAGGTCGATCAGCGCCTCCAGACCGACGAAGCCAAGGCGGCGACCCAGGAGTTCAACCAGCTCATCGAGGACCTCGCGAACAAGCGCCTCGACCGCACCGAGGCGTTCCGCCGGATGCAGCAGCTCGAGGACAAGCTCCTCCAGGGCCGCGAGGCCGACGCGAAGGCGCTCGAAGAAGCCCTCAAGAAGATGGGTGAGGAGCTGAAGAAGAGCGAGCTCTCGAAGCCCACCGGCGAAGCGCTCTCGGACAAGAACCTGGAGGCGGCCGAGAAGGCGCTGAAGGATCTCGCGAAGAAGCTTCGCGAAGACCAAGCGAAGGGCGGCGTCGACAAGCAACAGCTCGAGAAGCTTCGCGAGGCGCTCAAGAAGGCCAGCGAAGATCAGGCGAAACGTGCCGAGTCCCTCGCGAACCGCCGCGAGGAGCTGAAACAGGACCTGCTCAAGCAGAAGCAGAAGATGGGCGACGCGGGCGCCAACGAGCAGGAGAAGAGCCTCCTGCAGAAAAAAGAGCGGGAGCTCGAGCGTCTCGATCGGGAGCACGAGCAGCAGCAGAAGACCCAGCGCGAGCTGGATCGGCTCGACCGCGAGCTCCAAAAAGCCGCCGAAGACCTCATGAAGGACATGGGGCTTTCCGCGAACGATCTCGACAACGCCGCGCAGGACATCAACCGCATGGCGAAGCAAGAGATGACGCAGGAAGAGAAGGAGCAGCTCCGGCAGAAGCTCCAGGAGCTCCGCGAGATGATGCGCCAGCAGTCACAGGGCGGCGCAGGTCAGATGCAGCGTCTTCGCGTCTTCCAGCAGCGCGCGCAAGGGCAGGGGCAGCCCGGCCAGGGCGGTCAACAAGGCCAGGGCGGTCAACAAGGCCAGGGCGACCAACAAGGCCAGGGGCAGCAAGGTCAAGGTCAGGGCCAGCAAGCCGGCAACGGTCAGGGCCAGGGTCAACAGGGCCAAGGTCAGGGCCAGCAAGGGCAGGGGCAGGGCCAAGGTCAGGGCCAGGGCGGCGGAGGGGAAACCTGGATCCTCGGACCGAACGGCGAGAAGATCCTGATGATCACGAAGGGCCAGGGCCAGGGCGGTCAGGGACCGAACGGCGGCGGTGGCCAGGGCCAGCAAGGCCAGGGCTGGGGCACCGGTCACGACGACAACGTCCAGGGCAAGCAGGCCACGAACCTGAAGGCCGGTACCCAGGACACGCAGGTCCAGGGGAGCGACACCGGTCAGGGCGGCTCGCGCAGCGAGGTCATTCTGGGCGCAGCGGAGCGCGGCTTCGCGTCCAAGGGCTACACGAGAGTCTACCGCGAGTACCACACGGTCGCCGAAGAGGCCCTCGAGAAGGACGAGATCCCCGGCGGCTATCGCTTCTACGTTCGGCGCTACTTCCAGTTGATTCGTCCGCGCGACGACGGCGCCGGCGGTCGACCGAGCGCCGCGCCTCCGGAGGCGCCACCGCCCTGAACAGGGCTGAGGCCTCGAATCGAGCTCAACCGCTCGCGTCGTGCGAGCTTTTCGACAACCACCCACCGAAGGCACTGACACATGGCTGATAGCGTTGACGCTGGCGCGGTTCGCGCCGAGGTCGAGCAGTTTCGTGTTTCGATCGCGACGCTGAAGACGGAGATCGGGAAGACGATCGTCGGTAACGAGCCGGTGGTCGATGGCGTCCTCATGTGCCTGCTCGCCGGCGGTCACGCCCTGCTGGAAGGCGTCCCCGGCCTCGGCAAGACGATGCTCGTACGCACGCTCGCCGAGGCGCTGAGCCTCAACTTCTCCCGCGTGCAGTTCACGCCGGACCTGATGCCCGCCGACATCCTCGGCACCACGGTCATCGACGAGACGCAGCAGGGCGGCAAGGTGTTCGAGTTCCGCAAGGGCCCGATCTTCGCGAACATCGTCCTCGCCGACGAGATCAACCGCGCCACGCCGAAGACGCAGTCGGCGCTCCTCGAGGCGATGCAGGAGCATCGCGTGACCGTCGGTCGCCGCACCCACTCGCTCGACGAGCCGTTCGTCGTCCTCGCGACGCAGAACCCGCTCGAGTCGGAAGGTACGTATCCACTTCCGGAAGCGCAGCTCGATCGCTTCTTCATGAAGCTCCATGTCCCGTTCCCGAACCGGGAGGAGCTGCACGCCATCCTCGATCTCACGACCGGCGAAGCCCGCGCGAGCCGCGCTGCGGTTCTCCACCGCGACGACATCCTCCGCATGCAGGCCCTCGTCCGGAAGGTTCCAGTCGCGCGGCACGTGCAGGACTATGCGATCCGCGTCGTCCAGGCGACGCATCCCGACGGCCCGGACGCGCCGGAGATGTGCAAGCGCTTCGTCCGCTTCGGCGCATCGCCGCGTGGCGCTCAGTCCGTCCTGCTCGCGGCGAAGATCCGCTCGCTGTTCGAGGGGCGCTTCGCCGCCAGCATCGACGACGTACGCGCGGTGACTCTTCCGGCCCTCCGGCACCGCACGCTCCTCAACTTCGAGGGCGAGGCCGAGGGCGTGAAGACCGACCAGGTCCTCGAAGCAATCTTGAAGGCGCTTCCGGAGACGAAGACAGGCGCCGGCCGGGCGGAGGCGCAGATTGGGGTTTCTTGACGCCGTCTTCAAGCGGCGCACGGGAGCCGTCGCGAAGTCGTCCAACGACGACCTGTTCGACGACGACTTCCAGCGGAAGCTCGACTACCTCGCGCTCGTCTCGAAGCGCGTGTTCGCCGGGCGCATGCGCGCCGAGCGTCGTACGAAGAAGAGCGGCTCCGGTGTCGAGTTCGCCGACCATCGCGACTACCAGCCGGGCGACGACTTCCGGTACCTCGACTGGAACGTCTACCAGCGCTTCGATCGGCTCCTCCTTCGCCTCTACGAAGAGGAAGAGGATCTCGCCATCTACTTCATCGTCGATGCGAGCTCGTCGATGGGCTTCGGTGAGGGCAAGAAGCTCCGCTACGCCAAGCGCGTCGCTGCGGCCCTCGCCTACGTCGGCCTCGCGAACCTCGATCGCGTGAGCATCGTCTCGACGACCGACAAGGTCCTCGACCGCATGCCCGCGACGCGAGGCAAGGCACGCATCTTCAAGGTCTTCCGCTTCCTCAAGGAGCTCCAGCCCGAGGGGCAGACCGACCTCGAGGACGCCCTCAAGTCGTTCGTCGCCCAGAACAAGCGGCGTGGCCTCGTCGTCCTGGCCTCGGATCTCTACGACCCGCACGGCTTCGAGCGGGGGATCAACGTGCTCCGCTACAACAAGTTCGATCCTTTCGTCGTCCACATCGTCGACGAAGCCGAGGCGAAGCCCAAGCTCGCCGGCGACGTCCTCCTCTACGACTGCGAGACGGGCGATGAACGCGAGGTCACGGTCACGGCCAAGGTGCTCGAGCGTTTCGAGGCCGCGTACCGTGGCTACCTCGACGACATCGATCGCTTCTGCACCTCCAAGCAGGTGCCGTACATTCGCGCCGACGTGAACGTCCCCTTCGACGAGCTCATCCTCCGAGTGTTCCGCCGCGGAGGGTTCCTGCGGTGACCCACGCTGTTGCCTCGTCGGTCTTCCGTTCCGTGCGGGTGGGCACGGCGCCCTTCCGCCCGTCTCCCGTCTGGACGCGCTCGGCTCCGTCGTCGCCCGTGATCTCCGTTTACCGTCCCTCGATGCCGCTGACGCCGCTCACGTCGCTCAACGTGGCTGTTCGTTCGACTCAGGCGTGCTCTCGGCAGCTGCGCTCCCGTTCTTCTTCTTCGCAGCTGTCGGCCTCTTCTTTTTCGCAGCTGTCGCCCTCCTCTTTTTCACGGGGAGACAGGGAGACAGGGAGAGATCTTTCTAGGGGGGTGTTTCGGGTTGCGGGCGTTTCCCGACCGGGGGGCTTGGAGGTTTCACAGGGAGGAAGGGAGACACGGAGGATCCAGAGAGCAGGGAGTGGGGACGCTGTCGTGACCCGCTCTACTCGGCGGCGCCTCGGGGGGCGTGCAGCTGCCACTGCGCGATCCTCTGCGACGGACCAGGCCGCCGTTGCCCTGATCGAGGACGGTCACGGTTCCAACGCTTGCTGCCGCGGCGCGAAAGCGTGGAGCGGCGTCGCGGACCGATGCTGCGCACCTCCATCGACGTCAGCGGAGGCCCGTTCGAACGATCCGGGTAGCGATCCGCGAGACGGTGCATCCCCCTGTCTCTGGATCCTCCGTGTCTCCCTTTCTCCCTGTGACCCCGTCGAGCGTGACGAGCACCACGCGCTCGCCGTTCGCGACAACCCCCAAACCCCCTCTCTCCCCGTCTCCCTTTCTCCCTGTGAAACCTCTCCTCTCGAGAGCCTCGAGAGTTTCGAGCGAGTCGCGAGAGTCGAGAGCGTCGAGCGAGTCGAGAGAGGGGAGTCGTATCCAGAAGGTGAATCAACGAGGCCCGTTCTGGGGCGGTGGCCGCTGATCTCGGCGCGTGAGGCGGCGCAGACCGTCGCGTATCGCGATTGCATTGAAGTTGACGAGCAACCCGACGTCGAGTCGCGCCAACTTCAAGTACGTCAGGACCTGGGCCACGTGGACCGGGAGGAGCTCCTCGACGGCTTTGAGCTCCAACAGGAGAGCGTCCTCGACGATGAAGTCGGCGCGGTACCCACAGTCGACGGTCACATTCCGATAGACCACCTGGATGGGCACCTGTCGCTGGAACGAGATCCCCACGTGCAGGAGCTCTTCGGCGAGACACCGTTCGTAGGTCGACTCCAAGAGGCCTGGCCCGAGCTGCCGATGAACCTGAATCATCGCTCCGACCACGCTTTCGCTCAGATCCCAGAGTCGGGTGTCCATGCTGCCTTGTCGGCCGGTACGGGGTGGTGGTTGCGCACTTTGTTCGGGGAGGCGGCATGATCCTCGCCGGGCTTTCGCTTGCGCAGCTCGCGGCCATTTTCGGGGCGGCTGCCGTCTTCGCGACGGCGCTCTACATCCTCAAGCTGCGGCGGCGGACGGTCGCCGTGCCGTTCTCCAAGCTTTGGGAGAAGATCCTTCGCGACAAGGAGGCGACGAGCCTCTTCTCGCGGCTGAAGCGGCTCTTGTCGCTGCTCGTGCAGCTTGCGCTTCTCGCGCTGCTCGTGTTCGCGCTCGGTGACCCGCGGGCCGCGGCGACCCTGATCAAGGGGCGGAACCTCGTCGTGATCGTCGATGCGAGCGCGTCGATGCAGGCGACGGACGTACCGCCGGCGAAGAATCGACTCGAGGCCGCCAAGGACGAAGTGAAGAAGGTGATCCGCGGGCTCGGCGGATCGGACCGGATGCTGATCGCGCAGATGGATGCAGCGATCACGCCCCTTGGCCCGATGAGCTCGGACACGTCGGAGCTCGAACGTGCTCTCGACGGGATCAAGGCGACCGATGCACGAGCGGACTTTCCGCGGGCGCTCCGGTTCGCGACCGACTCGCTCCGTGGAGTCGAGAACGCCGAGATCGTGGTCGTGTCCGACGGGCGACTCGGGGAAGCGATCGATGCGTCCGGGAAGGTGCATCTCGGCGACGACATCAAGCTCTCGTACCTGCCCATCGGGCGGGGCGTGCGGAACGTCGGCATCACGGCGTTTTCGGTGCGGCGGTACCCGCTCGACAAGAGCCGCTACGAGGTGATGCTCGAAGTGACGAACACCGGCCCGGAGACGGAGGACATCGAGCTGTCGCTCTTCGCCGATCCGAAGGCTGGTGATCCGAATGACAGGGGCCAGCTCGTCGACCTGACGAAGCTGCGGCTCAAGCCGGGCGAGCGGCTGCCGCGCTTCTATCCGAACCTCTCGGGCGCGAGCCGCGCGCTCGAGGCGCGGCTCGGCCCGCTGCCGAACAGCGTCGACGAGTTGCCGGCCGACGATCACGCTTACGCGCTCTTGCCCGAGCGGAGGCGAGCGAAGGTGCTCGTCGTGACGCCGGGGAACACCTACCTCGAAGCGGCGCTGTTGCTCGACGAGTACCTCGACGTCCAGATCGCTTCCCCGCGCGAGTATGCGGAGAAGATCGCGCCGAGCGGGCAGCGGCACGACGCCGTCATCTTCGACGGCGCGACGCCGGCGGACCCACCGCGTGCGCACGCGATCTACCTCGATCCGCGGGGGCCAGGATCGCCGGTGAAGGTCGAGAACGAGCTGAAGAGCCCGGGCTTCGACAAGATCGAGCGAAAGCATCCGATCGTCCGGTGGACGGCGCTCGACGACGTGAACATCTCGAAGGGCCACAAGCTGACGCCCCAGCCGGGCGACAAGGTCGTCGGGGCGAGCGTGGACGGGCCCATTCTCGTCACCGGGCAGCGCGGTGGCTTCAAGTTCGTCGCCATGGGCTTCGATGTTCGCGACAGCGATCTACCGCTTCGCGTCGCATGGCCGCTGCTCCTGCTCAACAGCGTGAACTTCTTCACCGACGAGGACGCGCAGTACATTTCGAGCTTCCGGACCGGTGACGTCTGGCGTGTCCCCGTCGTGACGCAGACGGGGCAGGCGAGGCTGAAGACGCCGGCAGGTGCCGACGTCCTCGTCCCGGTGCACGAGGGGCGTGCGGTGTATCTCGGTGAGCACGCAGGCTTCTACGAGCTTGCGGGCGCCGAGGGTTTCGATCCGACGAAGGGGCTCGAGACGACATCGCCCGACCAGCCGCCGCCGAGCGCGAAGGATGCGCCGCCCGCGAACGGCGCGGGCACGGGAGAGAGCGGCAGCGTCCCGACCACCACGACGGCGTTTGCGGCGAACCTTCTCGACGCCGAGGAGAGCGCAATCGAACCGGCGAAGGAGCTCGTCGTCGACGGGAAGACGGCGGGGACGCTCTCCGGCTTCCAGATCGGCGTTCGCCGCGAGATCTGGATCTACCTCCTCATCGCCGCGATCATCCTGACGGCGATCGAGTGGATCACCTACCACCGGAGGATCACGGTATGACGCCGCGTCGTCTCGGGATCGCCGGCGTCGCCCTCGCGGTCGTCGCGATCGTCGTCTTCGTCTCGAACAAGCTGACGAAGGGACTCGTCTGGGGCTTCCTCACCCAGCGGACCGATCTCGTGCTGACGGGCGCGATCGCCGCCGGATGCGGGTACGTCATCGTGAAGTCGCTCGTCGAGCTCGCGCTCCAGCTCAGGGCGAAGAAGCCGGTCGAAACGGCGCGGATCGCGTTTGCGGTCGCCGGCGGCGTCTTCGGGCTCGTCGGCGTCTGGGTTTACTGGCGGGCCGTGCTCAGCTCGACGTCGGCGACGATCTCGTTCGCGCGTGAAGGCACCGACTACGAGCTGCTCTCGCCGAAAATGCTGGGACTGGCGCTGCTGGCGCCGTTCTTCTTCTGGATGATCGGGCGGAGCCTCGCCGATCTGCCGCTGCCACAGAGGATCCTCTCTGTCGTGCTGCGCATCGCGTTCGTGGCGCTCCTCGCGCTCGGGCTTGCGCGGCTCGCGCGGACGGCGACGACGCAGAAGATCGCGACGGTGTACCTCGTCGACGTCTCGGAGTCGGTGCCGGACGCCGCGATCGAAGACGCGCGCGCAGAGATCACGAAGGGGCTGAAGGACAAGCCCGAAGATGCCATCGTGCGCGTGATCACGTTCGCGAAACGCCCGCGGGTCGTCGCGCTCGCGGATGGCGCGAAGGAGGCGCCGCCGCTCGAGCGCCACGACATCGCCCCCGCAAAGGACGGAGTCCCGACGAAGGGCAGGACGGGCCTCGGTGCGGCGACGGACATCGCGAGCGCGATGCAGCTCGCATACGGGCTCTATCCTTCGGGCTATCTGCGCCGCGCCGTCGTCTTCTCCGACGGAGTCCAGACGGATGGCGACATCCTCGCGGAGGCGAACCGCGCGCGCGATTTCGGTGTGAAGGTCTTCACGGTGCCGTATCACCGCCCGGTGCCGGGCGAGGTCGCGCTCCGGGATCTGCGTGTTCCGGAGAAGGTGCGCGTGGGCGAGCCGTTCAACCTCCACGCGAACATCTTCTCGTCGCGGCCGCAGAAGATCCGCGCAACGCTGAAGCAGGGCGAGGCGATCAACGGCCTCGACGGCATCCGCGACATCGACCTCAAGCCTGGCGACAACGACATCACGTTCAAGAGCGTCGTCCGTGTCGCCGGCGAAGTGACGTACGCGCTCGATCTGAGCGAGATCCCCGAGGACCGCTTCAAGGAGAACAACCGGTTTGCGGTGAGCGTTGCCGTGCCCGGCCGGCCCACGGTCCTCTACGCGGAAGGAAACACGGCGCGTGCGACCTATCTCTCGTCGGCCCTCTCGGCGCAGGAGCTCGACGTCGACGTCCGGTCACCGCGGGAGATCCCGTCGTCGATCCGCGAGCTCGAACGGTACGACTTCGTGATCCTCTCCGATGCACCCGCCGAGGCGGTGTCGCTCACGCAGCAGGATGCCATCGAGAGCTACGTTCGCGACCTCGGCGGCGGGTTCCTCTTCGCCGGTGGAGAGGCCGGCTTCGGACTCGGCGGCTGGTATCACACGACGATCGAACGAATCCTTCCGGTCCGCATGGACTCCGAGAAGAAGCGCGACGAGCCGCAGGTTGCGATGGAGCTCGTTCTCGATCGCTCCGGATCGATGAGCGGCCTCCCGATGGAGATGGCGAAAGCGGCGGCGAAGGCAACCGCCGACACGCTCTCTTCCGATGACCTGATCGAGGTCATCGCCTTCGACTCGGCGCCCACGCGCGTCGTCCGGATGACGGCGGCGAAGCACCGTGCGCGCATCCAGAACGACATCGCTCGCATCCAGGCGGGTGGCGGGACGGAGATCTTCAGCGCGCTCGACGCGGCCTACCAGTCGCTCACGTCGACGCGCGCTCGCCGCAAGCACGTCATCTTGCTGACGGACGGACAGGCCTCGCACAACGGGATCCGCGATCTCGTGCAGGCGATGGCCGCCGAGGGGATCACCGTCACGACGGTTGGTCTCGGCAGTGGCATCGACGAGGGGCTCCTCCGCATGATCAGCGACCTCGGCGGCGGTCGACTCTACAAGGTGATGGATCCCCAGCAGCTGCCTCGCGTGTTCACGCGCGAGACGGAGATGGTGAGCCGCAATGCTGCCGTCGAGGAGTACTTCCAGCCGAAGGTCGTCTCGCCGGCGGACTTCCTCCGCGGCGTCGACATGGCTTCGGCGCCGTTCCTCCACGGCTACGTCGCAACGAAGATGAAGCCGCCGCCGGCTCAGGAGATCCTCCAGAGCGAGGTCGCGGAGCCGATCCTCGCGCGCTGGCACGTCGGGCTCGGCTGGTCGCTCGCGTGGACGAGCGACGTGAAGAACCTCTGGGCGGTCGAGTGGCTGCGCTGGCCCGGCTACGGGCAGTTCTGGGGACAGCTCGTGCGCGAGCACATGCGCCAGAAGAAGCGGCAGCAGTACGACATGGTCGCGTCGATCGATCCGGCGACCGGTCATGTGAAGGCGTCGATCGACGCCATCGGCGGCGACGACCGCTTCCAGAACGGCCTCGATGCGAAGCTGACGGTCACCGGTCCGCAGCCGAACGGCGAGACGCGTACGATCCCGATGAAGCAGACGGCGCCGGGCCGCTACGAGTCGGACTTCCCGCTGGAGCGTTTCGGCTCGTTCCTCCTTCATGCGTCGCTCGAAAAAGGCGTCGACGACGGGAAGGGCGGATTCAAGAACGTGCAAGTGGCCGAGAGCTTCGGTCACGTGACGAACCCGTATCCGCGCGAGTACCTCGCGCTCGCGCCCGATCTCGTGACGCTCTCACGCACTGCGCTCGTCACCGGTGGCCGCATGGACCCGGCGGTGAAGGACGTCTTCGATCCGGCAGGCGAGTCGATCCGATACCACCAGGACCTCTGGTCGCGCTTCATCGGCGCAGCGCTGGCGGTGTATCTGCTCGATCTGTTGATCCGGCGTGTGCGGATCTTCGATCGCAAGAAGACCGCGAAGGCGTCGATCCCGCGCGGCGCCGCTCGCGCATGACGGTCGTTCGTGCCGCCGGAAGCGCGTCGTGCGCTCGGCGGCGTGCGGATGCGTCGTTCGACGTGCGTGTCGATCAGTTGGACGTGACCTTCACGCGTCCGCCGCCGTACCCGCTGCACTGACCGGTGAGGCCGTAGGGAAGGCCGAGCGCCGCCATCACGCCGTTCGACGCTTCCCAGTCGCGGCTCACGCTGACGTCCTTCACCTTCGCGTTCACGCACACGCTGCCTTTGCAGATCTTCGCCGTCTTCCCGCAATACGCGCGCGTCGGGCCGGCGACCCAGAGCTCGTCGTCGTCGCATGCGCCGTATTCGAGGTTCCCATGGTCCTCGTTCTCGGCGGAGCAGCCCCAGAGCACGTTGCCTTCGGGGAGCCCGCGCGACCATCGCGAGCAGGATCGAAGGAACTCGCAGGTGCCTTCGTACTTGAGCGTCACCGACTTGTTCGTGATCGCGCTCTCGGTTCCGTCCAGTTCCTCTTCGAGATCATCACCGGTCTCGGCGGCGCAGGCGGCCGAGAGGAGCGTGAAGAGGAGACTGCCGACAGCGACCAGACGAAGAGGCGAGGGCATGCCGGTGCCTCGAGCGATCTTCGTGCCGAGCGCGAGCGTGGCCGAATTTCTAAGGATTCCGGTCTACAAGCGGTTGGAGGCATCGCTGAAGACATGTGTGGGATCCACACGTGGGGGTACATATGACCACCCGTTCGGTCGACCGGTAGCGAGAGTTGCCAGCTCGTTTTGATAGGCTTCGAGCTCGGGCCGCGTTCGCAGTCGCGATCGCGCCGGAGACGGTCGGTTACGAATGGAGAACGGCGCCACGATCCTCGAGACTCCAGGACCGAGGGACGTGGTCTGCATGCCATGCGTGATGCGCCCCGAGATGGGTGCGCGCGATTCTTGCGAGCACTCGACCAGCGTTAGTGCGGAGAGGTGAAACCCCATGACGGTCCTGCCCAATCGATTCGGCGTCGCTCTCGTTTTGTCGCTCGCTGCCCTCGTCGGGTGTGGGGGCTCGGGTCAAGGCGCCAAGAGCGCAGCGGACGGAGCAGGGGGAGAGTCGGGACACGCGGAGGTCGGCAAGGCCGCCCCGGATCTTTCGATCCAGACCCTCAACGGCAAGGGCAACATCTCCCTCGATTCGCTCCAGGGGAAGCTCGTCGTCGTCGACTTCTGGGCGACGTGGTGCGCGCCCTGCAAAGCGTCGTTCCCGAAGCTCGAGGAGCTCTCGAAGAAGATGGGCGACAAGGTCGAGGTCGTCGGCATCTCCGTCGACGACGAAAAGGCCGGCGTCGTCGAGTTCGCGAAGGAGAACGGGGCGACCTTCGCGATCGGCTGGGACGAAGGGCACTCCATCGCGGAGCGATGGAGCGTGAAGAACATGCCGACGACCTTCATCGTCGATGGCAGCGGCAAGGTCCGCTACATCCACGCCGGCTACCATGACGGCGAGACGAAGGAGATGGAGAAGGAGCTCGCGACGCTGATGGACGAGGGGCCGTCGAGCTCGTCGACGCGCGTCGCCAAGAACGAAGAGCCGAAGGCCGAAGATGCGACGGAGCCCAAAGAAGAGGCGAAGTCCGAGGCCAAGGAGGCGACGGCGAGCGCAGCGAGCAGCGACGCCGACGAAGAGAAGCCCGCAGCCGCCGCGCCCCCTGCGAAGAAGAAGGGTGGCAAGAAGGGTGGCAAAGGCGGCGGAAAGGGCGGCGCCAAGAAGGGCGCGAAGAAGAAGTAACCTCGCGTCGAGGCGACGTCCGTTACGGGACCGCGTCACCGACGATCGCGCGCTGACCCGCACTTCCTGTCGAGGGGGTGCGGGCGCGCGTATTTTTGCGAGGGCGACGCGGAGGCGCAACCCGACCCGGTTCGAAAGCGCGTCGCGCTCGCGACGACCCACCGACCATGATCCTGGTCGATTGACGTCGACGCTCAGGGCCCAGCCACCTCACGGCGGCGCCGAATTTCAGCGTGATTCCAGGCGGTCGCTCGTGGCATCCGACATGCACTCACTGTCGGCATGGTGGGATCGAGGAAGGGACCGAACGTCGTGCTGGCCTTCGCCATGATCGCCTTCGGGGCGACGGTCGCGTGCAGCGCTCCGCCTTCGCAGAAGACGCCTCTCCTCGTTTGCGAAGCGGGTGAGGACGGTTGCCCGAGCGAAAAGCCGAGGACCGCCAAGAAGCCGCCGAAGACGAGCGACGACGACGGACCGACGGGAACGCCGGCTCCGGCGTCACCCGCGGCTGACGACGAGGACGACGAGACGCCTCTCGACGCCGACGCGGGGGCGGAAGAGGAGGAGCTGGGGGCCGTCTGCACGAAGCTGAAAGCGTGCTGCGGCCAGTTGAAAGCGGCCGGCTACAGCGACGCGACGTGCCTCGAGATCGTCGACACGAAGAGCGAGACCGCCTGTTCGCTCCAGCACAAGCAGTACAAGGATTTCGGCGACTGCACCTGACGCGTCACCGGCGCGACAGCCATTCGACGAGCGCCACGAGCGCCGCGAGCGCGGCGAGGATGCCGCCGAGCCAGAGGCCGAGGCCGCCCCACGCGCCCGCGAGCGACCTGCCTTTCTTGCGATCACAATCGAGGCAGATGGCCCACACCCGCGCCCCGCCTTCGGTGAGCGTGCAGCAGTCGCCGCAGACCGAACGACCACAAGAGGCGCACGGTCCGGCTGCCTCCGCGCTGCAGAACGCGCAGCGCTCGGGACCGTCGTCGCCGATCGTCTGGAGCTGTCCGCTCACGTTTGCATCGTAGCGGATGACGCCGCGACGTGGACGACCGAGGCGCGCCCTTGGAATGTCCGGACGGCGCGCTACGTTGAGCTCTCAGTGGAAGAACGTCCGCCCGAGCCGAGCTCACCGAACGCCCCGCATCGTGCACAGCGCGACTGGAGCTCGACCATCGCGCGCTTTGCATGGCCGGCGGCGTTCGTCGCGGTCGCCGCGATGGGCTTCGGCTATCTGCGCGAACCGAAGCCGCCGACGTCGGAGGTGCGGGTCGAACACGCCGGCGCCACCGTCGTCCGTGAGCTCAAGTCGCTCTCGCGGCTGGAGACCAGCTCGATGCACGTCGAGAAGGTGATCGAGCTGAAGGACCACCAGAAGCGGCTGCACGGTCTCGTCGATGCCGACGACGCTCTCCTCTTCGTGGCTGCAGGCGAGGTCGTCATCGGCGTGGACCTTTCGAAGCTGGACGACGGAGACGTGACGTCCGATCCGAACACAGGCATCGCCTACGTCGAGCTTCCAGCTCCGGAGGTCCTCTCCACACGCTTCGACGAGGCGCGCTCCTACGTCCATTCGCGGCAAACGGACATGCTCGCGCGACGCAACGAAGGTCTCGAAGGTGCAGCCCGACGCGAAGCGCTGGCGGCCTTCGCCGCGGCTGGGCGCGATCCCCGTGCGCTCGAGGCTGCGAAAGCGCAGGCGGAGCGTCAGCTGCGCTCACTCGCGAAGGCCTGGGGCGCGAAGGACCTCGTCGTCTCCTGGAAGGGACCGAAGGGCGAGATCGACGTCGTGGGCACGACGTCGAAGTGACGCGCGCCGCCACGGCTCGTCGGAACCGGGGCCGAGCTCGCCAAGGTCGAGCGGCGGCTTCTTCCACTCGCGATCGGCGAGAGCGGGGCTGATTCGGGGAGCGATGAGCCTCGACGAGGGTGTGCGCCTTGCGGCTCGGGTCGCACTCGACGGCTGGGCATTTTCGTGGCGGCGGTTTTGCGTTCCCAGGCTATAAGGTCCGCCTCCTTAGCCTTTGCCAGCGCGCTAGACGCTGTGGTCTGACCGCGAAGACCTGCTTAGTTCCGAGGTAAGCGTTTTCTGCCGAGCCAAGTGAAACCGCCGGTACTGCGGCGGCATCGACATCAAGGATGGCCAGCGTCGTGACCGTGGAGACCCTGAGCGACAAGCCGATCGCGTCGTACGACGACCTCCTGTCCCTCTTCCATGCGGCCATCAAGCCGGCGTCCGAGCATCGCGTCGGCGCCGAGATGGAGAAGTTCGGCGTCTTCGAGGACGGCCGGCCGATCCCGTACGAAGGCGAAGGCGGCGTTCGCGCGGTGCTCGAGGGCCTCGCCAAGAGTGGCTGGACACCCGAGGCCGAGACCGAAGGTGGACCGCTCATCGCACTCCTCAAAGACGGCGCGAGCGTCACGCTGGAACCCGGCAGCCAGCTCGAGCTGTCCGGAGCGCCGCTCGTCCACGCGCACCAGATCTGCGCCGAGTTCAGGGCGCACCTCGCGGACATCGCGCCGTTCTCGCAGGAGAAGAAGATCCACTGGCTCGGGCTCGGCTTTCACCCGTTCGCGAAGCGCGAGGACTACACGATGGTCCCGAAGCAGCGCTACGCGATCATGCGCGAGTACCTGCCGACGCGCGGCAGCATGGCGCTCGACATGATGCTTCGCACCGCCACGGTGCAGGCGAACTACGACTACACGTCCGAAGCCGACGCGATGACGAAGATGCGCGTCGCCCTGAAGCTGTCGCCGCTGACGACGGCGATGTTCGCGAACTCGCCGTTCTACGAGGGGCAGCCTTTCGGCGGAAAGAGCTACCGCGCCAAGGTGTGGCTCGACACCGACCCTGATCGATCGGGGCTCGTCCCCGCGCTCTGGAAGAAGAACGCAACGTTCGTCGACTACGTCGAGTGGGCGCTCGACGTGCCGATGTTCATGTTCAAGCGCAACGGCGAGAAGGTCGTGAACACTGGCCAGACCTTCCGCAGCTTCTGGAAGAGCGGCTACTCCGGCCACAAGCCGACGATGAACGACTGGCAGACCCACCTGAACACGCTCTTCCCGGAGGTTCGCCTCAAGAAGACGATCGAGGTGCGGGGCGCCGACGCGCAAGGTGCGAGGCTCGCGTGCACGCTCCCGGCGCTCTGGACGGGCATCCTCTACGACGAGAAGGCGCTCTCCGCCGCCGAGGCCATGACGGCGGACTGGACCCACGACGAGGTGAATGCCTCGCGCAAGGAGGTCTGGCAGAAGGGGCTCGGCGCGAAGTTCCGAGCCGGCACGCTCCAGCCCTTCGCCGAGAAGCTCATCGAGATCGCCGAGGGCGGGCTCGAGCGCCGCGGTCATCTTTCGCCGTCGGGGAAGGACGAGCGGGCGCATCTCACGCGGCTGAAGGAGCTCGTCGCGGCCGGCCGGACGCCCGCGGACGTTCTGCTCGAGGGCATCGAGCATCACGCGAACATGCGCGCGGAGATCATCCGTCGCTGCGATCTCGGCGCGGGCTGACGGCTCCGGCCATCGGCTCTCAACCCGGATAACGCGCTTCGCGGAAACGCTCCGCGGTGGCGACGATGAATCGCACGCGCGGGAGCGACGGGAGCACGTAGGAGCCCGGCTCGTCCGACAGCTGCTCGCCGAGCTCGCGGACGGCCGCGTCGGTGAGCCGGATGACCGCCACCTTGCGACCTTCGAGCTCCGAGACCTCGGAGCGACCGAGCTCCGGCTGCAGGACGATGTTGACCTGCGACTGGATCACGAGGCTTCCGTCGGGGCGGCTCGTCTTCCGCGGCTCGCCGAAGAGCAGCATGGCGTTGCCGTGCGCGAGGCGTGACTTCGCCGACGTGCGAACGGCGCGGGCCGAGGACTCGTCGACGTGGATCTGGAGCTCGCCGTCGACGTCGAACCAGAGGATCGCAAGGCCGTAGAGGACGCCGGTCGACGACCCGTCCCGCTCTCGCCCTTCGTCCACCGCGCGCACGAACTCCGGATCGCGGAGGTACGACTTGCGCTCGACGTCCATGAGCAGCAGCGGATCGCGCTCGCGGATGAGCTCGACGAGCGCGGCGGGGTCCCAGGCTTGGAGCGCCTCGTATTCGCCGCGCGTGAGGCCGACCATCTGGAGAAAGCTGAAGCTGCCGTTTGCCGAGCGCGCGGGCACCAGCTCGATGTCGTCGACGAACACGAGCGCCGCGATCTCGTCGTCGCTCGTCGCCTGCCACATCGGCATGTGGTGGTACGGCTCGAGGAACGAGACCTTGTCCGACAGGTAGTGGGCGATGTTCTGCATCCAGCTCACCACCCAACCGAAATCGGGCTCGTCCGTCCTGGCCGGAAGGCGGCAGGTCACCTCGAATCCCCAACCGGAGACCTCGGGGTTCTCCCCCACCTTCTCTCCGAGCTCGGTGAACCCTCGGCTCACGACCAGCCAGTGAGGGACGGGCTCTTCGACGCGCGTCGCGATGCACCCTGCCAAGGCGCCCTTGCCCTCGCCCGGGAGCTCGACGCGCAGAGGCTCCCCACCGGGATGAGCGGCAAGGAGCGCCCCTTCGATCGCCGTCTCACCGTCCGGCTCGAACATGGGCCTCCGCGACGAAGCGTCGGATTGCGTCGTGATCCTTGACCCCCGGCTCGTGCTCGACGCCGCTCGCCACGTCGACACACCACGGCTCGACCGCGCGCACGGCCTCGCCGACGTTCTCGGGGCGAAGTCCCCCGGCGAGCGTGAGGCGTCGTTCCCGGGCGAGCGCTTTCACGAGGAACCAGTCGAACGTCTCGCCCGTGCCTCCGAGCGCGCCCGCCACCTTCGCGTCGGCGAGCAGGTAGTCGCCGTCGTACGTGCGCGCGAGCTCCACGTCGGCCGCGGTGGCGATGCGAACGGCCTTGTAGGCGTGAGGCAGAAGAGGACGGAGTACCTCCGGAGGCTCGTCGCCGTGGAGCTGCAGGCACCCGAGCTCGGCGTCGGCAGCGAGCTCGCGCATCGCCGCGACGTCGAGGTCGGCGACCACGCCGACGACGAGCACGTTCGACGAGCGGACGGCCCGAGAGATCTCGCGTGCTCGCTCGACGGTGACCCGACGCGGAGAGCTCGGGACGAAGTTCAAACCGATGGCGCTGACGCGTGCTTCGATGCAGGCGAGCGCGTCGGCGACGCTTGTGACCCCGCAGACCTTGACGTGCACCATATCACCCTGCCGCCACCCTTGCCGCCCTCACGTCGAGGAGGGCGCGTTCGGGATCGAGGAGCTCGGTGGGGACGAGTCGATACCGAGCAGCTCCCGAACCTTCGCGATGACCTGCGGAGCCTGGATGGGCTTCGTGATGTACGCGTTCGCGCCGAGCGCGAGCGCCCGCTGGCGATCTTCCTCGGCGCTCTCCGTCGTGATGATCACGATCGGAACGTCCTTGTGCACCGGATCCGTCCGGACACGTTTCACCAGCTTGAGGCCATCCATGATCGGCATGTTGATGTCGGTCAGGATGATGTCGAACTTGCCGGCGGCGAGCTTCTTGAGCCCGTCGACGCCGTCGTCGGCCTCGGTGACCTTGATCTGTTTCACTCGGGACAGCGCGAACACGAGCAGCTGCCGCATCATCGGGGAGTCCTCGACGATGAGGCAGTGGTACTCGGATGGCGAGGAGTTCGGAGCCACGGCAGGACCACGTTACCGTAAAGTGTCGGCGGACGGCGAGCGTGGTCTGAAGCTCGGCTGCGCGGATGCCGCGGCGGTGGCCACTATCTCGACGAGCTCGATGAGGGGCTCAGGCCTGATCGAGCCATGCACGGAGCTCGGAGCCGAGGATCCGAGGCGCGCGCCGGAGCGCGGCGAGGTCGGAGCTCCCGGTGAGGAGCATCACCGCACGCAGCTCGTTCTCGACGCCTTCGAGGAAGTGCACGGCGCCAGCGCGCCCGCCGTGCGTGAGCGCCTTGAGCGCCGGGCGTGCGATGCCGGCGGCGCTCGCTCCGAGCGCGATCGCACGAGCCACGTCGAGGCCCGTCGCGACGCCGCCCGTCGCGATGATGGTCTCGAAGCCCAGCGGCGCGAGCGCACCAACGGACGCCGCCGTCGGGATCCCCCAGTCCCAGAGCAGCTCGCCGAGCGAGCGCGCGCTTGCGTCGTTCGCGGCCGCGGCCCGCTTCGTCTCCACGGCGACCCAGGAGGTCCCGCCGGCACCGGAGACGTCGACGTGCCGGACACCGATCTCACGGAGCCGCCTGCCGACGTGGCTCGAGATCCCGCAGCCCGTCTCCTTGACGACGACGGGGACGGGGAGCTCGGTGGCGAGGCGGCGGATCGTGTCGAGCCCGCCACGGAAATCGCGATCGCCGCCGGGCTGGACGAGCTCCATCGCCGGGTTCAGGTGAATGCAGAGCGCGTCCGCACGCACGCTCTGCACGAGCGCGAGGACCTCCTCCGTCTTCATCTCGCGGGCCTGCACGACGCCGATGTTGCCGAGGACGAGCGTCGTCGGAGCGACCTCGCGGACGGCATAGGTCGGGACCGCTTCGGCGCGGACGTGCATCGCGCGCTGGCTCCCGAGGCCGAAGCCGTAGCCTCGCTCCTCCGCGATCGACGACAGCTCGCGGTTCACGCGCGCGGCCTCTTCCGTGCCGCCGGTCATCGCGGCGATGACGATCGGCGCTCGCAGCCTCTTGCCGAGGATGGTCGTCGAAAGATCGAGCGCGTTCGTGTCGAGGTCCGGCAGCGCGTCGTGGATGAAACGCACCTGCTCGAGGAGCGTGGTCTTGTCCTTGAAGGCGACCTCGTCAGTCGCACATAGGGCGAGGTGATCTGCCTTGCGCTGCCCGATGGACGTCATCGCGTTTGCCTTTCCTCGCTCGAAGATGCCGCAGGCCCGAGCGCCGTTGCCGCGCGCCCGAGGTGGCGCTCGCCAGCTGCTACATTCTTCAAAGAAAACTGAAACATGCTGATTTTGATGGCGAATTTTTCTGGCGGGGCGATTGACACGCGTCGAGCGCAACCCTAAGACTTGCCGCGGAATGAGACGCTCGCCGCACCCGGCGCACGAACCACACAGTCCCATACAGTCCGAGCACGTGCCGAGGCGAGCCGTTCAAGTCTCGACCGCGACCGTTCGGTGCGGCGAGACTGGCACATGGAATTCGTGGAGTCCATGGAAGGTAGCGCAATGAGCTTTTCGAACGCCGCCGAGTTCGGCGCGCTGCTGACCGACGTTCGCGGGCGTGTCGACGAGCGCCTTGCAGAATGGCTTCGCCCGCGACTCGCCGCGGCGACTGCGATCAGCGAGGAGGTCGGCGCCGTCGCCGCCGCCGTGAACGAGCTCGCGCTTCGTGGCGGCAAGCGCATGCGGGCCGCGCTCGTCGCTGCGGGTTATGGCTCTCACGCATGGGTCGGCGTCTGCGAGCCGGCGATGATGGCCGTCGAGCTGCTCCAGACGTACCTCCTCATCCACGACGACTGGATGGACGACGACCCCGTTCGCCGCGGCGGTCCGTCGGTGCACATGCTCCTGCGCGAGAAGCTCGGCACGCGCACGCTCGGAGATGCTGCTGCGATCCTCGCCGGCGATCTCGCCTCCGGCTATGCGCAGTCGGTCCTGCTCGAGACGCAGCTCCCGCCGGAGCGCGTACTGAGGGCGATGCAGGCGTTCGCGCGCACGCAGGTCGACGTCGTGACGGGGCAGCTCGCGGAGATGCGCGCAGCGGTTCGCACGGGGCCGCTGCCGAGCGTCGAGACGATCCACGCGCTCAAGACCGCGAGCTACACCGTGACAGGCCCGCTGCTGCTTGGCGCCACGCTCGCGGGCGCCGACGACGCACGTTGCGCCGAGCTCGAGCGCTTCGGCCGCCCGCTTGGGATTGCGTTCCAGCTGCGGGACGACCTGCTCGGCGTGTTCGGCGACCCCACCGCGACGGGCAAGCCGGTGTGGAACGACATCCGCCAGGGCAAGCGGACCACGCTCGTCACCGAGCTGCGCGGCGATCCTCGCGCGGAGGCAGTGCTCGCGCGTGCGTTCGGAAAGCTCGACGCCACGCACGAAGATCTGGAGGCCGTCGTCCGAGTCATGGAGCAGTCTGGTGCACGGGGTCGGGTCGAGGCGCGCATCCGCGAGCTCTGCGAGGAGGCGCGCCGGGTGCTCGACGCGATGTCGCCCACGCTCAGCGTCGAAGGTCGCGCGTGGCTGGGTGGGGCCATCGCCGCCCTCGGAGAGCGCTCCTCATGAGCACGCAAGGAACGGCGCGCGGCAAGGTCATCCTCTTCGGTGAGCACGCGGTCGTCTACGGCATCCCGGCGATCGCCGTCGGCATCGAACGAGGCGCGCGCGCCACGGCGACGCGAACCGAAGCTGGGCCGAGCACGCTGCGCGTCCGCGACTGGAACATCAGCGTGCGCGACGACGACGACGAGACGCCGCTCGCGCGCGCGTTCCGCGACCTCTTGCGCGTGACCCGCGAGTCCGGCGTCACGGTCGGTCCCGTCTCCGTCGAGGCCGCTGCGGATCTGCCGCCGGGCGGAGGCCTTGGTTGCTCCGCCGCGCTCGGTGTTGCCGTCGCTCGCGCGCTCGACCCCGATGCGCCCGGCGAGACGATTGCCGATCGCGCCGGAGCGTGGGAGCGGGTCTTCCACGGCAATCCCTCCGGCGTCGACGCCGCGGTGTCGGCGCTCGGCGGTTGTGTCCTCTTCGAACGCGGCGCTGCCTCGGAGAAGCCGACGATCTCGCGCATCCGCGTGCCGTCCGTCTTCCACCTCTGCGTCGGCAACACCGGTCAGGCGTCCAGCACGCGCTCGATGGTCGAGGCCGTCGCGCGGCTGCGCGAGCGACGCGCGGACACCACGCAGCGCACGTTCGATGCGATCCACACGCTCGTGAAGAACGCCCGGCTCGCCATCGAGGCGGCGGATCGAAACGCGATCGGCCAGCTCCTCGATCTGAACCAGATGTTGCTCTCTGGTCTGTTCGTCTCGACGCCCGAAATCGAGCAGATGTGCAGCTCGGCGCGCGCCGCGGGGGCGCTCGGCGCAAAGCTCACCGGCGCGGGCGGCGGTGGTTGCGTCGTGGCGCTCGTCGACAACCCCGATGTCGGAACGAAGGTGCTGGCCGCCTGGAAGAGCGACGGGTTCGACGGATTCCTCACGACGTACGGGTCGCCGGACGGCGGACGCCGCGCGATCACCTTCCTGGAGAGCGCACCATGAGGGCGATGGCGCTCGCGCATCCGAACATCGCGCTCTCGAAGTACTGGGGCAAGCGTGAGGGCGGAGGCAACGTTCCTGCGGTTCCCAGTCTCTCGGTGACGCTCGCAGGCCTCGCGACGACGACGAGCGTGACCTTCCACCCCGCGCTCGACCGCGATGCGTTGACCCTCAACGGCGTGCCGGCGCCGGCCCCGGCGCTCGCGCGTGCGACGGAGCTGCTCGACCGCGTGCGCTCCGCGGCTGGCGTCGATGCTCGAGCGAGCGTCGTGTCGACGAACGACTTCCCGACGGCGAGCGGGCTTGCATCGAGCGCCTCCGGTTTCGCCGCGCTGGCGCTCGCGGCGGTGCGTGCCGCCGGGCTCGACTGGAGCGTCGAGCGCGTGTCCGACCTTGCGCGGCGGAGCTCGGCGAGCGCCGCGCGAAGCTTGTTCGGCGGGTTCGTCGAGCTCGAAGGCGAGACCGCGCGTCAGGTCGCACCTCCCGGGCACATCGATCTCAGGGTGCTCGTCTGCGTGACGACCGAGCAGGCGAAGGAGGTCTCTTCGCGCGATGGCATGGCCGTCACCGCCGCCAAGAGCCCGTATTACGCAGGCTGGCTCGATGCGGCGCCGCGCATCCACGCGAAGCTGCGCGACGCGCTCCTCGCAGGCGACCTCGAGACGACATGCGCGCTCGCCGAGGAGAGCGCTCTCGCGATGCATGCATCGGCGTTTGCGGCCGGTGTCGTCTACGTCTCCGGCGCCACGCTCGAGGCTCTGGCGACGGTCCGCGCGCTGCGCGCCGAAGGGCTCGTGGCATATGCAACGATGGATGCGGGGCCGCATCTCAAGTGCCTCGTGCACGGCAAAGACGTGGCTCGCGCCAAGGAGCGCCTCGCCGCGACTCCGGGGGTGCTCCGCATCATCGAAGCCGTCGCCGGGGAAGGTGCACGCATCATCGAGACTGGAGCTCCGCGCGACGAGAGCGCGGAGGGCAGGGGATGAGGACGTTCGCTCCCGGCAAGCTCGTGCTCAGCGGCGCGTACGCCGTGCTGGAGGGAGCGCCTGCGATCGTGGCCGCCGTGAGCCGCGGTGCCTACGCCGACTCGTCACGCGCCGCGCTCTCGGCCACGCCGGAGGTGCACGCGGCGCTCGGTGATGCGACGGCGCCGCACGCGGACGCGTCGTCGATGTTCCTCGGGATGCGCAAGATCGGGCTGGGGGCCAGCGCGGCGATTCTGGTCGCGTCGCTCGCGGCGATCGAGGCGGACGCGGGCGCCGATCTCGCGACCCCGGACGTTCGCGAGAAGCTCTTCGTGCTCGCGCGCAAGGCGCACGCAGCGGCGCAGAGCGGTGGCAGCGGCGTCGACGTTGCCGCCAGCGTTCACGGCGGCGTCATCCGGTACGTCATGAACGAGCCGGTGAGGCGCGTGGCGCTTCCTCGCGGGCTGCAGCTCCATGTGTTCGCGTGCGGGACCAGCGCTCGGACGAGCGAGCTCCGCGCGCGGGTCGATCAGCTCGCCGAGACCGACGCCACGCTGCATCGCTCGTGTATGGACGACCTCGCGACGACGGCGAACGATGCCGTCCGCGCGGTCGACGCCGGCGACGGCGCCGCGTTCGTCGAGACCCTTCGTCGGACCGCGCGCGGGCTCGCTCGCCTCGGCACATCTGCAGGCGTCGAGATCGTTCCGGCGGGGTTCGAGGAGCTCGAGAGGCTCGCAGCGCGCGAGGACGCGTCGTTCTCGGTGTCCGGCGCTGGCGGTGGCGACGTCGCCGTCTACCTCGGTCCCGCTGCGCCTTCCGCCACGTTCATCGCGCGCGCGAGCGCGCTCGGCCTGTTTGTTCTCGACCTTTCGATCGACCACAAAGGAGTGAGGACCGCGCCCGTCGCGACGGTGTCCACCACCGCGGCGCAAAGCGCTCCCGAACAACGATGACGATCAAGCGCACTTCTCACCTGCCGGGCTTCTACAAGGTCACCGTCGATGAGCGTCGCAATCTCATCAGCGAAGCCACCGGCGTCCCCGCGGCGACGATGGCGTCGGCGCTCGACGGCGGCGGTCTCACGGCGGAGACGGCCGACAAGTTCGTCGAGAACGTGCTCGGCACCTACGGCCTGCCTTACGGCGTGACGCTCAACGTCCGCGTCAACGGACAGGACTACGTCGCGCCGATGGTCGTCGAGGAGCCGAGCGTCGTCGCGGCGGCCTCGAACGCGGCCAAGATGGTGCGTTCGGGCGGCGGCTTTCAGGTCGAGGTCGACCCCCCGGTGATGATCAGCCAGGTGCAGCTCGTCGGCGTGAAAGATCGCTCGGCGGCGTCGCGCGCGATCGTGGACGCATCGAGCGAGATCCTCGCGATGGCGGACGCCGCCGTTCCGGGGCTCGTCGGTCGCGGCGGCGGCGCGCGCGGCCTCGAGGTGCGTGAGCTCGGCGAGCCCGAGGACGAGATGATCGTCGCGCACATCCTCGTCGACTGCCGCGATGCGATGGGCGCGAACCTGATCAACACCATCGCGGAGGCCGTCGCCGACCGCCTCGCCGCGCTCGCGAACGGGCGCGTCGGGCTGCGCATCCTCTCGAACCTCTGCGACAAGCGCTGCGTCCGCGTGCGCTGTCGTGTCCAGGCGGACGTGCTCGCGACCGAGCAAATGGATGGACAGGCCGTCATCGACGGCATCGTCAATGCTTCGCGTTTCGCCGAGCTCGATCCCTATCGCGCCGCGACCCACAACAAGGGGATCATGAACGGCATCGACGCCGTCGTCATCGCGACGGGGAACGACTGGCGCGCCGTCGAGGCAGGCGCTCACGCCTTCGCGGCGCGCTCGGGCACGTACCGGCCGCTTTCGATCTGGCGTCGCGACGGCGATGCGCTCACGGGCTTCCTCGAGCTTCCGCTCGCTCTCGGCACCGTCGGCGGGACGCTTCGTGTGCATCCGAGCGCGCGGCTGTCGCTCGACATGATGGGCGTGACGGAGGCCGCCGATCTCTCGGCGGTCGCGGCATCCGTCGGTCTCGCGTCGAACCTCGCCGCCGTCCGTGCCCTCGCGACCGACGGCATCCAGCGCGGCCACATGGCGCTGCATGCGCGCTCCGTCGCGCTCGCGGCGGGGGCCGCAGGGGCGGAGGTCGAGCGCATCGCCGCGATCATCGTCGAGGCACGCGACATCACGCTCGACGCGGCTCGTCGTGCGCTCGCCACCATTCGCAAAGATCGTCCGTCGCGCGCGCCGACAGCCGTCGACAGCGCTACGACGCTCGCGACCGCGGACTGAAACGCGCGCTCCGTCGAGCGCCCTACGAAAGCGCCCGGGCGACGTTCCTACGTCGTGCCGGGCGCGCATGCGTTTCAGCGCGGTCGCTCCGCGAGCTCGCGCGTCACTCGCCCGGCATGGGCAGAACGTCGACGGGCACTTCGGGAACGGCGAGCTCGGTAGTGATCGGATCGGTGACGCTGATCTCCTGCAGCTCCGCGCTGAACGTCTCCGTCGGCGGCGAGCTGCTCCTCTGCGCGGGGATCTGTCCTGGCGGCGGCTCGGGGTCCTCGACACCCACCGCACAACCCACAGCCATCAGCCCGACCACCGCAGCCATCAGCCAACGATTCATGGTGTGAGTCCCTCCTGTCTACGTCGGTCGGACGAACGCACTCTCGCGAAGCTCGCCCGCGACCAAACTGTCCCGCCAGTTTTCTACGGAACCACGAGCTGAATCACGGACACAAGTGTCTCCGAGCCCCACGCCGCAAATCGGTGTGGCGCTGTCTCGCCATCTCGGGCGCTTTCGTTCCTTCTGCGCGGCCCGTCGGGCACACGCGCACACGCGCACGTCGGCTTCGTGTGCGTCGTCGACCACGAAGCGGAGGGGCCCGGACCCGCGAAAAACGCTCAGGTCTTCGCGTGTGCGGTGGCCTCACCGGCGACCGCGCGTTCGACGATGGCGATGAGGGCTTGCGCGAGCAGGTCTCGGATCGTGCTCGCTGTAGGAGGCGTGCTCGCGTTCGCCGTCGGTGCGTCCGACTGTCTCGCCGAGCCTTCGACGCATGCCTCGACCCACGCGATGCTCGCGGCCTCGGCGAGACCAATCCAGCCCTGGAGCGCGATGCGGAGTAGCGGCGAAGCCATGCCGGACGGCGGGAAGATGTCCGCCATGCCGCTCGTGAGTGTGCCGAGGAGCGCCGTCCGCGTCTCGTCGACCACGGCGGCGAGCTCGCGATCGGCGTGCGCGCCGCCGCGCATGAGCGTGGCGAACGCCGGACCGTGGGAGCGCACGTATTCGAGGTAGCGATCGAGGCCGAGCTGGAGCCGCTCGAGCGGCGGCACGTCCATGGGCAGGTTCATGCGCGCGAGGAGCCTCGAGGCCGCTTCGCGGACGCACGCGATGTAGAACGCGCGCTTGGTCGGGAAGTAGTGATAGAGGAGCCCCTTCGAGATCCCGGCCGCCTGCGCGATGAGGTCGATCGAGACGTCGTCGTACGTCCGCGTGCCGAACTCCGAGAGCCCGAGCTGCACGAGCTGAGCGCGTCGCTCGTCGACATCGAGGCGAACGCGGGCGCGCTCGTCGCGCTCGGGCTCACGACCACGTCGGGACGGCGCGGGGGCGTTGGGCGCCTTCCGGCGGCGCGTCGCCGGCGCGGCTTTCGTCGCGCTTGCGCCTTGCTTGCCCCGGTTGCGCATCGCCCGTCGAGCATAGACGAAAATCGCGCGCCGGAGCGCCCCATTGACTGCGGTTCAATAGGCGCTAACATTGTTGACCGAGAGTCAGCAAGGAGCTGCCCGATGTTCGAAGCGTCATCCGTCGACTCCAACTCGAACGCAGCGAACGGGAGCTCGAGTGGGACCGCCCGGCCGCCGGTCCGCCCTCGAGCGCCTCGCCTCGGCTTCGAGGGTGTGTCGCGACACTGGTTCGCGGGCAGCCGCGCCGCGACGCACATCGCGAACGGCGTGAACCTCCTCTTTCCCCATGGCGAGCGCTTCTTCATCCGAAGCGTGCGTCACTACCTCGACCGCGTTTCGCCCGAGCTCGCTGCGGAGGTGAAAGGGTTCTTCGGTCAGGAGGGGCGACACGCGCAGGCGCATGAACGCCTGTTCGACACGCTTCGCGCTCAGGGGTTCGACATCGACTCCATTCTCGAGCGCTACCAGCGCATCGCCTACGACTACATCGAGAAGGCGGCGCCTCCGCCGCTGCGCCTCGCGGTCACCGTCGCCCTCGAGCACTTCACGGCGATCCTCGCCGAGGACGCTCTGACCGGAGACAGCCTCGCGTTCGCGGACCCCCAGATCCGGAGGCTGCTCGAGTGGCACGCCGTCGAGGAGCTCGAGCACAAGGCCGTCGCGTTCGACGTGCTCGAGGCGGTCGCGCCGAGTTATGCGCTCCGTCTCCTCGGAATGGCCGTTGCGACGGCGACCCTCGGCGGATTCTGGCTCTGGGCCGCGAACGACCTGCTTCGTCAGGACGGCTCGTCTCTGCTCGATGCACGTCGAGAGCTCGCCCGGCTGCGTGCGCGTGCGCGGCGCGAGGCCGGTTCGCGCGCGGTGAAGGTGATGGAGCCCATCGGTTCTCGCGTTTTTCTCCGCGGCATCCTCGAGTACATCAAACCAGGCTTCCATCCGATGGACCGCGATCATTCGGCGCTGATTGCGCAGACGCTGAAGCGCCTTGCGGACGAAGGTGTGGTGGCGCCGGGGAACGACGACGGGCACGAGAGCGTCTCCTGACCTTTCTCGTGCTCGGTGCTCGGCGCTCGGCGCTCGGCCCGGGCGTCGCGTTCGGGGCTCCGTTCGCAGCGGAATCCGCATATTCGCGCGGCGGATGACGCGCCAGCTCGTTTCGCCTAACGTGGCCCGTCGTGACGGACCGGGGTGAAGACGGGAAGCCCTCGAGCGTTCGCGGTGGAGATCCGCATCGCGATCTGTCGGGCGTGCTGCACGACGTCTCGAACGCACTCACGGTGCTCCTGGGTTGGGTCGGAGAAGCGCGAGCTGCCGATGCTTCGCCGGAGACCGTCGCGTATGCGCTGACGATCATCGAGCAACGCGCGCGCATTGCTCGCGATCTCGCCCGTCACGCGATCGGCAGTCCACGCATCGACGAGCAGCTTGCTGCCGGCGAGATCGTCCGTGAGGTCGTCGACGCGCTCGCCGTCGAAGCGAGTCGCGTCGGCGTGACGATGATCGTCACGGGCGGCGACACGGCGGCCACCGTTGCGGGCGCCCTCGACGTCTCGCAGGTGCTGACGAACCTCGTGATGAACGCGCTCGCGTACGCCCCTCGCGAGAGCGAGGTCGGGATCGAGATCTCGGCGGACGACGACCGGGTCTCGATCATCGTCGCGGACAGCGGGCCGGGCGTTCCGCCGTCGCGTCGCGAGAGCATCTTCGAGGGAGACTCGCTCCGGCCGGGCGGCACCGGGGTGGGCCTCCGCCATTCACGCGAGCTCGCGCGCGCATCGGGGGGCGACATCGAGCTCCTCGACGCCATGCCGGGCGCTCGAGCCGGTCACGATGGAGCGCGCTTCCGGATCAGCTGGCCTCGGGTGGATGCTGTGCCTCGCCCGCCGCTCTCGACGTCGCGCGTACGCGAGCTCGCCGGAGTGCGCGTGCTCGTCGTCGAGGACGACGCGGCCGTCACGCAGCTGCTCGAGGCGGCGCTCGAGGGGCGAGGCGCCGACGTGACGATTGCGTCGAATGGCGCCGAGCTCGCGGCCGCCATGGCGAACGCGCCGGCGCCCTTTCACGCCGCGCTCGTCGACCTTTCCCCCATCGCCGACGACGCTGAAGGCGCACTCGCACGCCTCCGGAGCAGCTCGCCCGGGATCGACCTCGTTCTCATCACGGGCAGCGTCGATCGGTTGCCCGACGCGGTGGCCCGAGAGCCGATGAAGCTCGTTCGAAAGCCGTTCGAGCTGGGAGAGCTTCTCGCGGCGCTCGCAAAAAAAGTTTGACTGAAACGGGAGATTAGCGGTACTTAGCCGCTCCTCGTCACGACGCGAAGGTGGCGGAATTGGCAGACGCACTAGCTTGAGGTGCTAGCGGGTAACACCGTAGGGGTTCAAGTCCCCTCCTTCGCACTCCGGAACGAACAGGGCTCTCGTGCCACTCGGCACGAGGGCCTTTTTTTTCTTTGTCCGCAGCCATGACGAAGCGCTGGTCGGCACGGCCGATCGAACGTCGGTTCCGTGGAGGGCTCGTGCGGGCCTCAGGCGAGCCTGCAGAGCGATTGCGCGGTCGCGGTGAGCCCTCGTGCTGGGTCGGCTCCAGCGAGCGTTGCAGCGCGGCGCTCCGCGCGATGAAGAACCGACGGTCGTAGGTCGTCACGGCAGCGCGGACGCGCGATGAGCTCGAGCGGTCGCGGGGGCGCGCGCCGCAACTGGACGTCACGGATGAGGTCGACTGCGCGCAATGAGCTCGCGAGTCGAGCTCCGCAGTTCGGTCAGGCGGTCGGTTCGGAAACGGAGACCGGAGGCACGACCGCGCGGACCGTCTCGACGAGGTCCGTCATCGCGATGGGCTTGGCGACGTGCACGGAGAAGCCAGCTTCGAGCGCCCGTCGGGCGTCGTCGAGCGATGCGCTCGCCGACAGCGCGATCGCGACCGGCGGGACCGACCGCTTCTGCAGTAGCCGCATGAGCTCGTAGCCGTCGAGGCCGGGCATCTGCAGATCGCTGAGGACGATGTGCGGCGCGTGGCGATCGAGCTCGGCGAGCGCGGTCTCTGCACCGTTGGCCTCGAGCACGTCGGCTCCGGCGGACCGAAGCGTCAGCGAGACGAGCTCGAGCGTCTCGGGCTCGTCTTCCACGACGAGAATGCGCAGACCGGCGAGCTCGTCGCCTCTCAGCTGTTCGATCGTCACGTTCCTCCGAGATCTTAGAGACTCGTCATCGGAAGGTCGAGCGCCCATGGTTGGCGCGCTGCATCAACGTTTGCTGCTGTGCTTCATGCGTTCAAGCACGACAGTGACGCGCGCCGTCGAAGGTCGAATCGGATTCAGCGACGTCGTCGACGTGTCCACGGTCGTTTCGGACACCATCGCCGCGCGTCACGCGTCACAGGAACGAGGCTGCCGGGAAGTCCACCTGGATGTCGACCACGTCGCCTCCGTAGATGACGAACGGGTCGACGAACACGCGTGTCGTCCGTGGGCGCGCTGCGCTGTCGATGAGGACTGCGGACCCGGAGTAGTGACCTGGGTTGAGGACGACATCCATCGTGAAGTACCCGCATGGCTGTTGCCACGCGCCGACCTCGCGTCCGCTCGGATCCACGACCGACAGCTCGATGGTCGGCGCGAGCGCCTTTATGCACTCGTTCGGATCCATGCGGCCGTCCATCGACCATCGAAGTCGCAGCGTGCCGGGTGACGGCGGTGGCAGCGCGCGCTCGACGACGACAGTGCGTCGCGGAGGTGGCTCGGTATCCCAGAAACACGAGCTGACGCCGAGCCCGAGCAGCACGGCGAGCAGTGCCGACGACGATCGCTTCATGACGATGACCTCGAAGGGGAGGCCGTTTGAGGGAGCTCAACGCACGCGCGTCGGCGGCGGAGCGGATGAGGGCGGCGGAGCCGCCTGCGGCGCCGGACCGGGAACCGTGGGCCGAGCGGGGTAGTAGCCGCCAGGCGATTCGGGGTAGTAGCGCGGAGCGGGTGGTGCTTGCCGGATCGTGGTCCGGTACCGGTAGAGCGGCGCCGGCTCGGTTTCGTAGTACCGCCAGCCGCCGCCGCCGTCGCGGAACATCCAGCGGCCGTCGATGAAGTACACCGGACGGCCGCCGTAGTACGTGTGCGGGTAGTAGCCGTAGGTGCTTCCGTAATAGAGCTCGGCGTATCCAACCGGGGTCGCTCGTCCGTGCACCGCGCAGCCCGAAGAGGCGGCCGCGCTCGCGGCGATGATCGCCGCCGTGCACATTCGAAGGCAGGACAGCCGTGGCATCACTCGTCCTCGCTCGTGCACGACGCAAGGCGAGTGCCTCCCGCCGATCGTTCGCTTCTCGGGCGCTCCGCTGGTCGAGATCGGATCGAGATCGCGTGGCTGAACACGTCATCGGCGCGCATGCGCCGTCTTCGGCCACATCACGCCGTGCTCCGCCTTCACGTCGAGCTCCGCGTCACGCGTTCCGTCCGTACCGCGAGCGGGCGCTCGCGGTTCGGATGCGAAGCAGGAGAGGACGCCCGGCGCGGTCGGAGAGCGCCGCCGTACGCGGAAGTCATGAGCCGATGCGCAGGCGTTGGAAATGTGCGGTGGAGTAGGTGGTGACCAGGCGATGGATCGCTGACGGACCGCGTCGCAGGTGCCGCAGCGCGAACTCGAACGGGATTTCGCCGTCCGTGCCGCGTCGAGCGGCCAATGTAGGGTGGTATCCGCCTTGCTCGTGCGAGACGTGGCCAGCGGCCTGACCAGAGATCTCTGGTTGGTGTTCATGGCGGCGGGCTCGTTGCGACGCTTGCGCCGCGACGCGGATGACACCTCGAAGACGATGAGAAGAACGATGTCGAAGAAGATGCTGCTCCTGCTCGCCCTCGCTCTCTCCGCGGTGGCATGTGGAACCGAGACGTCCGTCGACAACCAGGCCGCCGCGGAGGCCGACAACACGAGCGACGCCACGCTGAAGCTGACGAGCGACTTCCAGACGATCCTCACGGGTCGCGCGAAGGCAGGCAGTGCGCTTCGTGTCGAGTACTCGCTCGATCGCCTCCCGCAGTGCCGGGGCAACGTCGGCGGCGGCGGGCCCGGCTGGAACATCGCGGGCTACTACAGCGAGAACGGGGGCCCCGCGAACCTGTTCGAGGTGACCGAGCTGTCGGCCGACGGGAAAGATCGCGTCTCCAAACCGGCGCGCATTCCGCTGACGGTCGGTGGCGATCTCGCGCTCTGGTTCCAGGTGTCGAGCCGCTGGGGCTGCTCCGAGTACGACTCGCAGTTCGGTCAGAACTTTCACGTCGATGTCGAAGGTCCCGCGCCCGAGGCTGGCGCCACGATCGTCTTTGCGAAGGACGGCAGCGTCGATCAGCAGGGCGAGCTGCGTGCGGGCGACAAGGTCAAGATCCGGTACGAGCAGGATCGGCTCCCGCAGTGTCGGCGCACGCAAGGCGGGAACCCGCTCTGGAACATCACCGGTTTTGCATCCGTCGCCGGCGCCGAGGCGCAGACGTTCTCGACGGGGAAGCCGGCCGGTGCCGACCGCGAGGCCATCGACGCGCTCGTCGAGCTCCCGCGCTCGGGTGACCTCGCGCTCTGGTTCGAAGTCACCAGCGTCGGCGGTTGCCACGAGGTCGACTCGAAGGGCGGCGCGAACTACGTCTTCGCGATCAAGTGACGCTCGAGCTGCCGGTGTTCGGCCGGCTGGCTTAACGATCGCCGCGAGGAGCCGTTCCACCTCCAGGCGATGCCCACGAAGAGACGTCCGTACAACGCCGCGACGAGCGCGCTCGACGAGGCGTCGTTCGACACCGGCCGTGCGCCGGTTTCGGACGCGCCCGAGCGATCGGGCGAATATCGCATCGCCGTTTCACGTGCGGCGGCTCCCCGCGTGCAGCCGCCGAAGAGCACGCTGCGCTCGATGGGACACGGGCACGCCCACGCGGCGGCGCCGGCTCGCTCGGACGGTGACGGCACTGCGAACGCGTTCGCCGAAACGCCGCCGTTCGCTGCGAGGTCGAGGCGCGCGTCGGGCACGATTCCGGTCACGGCCGCCGATGCCGACCAGAGCACCCACCCTCGCCGCGCGTCAGCTGCCGTCGAGCTCTCGACGGTCGCATCACCCTGCGAGATCGAGCTGCTCGATCTCGATCTCGATGCGGCAGAGTCCCTCCCGTCTTCGGGTCATGACGACGTGCAGGTCGCGGCCAAGCGCTCCCGGGCCGTACGCTTCACGCCAGGGCCCATGGAGGCCGTGCGCGAATCGGCGGTCTCGTCCTCCTCGCGTGCGACAGGAGCGATGCCTGCCGACGGCGGCGCGCCCGAAAGCGCGGCCGTCGCCTCGGCGTCGGCTTGGTCCTTCGTCGCGACGTCTGCCGCCGATCCGTCATCGGAGCAAGAGGTCGCAGGTGCGGCTTCATGCCCGGCGAGCTTCGATCCGAGACCCGGCATCGTCGCGTTCGCCGGCTACGGCCTCGCCCCGGAGAAGCTCTCGGAAACGCCTTCCTATGCTCTGCACGTTCTCGCGAGGAGACGCGTCCTGCACGCGGGCCTGAAGGTGGCGCTCGTCCGTCGTCCTCAGGATGTCGAGCTCTACCGGGCGGCGATCGCCGCCCTCGATCCCGTCGCGTTCCGCAAGGGGCTCGCCCTCCTGGTCGCCATGATGGTAGCCGTGGCCGGCGTCCTCGCATGTTTCATCGGAGTGCTCTTCTAGAGAGTTCCGCATCGCGCCGCGCAACGGCCTGCGGTGATCCGGGCATCGAAGCAGTCGAGGGACGCATGCGCGTCGGGTAGGCTGGCGGTAGCGACGAGTCCCAGAGATGAGCACGCTGCGCGGTCTGATCGACGTCCGGGAAGGGGAGGGACGGAATACGTTCGCCGCCTTCGCGACGCTGCTCGCGCTGACGACCGGGCACACCCTGCTGGAGACGGCGCGCGACGCGCTCTTCCTTTCCAAGCTCCCGGCCGCCCAGCTGCCGTGGATGTACCTCATCATCGTCGCGATCGCGCTCGCCATCACGCGGGTGCGCCGCGCCGATAGCCGGCGCGGAGTGGCCGGTGCGCTGGTCGCGGGCGCGACGGTGACGGCTGGTTTCTGGTTCCTGGCGGGCGAGAACGGTACGCGGCCCTGGGTGCTCTACGGGCTGTATGTCTGGTCGGGCCTCTTCGCGTCGTGGGTCACGGTGCAGTTCTGGACGCTGCTCGGCCGTGCGCACACGATGACGCAGGCGAAGCGTCTCTACGGGTTCATCGGGGCCGGCGCGGTGCTCGGCGGGGTCCTCGGCGCGCTCGCCGCGCGCGGCGCGCTCGCGTTCGTTCCGCCGCGCGCGATGCTCCTGGCGTCGGCGTCGCTGTTCGTGATCGCCGTTGTTCCCGTTGCGGCGCTCCGCATGCCGGACGTCGGGCCGGACGCGGCCGGGGGCTCCGGAGGCTCCCCGGCGATGGTGACGGGCGCGAGCATGCTCTGGAACAACGTGTTCGCTCGCCGCGTGCTCGGGATCCTCCTCGTCGCGACGGTGACGGTGACGTTGGCGGACTTCCTCTTCAAGGCACGAATCGCGGCGGCGTACCCGGATACCCACGAGCTCGCCGCACGCCTGTCGATGTTCTACGCGGTCACGAACTCGATCGCGCTCGTCGCGCAAGTCTTCGTCGGGCCGTGGATCTTCCGCGTCGTCGGCGTGCAGCGCGCGCTCTTCCTGTTCCCGCTGCTCCTCATCGGAGCGGCAGGTGGTGTCCTCGCATCCGGAGGAGCCGTCGCGTCGGCCTTCCTGCTCAAGGGGCTCGACGGGTCGCTACGCTACTCGGTCCACAAGACGAGCATGGAGCTCTTGCTCGTGCCGATCCCCGACGGCACCCGCGAGCGCATCAAGCCGATCATCGAGCTCGCCGGAACGCGCGGCGGCCAAGCGCTCGCGTCGATCGTGATCCTCGGCCTCGTCGCGCTCGGCGCGGGCGGCATCCTCGTCATCGGCGCGTTCGTGCTCGGCCTCGGTGTGCTGTGGGTCGCGAACGTCGTCATGATCCGCAGCCACTACCTCGACGTCTTCCGCGAGACGCTCCGATCGGGCGGGCTCAGCGGGAAGGCGGAGCTCCCGGAGCTCGATCTCGGCGCTCTCGAGATGCTCTTCGCGGGTCTGAACAGCAGCCACGACGGAGAAGTGATCGCGTCTCTCGAGCTGCTCGCCGAGCAGCATCGCGAGCGCCTGATCCCGGCGTTGATCCTCTATCATCCGAGCCGCGACGTCGTGCTGCGCGCGCTCGAGCTGTTCTCGCGGCGCGGTCGCACCGATTTCGTCCCGATCGCGGATCGCCTCAACGGACACCCCGATCGCGAGGTGGCTGCCGCGGCGCTGCGCGCGCGCACGGCCATCGCGCCCGATCGGGAGCTCCTCGAGCGGCGCCTCGTCGATCCGTGCCAGCAGGTCTCCGCCACGGCGCTCATCGCGCTCATCGCGCGAGACTGGATGCACGTAGCGGAAGCGGACCGCCGTATCCGCGACGTGATCGCGACGCGCTCCTGGCAGACCGCGGTAGCGCTCGCGCGCGCCGTCCGCGAGTTTGCCGGCGCCGAAGGCATGAGCCGGTCCGCCGGAGAGCGGCTCGACGACCTCTTGATCCGCCTGGCGCGCGAGGGGAGCTCGTTCCGCGACCTCGCCTGTGTGGTGCCGGATGAAAGTGGTCCCGAGCCCGTCGCGGCCAAGGTGGCCGCGCAATTCGAGGCCCCGTTGTCGCCGGAGGTCCGTGTTCGTCTAGAGGTCGCGCGAGCGATGGCGACGCGGCGGAGCCGAGCGTTCTTGCCCATCCTCGTCGGTATGCTGAGCCGTCACGAGCTTCGAGCGACGGCGCGCGCGACGATCGCGTTGATCCCAGGCGCGCTCGACGTCATCGACGAGGTGATGAGGCAGCGGGACTTCGCCCGTGACGTGCGCATTCATCTTCCGCGCACGATGGTGCTGTTCGACCCCGACGCCGCCGCTCGCAAGTTGATGGTCCACCTCGTATCGGAGAAAGACGGCGCCGTCCGCTTCAAGGTGATCCGAGCGCTCGTGAAGCTGCGTCGCGCGAACCCCGGCCTGTTTCTCGAAGGCGACCTCCTCCGGCGCGTCGTCGACAGCACGCTCGATCACGCCGAGGAGCTTCGCCGCTGGCGCCACGCGCTGACCGGCGGCACCGAACACGATGTGGCGCCGGTCTCGCTTCGGTCTGCCGATCCGCTGCAGGCCGGCCATCACCTGCTGCTCGATCTGGTCCGCGACAAGGAACGTCATGCTCAGCAGCGTCTGTTCATGCTGTTCGGGCTGCTCTACGGCGAGGACTTCGACGACATCGAGCGTGGGCTGCGGAGCAAGCATCCCAAGACGCGTGCGAGCAGCCTCGAGCTCGTCGAGAACATCGTCCGCACTCCGCTCCGGACGCGGGTGCTTGCGCTCGTGGGCGATGTGGAGCCCGCGACGACGCTGTCGACGTACGAAGAGGCGCTGGCGGAGATGCTCGTGAACGGAAGCGCCACCATGCGCACGCTCGCGCAGTACCGCGCGGCGGAGCTGGGCCTGGAGCTCGGAGCCGCGCCGGGCCGGGCTCCGGCCGCGCCCATGCTCGACTCGCTCGGCAAGCGCCTCGTCGACCGCGCGCGCGATCTGCTCGCACCAGAGCCGCCGATCGAGAGCTCCACCGGAGTGACCCGTGCGCCAGCCTGACCTGACGGAGCGGATCCTCCGCCTGCGCGCAGTTCCCGTGTTCCGTTCGTTGAAGGCGGCCGACCTCGCACCGATCGCGGACACGATGCGCTCGGCGACGTTCGAGAAGGGCGATGTCCTGCTCCGCGAGAACGAGCCGCCGAAGGCGTTTCACTTGCTCCTGACCGGCGCGGTCACGATGCGTCGGCACGGTAACAAGATCCAGACGATCGCCGCGCCCGGCGGCGTCGGCTTCCTCTCCCTGCTCGCTCGGACCGGGGGAGGGACCGAAGCCGTTGCGGAGTCGCACACGGAGACGCTCGAGGTCCGTGCCGATGCCGTGTACGAGCTGTTCGAGGATCACTTCCCCGTGTTCCTCGGGACGCTGCGCTGGATCATCGACCGCGTGATCCAGGAGAACATGGTCCAGGAGCCGGCGCCGTACGTGCCGCCACCGGATGGATTCGATCAGCTCATCGGCGATCGCGAGCTCGGGCTCGTCGAGCGCATCTTCCTCCTCCGCAGGACGGTCGGCTTCAAACACGCAAACGTCAATTCGACTGCGCGTCTCGTCCGCTCGATGAAGGAGATCCGACTGCCGGTCGGAGAGACCATCTGGCGACCGGGTGACGTGGCGACGTCGACCCTCTTCCTCGTGAAGGGGAAGATGACGCTCTCGTGGCGCAACGCGCTCGACCAGCGTCCGATGGTGCAGATCGTCGGGCCCGGGTACATCGTCGGCGGGGCGGAGGCGATCGCGAACCGGCCACGATGGAACGAGCTCGTCACGGCCGAGCCCGCCGTCTTCCTCCAGGGAAGCCGAGAGGCGCTCATCGACATGCTCGAGGACGACCTCGAAGTCGCGCTCCAGTTCCTGTCGATGCTCGGCACGTTTCTCCTTTCGGCGTGGGATCGCAGGGCCGAGGCCGACGCGCTCGTCGCCTCGCGGCCGACCGCTCGTCCCGACGACGACTAAGGCGGAACCCAGTTCCGCCGATCCTGCACAGACACGAGCCGTGATCGGATCTCGAGCTACCGGCCTCCGTTCGCGCCGCTCGCCCAACGGGCGGCGCGAATCGGAGGCTCAGGCCAACCGATCACGGCTATGCCGCGCGCTTCATGACGTCGGCGTGACCGCTCGGGCCTACCGTGCTAATCGCTCGCCGCGATGGCTTTGTCCGAACGCGAGCCCGTCTCGACGCGCGTCTTGCGCGTGCTTTCGCGAGGCCCCCGTCCATCTCCGCAGCGGTTCGACGCCCCGGAGGTGTACGGACGCGCGGCCATCGCCCGCATCGCGGAGGCGCTCCCGCCGGTCGAGCGCGTTTATGCGAACATCCGCTTCTCGATCCTCCGTCCGAAGCTGCTCAGCGTCATGGACCTGCTGCTCCCGGACGAGGGGCGCATTCTCGACATCGGCTGCGGCTTCGGGCTCTTCGCCGCGTATTTCGGTCAGACGCAGAGTGGACGGCAGATCGTCGGCGTCGATCCCGACGAGAAGCGCATCAAGCTGGCGAGGCGCGTATCCGATCGCGTTGGCCTCTCGGGCAACTCGTTCATCGCCGGTGACGCCAGGAGCGCGCGGCTCGAGGGGCCGTTCGCGGGCGCGTACGTGCTCGACGTCATGCATCACATCCCGGAGAAGGATCAGCGCCAGCTCCTCGAGCGCCTGCGCGATCTGCTCGCGCCTCGCGGTGTCCTCGTCATCAAGGACGTCACCACGGAGCCGGCGTTCGGGCTCGAGTTCACGCGCCTGCTCGATCGCGTGATGGTCGGTTGGGACGACCCGCTGCACTACCGGCATCACCGTGAGTGGGGCGAGATGCTCGCCTCCCTCGGCTTCCACGTCCGGATGGTGCGCGTCCCCGACGTGCTCCCGTACCCGCACGTGGTCATCGCCGCCACGAAACGCTGACGCGAGCAGCGCTCGCTCGCGCAGCCGTGCGCCGAGGCTCCATCTCCCTCTGGAGCCTGGAGCCCGGAGCCTGGAGCCTGATCTACAAACTCCCCTTCGTCGACGGGATCCCCGTCGCCCGCGGGTCGATCGACGCGGCTGCGCGCAGCGCCTTCGCAAACGTCTTGAAGCAAATCTCCGTCATGTGATGGAGGTTCGTGCCCGCGTGGAGCACGACGTGCAGGTTGCAGGCGGCCCCGCGCGCGAAGCCCTCGAAGAAGACCTCGGCGAGCTCGGTGTCCCAGTCGCCGATCTTCGCCTTCGGCATGGGGACCTCCCAGACGAAGAACTGCCGCCCGGACAGGTCCACCGCGCAGGTCGCGCGAGCCTCGTCCATCGGGAGCGTCGCCCAGCCGTAGCGCGCGATCCCGGCCTTGTCGCCGAGCGCGTTGGCGACCGCACGTCCGAGCACGATGCCGACGTCCTCCGTCGTGTGGTGCCCGTCGATCTCGACGTCTCCCGTAGCCTTCACCGTGAGATCGAAGAGGCCGTGTCTGCCGATCTGATCGAGCATGTGCGAGAGGAACGGGATCGGGGTCTGGATCTGGTTCTTCCCGCTACCGTCGAGCCCGATCTCGACGACGATCGACGTCTCCTTCGTCGTTCTTTCTTCACGGCCTTGGCGCACGCGCGCACTAGAGCACACGAGCCTCCCGCTTCCAAAGATTGCGAGCCGCCGGACCTTTCTCTATCGTCCCGGCGTGCCGCAGGACGCGCATCCCCCTCACGATCGGCGCGACCCGCGCGCACCCGGCGAAGACGCGCTCGGCGATCTCTACGACGACGCCACGTCGCGCTACCTCATCGAGCACTACGGCCGGCCCTTCGTGCAGGGCGACGTGCTCTACCGCGAGGGCGCCCCATCGACCCACGCGTTCCTCCTGCACCAGGGGCGGGTTCGTCTCCTCAAGCGCGTCCGTATGGTGGAGCGGAGCCTCTCGGTGCTTCGCCCCGGCGACCTGTTCGGCGAGGGCGCGATCCTCGACGGCGCCGTGCGCCTCTCGACGGCGGTGGCGCTCTCCGACGGCATCATGCTGTCGCTCGACAAGCCGGCGCTCCGGGCCATCCTGGAGCGTTTCCCACAGGTGGCCGAGCGCATCATCACGCTGCTCGTGCGCCGCGTCCGGGATGCCGAGGACCAGATCGAGGTGCTCCTCCTACGCGACACCCAGTCGAAGGTGGTGAGCGCGCTCCTCAAGATGGCACGGAACCAGCCGGGGCCCGTGGAGCTGATGGTCTCGCCGGTCGACCTCTCGAGCCGCGTCGGCCTCGACGTCGACACCGTGAAGCGGACCGTGCAGCGTCTCCGCGACCAGCAGTACCTCCGCATCGTCGGCGAGCGCGTGGAGATCCCAGACGTGGATGCGTTGCGCCGCCTTTACGCCCTCCTGGGGACAAAAGACGAGCTCCGCGGCGAGCGCTGACGCGCTTGAAGTGCTTCATGAAGAACGCCGCCTAAGCGCGCGTCATCACTCGGTTCAACTGAGGTAGGACGTCGCAGCGCAATGCGTCAACATGTAGGTCTTCGGTGCGCCTTGCCCGCCAAAAAACCGTGGAGTCCCGAGGCTTTGGTGGTGGACCGTTCAGGGTTGACGTCCGGGAAGCACTGGAGTACTTCCCGCCGCCTACGACCTCATGCGCATGCGCTCGCAAACGACCCATCGAGCCGCAGCACCTCGCGCCATCGCGGCGCGTAGGTTTGCTTTGTGGACAACTCGTGGAGCGTTGGTGTCGGCGGCCATGCTCGTGCTCGTCGCATGCGCGAGCGGCAAGAGTCAGCAGCCGGGCGCCCAGAGCCCTGAGCGTCAGAGCGACGCCGAGTACGACATCGCGCGCGACTTGTTCCAGAAGGGCAACCCGCGCCTTGCGCTCGATCACGTGCAGAAGGCCGTCTCGCTGAACGACGAGAACGACAAGGCGCACTACCTGCAAGCGGCCATCCTGCTCGCGTTCTGCTCGGGACCGAGCGCCTTCGAAGCGCCGGACTGCAAGCTCGCGGACGTCGAGAAGAGCGCGCGCGCCGCGCTGAAGGTCAACCCGGACTTCCGCGACGCGAAGAACCTGCTCGGGCAGGTCCTCATCAACGGGAAGAAGTACAAGGAGGCGATCTCCGTCCTCGAGCCGCTCACCAAGGACCCGGCGTACGTCCACCCGTACCTGGCCTGGGGGAACCTCGGATGGGCGCAGGTGCTCGACGGCCAGGTCGACGCCGGGATCGCGTCCCTCAAGAACGCCGTGACCGAGCCGCGCTTCTGCGTCGGTCATTATCGGCTGGGCATCGGCTTCGAGAAGAAGGGCGATCCCGGCCAGGCGGAGCAGAGCTTCACCAGCGCTGTCTCGGTCGACGATCCGCAATGCACCGCGCTCCAGGACGCCTGGGAGGCCCGCGCACGCGTGCGCCTCAAGCTCGGCAAGGTCACGGACGCCCGCTCCGACTACGAGCGTTGCGTCGAGATTTCCAAAGAAACGCAGACAGGAAAGAACTGCGTTCGCGAGCTCGCGAAGATGGCAGCCGCCTCTTCCCCCGTGAGCCCGGCGAATGCGAACGGCGGCGGCGCGCAATCCTCAGCGGCCGCCCACTGAAGCTCCCGCGAAGTGAACCCAAGCGAATGACGAGGACGACGTGAGCGGTAACGAGACGGTCGGAACGACCCTGCGGCAGCAGCGCGAGAAAAAGCGCATGGGGCTCGCAGAGGTATCGCGCGTGACGCGCATCCCCGTGACCACCCTCGAGTCGATCGAGCAGGACCATTTCGACGATCTGCCTGGCGAGGTGTTCGTGAAGGGCTTCTTGAAGTCCTACGCCCAGACGCTCGGGCTCATGCCCGAGGACATCGTCGCCCGCTACACCGCGAGCCGTCGGGTGGCGATGGTGACGCCGCTGCCGGTCGCGTCGCCCGTCCAGGCGGCTCATGGCGGGCAGGGGCGGCGCTTCGGTGTGGCCATCGCGCTCGTCCTGCTCCTCATCCTGTTCACGCTCGCGCTGTCGATCGTGCTCAAGCCCCGTGGCCGTGACATGCCGCCGGAGCTCTCGCAGCGCTCGACGGAGAGCACGCCGACCCTCACCATCACGGGGTGATCCGACGCATCGACTCCGTCGCGCTGCTGGTTCGCAGCGTGCCCTACGGCGAGGCGGACGTCATCGCGACCTTCTTCACGCGCGAGAGCGGGAAGATCCCGGCGATCGTCCGCGGCGCGCGGAGATCGTCGAAACGATTCGGCGGTGCGCTCGAGCCGATCCACGAGCTCGTGGTGTCACTCGAGGACAAGGGCAGGGAGCTCTGTCTCCTCAAGGAGGCAAGGATCCAGCGGCCGCGCGCAGGCATCGCGACGAGCCTCGAGGCGATGGAGGCCGCCGGGCAGGCGCTTCGCTGGGTTCGGCACCTCTGTCCCGCACGCACGCCGGAGCCTGCCGCCTGGCGTTCGCTCGAGGAGGTCCTCGACGCGCTCGACGCGCTCGACGCGAAAGCCGGTCAGACCGCGAACGAAGCGCGTCGGCACGTCGCGATCTTCGGCGTGAGGCTGCTCACGGACATGGGCTACGCCCTCGAGCTCGACCGTTGCATTCGCTGCGGGAGGACATGCCCCGACGGTCGTTCGGCGTTCGTCGATGCGACCGGTGGCGGCCTCGTCTGCACGAGCTGCGGCGGCGCCCGCCGGACGATCAGCGGCGAGCTCCGGGCCCTCGCCTCACGCGCCCAGCGCGGGGAGCTCGTCGAGCTCACGTGGGAAGCCGCCGGCGAGCTCATCGACATCATCGAAGAGGCCATGGCCGCGCACGCCGACTTCGACCCGGGCGCCCAAGGCCGGGACTGAGCCCTCCGCGAGGAGTGGGCCGCGACCAGCCGTGGCTGCGCGTCGTCGAGCACATCCGTAAAGCTTGTAGGCAGCGGCCATCCGATGAGAGCATCGGGGGATATGGACGTTGCTTGTTTCGGCGAGCTTCTCTGGGACTTCTACGAGGCCGATGCCAAGACCGAGAAGGAGCCGATCGCGCGGCAGTTCCGGCGGGAGCTCGGAGGTGTGTCGGCCAACGTGGCCGTCGCCCTCGCCCGTCTCGGCGTCAAAGTCGGCGCGGTCGGAGCGGTGGGCAAGGACAAGCTCGGCGCAGCGCTGGAAGCGGCGCTCGGCGCCGAGGGGGTCGATACCGCGCACGTGATCCGGCTTCCGGCGTCGACGGGGATCACCTTCGTCACGCACGGAGCGACGGGAGATGCCTCCTTCATCCCGTATCGCGGTGGCACCGCCGACATGATGCTCGGCGAGGCCGAGGTGACCGCCGCGATGGGCAAGGCACGGTTCGCGCTCGTGTCGTCGACGAGCATGTTGCCGAGCACACGGGCCGCGACCGAGAAGTTCCTGGGCGCCGTCGACAAGGCCAAAGGCACCGTCGTCGTCGACCTCAACGTCCGCGCGCATCTCTGGGCGGACGAGGCCGCGATGCGAAACGCGGTGAAGGAGCTCGTCGCGCGCGCCGCTCTCGTGAAGGGCTCGGAGCGCGATCTCAACGCGCTCGCCGGCAAACGCGGCGTCTCGTGGCTCGAGGAAAACGCCAAGCAGGCCACCTGGATCTTCACGCGCGGAGAGAACGGCGCGGCCGCGGTGGGGGCACACGGACAGGCTACGGCTCCGACGAAGCGCGTCCGTTGCATCGATCGCTCCGGCGCGGGCGACGCGTTCATCGCTGGCGTCCTCGCGGTGCTCGTGAAGGCCGGCGCCAAGCCGGGCGGCCCCGAGTGGAAGGACACCAAGCTCTGGACGCGTGCGCTCGAGGTCGGTCATCTCCTCGGCGCGAAGGTCGTGGCCGCGCTCGGCGCAACCAACGGGCTCGTCGGGCTCGACGACGTCAAAGCACGGCTTTCGGCTGCCAAGAAAGCATGATCGCCGGCGGCCGGGCGTTGTAAGACCGACCCATGCAGGACCCCCGAACGCGGTGCAAGGCCGTGCGCTCGCCGCGCGGCGCAAAGGTCACGGAGATCGACTGGGGCGACGGCCACAAGGGCATCTACCCGCACGTGATCCTCCGCGGGTATTGCCCTTGTGCCGGATGTCAGGGCCACACCGGCACCATTTCGTTCATCGAGCCGACCAGTGACATCCAGACGGAGCTCGACCAGATCGATCCCGTCGGCAACTACGCGCTCCGTCTCCAGTGGTTCGACGGTCACGGCAGCGGTCTCTACTCGTACAAGTATCTGCGCGCGCTCTGCCAATGTGACGAGTGCCGGCCCGGTAGCCTCAAGGACGAGCGCGGTGAGCTCCCGCGCATGTGAGCCATGACGGAGGGGAGCCGCGCGGAGTCCCGTGCAGCTGCTTCGCCGCCCGCGTCCGCCGCCGGCCTGGTGACCGAGCGCGTGACGGAGGGGAGGACCGAGGGGAAGACCGAGCGGGAGAAGATCGTCGGACGCGCCGGGGTCGTCGGTGCCGGCACGCTCCTCTCGCGGATCCTCGGGTTCGGTCGCGACGCGGTGATCGCGGCGCTCTTCACGCGGCGGGAGACGGACGCCTTCTGGGTCGCGCTGACGATCCCGAACGCGCTCCGGCAGCTCCTCGCCGAAGGCGCCGTGTCGAGCGCGGTCGTCCCGGTCATGAGCGAGCGGCTCGCGAAAGGCGGCGACGAAGCGGCGAGGCCATTTTTCGCCCGCGCACGCGGCGTCTCGCTTGCGGCGCTCGTCGTCGTGACCGTGCTCGGCATCGTCTTCGCGCGCGAGCTCACGTGGCTCTTCGCGTCGGGGTATTCGGACGAGCCGGACGCGGCAGGCACGTCGAAGCTCGAGCTGACGACGAGCCTCACGCGCGTCATGTTCCCGTACATCCTCTTCATGGGGACGGCGGCGCTCGGTATGGCGGCGCTGAACGCGAAGCGGCGTTTCGCGGTCGCCGCCTTCGCGCCCGCGCTGTTCAGCGTCGGCATCGTCGGCGCCGCCTTCGCGCTACGAGGCCCGCTGGCCGAGCGCGGAGTGGATCCCGCGATGACGCTCGCGATCGGCGTCCTGATCGGCGGCGTCCTCCAGGTCGTCGCGCAGATCCCGGCGCTCCGTCGCATCGGTTACGCGTCGCTGCCACGCTTCGACCTGCGCGATCCGCATGTCCGCGAGATGCTCCGGCGCATCCTCCCGATGACGTTCGGCCTCGGCGTCTACTACGTCGACCTCGTGCTCTCGCGCAGGTTCCTCTCCGAGCTCGGCGAGGGCGCGCAGAGCTGGTTCGCGTGGGCGTCGCGGCTCTGCGATCTGCCGCAGGGCATCTTCGTGATGGCGATCTCGAGCGCGACGCTCCCGTCCCTGGCGACGTTCGCCGCGAAGGGCGAGACCGACGAGCTGGTCGCCACCTGGGCGCACGGGATGCGCCTCGCGATGTTCGTCGCGATCCCGTGCAGCGTCGCCCTCATCGTCCTCGGCGAGCCGCTCGTGGTGCTGCTCTTCGAGCGTGGTCACTTCGACCCGGAGTCGTCGCATCAGACCGCGCGCGCGCTCGCGTGGCAGGGCGGCGCCATCTTCACGGTCGCGGCGACGCGCCAGCTCGTCCCCGCGTTCCATGCGCTCGGCGACACGCGCACGCCGGTCGTCGTGAGCGCGATCGATCTCGTGGCGTTCATCGTCCTCGCGCTCACGCTTCGCGGGCCGTTCGGCCACGTCGGGATCAGCATCGCGGTTGCAGGCTCGAGCGCCGTGCAGATGCTCTTGCTCGTCTACGGGCTCCAGCGCCGCCTCGGCTCGCTCCGCGGTGGGGAGATCCTGGGCTCCGCCGTTCGGGTGATCGGCGCGTCCGCGATCGCCGGCGTCGCGAGCGGCGCGCTCGCCCACGTCCTCGAAGGCGCGGTTTCTGGAGCCGTCGGTCGAGCGCTGCCGGGCCTGGCGTCGGCCATCCTCTTCGGCTTCGTCTTCCTCGCCTCTGCCTGGGGGCTCGGTGCGCGCGAGCTCGCGGAGGTCGCCGGGCCGCTACGGCGGCGTCTCCTCCGACGGCGGGCGTAGGCAGCGCGCACCGCAGCAGCTCGGCAGATGGGCCTTGCACGTCACGGCGCAGCGGAAAGACTGGCCGCTCGCACGTGGCGGTTGTAAGGCGAGGCCGTGCCGCAGCCGAACCAGAGCGCCAAGAAGAAGGCCGCGACGCCTTCCACCCCGAAGCCCGGCAAAGGGGAGGGAGGGATCCGCGTCTCCCGCGCCGAGTTCGCGGCGGGAGCGGCGCGACGCGACCAGGTGCCGCCCGCGAAAGACTTCGAGGACGCCCCCGAGATCGCCTTCGCGGGCCGATCGAACGTCGGCAAGTCGAGCCTGCTGAACATGATGCTCGCGCGCAAAGGTCTCGCGCGGACGAGCAACACGCCCGGCTGCACGCGCCAGATCAACTTCTTCGACGTCGGGCTCGCCAAGGCCGCGCCCCGGCCGGCCGAGGCGGGGGATGCTGCCGCGGATCCGAAGCCGGAGCTGCCGTCGCGCGTCATCTTCGTCGACCTGCCCGGCTACGGCTACGCGAAGGTCTCGAAGTCCGAGGCCACGGCCTGGAAAGAGCTCCTCGAGGGCTACCTCCACCAGCGCCCGACGCTGCGCGCGGTCGTGGTCCTCGTCGACATCCGGCGCGGCCTCGAACAAGAGGAGCTCGACCTCGTCGAGTTCCTCGCCGAGCGTCCGTCGCTGCGCGTCATCATTGCGGTGACGAAGGTCGACAAGCTCGCCCGTTCTGCGCAAAAACCCGCCCTCGACCGGCTCTCCAAGGGGCCGGACGGCGAGCGGCTCGAGGTCGTCGCGACGAGCGCCGAGACCGGGGCGGGCCGAGAAGCGCTCTGGGGGCGCATCCTCGATGCGTGTCGTGTAGACTGACGAGGATGAGGCGGGGGCCGTTCGCCACTGTCACCACGCTGTCCCGGGCACCGGCGCTTGCCGCGTTTACGGCATCCGTCGCGCTCGCGCTCGCTGCGTCTGCCGGGTGCAAGGGCTCGGGGCCGGATGCCAAGTCGTCTGCGCTCGCGCACACGGGCGAGTCGTGGTGTCCGGAGCACTTCGAGGCGGGCCCGTCCGATACGTGCTTCGCCATCCCGGAGAACGCGGGCAAGGACACGCCGATCCTCGTCTACCTCCACGGCATGTACCAGGGCCACGGTTCGCCCGAGGAGTGGGCGGCCGTCAGCGTGGCGACGAAGCACGGCTTTGCCGTCGTCATCCCGCGCGGCAAGCGTGGTCTCTGCGCGTGGCGCGCGGAGCTGAAGGAGCACTTCTGCTGGCCGCAGGACGCCGAGGACACGCACTCGATCAAGAGCCTCGTCGCCGAGTGGGATCGCGTCCTCTGGCAGGTCGACGCGCTTCTCGAGGGCGGAACGCACAAGCGCTACGTGCTCGGCTCTTCGAACGGCGGCTACTTCGCGTCGTTCCTCGCGACGCACTCGATGTTCCCGGGCCAGGCGTACGCCGTCGTCAACGGAGGCCCGATGGGCCCGCCGTCCGGCAAGGCGAAGCCGGTGCCCATGTTGCTCGTCGCAGGGCAACAAGACGCATCCGAGCAGCCCTCGCAGAGCTCGATGAAGGAGCTGCACGAGACGCTCGCGAAGGCGAGCTGGGCCCACGGCTTCTGCCCGCGTCCGGGCGGCGCCACGCTCACGACGGCCGACGTCGAGTCCGCGGTCCGCTTCTTCAAGCACGACGCGGACGGCAGCCTGAAGGTCCAGAACGGGACGTACCCCTGCGACGGAGCCGTTGCTGCACGGAAGTAAACGCGACGCTTGAAAGGCGCGTGGGGCTGCGCTATTCGTTCGCCTCGCTCACCGGGCGCATAACTCAGCGGTAGAGTGCGACCTTCACACGGTTGAAGTCACAGGTTCAAATCCTGTTGCGCCCACAAGCTAAGTCGCTGGAAGCAGCCGGTTCGAGGTGGTCACCTCAGCCGGCTTTCTTCTTGGCCTCCCTCCCGACCGTCCCACATCAGCCGTCCCACACGGCGACGGTCGACTAGGCGGAGCACCTTCGGGATGCGGCCCTCTGCTCATCGCCGCAGCCAGGCACCAGCGTCCGAGAGCAACCACTCCGTGTCCGGACTGCCGCGAGGCCACCGGGGTGAAGTCTGGTTGCGAGAGTGCGGGCCAGGGCGGGGGAGCGCGCAGCTTCTCACAAGCTGGCCTCACCCGGCGACCTCCCGCGTCACGATGGGCGGCCGCCACTCGCGCGGATCACCTCGCCCGTCACTGCCGTATTGAGTGCCGAGCAGAGAAAGACGATCGTCGGCGCGACCTCCTCGGGGGGAAGCAGACGCCGAATCGGGTAGGCCTTCTCGCGCTGCTCGCGGATGGCCGAGGGCAGCGCCGCCGTCATGTGCTCGGTCAGGGTCGCACCGGGAACGACGACGTTGATGAGGACGCCCATCGGTCCGAGCTCCCTCGCGAGGGTGTTCGTCAGGCCGTGAAGGCCGGCCTTTGCAGCACCATACGCGCTCCCGCCGGAGACGCCATCCAACGCCACCCCGGAGGAGATGTTCACGATGCGCCCCCAGTTGCGCGCGCGCATCGACGGTAAGACGGCTTGAATCGCCGCGTACGCCCCCTCGAAGTTTGCGCGAAAGATCCGTTGCCACTCCGCCTGGGGCACGTCCTCGAAGAGCGGCATGTCCCACGGCTTGCGGTCGCCCCAGAGAACGGCGTTGTTCACGAGCACATCAACGCTGCCCCATCGTTGGGTCGCGGCGATCGCGGCGTCGCGAACCGTCTCGAGCGCTTCGAGGTTCATCGGGACGCAGATGGCCTCTCCACCGGCGCTCTCGATGGTGGAGACCACTTCTTCTGCTTTCGCGCGTTCGTGACGGTACGTCAGCGCGACGCGAGCTCCTTCGCGACCCAACTGGATCGCGACGGCTCTGCCGATCCCCTGCGATCCCCCTGTTATCAGCGCGACGCGTCCTGCGAGGTTCAAGTCCATGGCTCAGCGTGGCACGCGGTCAGCGATAGTGGAAGTTAATTCCACTAACCCGACAGGGCGAAACGGCTACATTCGTCGCCGATGGCGTCGCGGAAAAACGGCTTGGAACGCAAGGATGCCCTGCTGGACGCGGCGCTCGACTGCTTCGCTAGCCGCGGCATCCACGCGACGGGCATCGAGGCGGTGAGGAAGGCTGCGGGGGCTAGTCCGTCGAGCGTGTACCACCTGTTCGGCGGCGTGAACGATCTGGTGGTCGCGCTCTTGGTGCGAACTGCCGAGCGTTGGGTCGCGCACCTGACGAAGCGGGTGATCGCGACGAAGACCGGCGAAGAGGCGGTCGCGGCGCTCGTCGATGGGCATCTGGAGTGGGTGCTCGCTCATCGAAAAGAGGCGCGCTTCCTCTACCAAGCGACGGCTTTGGAGCTTGCAGGTTCCGAGCGCCAACGCCTTGATGTCTTCAAGAAGAAGCTGAAAGAGCCGCTGTTCGAGCATCTCAGCGGGTTCGCGAAACGAGGCGAGCTACCCGCCTGGTCCACTGCGACGCTCGAGCTCGTGGTCCTCGGCCCTGCCCACGAGGCTTGCAGGCGGCTACTTGCCGGCGGTGACGTCGATGTCGCGTGGATGCGACGCGCGCTTCCGCACCTTGCATGGAAGGCCGTCATCGAAACGTGACGCTCGCTCGCCCCGGTGTGGCCGACCGCTGGGGCTGCGCCCCTTTGCGACGTGACCGCGCGGGAGGACAACCCGCGCTCCAGAGGCCGTCTTCACTGAGACGTGACCGCGCGTGACCGACACGAGTCGGGGCGAGTCCCCGCGCGCGAGGCGCCATGAGATGCCGGTCGACCTGCCTCATGACTGCGGCTGCACGTTTGCCCCCACGTGCTTAGATGGACGACGCCGCCGATGTCCTCCACGCAGCTCCCTCGTCCACTTCCCGAGAAGATGCGGGTCGAAGAGGACGAGCGCTCGCTGCGGATCTCCTGGCGCTGGTTCACCGAACAGCACGTCCTCTTGCTCCTGTGCTGCCTCTGCTGGAACGGCTTTCTGGTTCTCTGGTACGGGAACGTTCGCGGATTTCGTGGTCATGTCGTCGGCTGGGGGGCTGTCCTGTTTCCGCTGCTCCACGTCGCCGCCGGCGTGTGGTTGACGTACACGACGCTGTCTGGCCTCGTGAACCGTACGAAGGTCGAGCTGACGACCTCGGAGAGACCAGGGAGCTACCGCAATCCGTCGGCAGTCACGGGCAAGCTAGCCGTACGCCACGGTCCGATCCCGTGGCGCGGCAACCTCTCGCTCGCGGCCGAAGATGTGCGGCGCCTCTTCGTTGCGAGCCGCGACGTGAAGGTCGGCAAGCGTGGAAGGAAGATCGTCCATGACCTCTTCGCCGTCGATCGCTCCGAGACGCCGCGGCCTCTCCTCGTCGGCGTCGAGCACGGCATCGCAGTTTCCGTGAAGGCGCTGCTCGACCGGCGCCTCGGCCTGACCGACGGTTGAACACCACTGGGCGCTTCGGGTGTGGTCGCCGACTACCACGACGACGCCCAGCGGGAGAATCGGTGGCGCACCCATCGCCATCCGTCCGCTGGCAGTCCACGTATTGAAGCCACTGCGGCGGAGCCACGCCCTTAGCTGCGCGAGAGGCTCACCGGCAGGCGGAAGGACGTCATAGCCGGGACGGCACCGCTAGCCCGGCGAGCTCGTACAGCGCCGTTCGCGCTTCCATGAAGCCTGCCTCGGCGATCTTGTCGATTGCGGGGCCGCCCGAGCAGACGAATTCGGTCGAGACCGACGCGAGCGCCAGTGACCGAATACCCGCTCGACGCGCTTGCCGAGCTCGAGGACGAAGCGGTACCCGTGCGGCTTCGCGTCGAGCCCGCGCGCGGCGGCTGGCGGGCCGAGCCGGTGGCTGCCTGAGGGCGCGCCATCGCGCGGGTGGCGGTCCGCGCGCGAGGCGTCTTGCATTCCTCCCCGGTTGGCCGCCGGCCCACGAGCTCTCGCACGTCCGCGTCGCAGCGGTCGGGCGCGCCGCGCGTCGCGCGAAGATGCCCGACGCGCCCCTGACGAACGGCTCGACCGCGACACCGACCGACAGTCCCGCCTGAGGGCGCCAGCAGCATCTCGAGATCCCCGGAGCACGGGGCAGGGGGGCCTTTCGGGCATCTCGAGATGCGCCGGACGCGTGGGGATCGACCACTTGGAGCATCTCGAGATGCGGGGGCGCGCGAGGGATTCGCTTACTTGGAGCATCTCGACATGCCGACCGAGATAGGGCACCGACCCTTTTGAGCATCTCGAGATGCAGCGCGCGGAGGGATCCGCTTACTTGGAGCATCTCGATGTTCCGACCTGGATAGCGAGATGACACTTGGAGCATCTCGAGATGCGTGGAGGTCGCGGTGCGCCACCGAGGTGTGCTCCTGCGCACGGAGTGCTGCCCCCGGATGTACGACCCTCCCATCTCCTCGTCCTGTTGCCTGTTGCCTCCTCGCGGAATGTGGGGCGTCACGATGCTCTCACGCAAAGGTCGAGCTCCTGACGACATCGACGGGTACACGAGCGCGTCGCCTCGCTCACCGAGCTCCCGACGACGTGGTCGCTCGAGGATGCCCAGGCGTTGCACGACATGCTCGACGCCATCGAAGCGTCGGAAGCCGACCGAGCCCGGACCGCCCGACGATGGTCGCGACCCGGTGGCAAGACTCCGGGCGGCGTTCGGTGTCTGCGTGGGCCTCGAGGAGATCGAGTCGTCGTCGATGGGGGAATGCAGTTGACGTCGACCAGGGCGCATCTGGAAGCGAGACCGCGAGTGATCTAGTCTGCTCCAATTGCTGCGCCCCCGCGTGCTCGAAGGAAGCTTGCTCACCGGTCGATGACGCGCCGGTGGGGAGCAGGAGCGTGCGCTGTGCTCTTCGCGCTCTCGGTCGGCAAGGCGGCGCAGGCGGCGGCGTCGCGGTTCGAGCTGACGTGGTCGCATCCGTCCGTCGAGCATCCGTGCATCTCCGACGACGAGTTGAAACGCGCGGTCGCCGAGAGGCTCGGTCGCGATCCGTTCGTCGCCGCCGGGGACGGGGAGATCGCCGTCGAGGGCAACGAGCTGCCGAGGACCGGAGGCCAGCTTCGCGCGCGGATCGTCCAGCGCGATCGCGAGGGGCGGACCCTCGGGACGCGGGAGCTCGAGGCGACGACCTGCGACGAGCTCCGCCGCTCGGCCACGTTCGTCGTCTTTCTCATCGTCGATCCGGACGCCGCGTTCGGCGGAGCGACCAACGCACCGGCGCAGCAGCCGCCGCCTCCCGAGCGGCGGCCCGAGGACACCACGCCGACGACCGAGCCCCGGCCGCCTGAAACGAACGAGGGCCGTGAGAAGTCGGGCAAAGCGGCGACGCGGCCTCCCGCGAAGAACGTCGTGCCCGCACCGCGACCGCGGAGCGCACCCGGCGAACCGATGCCCGTCGATCTCGGGCTGGCGCTCGTCGTCTCGAACGGCCTGCTCCCGAAGCCCGACGTCGGGCCCGCGGTCACGCTCGGGCTTGCGCCGCTAGCGCTTCCGATCCGCTTCGAATGGCGCGCGAGCTACCGCGTCGCGGTTCAGTCCGTCGAGGGGTATGATTTCAGCGCGGTCGAGCAACAGTGGCGAGCGTGTTTTTCCCAGCGAGTGTTCGGCGCTGCGTTCGCGACGGCGTGCGGCGGGGCGACCTGGACGGCGATCCTCCCGGAGGCGCGTGGCCTTGCGCGCGGGGATCAGACGCCGAAGACCGTCTTCAGCCCAACCGTTGCGGTCGTGCCATCGCTCGAGGTCGGCGACACGCGGCTCTCGTTCGACTTCGGGCTGTCGTTCCCATACCCGCGATATGCCTTCACCTTTCGGGAGGAGGGGCGCGCGCTGCCGCTCCACGAGGTCAGCCGTTTCGTCTGGTCGGCCGGAATCGGAGCCTCCAGGTCATTTCGTTAGAAAGAAAACGGCGTGGGGAACCAAGAGCCTGATGTGACCCCCGCGTCGCGCATGAAGCTCGCCGTCTCCGCGGTCGAGCCAGTGTCGGTGACGGCCACGGACATGTTCCGTGAGCACGGGCGTTACGCGTTTCGTCTCCTCCGGCGCCTGGGCGTGCGCGAAGCGGACGTCGACGACGTGCTCCAGGAGGTCTTCGTCGTCGTCCATCGCAAGCTGCCCGAGTTCGATCCGACCCGTTCGGGCCGGGCCTGGCTCTACGGCATCTGCGTTCGGTTCGCCGCAAGCTATCGCCGGAGCCACCGGAATCGACGCGAGCTGCCGGTCGAAGACGAGATGGAGCCGGTCGATCGCGATGCCGCGACGCCGCTCGAGATCCTCGAGACGAGGAAGTCGCTCGCCGCCCTCGACATCATGCTCGCCGAGCTGCCCGATCCGAAGCGCGAAGTGTTCGTGCTCCACGTCATCGAGGACCTCCCGATGCAGGAGGTCGCCGAAGCGCTCGGCTGCCCACTCCACACTGCGTACACACGATTTTACGCCGCGAAGAAGCTCTTCGAAGCGGCCGCCCGACGCGCACGCGCCCGCGCGCAAATGGATTTGCCATGAACGATCGCCGCTGGGAATCGCTCGATCCCGCTGACGAGTCCTTCGTCGATCACGCGCTTCGCGCCGGTCGCGGAGAGCTGCCGGACGACGCGCGGATGCGCGCCATGGAGCGCCGGCTCGGCGCCGCGCTCGAGCTCGAGAAAGACGTCCCTCCGTCCGGATGGTGGCGCTGGTCGCGCGTCGCCCCCGTCGTCGGCCTCGCCGTCGTGGCCCTCGGTGTTCGCGCCGTTTCTGGTCCGTCGGACCCGCCGTCATCGTCGCCGTCTCCGTCGCCCTCGGTCGTCGCGGCTCCCGCGATCGCGACGAACACGCCGATCGCGCCGGCGCCGGCCGTCGAAACGCCGGCGTCGACCGTCGCCGTCGAGTCGTTGCCTACCGCGAAGATGGCCGAGCCCCCGCTCGCGAAGACGCCGAGCGCATCGGAGGCGAAGGCCCGTCCGCAGGTCGTCGCGGCGACGAGCGCTCCGAGCGACGAGCTCGCGATCCTCGAAGCGGCGAGCCGCGCGCTCGAGGCGAGCCCGGACAAGACCCTCGCGCTCACGGACGAGCACATGAAGCGCTTCCGTGCACCGAAGTTCGCGCAGGAGCGCGAGCGCCTCGCCGTCGTCGCGCTCGTGCGGCTCGGACGTCGGGAAGAGGCCAAGCGCAGGGCAGATGCGTTCGAGGCAACGTTCCCCGAATCCGCGCACCTGACGCGTGTTCGTGAGCTCGTTCGCCCGTAGTCGTCGAAGAAATCCTCTCGGAGCTCGATCATGACTTGGAAAACCACAAGCGTGGTGCTTGGCATCGTTGCCGCCACGGCGCTCGCGTCGGCATGTTCGGCAGAGACGCGTTCCGTCGATCTCGGCGAGCGTTCCGGCTCGTCGAGCGGCTTCGGAGGCGGAGTCGAAGCGGGGGCCGATGCCGGCACAGACGACGCTTCGACGTCGCTGCTTCTCTGCGCGACCTCCGAATGCCCGGCCGGCACGGCCACCTGCGAGACCTCTCGCTCGCGGTGTGACATCGATCTCATGAACGATCGAAACAACTGCGGTGCGTGTGGCGCGGCGTGCCCTGCAGACGACCATACGATCATGGGAGTCCCTGGGCTCGACGTCCAGTTCTTCTGCTCGGCCGGCAAGTGCGAGATGATGTGCGCGCCGAAACACGGCGACTGCGACGGCATCCCCGACAACGGGTGCGAGAGCTCGCTCGACACGCGCGACAACTGCGGAGCCTGCGGTGTGAAGTGTCCGGGCGACGAGCCGTGCATGGAAGGCGTTTGTGGCTGCCTGCCGCCGCTGATCAATTGCCATGGCAATTGCGTCAACCCGAAGGCCGACACGTGGAACTGCGGAGGGTGCGACGTCGTTTGCGAAGACCCGTCGCCCGCACCGTGGGACCACAACTACGGCATGATGTGCCTGGCCCCGCCCGGTGGCTCGGCGGTCTGCACGAAGACGTGTTTTCCCGGCTACGGCGACTGCGACGAGGACCTGGAGGCGAACGGATGCGAGCAGCGTCTCAACTCCGACCAACACTGCGGAGCGTGCGGTAACGCTTGTACGAACGGAACCAAGTGCGTCCTGTCCGACGACACTTGGCAGTGCGGTTGCCCCACGGGGCAGCGGGCGTGCTTCAACAGCAACATCAACGCGCACGAGTGCCGCGATATCCTGACCGACCCGTACAACTGCGGCGCCTGCGAGGTCCTCTGCCAGCACGGGCAAGAGCCCGACTCCGTCACCCCGTTCAGTGCTGGCGTGTGCCGCGGCGGCGTCTGCGACCTCGTGTGCAAGATCGGCCGCGGCGATTGCAACGGCTTCGCCGGTGACGGTTGCGAGGTCGATCTTCAGACCGACCCGCGAAACTGTGGCGCCTGCGGTAACGAGTGCAACCTCGCGCTCGGCCAGCCTTGCGTGAAGGGCGAGTGTGTGGTCGCCGAATGCCCGGAGGGCGAGACGAAATGAGGGCGATTGTTCTGCTTGGCGCGAGCACGCTGCTCGTCGGTCTGCCGCTGGCCTGCGCCGACAGCGACGGCGCGGATCCTTCGCGAGCGCCCGACGATGCCGGAGTCGACGCTCGCGAGGGCAACGACGGCGGCGACGCCGGTGACGGCGGGGCCACGGAGACCGACGGCGGCTGTTCCGATTGCGAGTGGTTTCCCGCCACCTGCTCCAAAGGGGCGCTCTGCAACGTCACCGTCGAAGCGCTCGATCCGCGGACCGTCCTCTTCGCGTTCGATGTGCACGGTGATGAAGTCACCGCGGTCGGGAGCTATGGGGCCGTCGTCGACTACACCGCCGGTTCGTGGCGTCGAACTGGCGTCGGGACGCCGGATGCGCTTCGCGGCGTCGCGAGGCTCGGCGACGACGTGTGGGCGGCGAGCTCGGTCGAGGCCGTGTTCATCCGTGAGCCGGGCGGAGGCGCGCCGGGGTGGACCGAGCATCAGGCGGGCGGCCCGAACTACTTCTACTGGATGAACCTGCCCGTGACCGGCCTGTTCAGCGAGCCCACGGGCACGTGGGTCTGGGCGACGACCGCGACGTCGTGCGCGCCGCTCTACTCGAGCGAAGGTGTCGGGCTCGTACGGCTGCGCAGGGAACCCGATTGGCTCGAGCTCGAGACGATCATCCAGAACCGGCCGCCGACGTCGACCTGCCTCACGATGAACGCGCTCGATGGTGCGGGCGGCACGCTCTGGGTCGCCGGAGACAAAGGTGTGCTCTACAAGGTGACCGACCTCGAGGCGTCGCCGCCGGTCGTCACGCTCGAGCGCAGCGAAACGTCGCGCTCTCTCCTCGGCGTCTGGGCCGAGCCGACCGGACATGTCTTCGTCGTCGGCAAGGACGGTACAGTCCAACATCGCGCTCCGGGTGGCGCGTTTACGCCGCTCGGCGAAGGTGTGCCTCCCGTCGCGTATCACGCGGTCCGCGGGACGTCCGCCAACGACGTGTGGATCGCGGGCGAGGACGCAACCGTGATGCATTACGACGGCAAGAGCTGGACGCGCGTGCCGATCGCCGGTCTCGGGGATCGACGACCCACGCTTCGCGCCATCGCTGCGGTCGCACCCGACCGCGTCTGGGTGGCGGGTGACAACGTTCTCCTCGGACTCGCGAGGGAAGACGGGAGCAGGCCATGAGCTCACTCGAAACCGGTTCGGCCTTCGAACCTTCCGGTCGAGGGAAGCGAGGACGTTCCTCGCTTTCCTCCGTGCCGCGCCGCTGGACTCCGCCCACCACCGTTCATCGCGCCGGCTTGATCGCGATCGGCCTGCTGGCTGCCTCGGCGGTCGTGGCGGCGTGTGCGGGCTCCGACGAGACCCTGGGTACCATTCCCGCCGAGGACGGCGGCGTCGACGGCGCAGGCCCCGACGTCATCGAAAGCGACGCAAGCGACGCCGGCAGCGATACGGCTTTGCTGCGGGACGCGTGTTCATCGGCCGGTTGGTGCGCGACCGACGTCGACCCGAAGCTCTCGTTCGACGACCTCTGGCCGCTTCCCGGCGGAGCGGCGGTCGCGGTCGCGTCGCGTGACGGCCGATCTGCGGTCCTCTTGTACGAGCGTGCGAAGTGGAACGTGATCCACGAGGTGCCGTTCGTGCTCACGTCCGTCTGGGCCGATACCTCGAACATCTGGATCGCGGGTGCCGACCCGGGCTACGTCGCCCACGGTCGTCTCCAGGGCAACAACGGGATCAACCCGGAATACACCTGGACCGCGCACCCGCTCCCCGTCCAGACGCCGGTAGCCGTCGTCCGTGGGACGGCAGAGCAAGACGTTTACGCCCTCGCGGACACGCGGGTGTGGCGGCTTACGGAAGACGGTGGCGGTTGGGAGGTCGACTACGGAGGTGAAGCTCCAGCCTCCGAGACGACGTTCTACTCGCTGTCGGGAACGAGCAAAGACGACCTCTGGCTGACCGGAGTTCGCGGGATCTTCCCTCCCTGTGCCGTCGTCGCGCACAGGACCGGCGGCGCCTGGGTGACGGTCATCGATGGCACGGCGGATCCGTGGGGCCCGTGGCCGCCGGTCTGTGAAGCTCCCGAAGGAGCCATGGGGCTGACCATGTCTCCGGACATCGCAACGTCGACGGCCCCGAACGAGCTCGTCACGTTCGCCGAAGGCATCGACGGTTTCTACATCGTCGCGCGGATGCGGCACCTCGCTGACGGAGGGCTGGACATCGCGCAGCACCAGATTCCCACCCAGCCTCAGATCCCCATCCGGGATCGGCGATCGATCTGGGGTGCTTCCGCCGACGACCTCTACATGGCGGGCTACAGCAAGGTGAACCGAGGTCGCAACCTCTGGGCGGACGGTGGCGGCTGGGAGATCTCGACGGTTTCGTACGAGGGCCTTCCGCTGTCGAAACAGTTTCATGTCGTTCGCGGAACACGGAGCGACGACGTCTGGGTAGCGGGAGAGTCGTATGTTTTCCACAAGACGATCGACTGACCACATCGCGTTCCGTCGGGTGCTGCCGCGCGCGGCGGTAGCCCTCCTCTTGCTCGGTGTCGCGTCGAGCTGCAGCGACGAGCCAGCGGGCGCTGGCCCGGACCTCCCCGATGCGGGGACGCCCGAGCCGGACGGCGGGCCTTCGGGCTATGACGCCTCGTCCGACGCGCGGACCGACGCTCCGGAAGACGTCGCTCGCCCCGAGGTCACCTGCACCGTGACGCCGTGCGCGCGCGAGCTCTCGGCGTCTTGGTCGGAGAGCTTCTGCGCGCTGCTCGACGACGGTCGCGTCGCGTGCTGGGGACGCAACGCCAACGGCGAGCTCGGTCGAGATGCGGGGTCGTGGAACGCGACGGCCGCGCCCGTGGACGGTGTGACGAAGGCCGTCGCGCTGGATCGTACCTGCGCCGTCGACGCCGACGGCAAGGTCGTCTGCTGGGGCCCCGCTCGAACACCGGTATGGGACGAGGCCTCTCGTCCGGCGGTGCGTTCGGTTCGTAGCGGCGACAGCTTCGGCTGTGCCCTCACGAAGGACGGGCAGGTCGCTTGCTGGGGGAAAAATGGCGAAGACGGTGTCCTCGCCTACGCTGGCGCCGGCATGGGAGACGACGTGCCGCCGACGATCGTCCCCTTCGATGGTCCGGTCGACGACATCGCGATTGCGCGTGGCACGGCCCTCGGAACGTCACCTTTCCCATGGGAGCCGCCGCCGAAGATCATCGTCCACGCGGTCATCGCCCGCCGAGCGGGTGGTGAGGTGCTGAGCTGGGGCCGCACCCCGCTCATCGGTCGAGCGACCGAGCTGAAGCCCGACCCCACTCCCGGTCGCATCGCGGTCGATCATGCCACGCACGTCTCTGGCGGCTACGGAGGCTGCGTCCTCTCGGGCGATTCACCGGGGTGCTGGGGCTACGGGCGGGATCCCGCGGACGGCTCCATTCGGCCGCTTCCGATCACGGGTGTTCTGCGCGCAGTCGACGTCGCGCTCGGCGACTATGGCGACGGTCACTTCGGCCGTGGCTGCGCGGTCGCGCCCAGGGGGAAGGTCTATTGCTGGGGCGAGAACGACTACGGACAGGCGGGTGACGGAACGCAGGTGTTCCGTGATCTTGCCGTGGAGGTGAAAGACCTTCCCGAGCCGATCGTCCGCGTGCAAGCAACGGCCCGTACCAGCTGCGCGCTCGGCGTGAGCGGCCGAATCTATTGCTGGGGAGACGACGCCTTCGGTCAGCGCGGACAGAAGAAGCCGTTTACGAAGAACCCGTCGCCGCTGCCGGTGGAGCTACCATGACCGTTTCGTTCTTGCGCCCGCGTTTCTTCGTGCTCGGCTTCATCGCGGTGGGCGGGGTGGGCGCGGTGAGCGCGTGCAATGCCAGGGATGGGGGCTTCACTCCGCCTTCGGAAGAGACCTTTCCCGATGCCGGCAGCGAGGCAGGCGACGAGTCGTGCGACCGCGTTCGCTGTTCTTACGATTCGCGATCCATCGTCAACAACTGCACCGAAGAAGTCGTCGCGACGTGTCCCCCCGACCTCGCGTGCGGGGACGCGGAATGTCTGGACCCTTGTACCGCTGCAGAGCGCGAGAAAGGCTCGCGCGGCTGCGAGTTCTATTTCCAGCCGCCGCCCCTCTACAGCGCGATCAACATCGACCCGCCGGGCAAGACTGGCTGCTACGCAGCGTATCTCGTCAACGTCTCGGCGCAGCCGAGCAGCGTCCGCCTGGAGTTCGGCAATCAGGAGCTCGATCTCACCGGCTCCGTCTACACCCTGAAGCCGGGGGACTCGCAGCTTGCTCCCCACGAGGGGCCGATCGGGCCGGGCGAAGCGGTCGTCGTCTTCCTGGCCGATCCTCCTGGCTCCGATCACATCGGATGCCCGGCGGGGGTCCGCGCGGCGACGACGGAGAATCCGGACAAGATCATCCGTGGAACGAGCACGTCGTTCCACCTCATCACGTCCGTGCCGGTGAACGCGTCGACGATCTTCCCGTTCGGCGGCGCCGCCAGCGCGTTGCCGACCGCCACGCTGCTCCTCCCGACCTCGACGTGGGGGACGGAGCACGTCGTCATCGAGCCATGGGGGCTCGGCCTCACGACTCATGGCCGGTTCGGGCTATTCCCGGCAGTCCAAATCGTGGCGAAGGACGATGACACCGTCATCGAGATTCGCCCGACAGCGCAGATTCAAGACGATGGCGACTTCGTGGGAGCGCCCAAGGGAGGCCCCGCGACGTATCGGCTCAACCGGGGCCAATATCTCCAGATCGCTCAGCCGGAGGAGCTCACCGGGAGCATCGTCACGTCGTCGAAGCCGACGACCGTGTTCGGTGCGCACTCCTGCATGTGGCTCCCGGAGGACACGCTGGCTTGTGATACCGCGCAGCAGCAGATCCCGTCCTTTGCGCAATGGGGATCGGAATACGCTGTGGTGGGGCACATGCCCCGGCTCGGGGATTCGGAGGATTCGCCGTACCGGATCGTTGCCGCTGTCGACGGGACGGAGCTCACCTACGATCCGGCACCTCCGCCGGGCGCGCCGACGAAGCTCGCAGGCGGGGAAGTGGCGACGTTCTGGACCCGCGATCCGTTCGTCGTCCGGACTCAGGACGCAGAACACCCGATCTACGTCGCCAGCTACATGACCGGATGCAACTACGTCTCGCCGGCATTCACGACCGGCGATCCGGAGTTCGTCAACGTCGTCGCCTCGGCCCAGTACCTCAACGACTACCGGTTCTTCGCCGATCCGACCTATCCGAACACCTCGCTGGTGGTCATTCGAGAGCGCGGACCGAGAGGCTTCGAGGACGTGAACCTCGATTGCGCCGGTGGGCCGCTCTCGGGCTTCGCTCCGCTCGGCACCGAGGGCCGCTTCGAATGGGTACGCCTCTCCCTCACGGCAGACGGTAAGCCGAAGCAGGTCGGCGCCGGCACGTGCGGCCACGGCCTTCATCACATGTCGAGCCGCAGCCCGTTCACGGCGACGCTCTGGGGCACAGCCTACGCCGCGAGCTACGCGCTCGTCGGCGGCCTCGCGCAGCGCACGCTGGTCGAGCGCCCGCTCGTCGTTCGGTGACATCCACGCTCGAGCTGGCTCCACGATCGCAAACTTGCAATGCGACCGGGGGGCCGGCGGCGTCGTCATGAGCGTGTCAAGCGAACGGCGCCGGCGAAGCGGCCCTCGTCACGCTTAAGCGGCTGAGGGTATCGCCGTAGGGGACTCCAGCCAAATGGTGAATCCCCGCCACTCGCTCCTTGCTGGAGCTATCTTCGCCATCCTCGCTGCGGCGTGCACCGACGCGACGGAGCTCACCTCGACTCCGGTTCCTCCAAAGGACGCCGGCGGTCTTGCCGATGCCGGCGCAGCCCTTCGGTTCAAGGTGGGAGGCACGGTCAAGGGCCTCTCCGGCAAAGGGCTGATCCTCCAGAACAACGGCGGCGACGATCTCACGATCGCCGAGGACGGGAGCTTCACGTTCCCGACGACGCTTCCGAGCGGAGCGCCGTATGCCGTCACGGTGAAGGAAGGCCCGTCGAGCCCGACGCAGAAGTGCACCGTCAGCGGCGGCTCCGGCACGGTCATGGCCGGCAACGTCAGCAGCATCGTCGTCAACTGCGACACGAGCTCGTTCACGATCGGCGGGACAATCAGCGGACTCGCGGGCATCGGCCTCGTCGTGCAGAGCTCAGGCGAGAATCTGGCGATCAACTCCAATGGGACGTTTGCCTTCCCGACCCCGGTGAAGAGCGGCCAGCTCTACGACGTCACCGTGAAGACGCAGCCCGGGCTGCCCAGCCAGACCTGCACGGTCACGGGTGGCAAGGGCACCGTGGCGGCTGCGAACGTCAGCGACATCGCGATCGAGTGCACGACGAACAAGTACTCGATCGGCGGTACCGTCCACGGCCTCATCGGCACCGGCTTCACCCTGAAGAACGGCGACGAGGAGCTCAATGTCGCGGAGGACGGCACCTTCACGTTCCCGACCACCATCGAGAGCGGCCAGCCCTACGACGTGACGGTGAAGCGGAACCCGTTCGCGCCCTCACAGAAGTGCGTCATCAGCGGTGGCTCCGGCGTCGTCGGTAGCGGCAACGTGACCAGCATCGTCGCCAACTGCGAGACCAACACCTATACGGTCGGCGGAACGATCATCGGCCTCGTCGGCACCGGCCTCGTCCTGCAGAACTCCGGCGGCGACAACCTCCCGATCACGTCGAACGGAACCTTCGCGTTCTCCACGCCCGTCAAGAGCGGCAAGCCGTACGCGGTCACGGTCGCGACGCAGCCCGGCTCGCCGAGCCAGACCTGCGCGATCACCGACGCGAACGGCACCGTCGAAGGGGCGAACGTCACCGACGTCGCGATCGTCTGCACGATCAACGAATACGCGATCGGCGGCACCGTCAGCGGTCTCACGGGCACCGGCCTCGTGCTCCAGAACGGCACCGAGGAGCTGCCCGTCGCCGCCGACGGCACCTTCACGTTCCCGACCACGATCGCGAGCGGTCAGCCGTACGCGGTGAGCGTGAAGAAGAACCCGCTCTCGCCTGCGCAGACCTGCACCGTCACGGGTGCGTCCGGCCTCGTCGTCGCTGGCAACGTCAGCTCCGTGGCCGTCAACTGCAGCACGAACAGCTACACGGTCGGCGGCACGATCACGGGCCTTGCCGGTTCCGGCCTCGTGCTCCAGAACGGCACGGAGGAGCTGCCGGTCGCGGCGGATGGCTCGTTCGCATTCCCGACGCCGGTGAAGAGCGGTCAGCCCTACACGGTCTCGGTGAAGACCGAGCCCGGGTCGCCGAGCCAGACCTGCACCGTGACGAGCCCGTCGGGCGTCGTCGCGGCGGCGAACGTCACCGCGGTCTCGATCGCCTGCACGACGAACAAGTACACGATCGGCGGCACGGTCAGCGGCCTCGCCGGCAGCGGCCTCGTGCTGAAGAACGGCGCCGAGGAGATCCCGGTCTCGGCCAACGGCTCGTTCACCTTCCCGACGTCGATTGCAAGCGGCCAGCCCTACGCGGTCACGGTGAAGCGTGACCCGTCCACGCCGGCGCAGACCTGCAACGTGAGCGGCGCATCCGGCACGGTCGTCGCTGGCAACGTCACCAGTGTCGTCGTCAATTGCAGCACCAACACCTATACCGTCGGCGGCTCGATCGCCGGTCTCGCCGGCTCCGGGCTCGTGCTCCAGAACGGGACCGAGGAGCTGCCGGTCTCGATCGACGGTCTGTTCGCCTTCGCAGGCCCCGTCGAGAGCGGTAAGCCCTACAACGTGTCGGTGAAGACCCAGCCGGCGTCGCCGAGCCAGACGTGCACCGTCACCGCTCCGAGCGGAACCGTCGCCGCGGCGAACGTCACCGACGTCGCGATCGCCTGCACGACGAATACGTATTCGGTCGGCGGCAACGTCAGCGGCCTTTCGGGCAGCGGCCTCGTACTGCAGAACAACCTCGGCGACGACCTCCCGGTCGCGGCCGATGGCACGTTCACGTTCCCGACGGCGATCGCGAGCGGCGCGGGCTTCGCGGTCGCGGTGAAGACGCAGCCGACGACGCCGTCGCAGAGCTGCAGCGTCACGGGCGGAAGCGGGCTCGTCACGAGCAGCGCCATCAGCTCGGTCGCGGTCACCTGCACGACGAGCACCTTCTCGATTGGCGGCTCCGTCAGCGGTCTCGTCGGTAGTGGTCTCGTGCTCTCGAACGGCGCCGAGGAGCTCCCGGTCGCTCTCGACGGCTCGTTCACGTTCCCGACCCGGGTCGTCAGCGGCGGTTCTTACGCCATCACGGTGAAGACCCAGCCGACGTCGCCGTGGCAGACCTGCGCCGTGACCAGCGGTGCAGGGCCGGTCACCAGCAGCAACATCACGTCGGCTTCGGTTGTTTGCGCCACCGACGCCTTCACCGTCAGCGCGGCGGTGAGCGGATTCCCTGGCGGCACGTTGGTGCTCCAGAACAACGCTGGCGATGACCTCTCGGTCACTGCGAGCGGGACCTCGACGTTCTCGCTGCCGGTCGCGAGCGGCGCTTCGTATGCCGTCACGATCAAGACCGTGCCGGCCGGTGCGAACTGCGAGGTTGCGAGCGGAGGGACCGGGACGATCACCAACGCCGGCGTCACGGCGAACGTCAGCTGCTCACCGTGCGGCGCCGAGCACCAGGCGTGCTGCATCAGCGGCTCGGCCTGCGGCAGCGGTCTTGCGTGCTCGTCGGGCCTGGTCTGCGAGAACGCGACGCCGGTCTGCTCGACGACGCCCGGGATCGGCTTCTTCTCACCCGTCAACTACGCGGTCGGCGGGCGGCTCCAGTCGGTCGACGTCGGCGACTTCAACCTGGATGGCAAAGAGGACCTCGTGACGGCGAATGCGGTCACCACGGTCGTCTCGGTCCTCCTCGGAAAGGGCGACGGCACCTTCCAGCCGTCGGTCGACGTGCCCGCCGGCAACAACCCGGGCGACTCCGCGATCGGTGACTTCAACGGCGACGGTAAGCCCGACATCGCGGTTGCCAACGCGGGCGGCAACAATGTGTCCGTCCTGCTCAACACCTGCGCCGTCGCACCTTGCGCGACGCCGAGCTTCGCCGCGCCGGTCAACTACGCCACCGGTAACCGCCCGCGCCGGATCACCGTCGGCGACGTGAACCGCGACAGCGTGCTCGACATCCTCACCGCCAACGAGAACTCCAACAGCATCTCGGTGCTTCTCGGCAACGGTAACGGTACCTTCCAGGCGAAGGTCGACCTCAATCCCATCGGGACCCAGCCCTACGACGTGCAGCTCGCCGACTTCAACGGCGACAACAAGCTCGACATCGTCGCCGTCAACTTCGGCATGGGCGATACGGCTGCGGTCTTCATCAACACCTGCAACGCCATGCCGTGCGCGACGCCGAGCTTCGCTGCAGCCGTCACCTATGCCGTCGGCGAGAGCCCGATGGGCGTGACGGTGGCGGACTTCAACGGCGACGGTCGGAAGGACATCGCGACGGCGAACTACTTCTCGAGCGACGTGTCGATCCTTCTCGGCAACGGCAACGGCACGTTCCAGAACGCCGTCAACTACCCGTCGGCGGCCCTGCCGAGCCACATCACGGCGACGGACCTCGATGCCGACGGGTACCTCGACCTCGTCACCTCCGTCGACATCGGTAGCCTCATCTCGGTCTTCCGCGGAAGAGGGGACGGCACCTTCTACTCGAAGGTGGACTTCAACGTCGGTCAGAGCGGCGCGAGCGACGTCTCCAAGGCGACGGCAGCCGCCGACTTCGACGGCGACGGCGACATCGACCTCGCGGTTGCGGTCGACATGTACAACCACGTATCGATGATGATGAACGGCCGCGTGTCCTGCGTGGTTCCCTGAGCTCGAGGCGGTGAGATCGGCCGCACGGAGCCGACCCCGTCCTGAGCGTTCCCGACAAAGGCGGCCGTGCACCATCGCGTGCACGGCCGCGCTTCCGTTCCGGGCTGAAGGTCCGCACGAAGCTCGCCGTGTGCCAGAATGCGGGGTCACGTCCCGCGCACTTTGGTATCTGTTCGTCAGGAGACAGCCTCTTCGATCGTCATCATGGGCCGCGGCGTACGCTCGGGTTGCGGAACGCGAACGTGGTGGGTCGGCGCTGCCGTCGGTCTCCACGGCGTCTTCGTGCCGTCTGCTGCCTCGGCGCAACCCGCCGAGCGCTCCGAGCGCGAGCTCATTCACGTCGATTACGAGGCGGACGCGAGCTGTCCGTCGCTCGACGAGCTCCTCGCGAAGGTCCGCACGTACACGTCACGCTGGGCGCTCGCGGACGACGGCGGGAAGGTGCGACGTTTCCGGGTCGTGCTCGCGCCCGGCGAGGGGCGGTTCGTCGGTGTGCTGGAGATCGTCGAGCCGTCCGGTGATGCCGGCGCCGACACCAGCGCATCGCGCACGATCACGGGTCCCGACTGCGAGACGGTCGCGAGGGGGATGGCGATCGCGGTGGCGGTCGCGATCGATCCGTCGGCGCTCTTCGGAGCGCACTCCGCGGAGGAGCCAGTGCCACCCGCGCCGGCGGCCGCAACGCCGACGTCCCGATCTCGCGAGAAGGCGCACCAGCCTCCGCCCGCACCAGCAGCGCCGCCATCACGTGGCCCGACGTTCGCGGTAGATGCCCGCGGCGAGCTCACATCGGCGGTCGTGACGGGGTTCATGCCGGTGCTCTCCATCGGCTTCGAGCTCGACCCATTGAGTTCCAAACCGGTCGAGCGTCTACCGCGCTGGTTCAGGCCGGCGGTCGCCGTCGGCATACGGCAGAGCCTGAGCCGATCGATCGAGCGTGAGACGGTCACGACCGAGTTCGCGTGGACCGCCGCCGTCCTCCGGCTTTGCCCGGCGCGCTTCGTCGCGGCGGGCGACCGGCTCGAGGTGACGCCCTGCCTCGAAGCAAACGCCGGAGCGCTCCGCGCGAGCGCCCGAGGAAGCCCCGATGCGCGCAGCACGAGCAACCCCTGGATCGACGGTGGACTCTCCGCTCGAGCTACCTGGTCGCTCGGGGGCGAATGGTTCGTGTCCGGTGCGGCATCTTTGGTCGTACCGGTGAGCCGGAACCGTTTCGAGCTTTCGACGGGTACCCTCATCTCGCGTGCGCCTTCGCTCGGCGTCACGCTCGGGCTCGGAGGAGGCGTGCGTTTTTGACGCGTTTCCGGCGGCTTGAGCGGGCCGCCTCACTTTTTTGGATAAACTCGTGTCGTCGCAACATTCATGGAAAATGGCGGCGTATTCGCCTGCAGTATCGGCCTCGCCATCGCCATCGGAGCGCGAGGACGTCGTGGCTCCGGAGCACGTGCAGAAGCTCATGCTGCACGAGCTCGTCGAGCGACACTTCGACGACGTTTGGAGGTTCCTCCGGCACCTCGGCGTCCCCGAGCACTCGGTGGACGATGCCACGCAGGACGTGTTCCTCGTGGCGGCGCGGCGGTTCGAACAGATCGCGCCGGGACGTGAACGCTCTTTCCTCTTCGGGACGGCGTTCAAGATCGCGCAGGCCGCGCGTCGCGACTTCGTTCGATCACGAACGTGCAACGACGGCGAGGCCGAAGCGAAGTTGGATACGGCGCCGACGCCGGAAGAGCAGCTCGACGACAAGCAGACGCAGGCTCTCGCGCTGCGCCTGCTCGACGAGCTCGAGGAAGGTCAGAGACAGGTGTTCGTCCTCTACGAGATCGAAGGACTCACGATGCAGCAGATCGCCGAGGTCACCGGTCTCCCGATGGGGACGGTCGCATCACGACTGCGACGCGGCCGCGAAGCGTTCAACGCGCGCTTCGAGCGGCATCGCAACAGCCTGCGAGGTGCGAAGTGAACCCGGAAGGCGGCGATCGGCTTCGAGACGTCGACCCGGAGTTCGGGCGACTCGTCTCCGCGCTCCGCACGGGCAGACCGTCGAAGGACGCGCTCGCGCGGACGCTCGCCGCCGTCGGCTCCGCAACGACAGAAGCCGTGGCTGCACCGGAGGCGGGCGGTCGTGCGGCGAAGAGCGCGACGATCGCGATCGGCGCGGGCGTGATGGCCCTCATCGTCGCAGCAGGCGCCGGCTACGAGTGGACGCGCAGCGACGCGAGCGCGCCTTCGGCGACAGCGCCGGTTGCGACCTCACCCGCGCCCGCGCGACAAGACCCAGCTCCCGTCGACGTACCGACGTCGAGCGTCCGCGTCGAAGACCTGCCGCCCGCGCCCGCGCCCGTGCCCGCGCCCGCGGCCGAGCCGGTCGCGCCTGCGGCGTCGCCCGCGCGGGCCATCGCCGGACCGAAGGGCGCGCCGAGCGCCGCTCCGGCGGCCGCCGCGTCGAACGAGCCCGCGCCTGCAGGAGGCGACGACTTCCGCGACGAGCTCGCGCTCGTGGAGCGCGTTCGCACGCAGCTCTCGGGCGGTGACCATGAGGCGTGTCTCCGATCGATCGATCGCTACAACGCTCGATTCCAGCACGGCGCGTTCGTGCAGGAGGTCGAGGTGATGCGCATCGAGGCGCTCGCGTCCTCCGGGGATCGCGAACGCGCACGCGCCTTCGGGGGAAAGTTCCTGTCGGATCACCCGACGAGCCCGTACGCCGGGCGCGTCCGCTCCGTGCTCGAGAGAAGCAAGTAGCTCGACCCTTCGCCCGAAGCTCGCATGAACAATACAACATCGAAATCTCCCGACGTTCGACGTCGGTACGGGAGCCGGCTGCTCCTTGGTGCCGCCGTTTCGGCGACGCTGACCGTGCTCACTGCGTCATGTGCCGGTCTCGACGATCCCGTCGTGCTCGCCACGCCGGAGGTCGACGCGAGCGGTCCGCCCCCGCTCGTCTCGAACGACGACGCGGGCTCCGACGGCGCCGACGTATCGGCGCCCGAGCTGCTCCGCTGCATCGCGACCGAGTGCCCGCCGCCCTACGCGACGTGCGAAGGCACGGAGCCGGGCGCGAGGCCTCCGTTCAAGTGCGAGCACAACCTGCTCACCGACAACTTGAACTGCGGTGCGTGCGGGAATGCTTGTCCGTACCTGCCCGAGTTCGGGACCTTCGGCAACTGCAACGATGGCGTCTGCGAGCCTCAGTGCGAGGGACACCGCCGCGACTGCAACGGGATCCCGGACGACGGATGTGAGGTCTGGATCGGCCTCGACCCGAAGAACTGCGGTGCCTGCGGGAACGAGTGCCCCGAGGGCGTGGCCTGTAACGACGGCGTTTGCGGCTGCCCTCCCGGCAAGACGAGCTGCCCGAGCAGGTGGGGACCGTTCTGCACCGACCTGAACAGCGACGACGCGAACTGCGGGGCGTGCGGCAACTTCTGCCTCGATCCCGAGGACGCCGGAGCTCCGCCGCCGAACATGCGCTACGGCTGCGCGCAGGGCAAATGCGCTCAGCTCATCTGCGTCGGTAGCTGGCAGAACTGCAACGGCGATCTCGAAGACGGCTGCGAGGTCGACGTCGCCGTCGAGATCGCGCCGGGCCTTCTCGACCCGAACAACTGCGGCGCCTGCGGGAACGTCTGCGGGCCGGGTGAGGAGTGCCGCCGGGACGCCACGGGCGTCATCACGTGCGGGTGCAAGGGCGGCCAGACGTGGTGCGGGTCCACGGGCAACTACGCGTGCGTCGACACGTCGACGAATCCCGAGCACTGCGGTCTCTGCAATCACGCATGCCCGTTCGTCGATCTCCGCCAGCGGCATCAGCAGGCGACGTGCATCAAGGGCGTGTGCGGAACCGAATGCTCCCCCGGCTGGGGCGACTGCAACGACAACCCGGCGGACGGCTGCGAGACGAACCTCGCGCACGACGGCGCGAACTGCGGGGCATGTGGCAATCGCTGCAGCTCCGGGCTCGGCCAGCCCTGCGTCGACGGGCGCTGCCTCACCACGGAATGTGATGCCGGGGATCCGGTGACGCGATGAAGGCATCCATGAAGATCTCCTCGGTAGCCTTCGTGCTCGCGGTGAGTGGCGCGCTCGTCGGTCTTGCGAGCTGCGCCGAGGCTGACCCCACGGTGCAGGTTCCGCAGACGGACGGAAGCACCATCCCCAACGTGCCGTCGGACGACGGTGGGGCGGACGCTGCATGCGAGGCCGGCTCGGACGGCTGTCCGAGCGCCGATGTGGACTGCAGCAAGGTGGACTTCTGCCCCGTCCCGACCGGCGCGGACTCGCGCATCGCCTTCACCTCCGTGTGGGGCTCGAGCAAGGACGACGTCTGGATGGTCGGAACGCGCGGCACGATCGTCCACTTCGACGGCTCGAGCTTCACCGCGACGCCGTCAGGGACGAAGAACGCGCTCTTCGCGGTCTCGGGGACGGGGCCGACGGACGTGTGGGCCGTCGGCTCGCGCGAGACGGTGCTCCATTCGACCGGGTTCGCGAACGGCGCCGCGACGTGGACGCTCGGGCCCGCCGTAGCGCCGCAACGTGTGCTCTATGGAACGCCGGCCAACGAGAACCTGCTGCTCGCGCTTTCGATGCGCGCGGGCGGCGAGGTGTGGACCGCCGGCGAGCCGTATCCGGTCGTTCCCGAAGGCGGGACGCAAGCCGTCGACGTCAGCTTCTGGCGCCGGCGCGGCTGGAACGACGATCCCTGGACGACCGACGTCATCGGCAGCGGCCTCGTCGTTCGCGGGTTCTGGTCCTCGGGAACCGACGTCTGGGCCGTCGGCGGAAATGACACCAAGACGGTCAACCGTCGCGGGCGAACGTTCCATTCGACCGGCGACGAGCTCGTCTGGACCGAGTACGACAGCCAGTCGTTCAACGAGCTCAATGCCGTCTGGGGCAGCGGCGTGAACGACGTCTGGACGGTCGGCAACAACGGCGCCGTGCGTCGGTGGACCGGCGAGAGCCCGAAGCGATGGCAGCTCGTCGACGTCCCGACCGAGCACGACCTCTCCGCCATCTGGGGATCGGGACCGAACGACATCTGGGTCGTCGGTGACTCCGGCACGATCCTCCACTTCGACGGCACGAGCTGGACTCAGCCCGTCGCCGCGTTCCCCGCCGGGCTGAAGCCGCATCTGCGAGGCGTCTGGGGCTCCGGCCCGAACGACGTCTGGGTCGTCGGCGACAGCATGGTGCTGCACTTCACCGGGAAGGTCGCTCGGCCATGAGGGCTCTTCGACTCGGAATGTTTCGCTCGATTTCGTCGTTCATTGCCGTCCTCGGATCGGCCGCGCTCCTCTCGGTGAACGCCTGCACGACCGAAGAAGAGCTCGGTCGCGAGATCCCGACGGACGGCGGCGTGACCGATGACGCGTCCGGACCTTCGCTTCCGGACGCCGACGTCGACGTGGTCGACGTCGACGGCAGCGACCCGGACGTCGACGCAGCACCTCGGACCTGCAGCAGCCAAGGCTTCTGCCACGTGCCGTTGCCGGAGCCGGTGACGCTCCGTGGTGTGTGGGGCGACGGCACCGGCGTGGTCTGGGCAGTCGCGCAGGAGGGCAAGATCCTCCGCTGGGACGGCAGCACGTGGACCGTGCACGCAAGCGTCGAGGGCGCGCTGTTCACCATCTGGGGCAGCGGTCCGACCGACCTCTGGATCGGCGGTGAGCTGGGCATCTTCCACGGCGTGGGCCCGACCTCGACCCAGATCGCATTCACCGCCGTTCCGTCGGACAGCGACATCGCGATCACGTCGATCCACGGTTTCGGGCCGAACGACGTATGGGCCGTCGGCGGTCGACAGTGGTGGGACCCCGAGACTTGGGAGGGCCACGAGGAGAGCCGCGTCCTTCACTACACGGGGCCGACCGGCGATCCGGCAACGGAGTGGCGCCGCGATCCCATGTCGGATCGGGTGGCCGTGTTCTCGTCCGTGTGGGGCTCCGGCCCGGACGACGTCTGGCTCGGCGGCCGGACGGACCTCGACGAGCCCTACGGCGGCGTGGTCCTGCACGGAAAGCGCAACGGCGACGAGACGACCTTCACGCCCGTGGAGATTGGCACCGGATTCTTCGATCGCATCGGCAGGCCCACCGGCGGCGCAGCGCTCCCCGACGAGGTGTTCGTCGTCGGCGAGGACCGCAATGGCCTCGGCTACGTCTGGATCGGACCTCGTGATCCCGACGCTGGCGGCGGTACGGGTCCGAAGATCACGAACGGTGACGACTTCGGCACGGGGTATCCGATCACCTCCGTCTGGGGCACGTCGAAGAACGATGCGTGGATCGCCGGCAAGGGCGGGCGTGTCTGGCACTGGGACGGGAAGGATTGGGCCGTCGGTGGAGTGTCACTCACGAAGTTCCCGCTGATGAACGATCTCCATGCGATGTGGGGTTCGCCGAAGGGCGAGATGTGGATCGTCGGCGACCAGATCGCGATGCGGAAGAACCTCGCGGTCGGAGGAGACAAGTGATGTTCCGCTGGATTCATTTCTCGCGCATGGGCGCGGTGGTCTCGCTCGGCGCGATGACGACGGCGTCGCTCTTTGCGGTCGTCGCGTGTGACAGCACCGAAGATCGAGTGGCCTTCGACGACGACGCGGGAACGGATTCGGGGACGCCGAACCTGCCCGATCCGCCCCCGCCGGAGACGGACGGCGGACCTGGTCCGGCGTTCGACGCATCCGCCGAGCCGGTCGTCTGCGAGGTCTCTCCGTGCGTCGTCGAGCTCGCGGCAGGCGCGAACCACGTGTGCGCGCGGCTCTCCACGGGAGAGGTGCGCTGCTGGGGAGAGAACAACTTCGGCGCCGTCGGCAACGGGGCACCTGAGCCCGACGGCGGCGGCAAGGACCCTGACAAGAAGGACGAGCCGGTCGAACCAGACACGGGGGACGTCACGCGCCCGACGCCCGTGAGCGATCTCGCGAACGTGACCCAGATCAGTGCCGGCAACCGCACGACGTGCGCGCGCCGCGACGACGGCGCCGTGTTCTGCTGGGGCAGCAACGAGTGGGGACAGCTCGGCCTCTCGCCCGACACGGGGTTCTCCGATTTCGACCCGCATCCGTACCGCAACGCGGTCGAGCTCGGAGGGAGCGCCACCCGCGTCGACGTCGGACAGCGAAGCGTCTGCGCGGTCCTCGCATCCGGGGGGCTCTCGTGCTGGGGATCCAACGATCGCAGTCAGCTCGCGCGACTCGAGAAGGACACCGTCCTCGGGCCGGGCGCGAGCGACATGGCCGGCTTCGTCGTGAAGCGCTCCGCGGCCTCCAACAGGACGAGCTACGGCATCACGGCGGACGGCGGCCTCGTCACGTGGGGCGCGCTCGCTGCGCGTGAAGGTTCGCTCGATCCCGATCGCATCCCGGCGCCGGTCCCGGCGCTGACCGGCGTCCACGAGATCGCCGCAGGGCCGACCCACGCCTGCGGGATCGCGGAAGGACGCGTCTATTGCTGGGGCTCGAGCCAGACGTATGCGCTCTGCACGGGCCTCCCGAGCACGGAACGTGTCCCGGCTCATGCGATCCTGCAGACCAACGCGTTCCCGCAGCAGCTCGCCGTATCTGGCAACAGCACGTGCGTGCGGCTGACGGATGGAACGATCCAGTGCTGCGGAGCAGCGAGCCACGGACAGCTCGCGGTGACGCCCTCCGACGACTCCGAGTGGGCGGTGAGCATGGCGTTCACCCGCGCGGAGAACTTCAAAGGTCACGCCGTCCAGGTCGTCACGACCGACATCGCAACGTGCGCGCTCCTTCGCAGCGGCGCGGTCGAATGTTGGGGCGGCAACAAGCACGGAGAGCTCGGGCAGGGGACGACCGACAAAGACGCCCACCCCATGCCCGCCGTGGTGAGCTTCCAATGAAATCGGAACATCGAGTCATGACCTCAGCGCGTCTTCGTTCGCCGCTGCTCGTCACGTGCATCACCTTCACCACGCTCGCCTTCGTCGCGTGCGAGTCGAGCTCGCGCGGCCCCGTGTCGACGGACACTCCACGCTTCGAGCCCGACGGCGGTGACGCCGCGCCGCCGGCAGAGTGCGGGATGCTCCGCTGCTCGCGCGACCTGAAGTCGGTCCTTCGCGTGTGCGAGGGCAAAGAAGAGGTCGTCGAGCGTTGCGGTGAGGGATGGGGCTGCGGCGACGGTCGCTGCGTCGACGCCTGCGCGAGCGCCGAGCTCTCGAAGGGCTCCACCGGATGTGCCTTCTGGGCGATCCCTCCGGAGGACACCTTCCGCGGTAGCGGATCGTGCTTCGCGGCGACGATCACGAACACGTGGGACAAGGCGATCACGATCTCCGCGGAGCTCGGCGCCGAGCCGCTGGACATCTCGAAGTCGACGTTCACCGCGGAACGGCAGGGCGATCGCGTCGTCCATACGCCGCTCGTAGGTCCGCTTCCTCCGGGTGGCGTCGCGCTCGTCTTCCTCTCCGAAGGAACTCCACGCGGCGCTCCAGAAGACTTCAAGGCCTGTCCGGCGGAGGTGGAACCGGCGCTTCGCGGAAATCCGCTACGCCAGGGCACCACGATCGAGCGCGCGTTCCACCTGAAGACCGACGCGCCCGTCAGCGCGTATTCGGTCTACCCGTACGGCGGCGCGTCTTCGATGGTCCCGGCCGCGACGCTGCTCTTGCCCGTGTCGTCGTGGGGGACGAACTACGTCACCGTCACGGCCGGCACGCTGCGAATGTCGGGCGGCAACTACCCGGTCGACGTCAACGCGGCGACGACGCTGCAGATCGTCGCCGACGAGGACGACACCGAGGTTCACATCCGCCCGAGCGCGGACATCGACGACGGCGACGGCGTTCCCGGCACGGCCGAGGGATTCGCCCGTTCGTGGAAGCTGTCGCGAGGGCAGGTCCTCCAGTTCGTGCAGAAACGCGAGCTCACGGGCAGCGCGCTCGAGTCGAACAAGCGCGTCGGCGTCTTCGGCGGGAGCGAGTGCACGTTCATCCCGTCTTCCTATACGGCGTGCGACTTTCTCCAGCAGCAGATACCGGCGCTCTCGCAGTGGGGGAGCGAATACGCGCTGGTTCCGTATCCGACGCGCATCCCGTCGGCGGGCGGCGCGGAGATCCTCGAGCGCGTGCCGTGGCGTCTCGTCGGCGCCGTCGACGGGACGCGTTTGACGTGGGACCCGGTTCGCCCGAACGGTGCCCCGGAGACGCTCGCAGCCGGTGAGTCGATCACGTTCCTCACGGAGGACTTCACCGTCGTGAAGAGCCAGGACGCCGAGCACCCGTTCTACGCGGGCGTCTACATGACGGGCGCGAGCTTCAACGGCATGATGTCGACGGGCGGGGGCACGACGCAGACCGACACGCTCGGCGATCCGGACTACGTGAACGTCGTCCCCACCGACCAGTTCCTCGATCGGTACGTGTTCTTCGCCGACTACACGTATCCGGAGACGAGCCTCACGATCGTCCGGAGGAAGACCGCAGACGGGTTCCGGCCTGTCGAGCTCGGCTGCGCGGGTGAGCTCGAGGGCTTCCGTCCTCTCGGCGCGACGGGCGAGTACGAGTTCGCCTGGGTGAAGCTCACGAGCGCAGGCATCGGCCAGACCTTCGCCAAGGGCAAGTGCAACTACGGCCGGCACGAGGCGCGGAGCGACGGTCCGTTCTCCGTCACCGTCTGGGGCATCGGTCCGTACGCCAGCTACGGGTTCGCCGGGGGCATGGGCAGTCGTCCCCTGAATCCCGCGCGCATTCCGGTTCTGAACTGAGCGCGACCTCGTCGCGCCCCGACCCAGAATGGCACGCAACTGCGAGCCGGCGGATTGAGCCGCCGCTCGCAGCCGGGCGGCGCTACTCTGGGCGAGTGTTGCGTCGGCTCGTCTGGGGGATCGTCGTTCCTCTGCTCGGCGCGTGTTCGCTCCTCACGTCTCTCGACGGGGCAACGGGCGGCACGTCGAGCGCCATCGAGGCGGGCGCCGACGACGGCGACGCCGCCTCCGACGGCACTGTCCAGCTAGGCGACGGAGGTGCGTGCGGCGTGCTGCGGCCAGTGGCCATCGTGGACGGCACGCCCGCTGGGTCCGTCGGGTTCACGTGTGACCTCGCGAACGCAGCGGAGCTCGATGGCAAGCTCGCCGGGCTCGACAGCCATTCGGGGAGCTCGGCCAAGGTCGGAAGCGAGAGCGTCACGTCCTGCTTCGAGGCCCGGTTCGACGGCGACATCGGAGAGCGCGTGGTCGTCCACGCGATGGCCAAGGCGAGCGCGTGTGGCGGCGGCTGCACCGGCGGATGTGAGGGCAGTCCGAAGCTGAAGATCTTCGCGGGGGCGTCGTCGACGACGCTGGAGTACGTCGGTCTGGTGACCGTCGATGCGGATGCAGGGCTCGAGCCGTACACCGTGTTCCGGAAGTCGACGGAGCCGGCGCGCATCGTGTTCGTCTGTCGAGCGTCGGGTGGCTCGTACGTCGATCCGGTCGTCGACGCCGTCACTGCCGAGTGCCGCTGACCACTGCGGCGACGCGCCCGTGTGGTGCGCACCTTGCGCTCGAATTCTCGCCCAGGGCTGCGCAGGTTGCGCACTGCCTGTGCGCTCCTGCGCGGTCCGCTGCTGGCCCCGAAGCCTCCGATACGCCCTAGACTGATGGCAGGGCGCGTGCAGACGTACGCTCGCCACGTCGTGATGGCGTGGGCTTCTATTCGTGGGCGCTTTCGTCCGGGAGTTTCGACATAAATGCGCAAGTACCTCTTCTTCTTCGGCCCTGCATCCGTGCTCGCGCTCGGGGCGCTCGTCGCCTGCGAGAGCGACCCCCCCGGCGGTGGGTCCACGCCCGAGCTCGACTCGGGGCTCCCCGACAGCAATCCGCCCCCTTACACGGACGGTGGCGGCGGCCCCGATGCCACGCCGGATGCGCCGGAGGTGCCTGGGGTGAACGTCACCGTCTTCGGCTACGGTGGACCGAAGGCCGGCGTTCGCGTCGTGTTCCACGACGCCACCGGCGCGGTCATGGAGACGAAGCTCACCGGGCCGGACGGCAAAGCGAAGCACATCGGAGAGACGCCGGCGATGGCGAGCGCGCTCCTCTCGTTCGGCGAGTCGCGACGGATCGTCACGTGGACGGGCGTCGAGCTCGGCGACGATCTTCAGGTTCTCGACCGAGAAGAGGACGACCACATCGGCATGTACAGCATCACGCTGCCCGGTGAGCCCGACGGCGGCGCGAACACGTACATCGTCGAGAGCGAGTGCGACCGCAACCTGGCCTACGGGACGGCCGCCGAGCTCCCGCTGTACCGCAGCTGCACGCGCCCGAAGAACGCCGTGCTCGCGACGGCGCAATCCCGGGGCGACCTCCGCGGGTACGCCTTCAAGAAGGGCAATGCCGCCGTCACGGACGGAGGCACGGGCTCGTTCACGCTCGGGGCGTGGGTGACGCCGACGCCGTTCACGGTGGAGGTCACGAACCTGCCTCCCGAGACGTTCTATGAACCGTCGCTGCTCGAGATCGCCGACGGAGCGGGCTTCCGGAACTACGAGAGCAACCAGGAGGGCGCGACCACGACGTATGGCGTCGCGCCGGGGTTCGCGGACGCGTATCAGGCGAGCATCGACTTCCAGGAACGCGGTCGCGACCGGCGAGTCGCCAAGCGCGTCGCGCCGGGGACGCCGAACACGACGCTCGACTACGACGCGATCCTGCCAGAGATCGAGGGAGCGGAGCTCGACGCGACGAACCCGCAGCGGCCGGTCGTGAGCTGGACCAGCGCTGCTCCGCTGACGACGACGGACGGCGGGGTGATTCACGTCCGCTTCGACGGACCGCACGAGACGACGTTCGCATGGACCTTCGTGGTCCCGGGGAATGCCACGACCGTGACCGCGCCCGCAATGCCACCGGAGGCGGAGTCGTTCCTTCCGCCGGCTCCCGATTCGGGCACGGAGACCTACTTCTACTTGCCGCGCGTCATGTTCGTCGAGGGCGATGCCATCCCGAGCTACGCCGCGTTCCGGCGTCAGCAGGGACTGTTCCTCGATCACACCACGAGCTTCAACGGTAGGGAGCTTCCGGTGCTCCCTGCGAACGGCGCGTACCGCACCACGAGCTGGGACGCCGTTCCGCTCTGAAGTCCGCACGTCCACACGTTCGCGTCACATCGTTCGCAGCGTTCGGACGAACACGTAGACGATGATCGCCTGGCCGAGCAGGCCGCTCCCCATGACGACGAGGGCGGCCTTCGGCCCGACGGCCAGCGTCGCGAACGCGAGGCTCACGCCCGTGACGACGGAAACGGCGAAGATGAACGCGTGCAGCGGCGTGAGCCCGCGGTCGGCGCGGCGGCGCGCCGAGTCGACCGCCTCGAGAAAGAGCTTCGTCAGCAAGACGAACGCCGTCATCGCGAAGTAGGCGCCGCCGAACTCCTCGTGCGAGAGCAAGAAGTCGTAGGCGCCGTGGATGCCGACGACGAACAGCGACGTGCGCGTGAAGGCCGCCGCGTGTCTCTCCCGGTCCGACACGAAGTCGTCGAGCGCGGAGGCGAGCGTGCCGGTCAGCGCCATGTGGAAGAAGTTGGCGGTCAAGAACCGCCCGAGCCCCGTGTGCAGGTTCTCCTGCGCCAGGTAGTTCAGGTTCTCTTCCGCCGCGAAGCCGAGGCCGACGAACGCGCCGCACACGAGCACGTCGAGCTTGTCGCCCCAGCGCCGGAGGATGGGGAGCAGCGGCAAGAAGAGCAGCAGCTTCGAAGCCTCTTCACGGAGCCCGACGCCGAAGACGTAGAAGAGGATGTCCCGCGCCGGATCTCCGGTCTCGACCAGCTTCAGCTTCGCTTCTTCGATCGCGATGAGAAGGACGGTGGGAAAGACGCTCGCGACGCCGAGGGCGAACGCCGCGAGATACATCGGCAGCCGAAAGCGGATGCGCATCCCGAGCTTCCCGAGGCGCGCACAGAAGAACGCCCAGCCGAGCGCCGAGATCGCGCTGAGGACGAGGCCCGTTCCACCGAGATGCGGCGCCCACACGGCGGGGAGCCACCGCATCGCCGCGCGCCAGTCCTCATCGTGGACTGCCAGCTTGTACTTCGGGTGAGCGCCGGCCGCTGACGCGATCCGCGCATCAGCGAGCTTCTCGCGGAGCGTGTCCCACGCTTCGAGCGCGAGCCAGATCTCGAGCGATGCGTCGACGTCGGAGCGGCGGTCCGGGAACGCGAGCCCTTCTTCTTCGAAGAACCCAGCGGCCTCGGCGAGCCGGCTCTGGCGCTGCGCTTCGCGTCCGAGCAGGTGATTGGCCCATGGCATCGGAGGCTCGCGCGCAGCGCCTTCGGTGACCTTCTCGTGGACGTCCGGCGGGATGGAGCGTGCGTGCAGACCACGTGAGAAGCGAGCGGCGATCGAGACATCCTGCGGGAGCGCGTCGAGCAAGGCGTCGAGCGCCTCTTCCGTCATCGGCGGCTCCGGATCCGGCAGGCCCATCGGCATCTCGTCGCGGAGCTTGGCGATGTTGTCGAGGAGACGTGCCTGGTCGTGCGCGTCGAGGAGCGCGAGAGCGAGCGGGACGCTGGGACGCTCGCGCAGGAGCCGCTCGTAGACCCGTTCGGCCTGCGCGGGCTTCCCGCTTCGCATCAACGTGTCGGCGCGCTGCTCGTCGGTGCGCGGCCGGTTCGTGAAGGTGATCAGCGCGAGCGCCAGGACGAAGGCGACGACGACGCCGACCAGCCCGGGGAGGACGAGACGCGGCTCGCCGTAGGATGTGTAGAAGAGTCCGCGTGCGCGCAAAGTCCGGGCATGTTCCGCCAGCGCCTTCCAGCGTGCAAGCTCAGGTGGCGAGCTCATGCGCCCGCCACCGACTTCACCGTCTTCACCGTCGCGCGACGGTGAAGCTGCTCACTCCTCGGGTGCAGCGCGCCGCGTGATGCGGAAGCCGTACTTCTGCGCGAGCTGGTGCAGGTACATGCGGTCCATCCGCGCGGTGCGCGCGGCCTTGCTCATGTTCCCCTCGCACTCCTCGAGCAGCGGACCGATGTACGCGCGCTCGAACTTCTCGATCGCGCGCTCCTTCGCCAGGCGGAACGGGATCGAGCGATCGATCTCCGGCGGCGGGGAAGGGGCAACCGGCTGCGGCGAGGGCTCGCTCGGCTGCTCGTCACCGTTCAGCTTGAAGACGGGCATCGTCCCGCTCCGCATCGTGCGCATCGACGGCGGAGGTGCGTCGTCGAGGACGATGCTCCGCTCGACGTAGTTGCGGAGCTCGCGGACGTTGCCGGGCCAGTCGTGCTGCATCATCTGGTCGATGACCTCCGGCGAGAACAGTCGCCCACCGTCGCGACGCCCGAACGCCGAGAGGAAGGAGTCGACGAGCAGCGGCAGGTCCTCGAGACGATCGCGCAGCGGCGGCACGCGCACGCTCACCTTGGCGAGACGGTAGAAGAGGTCGTCGCGGAAGCGCCCGCGGTTGACCTCGCGTTCGAGCTCGCGGTGCGTCGCCGCGATGACGCGGACGTCGACGCGGCGTGCGCGCGAGGTACCGACGCGGCGGACCTCGCGTTGTTCGAGGGCACGGAGGAGCTTCGGCTGCAGCTCGAGCGGAAGCTCGCCGATCTCGTCGAGGAAGACCGTGCCGCCGTCGGCAGCTTCGAAGGCACCTTCGCGATCGCGATCGGCGCCGGTGAACGCGCCGCGCACGTGGCCGAACAGCTCGCTCTCGACGAGCGCCGGCGAGATCGAGCCGCAGTCGACGACGACGAGCGGGCCCTGCGCGCGCGCGCTTCTCTGGACGATCTCGGTCGCGACGAGCTCCTTGCCCGTGCCGCTCTCGCCGTGGATGAGCGCGTCGATGTCGGCCGCCGCGACACGCTCGAGCGTCGCGAACAGCTTCTGCATCGCTGCGCTCGCGCCGATGAGCGAACCGAACGACGAGACGACGGGAAGAGACGCGCTCTCCCCACGGTCGGGACGAACGCGCAGGCGCGAGTCGCCGATCGTCAGCACCGCCTGCCCCTCCAGCTCAGCCGAGAGGATGCGCACGCCGTCGACGCGGGTCCCGTTCGTCGAGCCGGTGTCGACGATGCGCCAGGCCCCGCCCTCGCGCTGGATGCTGCAGTGGAACCTCGAGATGGTCGGATCATCGACCACTAGATCGTTCGATGCTGCGGAGCCTATCCTGCAGATCTCACCATCGTGAACGTAGGTTCGCGAGGAGGCGCGCCCGCACTCTCGCTCCACCTGGATGAACAATCGCGGGAGCTCGACCTCGACGCGGCGATCGCCGGCGAGGAGAGGGTTTTCCCACTTGGCCTTCGTGACGTCACGCGCGTTTCGACCTCGCGTCGACATGGGCAAAGAGTAGCTCAGGGCGACGAGCCCAGAACATCGGCCACGCGAGATCCCCGAACATTGCGGGGTGTTGCCCTCAATGCCGTCTCGGATCCTCGGTGGTGTTGCAGACTTCGCACCGCCGCGCGCTCGCGCTTCTGCGGCGCACTGGACGAAGGCGTTATCGGCCGTTGCCTCGCACCCGCACACACGGGCTGACGTCGTCGACCCAGCCGTCCGTCACGTTCGATGCGCCGTGCTCGAGCTGCGAGCTCATCGTCACGTCTCAGCGCTGCAGCTTCGGCGCGGGCAGGTCCATCGCCGGCGGCGGAGCCGTGGCCGAGCTCGAAGCCGGCGGAGCACCCTTGGAGACGAGCGCGATCGCCGCCGCGACGACGCCGATCGTCACCATCGCGGTCGCGGCGAGCTTGAGCGTCGTCCGCCAGCGCGATGCGCGCGCCCCTTCCGGTGCGCTCGATGCACTCGATGCACTCGATGGATGGACCGCGTGCATCGTGGGGCCGAGCGACGAGCTCGGGAGCATCCGCTCCGCTTCGAGGACGAGCTCGCGCGGGTCGAAGAGCGTCACCGCGAGCGGCGTCTCGATCGGCCCGAGCGAGGACGCCTTCGCTGCGTGAGAGGCGCCCGTTCGCGACGCGACGTACGCGGGGTCTGGAGCGAAGGCCGGCGGTGGAAGCGTGGGCAGCCACGTCGGATGTGCGGCGTGCCATGCCGAGCGCATCGCGCTCACGTCCGTCCAGCGCTCGGACTTGCGATAGGCGATGGCCTTGTCGATCGCGTCGACGATCGCGCGGGGCAGCTCGGGCGCGGCGTCGGCGAGCGAGCGTGGCCGCGTCGACGCGCTCGCGAGCATCATCGCCGTCGGGTGCTGCGCGAGGTGCACGGGCTGTCCGCTGAGCGCGTAGAAGAGCGTCGCGCCGAGCGCCCAAACGTCGCTCTGCGCATCCATCCGGCTCGTCATGCCGAGCGCTTGCTCGGGCGGCATGAACGACGGCGTCCCGACGACGTCCTGCGCGGCGTCGGCGGTTCGACCGCGCACCTTCGCGAGCCCGAAGTCGAGGATCTTGATGCCGCCTCCATCGAGCACCATCACGTTTTGTGGCTTGAGGTCCCGGTGGATGACGCCGGCCGCATGAACTGCCGCGAGCGTGTCCATCATCGCGTCCGCGATCGGCATCACCTCGTCGAGCGGGATGCGTCCGCCGCGGATCTGTCGAAGGTCCTCGAGCGTCTGCCCGACGAGGAGCTCGAGGACGAGGAAGGGACAGCCGTCGTCCGTCATACCGTCTTCGAGGACCTTCACGACGCCCGGGTGCTCGATCGCGCTGACGAGATATCCCTCGGTGAGGAACCGATCGACGAGGTCTCGATCGTAGGTGAGCGAGGAGCGGAGCACCTTGATGGCGGCACGGCGGCCGTCATCGCGGTGGCTCGCGGCCCAAACGGTCGAGGTCCCTCCTTCGCCGATGACGTGCTCGGGCCGCCATCGGCCGCCGAGCAGCGTGCGCGCGTGGCTTGCCGACATCCGCATCGAGATGGGACGTTAGCGCGAGCATTCATCGCCGCGGTAAATCTCTGTTCCGACATGAAATTTTGGTGGTCGCACGAGCGCGCTTGTCGTGCACTCGCGCTGCAGGTGAGTGTGCCCCGCGTCGGTGATACCGTTCGCGAACATGAGCTTTGCACGAGGCGTCGAGGCGAAGTGAGCGGGCGAGGCGAGGGAGCGAGGGCGTGATGACCGAGCAGCAAGCCGAGGGAACGACACGAGGCGAGCTCGATCCGGAAGCGGAGAAGCTCATCGAGCTCCTCGGGCTCGCGCCGCATCCCGAAGGCGGCTTCTTCCGCGAGACGTGGCGATCGCCGCTCGCGCTCGGCAACCTCCCGCACGGAGCGCCGCGCTCGGCATCGACGGCGATCTACTTCCTGCTCCCCGCGGGGTCTTTCTCCGCGCTTCACCGCGTCGCTTCCGACGAGATCTGGCATCACTACGACGGAGATCCTGTCGAGCTCCACATCCTCGAAGGGCGGGTGCACCAGACGTTCGTCCTCGGCCGCGATCTCGCGCAGGGGCAGAGGCCGCAACACGTCGTGCCGGCAGGTGCTTGGCAAGCGGCCGTTCCCCTCGGAACGCGCTGGGCGCTCTGCGGCTGCACCGTCGCACCGGGCTTCGACTTCGACGACTTCGAGATGCCGTCACGCGAGGAGATGCTCCGGCTCCTGCCGGATCACGTCGCCGTCGTCGAGCGGCTGACGCTCGCGCCCCCGGCGACCGATTGATGGCAGCGAAGATCATCCACGTCACCGACGCGGAGCATCCCGGTCTCCAGCCGTACACCGCCGTCCGCGAGCGCGACCTCGTCGGCCGTGAAGGCCTGTTCATCGCCGAGGGCGAGGTCGTGCTGCGGGTGCTCGTGTCTCGCAGCAAGATGACGATCCGCTCGCTGCTCGTCGAGGAGCGCCGAGTCGAGGCCATCGCGGACGTGATCGAGAGCCTGACGGACGCGATTCCCGTCTACGTCGTCCCGCAGCGCGTGATGGATGGCGTCGTCGGCTTCTCGATCCATCGAGGGATCCTCGCGCTGGGAGAGCGCGGCGCGCCCATCGCGCCGGCCGATCTGGTTCGCGGCGCGAAGGTGATCGTCGGGCTCGTCGGGCTGACCAACCACGACAACGTCGGAAGCATCTTCCGCAACGCTGCTGCGTTCGGCGCCGACGGCGTCCTGCTCGATCCGGAGAGCTGCGATCCGCTCTATCGCAAGGCGATCCGCGTCTCGGCGGGGACGGCGCTCGTCGTGCCGTTCGCGCGGTGCTCGTCGACCGACGAGATGTTCGACGTGCTCGCGTCGGCACACATCGAGCCGATCGCGCTGACGCCGCGAGGCGAAGAGACGATCGACGCGCTGCCGCCCGCTCCGCGCGCCCTTCTCCTGGGCACCGAAGGACCTGGCTTGCCGGATCACGTGCTCGCGCGCACGCGGCGCGTGCGGATCGACATGGCGCCGGGCCTCGATTCGTTGAACGTCGCCGTCGCGAGCGGGATCGCCTTGCACGAAGCGACGCGCGCGCTTCGACGTTGCTGAGCGCTCACAGCACGTCGGTGAGAGTCGAGGCCCCCTCAGGACACCGAGCGGCGGCGCGCAGCAATGAGCGCCTTCTTGTTCTGGGCGCCGCGCTTCTCGAGCACGGGACGGATCTTCTTGGCGAAGGACGGCACGAGGTAGGCCATCGTCGCGAGACGGCCGGAGCGCGCCGGGATGGCGATCTCCTCGAGGCGCTCGTCCACGCAGCGGAGCACCGCCTCCGCGACCTCGTCAGCAGTGACCATCGGCTGCGAGAGGACGATGTCCGGCACCTCCTCGAGGTCGCCGAGAAACCCGGTGTCCACCGGGCCGGGCGAGACGCAACCGACGTGGATCTCGCGATGCTCTACGTCGAAGGCGACGGCGCGCGCGAACGCGCGGAGACCTGCCTTCGAAGCGGAGTAAGCGGCCTCACCCGGCACGGGAACCATCCCTGCGATGCTCGCCACCTGCACGATCGATCCGCCGCGCTCCATCTTCGGGATCGCGGCACGTGACAGCACGATCGGCGCAACGAGGTTCGTGGTCACGATCTGCGCGAGCTGCGACGGCTCGAAGCGCTCGATCGAGCCGCGGTAGTTCAAGCCAGCGTTGTTGACGACGACGTCCAGACGGCCGAATCGATCGACGACGCGACCCGGCAGCGCGCTCAGGGCGTCGAGCTGCGTGACGTCGAGCGGGAAGGGGACCGCTTTCGCGTCGCCGTTGCCGCCGCCGAGCTCGCGCGCGAGCTCCTCGAGCTTGTCGTGCGAGCGCGCGACGAGCGCGACCCTTCCGCCTCGAGCGACCCAGCGCTTCGCGACTGCAAGACCAATCCCGCTCGATGCTCCCGTGACGATCGCGACGTTGGACATCTGCGAGCGATATACCGGAAGCGCTGCCGAGCGTCACCGCACGAGGTCGCGTCGCGTCTACAACCGACGTCATCGAAGTTGGATGCCCCTGCCGCATCCCCTCCGCGAGCTCGCGCCGAGCGGCGGCTCGAGATCGCCTCGCGAAAGAGCCGCTTCGGATCCGGCAGAAGCCTCGGCAGCACCCGCTCGCGCGGCGACGTAGTAGAGGAGAGCGAGGAACGACGATGACCGGACGGCTGGCGAAGGACGCGGAGGAGTCATGACGAGGGAGGACGATGCCGTGGCAGCTGGTGCAGGTACCGCACCTGGCGCACGAGCTGCAGGAGAGTCTCCGACCGGCGACGCCGCACCAGAGGCCACGGAGCCTGTCGTGGGGGTCGCGCCCGGAAAGCCGGCCGAGGTCGTCGCCGTTCGTCCCGTGCCGCCCGCGCGTCCCCCGACCGCGGCGAGCGCATGGCGCCGAAGGCTCGTCCTCGCGGCGGGGCCGCTCGCGCTCGCGGCCGCCATGGTGATTTACGTCGGAGGGCAGAGCGGCCCGACCGCACCCGAGCTGCCGGCGTACACGTTGACGGCCGGTCCGCCAGGCTCGAGCGATCCGACGACGTCGCCGCGCCTTCGTGTGCCGAAGACGGGCGGACGCCATGTTCCCTTCGAGCTCTCGCTGCGCCCCGCGACGGCGCCGCAGGAGAAGATCGTCGCGTATGCGTTCACGATCGATCCTTCGACGCCCGAGCCTGCGCCGCTCGAGGCGAAGGTCGAGATCGGACCCGACGGTTCCGTGAAGCTCGCCGGTTCGGCCCGCGCGCTCGAAGGCGCAACCGAGATCCGCATCATCATCGGAGCCCCGACGTCGATCGGGAAGTTCGTCGACGCAGCCACGCGCGCGCGCTCCGCGAAGAGCGACGCGCACGTGCTCGTGATGACGGTGCCGATCGATCGTGAGTGAAGGGCCTGGACCGGTCGGCGTCGCGCTACTTACCGCGCTTGGCGGTGCACGCGAGGATGCAGTTGAAGTCGCCCTTGCAGCCACACGGATCCGCCGGCTTCGGGGGCTTCGCTGCAGGCGCAGGCGTCTTGTTCGTGATCGGGCCGCTCTTCGCAGCCTTGCCCTTCTTGCCCTTCTTGCCCTTCTTGCCCTTCGTTGCAGGCGCTTCGGCTTTCGCGTCCTTGGCGTCGTCGGTCGCGGCGAGCTCGGCGGGGCTCGGAGCGGGAGCGGGCTCGACCTTGGGGGCGGGAGCCTCGGCGGCCGCCGGAGGCTCGACGACGAGAGCGGCCGTGTGCTGGACCGGCTCTTCTCCCTTGAACGCGAGCGAGATTCCGAAGCCCGCGAGGATGACGAACGCCGCGGCCGCCGCGATGGCGCCGATGAGGCGCAGGTTGTTCGCCGGCTTCGGAGCCGCCGCAGCGCCGTGCATGGCCGCGTTCACGTCGAGCGCGACGGCCGGCGGCTCGCTGAACAGCGGCGCCACCGGAAGGCCGATCTTTCGCGGCGGAGCGCTCGCGAGCGCCTTGAGATCGATGACACCTTCGTCGTCCGCGGGCGCGCGTGTGGGTGCGCTCTCCGCGATGACCACGGGTGAAGGCGCGGGAGTCTTCAGGCGCGCAGCGGCCGTGAGCTGATCGACGCGGAACAGGACGGAGTTCTCGTTGCGCGCGCCGACGCCGCCGCTGAGGCCGAACGAGGGCGGCGGCAAGAGCGTCTGCTTGACCGACCCCTCGTCGAGATCGCGCTTCGCGAAGAGATCCCGCTTCTCGCGCTCCGCTCCTCGCCGCACGACAGCGGCGCGCTTGCTCGTCGAGTCGTTCTCGAGGCTCTGGGCGGCCGCGACCGGCGCGACCGACGGTGTTCCTGGTCCCGAGACGAGCCAAGTCGTGTCGCACGACTTGCAACGCATCCGGGCCGTCTTGCCTCGGAGCTTCTCGTCATCGGCGGTGTAGCGTGCCGCGCACGCAGGACAGCTGACATCCATGGCTCGACCCCAGCCCTGCGGATGCAAGAACCGTGACCAGCCTCCCGGCGGGGGTGTGAGGGAGGTAGGCGACGATCCGGACCGCATTTCCAGCGGAATCCCGGCATCAGCTCCCGGCACCTACGCGGATCCAATCGCTCCTCCTGGGGGAACGACTATCCATCCTCCGGCACCGACACTCTGACCAACGTGCCGCGCGTCGTCGAGGGGACGCCGTCGAGGAGAGCGCGCTCGGTCCGTGCCTCGCCTCGCGACTGTCGCCTCGCCTCGACGACGCCGCTGCGTGGTTCACGCGCCGGCTGCAAGGTCGAAGGTCGAAGGTCGAAGGTCGAAGAACGGTCGGCTCGTCCGGACGAGCTCGATGGACCGCTCGCGTGAAAAGAGCTTGGCGCTGCAACTTCGTCGGTGGTCGGTCGACTGACCGACCCTGATGAGCTCGACCGAACGCGCCGAGCGGCTTCCCATACCCCGTTGTGGTCCCGTATACGGAGTGACGGGGTGAGTCGACGGGAAACGGGAAGAGATCTGCAGGCATTGCGTCCTGCGGCGGAGAGTGAAATGGTGGGCGCCGATGAATAGCGTGCGTGGAGGGACCCAGGCGAATCCGGGCGTGATTGCGCGGACCGAGGCGACCCCCAAGCTGGTCGCGGCCTCGGGGCCGTCCGCTGGCCGAGCGTTCGCTGTCGCCCGCGCCAGCGCCACGGTCGGCCGGCATCCGACGAACGACTTCGTCATCGACGACCCGCGCGTGAGCGGTGCACATCTCGAGCTGACACGCATCGGCGATCGCATCCGCGCTCGTGACGTCGGCAGCATGAACGGAACGTGGCTTGGTCCACATCGCGTGATGGACATCGAGCTCGCCATCGGCGGTGAGCTGACGATCGGCGACACGCTGCTCAAGGTCGAAGTCGACGAGACGGTGGTGGCTCCGCCGGCGGCCGAGCGTGACTCGTTCGGGAACTTCGTCGGTCGTTCTCCGGCAATGCGCGAGCTGTTCGCCACGCTCGAGCGCATCGCTCCGAAAGATCTCGCCGTGCTCGTCCAGGGTGAGACCGGAACGGGCAAAGAGGAGGTCGCGCGCGCGGTGCACGCCGCGTCGCCGCGCGCATCGGGGCCCTTCGTGGTCATCGACGCGACGGCGCTTCCCGAGCCTCTCGCAGAGTCCATGCTCTTCGGTCACGAGAAGGACGCCGCCGCGGGCGTCGCCGAGCAGCGCATCGGTCTGTTCGAGAGCGCGAGCGGCGGAACGGTCTTCCTCGACGGAGTCGGCGAGCTCGCGCCCGCGCTCCAGGCAAAGGTCCTGCGCGTTCTGGAGCGTCGCGAGATCGTGCGCGTCAGCGGGCAGACCCCCGTGCCGATCGACGTCCGCGTGATCTCGTCGACGAGCCGCGACCTGCGGAACGCGATCGACAAGGGCAGCTTCCGCGAGGATCTCTACTTCCGGCTCGCGCAGGTGCGGGTCTTCGTGCCGCCGCTCCGTCAGCGCAAGGAGGATCTTCCGCTCGTGTGCGCGATGCTCCTGACGCGCGCGGGCTCCGACGTGATGATCGACGTCGAGGCGCTCGAGCACCTCGCATCGATGCCGTGGCCGGGCAACGTGCGGGAGCTCGACAACGCGCTACAACGTGCCGCAGCGGTCGCGCGCGACGGCGTGATCCGCCGCCAGGACGTCGCCGGTGAAGGCGAAGGTTTCCGCGGCACGGCCGGCGAGCGCGCTCCCCTCGATCTCTCCGGCACCTTCGCCGAGGCGAAAGACCGAGCGATCGATCGCTTCGAGAAGGCCTACCTCACGCTGCTCATGAAGCGGTGCCAGGGGAACCTCTCCGCGGCATCTCGTCAGGCGGACGTCGCCCGGCATCACCTTCGTGATCTGCTCAAGAAGCGAGGCCTCTACGGGGTGTCGCTCGATGACGTCTGACGGTCGGCGCGGACGCCGCTTCCGGGCGGGCGTGCTCGCAGCCGCGACCGTCGTCGCCGTCGGTCTGATCTCGGTGCAAGCGCCTGCGCAGACGCAGGAGGAGCTGCAAGCCGCTCGGGAGCTGTTCCAGGAAGCCTACAAGGACGAGCAGGAGCAGCGCTTCGGCGACGCGCTCGAGAAGTTCAAGCGCGTCGCGAAGGTGAAGGAGAGCGCGTCGGTCCGGTACCGCATCGCGACCGTGCTTGCATCGATGGGGCGCTTGCGGGAGGCGCGCGACATGTATCGCGCCCTCGCGGCCGCAAAGACCTCGCTGCCTGCGGCCGATCAGGAGATCGCCGACAGCGCCGCCGAGCGCGCCGCCGACCTCGATCGCAGGGTCCCGAGGCTCTCCGTTCGCGTGCAAGACGACCCGCCGCCGGACGTGCGCGTCACGATCGACGGCGCGCCGGTGCCGGTGTCGACGACGCCGCGCGCCATCGAGCTCGATCCAGGTGAGCACGTCGTGTCGGCGACGGCGCGAGGATCGATGGTCCACGAACGGACGTTGGTGCTCGACGACGGCGCGGGCGAAGTCGCGCACACGATCACCTTCACCGCGGCCGACTCCGCGGCGGCCGCCCCTGTCGCTGCGAAGCACGACACGCTCGGCTGGGTCGCCGTTGGCAGCGGCGCCGCCCTCGTCGTCACCGGCTCGGTGCTGCTTGCGGTGCGTGAGGGGCTCATCGGCGACATCGAGACGGCGTGTCCGAACAACATCTGTCCGACACGCCTCCGCGATGGGGTCGAGAGCGATCGCGACACCGCCAGCCTGCTCGGCCCTCTGGGTGGCGCCTTTGCCGTCGCGGGGCTCGTGGCGGTCGGCGTGGGCGTATACATGCTGGTCCGCTCTGGTGGAGACACGACGGCGGCGGTGCCGAACGCCATGCGCGTCGTGAGGCCGGGGCCCGGCGGTGTCCGCCTCGCGCTTTCGTTCTGAATCGCGGTATTCTCCTCCTCGACATGCGCGCTCGGTTCGCGATCGTTGCCCTCGCCCTCGCCCTCGAGCTGGCGCTCGCGAGCGGCTGCTCGTCGGTCCCGGTCGTCGAGTATCGGGACGTCGACGGTGGCGTTGGCGACGATGACCCGTCGGGGCGCGCCGACGGCGGCACGGGACAGGAGTACAACTGCACGGACCGCAAGCCGCCGCCCGAGCGTGGGGTCTGCTGCGGGCCGAAGCTGTGTCTCGGGTGCAGCGAGAGTCACTGCGCCAAGTGCGAGCGCGGAGATTGCGAGCAGCCGGCGGTGTGTTGCGCTCGAAACCAAGGCACGGTCGACTGTCGGCGGCCTTCGTCGTGTGCTCCGGGCACGTCCCAGAAGATGGCCGACTGAGCGCGGGTGATCGCGCCGCGTCCGAGCGGCTCGCCTTCGTCTGCGTCGGTGGGCTAGGATCCGCGTAAGCGTCTTGGCACGCAGCGAAATTCCGCCCGACACGCTCCTCGGGGGCAAGATCCGGCTCATCAAGCGCATCGGGCGCGGTGGCATGGGCGACGTGTGGGTTGCGCGCAACGAGGCGACGCAGGCCGAGCTCGCCGTGAAGACCATTCACCGAGCGGAGCGTTCGGCGGAGCACGACGAGCGGTTCCGCCGGGAGGCGCGGCTCTCGGCCACGATCTCGCATCGCAACGTCGTTCGCGTGTTCGACCTCGTCGACGAGGCCGACGGGACCCTGGGCCTGGTCATGGAGCTGCTCCATGGTGGGACGCTGGAGGCGGCGATGGGGCAGCGAGGACCGCTCTGTTCGCTCCAGGCGCTCGCCGTCGCGGTCCCGGTGCTCTCTGCGATGCACCACGTGCACCAGAAAGGCATCGTCCATCGCGACGTGAAGCCCGCGAACGTGTTCCTCGCGGTCGAGCCGGATGGGCACGTCATCCCGAAGATCCTCGACTTCGGGATCGCCAAGCTACCCGCAGCGGGCGCGGCGCTCACCGTGGACGGCAGCGTCCTCGGAACGCCGCACTACATGTCACCGGAGCAGATTCGCGGACAGAATGACATCGACGGACGGAGCGACATGTTCTCCTTCGCCGTCGTCCTCTTCGAGATGTTGACGGGCGTGCGAGTCTTTCATCGCGACACACCGGCGGCATCGCTCGCAGCGGTGCTCGAGCACGAGGTGGACCCCGATCCGCGCATCGAGCCTCGGCTCTGGATCGCGATCGCGCGCGCGCTCTCCAAGCGGCCCTACGAGCGTCACGCGTCGTGCGCCGAGTTCGCGCAGGCGCTTCGCGCAGCGGTCGATGCCACGGACGAAGATCTCGCTCACGCGCTCCAGGAGCTACGCGTCGAGAGCGCCGTCGTGCTCACGCCGCCGGCGAGCCCGTCGAGCCTCGCGATGTCGACGGAGGCGGTCGGCCTTCCGCCGCGGCGCGGACGGGCTTCTACCTTCGCGCTCGCCGGCAGCGCGGCGTTCGGGGCTGCGGTGCTCGCTGTCGGTGTCACGCTCGCGGTGACGCGCGGCCCGGAGACGCCCGCAGCGTCTGCATCACCTCCTTCGTCGCAGACGACTTCGCTGGAGCCGCGCGTCGAGATACCGCCGCCGCCGCCGTCGCCGTCCGCGACGAGCAGCTCGCCCGAGGCCGCGAGCGTCGAGCGCGTGCCGACGCCGCCACCGTCACGCACCACCCCGACGCCGCCGCCGACGCGACGGCCACCTTCGGACAAGGTGAAGCCACGCGGCGCGGCCACGGGCGTCGCGACGACGCCGGGGTTCTGAGCGGGCGCGGACTCAGCGCGACGCGAGAAGGGCAAGCACGAGGAGGACGCCGACCGCCGCGGCGACCATCATCCAGAGCCTTCGCTTGTCTTCGGCCGGGGCCTCTGCAGCGGGCGTGTCGGCGCTCGTCTCCTTGCGCTTCTTCTTCTTCGACTTCGTCTTGCCGTTCGTCTTCGTCTTCTTTGCGGCCTCGATACGAGTCGAGCTGCGCGCGGAAGGTCCCGACGACTTGCGGGCGGACGTGGCCTCGGCGCTCGAGGCTTCTTCGTCCTTCGCTGCCGACGGGTCTCTGCGCGGTGGCGGGTTCGGAGGCGGGAGCTTCGACCCTACGGAGACCGTTCGGAGCGACGGCGGTCCAGAGTCTTCCTCGAGGAGGCTCGAGGACGCGATCGGAACGGGCGCCGGGGGCGCCATCGTGCCTGCCGGAATGCGCACGGCGGCCGCGTCGCGTAGCCACTTCGCCTGTCGGGCTTCGCCGCCCGGGAACAGTCGCTCGACGAGGGCGGCGAGCTTCGGCGCGTGAGGCCCGCTGGCACGCGCGAACGCATCGAGATCGGTCCGCATCTCCTCGGCTGACGCATACCGTTCGTCGCGGTCGCGGCGGAGCGAGCGGTCGATGATCTTCCAGAGCGCTTCGGGGAACTCCGGATCCTCGTCGCGCGGGTTCGGGACGTGCGCATCGCGGATTGCCTTGAGGGTGTCGACGTCGTTGTCGCGCTTGAACAAGCGCTTCATCGTCACCATCTCCCAGAGCGTCGTTCCGAGCGCGTAGACGTCGATGCGCCGATCGATCGGCTTGCCGTGCGCCTGTTCGGGAGCGAGATACGGGATCTTACCTTTGACGATTCCGTCGGCGCTCTTCGACACTCGCACCCGTGCGCGCGCGAGGCCGAAGTCGATCAACTTCACCTCGCCGGAGTGTGTGAGGAAGATGTTCGAGGGATTCACGTCGCGATGGATGACGCTGAGCGGGGAACCCGTCTCGTCCACCAGCTCGTGGGCCGAATGCAGTCCCTCCGCGACGCGCGCGCAGATCCAGGCGGCCATCCCGACGTCGAACTTGCCCTTCTCCTCGACGAGCGCATCCCAGAGGTCCGCCACCGTCCGGCCGTTCAAGAGCTCCATCGCGATGAAGCGATGAGGCCCCGTCACGCCGTATTCGAGCGTCTGGATCACGTTCGGGTGCGAGAGGCGCGCGAGGATCTTCGCCTCGTCGACGAACATCGCTGCGAACTGCTCGTCGTTCGCGAGCTCGTCGCGGATCACCTTCAACGCAACGAGCTCCTCGGTCCCGTCCGGTCGGATGTCTCGACCCAGATAGACCGTGGCCATCCCTCCGCCGCCGATCTTGGCGCCGACCTCGAACCGACCGAGAGCCTTCGGTGGCTTGCTCTGGTGAACAGGCAGCACGCGCTTCGTACCGTATCAAAGATGATCAGGAATGGTGGAATCCTGGGCCAATCATGGAACAGAGGGCCTCGGGCTCATCCGCATGATAAGGTCCGTCGTATGGGAAGCGGGAGCCTGAAGCGCCTTGGTGCGTTCGCGGTGGGTCTTTACCTTTTCGTGCCGAGCACGGCGATGGGGCATGCATACGTGATGCAGCCCATCTCGCGCGATACCGGCATAACCAATCTAGACGCCCGTGCTCACAAGACCGGTCCGTGTGGAAACTCGCCTCGGACGAACATGCCGACGCAATACGCAGTCGGACAGGAGATCGAGGTCAAGCTGCAGGAGACCATCGATCACCAAGGCTGCTTCCAGATCCGCTTCAGCGCCGCTGATGACAAGGACTGGGTGCTGCTCTCGCAGATCGACGATCCGGCGGGAAGCCAGGACGACCGCGTGGTGACCACGAAGGTGAAGCTGCCCGAGGGCGTGTCGTGCAAAGATTGCACACTGCAGGTACTGCAGCTCATGATCGGCCGTGCATGCGCGGCGAACGAAACGCCGGCGGCAGGCAGCACGTATTTCTCGTGCGCGGATATCCGGGTGGGCGACTTCCCGGACGCTGGCCCGACGATGCCGCCGAGCGACGGGGGCACGGACGACGATGATGGAGGGACGTCGAGCGGAGGCGTCTCGACGACGCCGACGGACGGCGGCGGCAAGACCGGCAACGGGTCCGGCTCGCGTCGGCTCACGCCCGTCGAGAACGACGACGGCGGCTGCAGCATGACCGTCGGCTCCGCCTCCACGACGTTGGGCGGCTTCTCGCTCTTCGCTCCGGTTGCGTTCGGCGCCCTCGCGATGGTGCGCCGCCTTCGCCGCCGTCGGTAACGACGCGCAGCGCGGCGGGGCGCAAGCAGATCACTTCTTCGACGGCGTTCCGCCGGCCGAAGCGCCGTGCCGCGCGCTCGTCTCGGGTAGGGCAGGGGGTGCGGACGCGGCGTGCGGGAGCGGATCGACCGCTGGCGGCGGCGCGACGATGACCGCGCTCGGCGGGTCACCTCGATCCGACGACGCGTTCGTCGGCGTCGTCTCGGTCGACGAGCGAGTGAGGAACGCAGCGCCGGCCACACCGAGCAGGAGCAACATTACGAGACCACCGATGATCAGCGTGCGCTTCCGCGCCGAGGGCGGCGGCTCGGCCGTGGCCACGGCAACGAGCTCCGGCACGACGTCGACCACGAACGGCGTTCGCGTCGAAGGCTGATGGTGGGGGGTGACCGGCAAAGCTCGGGGCGTCGTCGGCTGCTCGGCTTCGGGGAACGACGGCAGCGGGAGGGTCGCGAACGAAAACGACGGAGTGCTCGCGGCTGCCGCCGGCGAAGAGGGTGACAACGAGGATGGCGACGAGATCGCGGGAGGCGCCGGTGCCATCGAGCGTGGCGACACCTCCACTTCGCGGGCGACCGTCAAAGCGCCATCGTCGACGTCGCCGTCTTCCACGAGGTCCGCGACGTCGAGAGGAGAGTCGACGCGCGCCGGCTTCGCCGCGCGAATCGCCGCGGCGAGCTGCTCGAGATACGCGTCGTCCGGCGTGCTCTCCCGCGGGCCAGGCAGCTCGTCGTCGTCGCCGCTCGGCGGCGGAGCCGATGACGGCGGTGTGCTGCTCTCGAACGGCAGCGCGTGAGCGGGGAAGGGGGGACGCTGCGGAGGGCGAACACGCGGTACGCCGGGCGGCGCCGGCGGCGTGAGCGCGTGCCGCGGTGTCGGCGGTCGTGGCGCGTACGACGTCTCGACGTCGGGCGCGGACGGGACGGCGATGCGGACCGGACCGGATGCGCTCGGAGCGGATTCCGACGTGCGCGACGACGCAGGAAGCACGGGCGGAGCCGACGGCGTCACCGCCGACATGGGGTCACGGCTCGCCTCGGCGGTCGGAGGAGCCGCAAGGCTGTAGCTGCCCGAGCGCGCGGGTGGCGGAAGCGAACGTCGGCCGAGAGGATCGAGCTCCGCGCGACGGGCGCGAATGTGCTCACCTGCGAGCTCGTTGACGAGCTGCGCGACCAGGCTTCCCTGCGCGACAGTCCCCGCGACGGCGCGGATGTTCGCCGCCATGTCCTGCGCGGTGCGGAATCGGAGCGCGCGGTCGAAGGCCAGCGCGCGCATCGTCACCTCGGCCAGACGTGCGTTCGGCGGGGGGATCTCCTCCTCGCGCTGTCGTTGCGCGATCCTCGCGGGGGTCGGGTCGTCGTAGAGACGGCGCTCCGTGAGCGCCTCCCAGAGCATGACGCCTACCGCATAGATGTCCGCGCGAGCGTCCTGCTGCTCCGCGACGTCCGCCGCGCTGCTGGACGCGATCGTCTCCGGAGATGCGTAGCCCAGGCCCTCGCTGCGCGCCGTGATCGTGACTGGACGCGGACGGAAGACCGAGACGATGCGGGCGACGCCGTCCTTGCCGACGACGACGTTGGCTGGACAAAGCTCGCCGTGGAACACGCCGAGCGGAGCGTTGATGCCGTCGCGGAGCGAATGCAGCGCCGACAGTCCTCCGAGCACGTCGAGCAAGATGCGAGCGATGACGGCGTGCGAGACGACCGGCTCTTCCGGATGGACTCGGCGGGCCCGGGCGAGGCCGAGGAGCTCTTCGAGCGTGACGCCATCGATGAGCTCGGTGGCGATGTCGAGCCCGTCGATCGAGAGGTCGACGTGACGAACGCGCGCGATGTTCGGATGCCAGTTCTTCGCGAGGCATCGCGCATCGCGCAGGAGGATGGCCATCTCTTCGGCCGTGACGAGCGCGGCGTCCGGCTTCGACGTGCGCGCAAATCGATGCAGGACGAGGACGGACCCGTCGCTGCGCAGGGCGGCATACGAGCGTTGCGATCTCGGGCCGAGCTCGCGCAACACCCGATACGTCGCGATCGCGCTCTCTGGCTGCGCGCTCCCGTTCGCCATCGGTGAACGAAGTCTACCTCAGCACACGATTGAACTCCTCCCCGAATGAAGCCAGACCGGCGCTTTGGTGCGAGCTCGCGGTCGATGTGGCAGAGCTCACTCAGCAACGAAGACAACGCTTGCGCTCACGCGATGAGCTCGATGCGCTTCAGGCTGAGCTTCGCGGATCGCTCTGCAGGGAAGATCACTTCGCAGGAAAGAGATGGCGCTGCTTCCAGGCCGGCAGCTCGCGAAGATCCGCCCAGACCTCGCGCGCGCTCGTGTACCGGAAGGCTTCACGACGTCGAAGCATCTTGGCGATGAGCTGCCCGAGGGGCGTCCCGAGCTGCTCGGCGCGCTGGCGCGGCTCGCCCTCCGAGACCTGGCGCACGAGCTCCTGGTACGGCACGTCCATCTGCATCGCCGACTCACCCGTGAGCATCCAGTACAGGAGCAGGCCGACCTGGTAGAGGTCGCTCTGCCGGCTCGTGTAGCCGGTCGCGAGGATCTCCGGCGCCATGATGGCGTGGTGGACGACGTTCGGGCGGACGGCGGCCATCCCACGCAGCTCGTGGCTGATGCCGAAGTCGCTGATCTTCACCGTCGGCCGATCCGTGTGCGTGATGAGGACGTTCCCCGGATGGAGATCGTCGTGCACGACGTCGTTGTCGTGGAGGAACTGCACGGCCGCCAGGAGCTGCCGCGAGATCTCGAGGACCAGTCCCTCCTGCATCGGCGTGCCGAGCATCATCTTCAGCGCGTGATCGCAGCGCTCGAGCGCCAGGTAGAAGAGATGGTCGTGCGTGAACGAGTCGTAGATGTAGACGACGTTCGGGTGCCGCAGCGAAAACAGGCGCTGGACCTCTTTCGCCCACTCGGCATGCACCTCCGAGTAAGGGCGATTCGAGGGCCGCACCATCTTCACGGCGTAGATCTGATCGAACGGGCCGATGCACTCGTAGACGGCGCCGAACTCGCCCGCGCCGATGACGTCACGCACCTCGTACGTGCCGCGCGCGCCGGGCAGCTTCGAGCCGACCTGCGGGTATTGCACCATGATGCGCGGGAGCGCGACGTTCGGAGTCTGGAACGCCGCCGGTCGAGGTGGCACGGCGGGGATCGGTCCGCTGGTGGCTCCTCGGCTCGGCGATGCGGGAGGAACGCCGACGGACGGCATCGCCGGCGTCACTCCGACCTGGATGGCGGGGAGTGTGCCGCGCTCGGGCTTGTGCGGAGGAACCTGTGCCGTCGGGATCGGCACGCCGTGTTGCGGCGTCGCCGTCGGCGGGTACGGCGGATGAGCGTGCGCGTAGCCCGGCGTCGGCGGGATGATCTGGCTCTGGTACGGGTTGAGCCCTGGCGGGGGCGGAGCGCCCTGCAGCGTGGGAGCCGGACCGTACGGACCGGGAGGCGACGGTGAAGGCACGGGCGGCGGCGGCCCCATCCCCGGCCCGGGCATCGCCGGCATCGGCGGCCGCGGTTGCGACGCGGGCGCGGCCGGGAGGATGGGCGAGGGGACGATGCCGCTCGGATGTGTCGGCGGCCGCCCGAGTGGTGGCGTGTTGAACGTGCGCGGTGCGCTGCCTCCGCTGTGTCCACCCCCCGGAGGCGGCTCTCGAACGGATGATGGCGCCGGCGGCGGCCGCGAGTCACTCACGCCAGTGACTCTACCCTCGGTGCCATCGGCGCACCACGGCGATCGAACGCCCGCCGCCGTCCGCTTCGGTCGTCATGACGGAAGAGCAAGCCGATACGAGGACGAGGAGCGCCCGCGTGCGAGTGGCTCGGCCTCGTCCCTGGCCTCCGTCCTCGTCAGAAGCCCATGTCGCGCATCCCGCTTGCGTTCATGTCGAGTGCCTCGCTGCGCTGGACCGCCTTCGGCTTCGCAGGCATCGACTGAGCGGACGCGCGGGCGGCCGCCACCTTCGTCTGCGCTTGCTCGATGCGCTTCTTCTCCGCTGGCGCCTTCACCACCCGCGCCTGCGCCGCGAGCGCGGCCTCCGCGCGGGCGAGCTCCTTGTCTGCGTCCATGAACTGGCCGTCGTTGATCCGCTGCGCGGCCGCCATCTGGATCTTCGCGGACTCCTGAATCGCCATGATCGCCTTCGTCCGGGAGCTGACGTGCGCGCTCACCGCGTTCGCGTCCCCCGTGAGCTGCGTTCGGGCGACGATCTCCTGCACGCGTTCGAGGTCGCTGTCCTGGGCATCGCGGAACCGCAGGCGCACGCTCGCCAGCGAGCGGGTCTGGCCTTCGAAGCGGGCGGGATCGGCGATGCGCACGCGTACGAGCGCTTCGCGGTGCTGTCCAGCATGGAGCGCGCCGAGTGGAATCCGAAGCGCGCCGCCGTCGCTCCAGTCGGCTCGGATGCCGTCCGTGCCCATGAGCTGCACGCCCGGCGCAGGGACGATCTCGACGAACGAGTCGCTCGCGAGCGTCGCATCGAGAAGAGCGAGCTCGCCTGCGAGGATGCTCGCCATCTCGCGCGGCTCGCTGAGGTGATACAGACGGCCACTCGACTTCACCGCGAGCGCATTGAGTGTGCGTTCGTCGTAGTCGTTGCCGACACCGAGCGACGTCACCTGGGCACGGAAGCGTAGGCCACGCTCCGCGATCGCGCCGAGCGACTCGGGCGTGGACGGGCCGACGTTCGCGATCCCGTCCGAGATGACGACCACGCGGCGGATGCTGTGTGTCGGTGGGGCGGCCGCGACCTGACCTTCTGCGAGCGTCAGACCTTCGAACATGTTCGTCGACCCGCTGACGGTCAGGCCGGCAATCGCGCGGAGGATGTCCTGCCGGGAGTGCGGGCCGAGCCGCGTCGGCGGGACGACGGTGCGCGCGTTGTCGGCGAACGCATCGAGCGCGACGATGTCGTCGTCCTTCAAGCTCCGGACGAGCATCGCTGCGGCGTTCCGTGCGCTTTCGATCTTCGCACCCGCCATCGAACCGGACGTGTCGACCACCAGCGCAAGCTCCATCGGTGGCCTCGTCTCCGGGCGCGCGTCCGGGACGTCGACCCATACGCCGAGGAACGTCTCGCTCGTACCGGACAGGAGCATGTCGCCCTCCGCAGCGGCGCCGATCCACGCGCCGCTGGCGTTGTGCCCGGTCCTTTTCTCGTTCTCGGTCTCGTTCGTGCTCGGACGATCCGGCGATGACGCGACGGCGATCCCGTTCGCCTCCGGCGTCTTCGCCGGGGATGCCGCGCTTCCTTTGGCGCAGCCCGCACCGGCCATTGCCATCACCAGACCAAGCCCGACCATCGCTCCCTTGCGCATGACGCTCGCTCCCTTGATGGTCCGGACGAGCATCGACGCTCCCCGAACGCCTGGAATTCGCCGCGCGCCCGGCTCTGCCGTGGCGGCTCGGGGCTCCGACGCATGTGGCAGACAAAGGATCTACGGCTCGTCGGCTTTGGGCTCGCGCCCGACACCCAACGCCCTAAGATTCGAGGGCTTCGATGCTGAAAAAGGCCGCATCCTGGGTGATCCCGCTGCTCGTGCTGACGGCCGTCGCCTTCGGCATCTGGCGGTGGCAATCGAGCCGCGCTGCGCCGCCGATCACGTACCGCACAGTGCCGGTCGAAAAGCGCAAGATCGTGGCGCGGGTGACGGCGAGCGGCACGCTCCAGGCAACCGTGACGGTGCAGGTCGGTGCCCAGGTGAGCGGGCGCATCCAGAAGCTCAATGCCGACTACAACTCGACCGTGAAGAAGGGCGACATGATCGCCAAGATGGATCCGCAGCTCTTCATCGCGGCCGTCGAGCGCGAGAGAGCGAACTACGCGGCCGCGAAGGCAGGGGTGGTGCGTGCCGAGGCGCAGCAGCGCGACGCCGATCTCGTGCTCAAGCGCGCCCGCTCTCTCGCCGAGCAGGGGCTGGCCTCCGCGGCCGAGCTCCAGACTGCGGAGACGAACGATGCGGTCGCGGTCGCGCAGACGGAGGTGGCGAAGGCGACGCTCCAGCAGGCCAGCGCGGCCCTTCACCAGGCGCAGGTCAATCTCTCGTACACGGAGATTCACTCACCGATCGACGGCGTCGTCATCTCGCGCAACGTCGACGTCGGCCAGACGGTCGCTGCGTCGCTGCAGGCGCCGGTGCTCTTCACCATCGCCGAGGACCTGAAGAAGATGCAGGTCCACACCAGCGTCGCGGAGGGAGACGTCGGCCGGCTCGAGCCGGGGATGGAGACGTGGTTCACGGTCGACGCGTTCCCGGGCCAGCGCTTCAAGGGGAAGATCGGCCAGATCCGGAACGCCGCGCAGACGGTGCAGAACGTCGTGACGTACGATGCCGTGATCGACGTCGAGAACGAGGACCTGAAGCTCCGGCCGGGGATGACGGCCACGACGACGATCGTCTACGCGGAGAAGAGCGACGTGCTCTCGATCCCGAACGCCGCGATGCGCTTCAAGCCGCCGCCGGAGGTCGCGTCCGCGATCGCATCGTCGGCCGCGTCCGCAGGCCCGGCCGCGTCCCTCTCGGTCACCGCGGCGAGCTCCGGGGGTGGGGGCGGAGGCGCACGCGGTCGCCGGGGGGCCGGCGACAAGCCCGAGATGCACGAGCGGATGCTCTACGTGCTCAGGAACGGTCGTCCGGAGGCCGTCGACGTGAAGACCGGGCTCTCCGACGGGACGCTCACGGAGGTGACTGGCGGGCTCACGGAGGGAGACCAGGTGATCGTCGAGGCGAACGTCGCCGGCAAGCCTGCGGGCTCCGGCCCACCGGCGCGCATGGGACGGATGTTCTAGGTCTCGTCGTGAGCGAAACACCCCTCATCCGCGTCGCCGATGTGAAGAAGGTCTACAAGACCGGCGACGTCGAGGTGCACGCGCTGCGCGGGGTCTCGCTCGACGTGTTCCCGGGAGAGTTCGTCGCGATCATGGGCTCGTCGGGCTCCGGCAAGTCGACGCTGATGAACCTGCTCGGCTGCCTCGACCGGCCGAGCGCGGGCTCGTACGTGCTCGCCGGGCGCGAGGTCGCGCGGATGAACAGGAACGAGCTCGCCGAGGTCCGGAACGAAGTTCTCGGCTTCGTCTTCCAGAACTTCAACCTCCTCGCGCGTACCAGCGCGCTCGAGAACGTCGAGCTCCCGCTCGTCTATCGAGGCATCGGCGCGAGCGAGCGGCACCGCCGGGCGAAACGCGCCCTCGAGCGCGTCGGGCTCGGCGCGCGTCTCGACCACACTCCGGCCCAGCTCTCGGGCGGACAGCAGCAGCGCGTCGCGATCGCGCGCGCGCTCGTCGGCGATCCCAAGGTCATCCTCGCGGACGAGCCCACCGGCAACCTCGACTCGCAGACGAGCGTCGACGTGATGGCGCTCTTCCAGGAGCTCGGCGCCGCCGGGATCACGATCGTGCTCGTAACCCACGAGCCCGACATCGCCGAGTGCGCGTCGCGCGTCATCGTGGTCAAGGACGGCAACATCGTGTCCGACCAGCGCCAGCGGCCGCGGCCTGCGCGCGAGACTTCGGCGCTCGTGGTCTCGAGCGTGCCTCCGCCAGGGCCGTCGAGCGAGGAGGGGCGCTCGTGAATCCGTTCGTCACGATCGTCGTCGCGCTCCGCGCCGTGCTGCGGAACAAGATGCGCTCGTTCCTCACGACGCTCGGGATCATCATCGGCGTCGCCGCGGTCATCGCGATGATGGCCATCGGCGCAGGTGCGAAGGCGCAGGTCGAGCAGGCGTTCGCCGCGATGGGGACGAACCTGCTCATCGTGCTGCCCGGCTCGACGACGGCGGGCGGATCGTTCGGCGGATTCGGCAGCATGCCGACGCTCACGTGGGACGACCTCGCTGCCATCCGGACGGAGGTGCCGAGCGTCAAGGCTGCGGCGCCGCAGCTCCGATCGAACCAGTCGATCGTCAGCGACGAGTTGAACTGGACGACGTCGGTGACCGGTACGACGCCGGACTACTTCGAGATCAGGACCTGGTCGTCCGCGATGGGCGAGCTGTTCACGCAAGGCGACGTCGATGCGGGCTCGAAGGTGGTCGTCCTCGGACAGACGGTCGCCGAGCGCCTCTTCGGCAGCTCGTCCAATCCCGTCGGGCAGACCGTGCGCATCGGGCAATCGCCGTTTGCGGTCGTCGCCGTGCTGGAGCGGAAGGGGCAGTCGCCGAGCGGCCAGGACTACGACGACGCCGCGTTCATCCCGGTGACGACGTTCGCGCAGCGCATCCAGGGCGGCCTCGGCAAGTACCTGACCGGGACGATCTACGTCCAGGCGACGGGGCCGGACACGACGCGGCGCGCGCTCGTCGAGGTCCAGGCGCTGCTGCGGGATCGCCATCACATTGCGCCCGGGGGCGAGGACGACTTCTCGATCCGCAACCTCTCCGAGGCGGCAAGCGCGCAGCAGCAGGGCACCGAGACGATGACGACGTTGCTTGCGAGCGTCGCGGCGGTCTCGCTCCTCGTCGGCGGCATCGGGATCATGAACATCATGCTCGTGAGCGTGACCGAGCGGACGCGGGAGATCGGCCTCCGCATGGCGATCGGCGCGAAGCCGCGGAGCATCCTGCTGCAGTTCCTCGTGGAGGCGCTCGTCCTCTCCCTGGCCGGAGGCATGCTCGGCGTTGCGCTCGGCGTCGGCGCCGCGACCTGGCTTGCCGGCAAGTTCGGCTGGCCGATGCAGATTCAAGTCGACGTGATCGCGATCTCGGTCGTCTTCAGCGCCCTCGTGGGGGTCGTCTTCGGCCTCTATCCGGCGCGCAAGGCATCGCAGCTCGATCCGATCGACGCGCTGCGATACGAATGACCGCGCGTCGTTCGTGATATGCGAAGGGCCCGATGAAGAAGACCGCGACCGAGCCGTTCGATTCCGAGTACTACGAGCGTTACTATGGCAGCTCCCGCACGCGCGTCCATTCGGCCGAGGAGGTCGGGAAGCTCTGCACCGCCGTCGTGTCCTTCATCGAGTGGTGGCAACACCCGCTCGAGACCGTGCTCGACGTCGGTGCTGGCGTGGGTCTCTGGCGCGACTGGTTCGCGAAGAAGCGGCCGCGCGTCGCCTATCGCTCGACGGAGTTCAGCGCCCACGCGTGTCGCGAATACGGACACGAGCAGCGGGACATCACGAAGTGGCGAGCGAAGGAGAAGTTCGACCTCGTCGTGTGCCAGGGTGTCTTGCCGTACGTCGACGATGCCGGCGCAGCCAAGGCGATCGAGAACCTCGCGGCGATGACCGGGGGCTTCTTGTATCTCGAGGCGATCACGAAGCGCGACATCCGCGAGGTCTGCGACGAGACGCGCACGGACGTGAAGGTGCACGAGCGAACCGGCGCGTGGTACCGCGCGCGCCTGTCGAAGCACTTCGTCGAGGTCGGCTGCGGGATCTGGTCCAAGAAGGACGCGAGCGTCCTGTTCTACGAGCTCGAAGCCAGCGGCTGATCGTTCGATCTGGTCGGCTCACGCGGTGAGCAAGAAGTCGGCGATCGGCGCGAAGACCCTCGGCTGCGCGCCTTTGCAGAGGAAGAGATCGGCATGGCCGATCGGCATCTCCGCGTCGCCCACGAACAAGATCTCCTTGTGCGTCGACCCGATGGCATCGAACGTATGCCGTGACGTCGCCGGCAACACGATCCCGTCGTCGTTCGCGACGACGCAGAAGAAGGGATGTCTCATCTCGGGGAGGCGCGCCGACACGTTGACGCCGCGAATGACGAGATCGCCGCGGCGGATCCATTCGGCGATCTCGCGATTGATCACCGGATGTGGATCCTCGACGGTCTGGACCATGCGCGCGGCCTGCGAGAGATCCGTCGAGCGCTCGTTCAGGTAGACGGAGAGAAGCGAAGGGGCGATCTTCGAGACCACGGGCAGCGCGATGCGTGCGAGCCGGCGGGTGTTCTTCATCCGCATCAGGCCGGCGAGGCGCGGGGAGCCGAACGCGAACCGGACGATCGGGTGCGCCTCTCTCCATGTAACGAGGCCTGCCATGGAGACGAGGGCATGAACGGGCGCGTCCTTCACGACGGCCACGTGCGCGAAGGAGAGGGCAGTTCCGAGGCTGCAGCCGACGAGATCGAGCTTGTCCGCTCCGGTCGTCGTCTGCGCGAGGACATGGGTGATGGCGGCGCCGAGATCGTCGACGGCAAGGTCGCCCATGTCGTAGCGGTGATTCCCTCGCGCGCGGATCGAGCGCCCCTGTCCGCGGAGATCGACGGTCCACACTTCGAGGCCGCGCGCCGCCAGACATTCGACCATCGAAGGGCCGTTCGGGTGGAAGCTGAAGATGAACGAGTTCATCCCGTACCCCGGGACGACGAGAACAGGACGTCCGCGCACGTCACGTTTCGGGCGGTAGCGCGTGACGGCGAGGCGCCAGCCGGCGCGGTTGTCGACGAGGAAGCGATCGACGTTCATGAAACGGCTCGAGCAGGTGCACCCATAGCACGCCGGCTCGCGAGACCGCCCATGCGCTGCCGAAGCGCAGCCGAGCGTGGAAGCTCGACCGACGCGCTCAGCCGAGCATGAAGAGCTTGAGATAGCGGCCTTCCGGAAAGGCCGGCAAGGTCGGATGGTCGGGCGGAGGCCCGAATTGATCGAGCAGGCGCAGGTCGGCGCGACCGAGTGCGGTGTCGTCGAGCGTTCCGGCGAAGTCCTCCGCGCTGACGTGGCTCGAGCAGGAGGCGGCGACGAACGTGCCGCCGTCCGCGAGGACCTCGACGCACGCGCGGTGAAGTGACCGATACGCCGCGAGCCCCTTCGGCTTGGCCTTCTCGCTCGGCGCGAAGCTCGGCGGATCGCTGATGACGACATCGAAGCGCTCGCCGCGGCTCTTCGCGGACTCGAGCCAGGCGAAACAATCGGCGGTCGCGAACGTGTGTGCGCGCGGGTCGACCCCGGCGAGGCGGAAGCTCTCCTGCGCCGTCGCGTGCGCCGCCATCGCGACGTCGACGCTGGTGACGGTGCCGCCTGCGAGCGCTGCGCGAAGCGAGAACCCGCCCGTGTACGAGAAGAGGTTGAGGACGCGGACGCGAGCGGGCTGGCCCGACGAGGCACGTACCCGTCGCGCGACGAGCTCGCCGATGCGCCGCCGGTTCTCTCGTTGATCGAGGAACGCGCCGGTCTTCTGGCCGCGCACGAGATCCACGACGAAGGGAACTCCGTGCTCCTTCACTTCGACCTTCTCGCGCATCGGACCGAAGCGAGGACGCACCTCGGGCGCTTCTCCACGGCGACCCGTGCGCTCGAGCAGCGTCGTGATCCCGATGGCGCGGAGCGGCGGTTCGATGTCGCGAAGGAGGTCCGCGGCGACGTCGCGCGCGGCGTCGCCGTCGATGCGGAGAACTGCAACGTCGCCGTAGCGATCCACGACGAACGCCGGTACACGGTCGCCTTCGCCGTTGAGGAGACGATGGGCCGTCGTGCTGTCGTCGAAGAGCTGGCGTCGGATCGCGATGGCGCGCTCGAGCCGGGTCCGGAACATCGCGGCGTCGAGCTTTGCGCCTGGATCGAGCGACCAGACGCGGACCGCGATGGGCGACACGGGGTCCCAGACGCCGCAGCCGAGGACCTGCCCCGCTTCATCGAGGATGTGGACGATCGAGCCGGCGGCTTCCGGTGACGATCCGCGTTGAGACGCAGATTGTTGGACCACCGCGGACCGGAAAATCCACGGGTGTCCACGGCGGACGGAGTCGAGGCCTCGACGGGAGACCACGATGCCGGCCATTGTCCCTCTGGGGCTGGTTTTTGCCCCACGACGTGTAATCACAAGTGCGCTTTCTTCACGGCTCAAGGTGGCGCAACGTGGGACCAAAATACGATCACTCGGTCGTGCGTGCGTTGACGGTGGCCGTGTGTGCACGTTCCAATACGTCAACTTCACTCGTGGAGCACGGGCAACGGCGATCGACGGGAAACGTGCACGATGCTTGCAGCTAGCCGCGCCGCCATTCTGGGCACCTGACAGGCCCCACCCACCCTGCGTCGAGGATACATGAGAAAGGGACGATCAAGCAGGCGGAGCCGGGTCTCGCGACCCCTCATCGGAGTGAAGGCGCCGCCCGTCCCGGCCGATGCACTGACGTCGGACCTCGGCTCGTCGAACCCGCGTGTCGTCGTCGGGGTGCCTCCTTCCGATCCGCCCCCGTCTGGAGGATCCTCGGACTCGATCCCTCCGCGGTCCGTCGAGACAAAAGGCACCGTCGACGGCGTAGCCTCGGTCCTGTCGGTGCGTACCGGCGGCGTCGATGCGCTCGATGCGCTCGAGAAGCTGGAGAAGGCGACGTTGCCGCCGCCGAGCGCGCCTGCCGCTTCGTCGGACGCGTCGCAGTCTTCCGTGTCTCCGCAGCCGAGCGACGAGGTCGCTGCGGACGCGAAGGACGAAGCGAACGAGCCGAACGAGGCGAACGAGGCGAACGAGGAAGGCCGCCCTCGCGCCGACGATGACGGCGATCGCGACGAGGGGACGCGTACGTTCGGCTCTACGGCCGCATTCGGCTCGACGAGCGACGGCGAGCCCCCGTCGCCGGTCGAGACGCAGCGCAGCCTCGCATCGACGATGGCGTTCGGGTCGTCTGCGGAGCCCGCGCACGCGGAGGATGCTGCGCAGGCGGATGCGAACACGGACGAGGACGAGGACAACGACAACGACAACGACGAGGGCAAGGCGGAGACGCTCACCGTCGCCGCGCCACCCGTCGACCCCCTCGAGCCCGTGAAGGTCGTCGAGGCACCGCTGTCCGTGCCGAAGCGGGCCGCCGAGCCCGCAGCCGAAGCGAAGGCGACCGCGCCAGACGCCGCCGCCGCCGGTGACGCGAACGACGAGCCGCCGCCTGCGGCCGCGAGCGTCGACGCCAAGAACGACGCGAACGACGCGAACGACGCGAACGACAAGAGCGAAAAAAAGAAGACCAAGAAGAAGGCTGCCAAGGCCGAGAAGGCGGCACGCGCTCGCGCCGAGGCCGTCGCGGCGGCGGAGGCGATCGACCCCGACGAGATCAGCGTCCCGCCGATCGGCGACATCGGCGTCGACGAGCGCTTCTTCTCCGAAGGCGAGACGTCGCGGTCCTTCGACCGCGATGCGATCGAAGGCGATGCGCTGACGATCCCCGACAAGGCGAAGCGCAAGGCGGAGCCGCACGTCGTCGAGCGGCGTACGCGCTTCGTTCGCTACGTGAAGTGGGCGGTCGCGGGCGCGGCGGTCGTGTGCCTTGCTGCGGTCGCGCGCACGTCGATGACGTCGTCGAAGCCGGCGCCGGATGCGGCGCACGCCGCAGTCACCTCCACCGCCGAAGCGCCTCCCGCTTCACCCAAGGCTGCCGTCCAGGCTGCCGCTCCGGTCACGGCCACCACCGCAGCACCTTCGCCGCCTGCTACGGACGAAGCGCCGCCGAAGGACGAGGCGCCGACGACCGAAGCGGCTCCGGAAGAACGCAACGCGGAGCCGAAGATCGAAGCCGCGACGCCGACCGAGACGAAACCCGACTCCGAGGCGTCGACGGACCTGACGGGCGACGCGAAAGAAGAGAAGACGAAGGCGCGCACCGCGCTCGAGAGGCGGAAGATCGCCGACGCGATCGAGGCAGGGGAGCGCGCCGTGAAGCTCGATCCGACCGACGGCGAGGCGTGGCTGCTCCTCGGCGCCGCGTATCAGGAGAAGGGCAACATGGTCGAGGCGCGGCGCGCCTACGCGTCGTGCGTGAAGGAAGCGAAGACGGGCCCGCGCCAAGAGTGCGCGAAGATGCTTCGCTGAGCGCGCTCGAGCCACATGTTCGGGCCTACGTGCGCTGCGGCCGCCGCTAGCACGTGCGCTCGCGCGCGTGTGGGATCACGGGTGTTTGGACAAAAACAGAAGCGCCTCGTCGAAACCCATGGCGCTCCGTTGACACGACCGGAAGCGGGGGGTAGAGCACGCCTCGAAAAGGCCCTGCATTCAAGGGCTTTTCAGGAGCGCTCGCCCGTGTTCAAGAAGGTCTGCCTCTTCTCCGGCAACGCGAACCCCGAGCTCGCAGCCCAGATCGCGAACTACCTCGAGACGCCTCTCGGGAAGTGCAAGGTTCAGCGGTTCAGCGACGGAGAGACGTTCTGCGAGATCAACGAGAACGTCCGCGGTGTCGACGCGTTCATCATCCAGCCGACGTCCAGCCCCGTGAACGACCACGTCATGGAGCTCCTCATCATGGCCGACACGCTGCGGCGTGCCTCGGCCCAGACGATCACGGCCGTCATTCCCTACTACGGGTACGCGCGGCAGGACCGGAAGGTCGCGCCGCGTACCCCGATCACGTCGAAGCTCGTCGCGGACCTCATCCAGGCCGCCGGCGTCACGCGCGTCGTCTCCGTCGATCTCCACGCAGGGCAGATCCAGGGGTTCTTCAATATCCCCTTCGATCACCTCTACGCGCTGCCGATCATGATGGAGGACTACCTCAAGAAGAACTTCGACTCCTCGGCTGTGTTCGTCTCGCCGGACGCCGGCGGCGTGGAGCGCGCGCGCGCGTATTCGAAGCGACTCAACGCGAGCCTGGCGATCATCGACAAGCGCCGCGAGCGGGCCAACGTCTCCGAGGTCATGCACCTCATCGGTGACGTGAAGGGCAAGGAGTGCATCATCGTCGACGACATGATCGACACGGCCGGCACGCTGACGGGCGCCGCGCGGGCGCTCATCGATCACGGCGCGACGCGTGTCGTCGCGTGCGCGACGCACGGCGTGCTCTCCGGGCCGGCGATCCAGCGCATCGTCGATTCGCCGCTCGACGAGGTCATCGTCAGCGACACGATCCCGCTCAGCGACGCAGCGCGGGCGTGCTCGAAGATCAAGCAGATCGGGATGGCGCGCCTCCTCGGCGAGGCCATCAAGCGCATCCACAGCTCCGACTCGGTCAGCTCGCTCTTCTCCTGAGCCTCAGGCTTCCGAAGGCGTCCTAGCCGACGGCTCCTGCACGAGCGGCTGGCGGCGTCGCCACGGGCATGGGGGCGAAGCACATCGCGTCGTCATCTCCGTGGCCGACCTCTCCCGGCCTCGCCCCGGCCTTCCCCGGCTGGGCGTCGCAGCTGTCGCTCCTTCGAGGGACTCGTCCGTTCCCCGCGTCGAGCGTAAGCTCGACCGCACCGAGCCCATTGGAGGAGGGGAAAATGGACGGTTCTGGTTCGAAGCAGGACTTCGGCGGTGCGCTGCTCGAGTTGCAGCTGAGGATGCAGGGTGGCGAACGGCCCGAGGATGCCATCGCGTTTCTCGAGTCCCGCGGGATGCCGAAAAACGAAGCGCGGCTGACGGTTCACCGCATCGTCGCGCGGAGTCTGAAGGAGCAGCGCACCAAAGGCGCGTTCTGGCTCGGGCTCTCCGCCGTGTGCCTCGCGATTGCGTCGCCGTTCGTGATCGCGTTGTTCTCGGCGGCCGAGACGGCGAGCTCGTCGCGCGGCCTCCGGCGGGGCGTCATCGAAGCGGGCGGGCTCCCAAGCATGCTGATCCTTGCCGGCCTCTGGCTCGGATATCGCGGGCTGAAGCTCCTGCTGTCGAGGCGCTACGCCGGCGATCCCGATCGCTGACCGCCGGGGCAGATCGCTTCGAGCACGGCTCGCGCTCGAGGCGGCTCAGGGCCAGGCGCAGGTGAAGCTGCTCTGCTCGAGGTCGCACGGCGTGCACTCGCCGGCTGTGTTGCAGGCGTTGCACGCAGCCTGCGCGCTCGACACCTCGCACACCCACGCTCCGGACGTGTCCCCGCACTTCGACGCGACGAACCACGACGCACCCTTCGTCCACGCGAGGTAACAGAGCCCCGTGTCGTTGGAGTCCGCGTCGCCCTTCCAGGCCGCGAAGGAGGGGAGGGTGGCCGCCGTGCCGCTCGTCGGAGCGTCCGGAACGAAGATCACGACCGCTTCGTCAGCGCCGACCGCGTCGATGTTCGCCGCCTTCTCGCCGGTCTTGCCCTTCTGCTCTGCCGAGAGGTCGATTCCGCCCGTGAGATCCTTCGGAACAGGCGCGACGCCGCCGAGCTCGGCCGCCGTGACCGCGACCGGAGATGTCGCGCTCGTCTTCAGCCGTGCGAGCGACGGCCCGAGGCTGTCGCCGAGGCGGCGATAGGTCTCCGAGAGCTTCGGCGGCCCCCCAGCCGCGTCGTCGTCGCCGCCGCAGGCGACGAGCGTGACGAGAAGGGGTAGACAGGCAGCCATCGAGATCCGGAGCGCCGAGCGCGTGTTCATCGTCCAAGCCTTTTCCAAGCAGTACAACTTGCGATAGAAGCGCCTCTACATACCCGGACCGTATTGCGATGCAAGATCCGCTACCGCCGGCTGCGGCTCTCTGCTAAGCATCCGCCCCCCGAACCTCCCCGGAAGCAAACCGGGCAAATCGGAAAGTCTTTCTAGGAGCCCGCCATGTCCGCCGCCATGCACAGCGTCACCGCCAATCCCCGCACCGAGACCGGAAAGGGCGCCGCACGCCGCCTCCGCAACTCGGGTCAGATCCCCGCGGTCGCGTACGGCAAGGGCCTTGCCGCGACGACGCTCTCGGTCGCGCCGAAGGATGTCGTCACCGTCCTCAAGAGCGAGCGCGGCAAGAACACCGTTCTCCAGATGAAGGTCAACGGTGGCAACGAGCTTCTCGTGATGATCAAGGACTACACCTATCATCCGGTGACGCGCTCGCTCGAGCACGTCGACTTCGTCGAGGTGAAGCTCGATCAGCCGGTCGACGTCGACGTCCCGCTCATCACGCACGGCAAGGCCGTCGGCGTCACCCTCGGCGGTCTCCTCCGCCAGGTGTTCCGCACGATCCCGGTGCGCTGCGTGCCCGACCGTATCCCGCTCACGATCGAGACGGACGTCACGGAGCTCAAGCTCGGCGACGCCATCGCGACGAAGGACCTCAAGCTCCCCGAGGGCGTCGAGGTTCGTCTCCCCGCCGAGCAGACGCTCGTGTCCGTCGTTGCACCCGAGAAGGATCGCAGCGAGGAAGCAGCGGCCGCCCCGGGCGCGGCGGCTGCGGGTGCTGCGCCGGCCGCCGCGGCGGGTGGCAAGGCTCCGGCCGCTGGCGACAAGAAGGACGCCGGCAAGGACGCGAAGAAGAAGTAACGCTTCGGCGTCCGTTTTTCGCTTCGTCGGGGCTCGGGCTCGCCGCATTCGTGCAGCGAGCCCGCCGCGTCTCCGGCGTGAACCTCCTTCGCTCCGCTGCACTCCACGTCGCCGATGTTCCTCGTCGTCGGGCTCGGGAATCCCGGAAAGAAGTACGAGAAGAACCGGCACAACGTCGGGTTCATGGTCGTCGAGCGCCTCGCGCGCTCGCACGCGCTGCCGGACTTCAAGGAGAAGTTCAGCGCCGTCTGGACGAAGGGCGAGATTGCCGTCGGTGGCGGGCGTCAGCCCGTCGCGCTTCTCGAGCCGCAGACGTTCATGAACCTGTCGGGAGACAGCGTTCAGCCCGCGGCGGCCTTCCTGAAGGTGCAGCCCGCGCAGGTCATCGTCGTTCACGACGAGCTAGACCTTCCCTGGCGCGACGTGCGGCTCAAGGTCGGCGGCGGGCACGCGGGGCACAACGGCCTCCGGAGCATCATCCAGCGCCTTGGCACGCCCGAGTTCGTCCGGGTGCGCGTCGGCGTGGGCCGGCCCCCGCCCGGGTTCCGCGGCGATGTGGCCGACTACGTGCTCAGCGACTTCGACGCCATCGAGAAGAGCGAGCTGCCGGACGTGGTCGATCGCGCCGTGGTCGCGATCGAGAAGGTGGTCGCCGACGGGATCGCCGCGGCGATGAACGCGGTCAACACGAAGAAGTGAACCAGCACGTGCGCTCGCGTCTCGGCTGGACGAGCGCGGGCGAGACTGCTAGAAGCCGCTGCCCCGACTCGGACCCATTTGGGGAACGAGCCGTGGAGCTGGGCCGGTGCCCAGTTCGTCCTTGCTCGCGAGGGGCACCTCGCGGGCTCCCCCGTCTCTCCGGAGCCGGGGCGATCCACAGGGAGTCACGAAATGCCCGAAGCACAGGTTCTGAAGTCGAAGGAATACGAGACCATCTACATCCTTCGCTCCGACGTCGACCCCGACACCGCCGACAAGGTGCAGGGACGCGTCGCCGAGGTCGTCGGTCGCGACAACGGCACGCTTCTCAAGGTCGAGTCGTGGGGCCGCCGCAAGCTGGCCTATCCGGTCGGCAAGCAGAAGAAGGGCGTCTACATCTACGTCAAGTACATCGGCCGTGGCGGCGTCGTGCAGGAGCTCGAGCGCAATCTGAAGCTCCAGGACACGGTCCTGAAGTTCCAGACCGTCATGACGAACGACGCGATCGACGTCGCGTCGATCACCGTCGATCCCGAGGAGATCAAGTTCCAGCGTCTCGAGCTTCCCGCAGAGGAAGAGGAGAAGGAGTCGCGCGAGAAGGCCCTCGGCCTCGTCGACTTCGGCGACGGACCGCGCAGCATGCGTGGCGAGCGCACCGAGGACGAGTTCGGCGAAGCCGGCGCTGAGGCTGGCGAGGCCGCTGGTGGTGGTGGTGGTGAGGAAGGCGGCGAGCCCGCTGCCGCGAAGGAAGGCGGCGAGGAGGAGGCCTGATCGGCCGCTCGCTCCCGCACTGCTTCCCCCAGCAAGACTTCTTCTAGGAGATTCGACTCATGGCAATGATGGATGACGACAAGGATTTCGGCCGTACGCCGGACCTCAACGCCGACGCTCCGGGCCGCCGCCGTGGTGGCAAGAAGCGCGTTTGCAAGTTCTGCGCGGACAAGGCTGCGGTCATCGACTACAAGGACCCGCAGGCGCTGAAGTACTTCGTCTCGGAGCGCGGCAAGGTCGTGCCGAGGCGCATCAGCGGTAACTGCGCTCTTCACCAGCGCAAGGTGACGCTCGCGGTCAAGCGCGCGCGCAACATTGCGCTCCTGCCCTTCACCGTCACGAGCTGAAGGAGGCTGTCATGGCAACCACGCTTCAAGTGATCCTCCAGAGCGACGTTCCGAACCTCGGTTCGTCTGGTGAGCTCGTGAAGGTCCGTCCGGGCTTCGCGCGCAACTTCCTTCTCCCGCGCAAGCTGGCCGTCCCCGCGACGACCGCGCAGGTGAACCGCCTCAATCACGAGAAGGCGGTCGCTGTTGCTCGCGCCGAGAAGAACAAGAAGGAGGCGCAGGGCCTCGCCGAGAAGATCGGCGCGCTCAAGATCACGCTCGCGCGTGCGGTGGGCGAGGACGACAAGCTCTTCGGCGCGGTCACCACCAAGGAGATCGAGTCCGAGGTGAAGAAGACGGGCCTCACCGTCGACCGTAAGAAGATGCAGCTTGCCGAGCCGCTCAAGACGCTCGGCACGTTCGAGATCCCGGTCAAGCTCATGGCGGACGTCACGGCGACCCTCAAGGTCGAAGTCGTCAAGAAGTGAGGCCGCAAAGGCTCCAGGCTCCAGGCTCCAGGCTCCGGTAGGAGAGGGGAGTCACGAGACAGAGAGCTCCACGACAGCGGCGCGCGGCTTCGGCCTCGCGCCGCTTCGCTATTTTCGAGCCGCCTTCGTCCGCCTCGTCCGCCATGAGGGAGCCGCGAGACCGAGAGCTCCACGACGACGGCGCATGGCTTCGGCTTCGCGCCGTTTCGCTCTTTCGGGGCTGCTTTCGTCGGCCGCGAGGACCCGCAGGAGCCGTGCGTCGTGTCGAGCGACAGCTCCTTCGGTGGTTCGGCGCGCGTAGGTGAAGCCGCGTCAGCGCGCGTCGGCCTTCTGCTCCGCGTCGCGCAGGACGTCGTCGAGCGTCCGGTCGCGGGAGAGGGGCTTCAGGTGCTCGCGCGCATCGCGGACGGCCGCGACGTCGTTCGCGAGCATCGCCGCCGTCGCGCGGCGCACCCAGCAGCGGGTCTCGGCGTCGATCGGCGTGGGCGCGGGCTCCACGCTCGCGCCCGCCGTCGCCGCCGCATCGTCGGCGAGAGTTGCCGGCAGGGCAGGGGTGAAGCCGGTCTTGCTCTTGAAGACGTAGTCGGTGTCGTACGTACGGACGAAGAGGCGATCGTCTTTCAGGCGCATCAGCTCGGGGCCGCTCTTCACCGGGATCTTCTGCTCGGTCTTGCCGGTCGCGAGGTCGAGGACGAAGACGAAGTCGGGCTCCGCAGTGAAGCCGTAGCCGGTCACGATCGACCCGCCGCTGACGAGCGCTTCGCCCGCGTTGCCCGTGAGCGGATCGGAGACCCAGAGGAGCTCGCCGCTGCGGGCGTCGTAGGCAGCGAAATAGCCGTTCTTGCCTCCCGACTCGTTCGCGTACCCGTTGTACGCGAGCTCGAGGACGAGCGTCTTGCCGACGAGCTGCCCGAACATGACCTCGAACGGACGCGGGCCGGCGGAGAGGGCCCGCGAGACGTCGAACGTGAGCGCACGCCCCGACTCGGCGGTGACCACGAGGACGTCGCCGTAGAAGGCCACCGCATGGTCGGCATGAATGAACGCGGTCCGGAGCGGCTGCTGTCCCAGAGTGGGAGCGACATGAGCCGGAAGCGCGCCGCCGGCGCCGTGATGAACGATCGGACGAAGGGCGTTCTTCGTCTCCCACTCGGCGGTGTCCGTGATCTGGTTCTTCTTCTCCGATTCCTTCTCGAGTTGAACCTTGGCGCTCGGCGCGTCGTCCACGGCGTGTCGCTGTGTCCGGACGAGCGGAATTGCGTGGAGGGCAAGCTTGGACGACGACGACGACGTCGCGACGTCGCCCCCGCGTGCGCGGCTCTCTTCGAGCTTCGCGGCGGCACCCTTGCGGAAGGCCTCCGCGGCGCGGTCGCCCGGAGCCTTCTTCAGGGCCGCGCTCAACGCTTCGATCGCCTCTTGCGGGCGGTCAGCGAGAAACGCATCGATTCCCCGTTCGCGCTCGGGCGCGGGCTCCAAGCCGGGGTCGCTGCATGTGCCTTTGCCGACCGCGACATCGACGGGCGACGCGGCTTGTGGCGAAGAGGGAGGCGAGCCACACGCAAGCATGAGGAGCGAGCCAATCCCGAAAGTGACCGAGCGTGAGGAACGGCGAATCATCGCACGTACTATAGACGGCGTTCTCACGAGGCGATCTCGGCTTGCCGCTCCGCGCGGAAAAGCATCGTTCCCGGACAAGCACGACCGGAACGCTCGGCGTGGTTCACGTGGTCAGGGCGCGCGAGACCGCGAGACAGCGAGACCGCGAGACCGCGAGACAAGACGGCACGCGTACGCGGGGCGGGGCGGGGCGGCAGGGCGGTGGACGCTTGACGGATCCGAGACGCGACGGTTATCGATGCGCTGACGTTTTGCGCGCAACGTAACCCTCGGCCGGACGAATACGGTCAGGGCGCCGCCCATTTCGGAGGTTCGGGCTGTGGAGAAGAAGTGGGAAAAGCGTGCGAAAGAGCCGGAGAACCCGCCTTCGATCGAAGGACGGGTCCCGCCGCACGATCTCGACGCTGAAGCAGCGGTCCTCTCGGCCGCGATGCTCGACCCGTCGGCGCTCGACAAGGTGGTCGAGCTCAAGCCGGAGTACTTTTACTCCGAGGCCCATCGGCGAATCTACGAGGCGTGCCTGGAGCTTCGCTCGCAGGGACAGCCCGTCGACGTCGTCCAGGTCGCGAGCTTCCTCAAGGACCGGCAGCGTCTCGCGCAGGTCGGCGGCATGCCGTACCTCGGCCAGATCCTCGACTCGGCGCCCGTCGTCGCGAACATCGGCGCGTACGGACGCATCATCCACGAGAAGTACCGCATCCGGCAGCTCATTCTCGCCTGCCAGCGGGTCTCGGCGCAGGGCTACGGCGATTACGGCGAGCCGCAGGCGTTCATCGATAACGCCGAGCAGACCATCTACAACATCGCCCGAACGTCATCGAAGCAGAGCGTCGAGAAGCTGATCGACGTCATGAAGAAGGCGTTCGCGAAGCTGAACGACGCCGTCGCGCGTGGTGACCGCATCACCGGCGTTTCGACGGGCTTCGAGCGGTTCGATCGTCAGACCGCGGGCCTTCACGAAGGCGACCTCACGATCGTCGCGGCTCGCCCCGGCATGGGCAAGACCAGCTTCGTCCTCAACCTCGCGGCGAACATCGCGAAGCCGAAACACAACGAGCTCGCGAACGATCCGAGCCAGCGCTGGGACGAGCCCGGCGTCGGCTGCGCGATCTTCTCGCTCGAAATGCCGCGCGAGCAGCTCGCCAATCGTCTCGTCTGCTCCGAGGCCCGCGTCGACGTCTCGAAGATGCGAACCGGCTTCCTCGGCCCGAGCGACTGGAACAAGCTCACGATGGCGGCGAGCGCGCTCGGCAGCCTGCCCATCTGGATCGACGACTCGCCAGGTCTCTCGCTCCTCGAGCTCCGCTCCAAGGTGCGGCGCATCCAGGCGGAGTACGATCAGCGGGACGACAACGGGAAGAAGATCCGAAAGCTCGGATGCGTGATCATCGACTATCTCCAGCTCATGAAAGGGCGCGACGGCGTGACCTCGCGCGAGCAGGAGATCAGCGAGATCTCCCGAGGCCTGAAGGCGCTCGCAAAAGAGCTCGAGCTGCCGGTCATCGCGCTCTCCCAGCTCAATCGTGCCGTCGAGCAGCGCAGCGAGAAGTCGAAGCGTCCCATGATCAGCGACCTCCGTGAATCCGGCGCGATCGAGCAGGACGCAGACAACATCATCTTCATCTACCGCGACGACTACTACAACCCGGACACGCCCGAACAAGGCGTCGCGGAGCTGATCGTCGCGAAGCAGCGCAACGGGCCGACCGGCACGGTGAAGGTCCGCTTCGACAAGCAGTGGACGCGCTTCGACAACCTCGCCGACGGCGAGTTCGAGGACGACCCGGGCGGCGGCTGAGCGCGAGACGCAGCTGACGCAGCTCGCGCGAGCTCGACGGCAAGCGGAGACCGCCGGCCGAGGCGAGCGACGCATGGCCCCGTCGCGGCCCCAGACGTGCTAGAAGCGGGGCTTCGATGGAAGCCTCGCCGGACGCGCTCTCAGCGCTCGTCGATACGCGTCGCGTGCTCGTGACCGTGGGGGCCGGTGGCGTCGGCAAGACGACGACCGCCGCTGCGCTCGCCGTCGCGGCGGCACGCCGCGGCAAGAAGGTCCTCTGTCTCACGATCGACCCGGCCAAACGTCTCGCCGAGAGCCTCGGGATCGGCGAGATGACGTCCGAAGCGGTCACTGTCGACAACGCGCGCTTCGAGGCGGCTGGCTTCCCGGTGAAGGGCAGCCTCACCGCGATGATGCTCGACACGAAGCGCACGTTCGACGAGCTCGTCATCAAGTACTCCTCGAGCCAGGAGAAGGCGGACAAGCTCCTCTCCAACAAGCTGTACCAGTACGTGTCGACGTCGCTCGCCGGCACGCAGGAGTACATGGCGATGGAGAAGCTCGTCGCCGTGAAGGACGACCCGCGTTACGACCTCGTCATCCTCGACACGCCGCCGACGGCGAACGCGCTCGACTTCCTCGATGCGCCGGAGCGTCTGATGGAGGCGCTCGACTCGGCGACGATGAAATGGTTCGTCGAGGCCTTCCAGAACAGTGGCAAGTTCTCGCTGAACCTGATCGCGAAGAGCGCCGCCGCCGTCCTCCGCGGCATCGGCAAGATCACGGGCGGCGGGTTCCTCGAGGCGATGGCCGAGTTCATCGCGGAGCTGAATGATCTGTTCGGCGGCTTCAAGGAGCGCGCGGGACGCGTCGAGAAGGCGCTCCGTGGAGACGACATCGCGTTCGTGCTCGTGACGAGCCCGGCGCCTCCGGCGATCAAGGAGGTGCTCTACTTCGCCGAGCGCCTCGCTCACGCGAACATGCCGCGTGGAGCGCTGGTCGTGAACCGGTTCCATCTTTCACCGCCGTTCGCCGACGCGGGCGTCACGGAGGCAGACGCTTCGAGCGGCATCGCCGCGCACGGTCTGACGCTCGAAGAAGACGCTGCCTCGCGCCTCGTCCAGTCGCATGGGGATGCCGTTCGGCTCGCCGCTCTCGATGCCGCGAACGTCCGGGCGCTCGAGACGACGACAGCCGGGATGCCGACGGTGCGTGTCGCCGAGCTCGAGACCGACGTTCACGACGTCGCGCTCCTCGCTCGGCTCTCCGATGTGTTGATGTCCGGAGGCGTGTGACCAAGCACGGGGGCCGGACGCTCGGCTCTCCGTGCGCGAGAGAGCGAACGCCGAGGTGATGGGTGAACCCGGTCGCGCGCCTGTTCGGGAGCCTCGCAAACGCGCTGCTCGATCTCGGCCTCCCGACGATCCGCCAATGGCTGCGTGACCGCATCGGACCGGCGGCCGACGTCGCTCAGGTGACGACGGACGGATCGCTCGTTCATCTCGATGGCGTCAAGGTGCCCATCGGGCGGAGTGGCCTCCTGGTGCTGGAGCGCGCGACCGTCACGGTCACGGCGCTCGGTCGTGCGGGGCTGCCCGAGGTGCGCCTGCACGGGTTCACCGGCGTGCTCGCGTTCGGCGGCGGCGAGCACTGGCTCCGCGCCGAAGTCGAGTTCGTGTCTTCGCCGGAGCCCGACGAGTCGGCGTGGATCGCTGGAGACGTCGCGATCCGGAATGCGATGTGGTCGGCCCGTGCGGGCAGCCCCGAGATCCGTCCGATGAGCGGCCATGCTCGGTTGTTCGTGTCGTCGAGCGAGTGGCGGATCGAAGGCGGCCGCCTCGACGGGGAGATCTTCCGCGGCCGTTTCGCCGGGACGGGGACGTTCGACGTCGGGACCGCCGAGGCTCCGGGGGTGGACTTGCCGATCCTGCCGCGGGCGCTCTCGACGGCAGCGTTTGCGCTCGAGCACGCACGGGTCGGTCCCGTCGTCGACGCAGCATCGGGAGTGGGCGGGAAGGAGATCGCGCTTCCGCCGATCGTTCCGGTCGATGCGGAGCTCGATGGAGAGCTCTCGTGGAGCCTCGCGGACGGCGCTCGCGTCGAGCTGCGTGTCGCCTCCGAAGCGATCCGCGCGACCTTGCGTGGCGGCGCGGGAGCGACGGGCGGCGCGCTCTCGGGGCGAGTGGATGCGCATGTCCGGCCGGCGCTGCTCCTTCGGGGAATCGGACTCCCGGCGGAGGCGCTGCCGCGCGAGGACGACGTGCTCGGCGTCGCGCTCGAGATCGGCGGAGCGCTCAGCGGACCGGAGGTGAAAGGCACCGTCTCCGGAAAGGAGCTCGGCTTCCGCCTGGGGCGTCCGCGCTTCGTGCCTGCGGTGCTCCTTCGCGACGTGGCGTGTGAGCTGTTCCTGAAGGACGATCGCGTCGTCGTTCGCTCGACGGCGTACGCGCGGTCGGCGAAGGCGACGCTCGATCTCGACGCGCACGTGCGGAACCCTTCGTCCGTACGCGGAGCGCTGCGCGCCGACGCGGTCGAATCCACGTTCCTCCGTGACGTCGTTCGTACCCTCGGCCTGCAGCTCACGGTCCCCGATCACGTCCGCGCGGCGGTCGACTTCACGTTCGCGCCGCCCGGGGGGGCTCCGGTAGGTGAGCCGCGGATCTCCGGTGCGCTCACGGTCTCGACGCCGCACTCGGAGCTCGCGCTGGTGGTCGCCCACGACGGCGCGATGCGCATCGCCGGCACGGTGACCGCAGCCGACATCGTGGCGACCGGCCTCTTCACTGGTGCGGTGTCGCCCGTCGACGGTGACGTCGTCGTCGCGTTCGACCTGGTTCGCCACGCGCCGAGAACGACGCTGCGAGGGACGGTGACGTCGCAGCGGCTCGTCCTCGCCGTCGCGCGTAGACCCGACGCCGTGACGTACGTGCTCGAGGGCGTGAGCGGCGAGGTGGAGATCGACGACCACGCGCTCGCGTACGAGCGGCTTCGCTTCGCCGCACACGGCGGACGTTTCTGCGCGAGGGGCCGGATCCCATTCTCGCCAGAGCCTACGCCTTCGAGCGTCACGCTCGATCTCGAGCTCGAAGAGGGCGGTGCAGCGCTCGCCGAGGCCCTCGCTCAGCTTGCTGCTGCCTCACGAAGAAAGATCCACGAGGCGACATCGCGCGAGCGGCATTACCGCATCGCAGGCGAAGGCCCGCGGCCGTCGGACGAGCTCTGGATACCCGGCGATCTCGTCGGGCACGGCCGCCTTCGGTGGTTCGGTGACCGATCGCTCGTTGCCGACGTGACGGTCGAGACGACGCGGACCACCAGTCTCGACGTGCGGGTGCATGTGTCGAGGGGCGTACGGCTCGACGGGTCGACCTGCACCGGGACGCTGGCGCTCGCGGATGGCGCGCTTGCGGGGCTCTTCGGCGCGATCGCGCCGGAAGACATCGACGAAGGGGACGTCGTCGAAGTCGATGCGCTCGTTCGTTCCGATGACGCGGGGGACCGCCTACTGTGTCTGATCTCTTCCGATCGCCTGAAGGTGCCGCTGCGCGAGGCGCCAATCGTCGTGACGCACCTCTCCGGCGAGCTGAGGATCGACGGCGAAGGCGCCGCCTGGAGCCACGTGCTCGCGGAGGTGAACGGCGGTCGGATCTCTTCGCGGGGCATCCTCACGCGCGCCAGCGACGTGCACGCGCGGGTCTCGTTCTCTCAGGTCGAGGTGCACGACCTGCCGGCCATCTCGGGACGAGAGCCGAAGAGGTTCGTGCACGGGCGACTGTCCGGCAGCGCGATCGCGCGCGTGCACGGCGGCGAGCTGCATGCGGCCGGCGACCTGATGCTCGAGGACGCCGCGTTCCCGGCCCTCGACCTCGTTCGCCCGGCGCTCGCGCGTTACGGTCTTCGGCCGCCGAACGAAGATGCCGTCGGGCCGGTCACGGCCACCCTCGTCGGCACCGGGTGGGGGCTTTCGCTCCGCGACCTGAAGGTCGATCTCCGAGGCGCGACCGTGCGCGGTGAAGCGGGGCTCTCGCGCGGCGGCGAGCTCGACGGCCACATCGAGGTGACGCTCGAGGACGAGTACCTCCGGACGAGCAAGGCGCTCACGCTTCCGCGTGTGCTCTCGGAGCGCCTCGTCCTCCCTGTCCGGATCGGCGGACCTCTCGAGCAGCCACGTGTTCACGCCGGCATCGCCGAGCTGCTCGGCCGCTTCCTCAAGGACAATCGTGTGACCACCTTCGTGAGCTCCGCGGTCGAAGAGGCGCGGCACCTGCTCGGGCGTCCGCCGAGCCCGCACGTGACGCAGGTGACGCCGCGCCACGACCGGATCCCGCACGAGCAGGAGCTCGACGCGATCCTCCGCCGGACGCTCGAGGCCTACGAGGCCGACTGGAAGACGCTCGCGCAGCGGCGCGCAGAGCGCGAGGCGCGCCGCCGCGTGGGATGACGCTGAGACGCCTCTACTCGTCGGCGTCTGACGTGTCGCCCTTCTTCTTCCCTCGGCGCTTCTCGCGATAGACGACGCGAACCGGGACGCCATCGAACCCGAAGTGCTTCCGGAGCTGGTTCGCGACGAACCGCTGATAGGAGAAGTGCACGGAGTCGGGCGCGCTGGAGATCACCACGAAGAGGGGAGGCGAGGTCTCCGCCTGCGTGATGTAGTAGAGGCGCGGCGCGCGCCCGCCGCTCGTGGGCGGTGGCCGCGTCTGGAGCACGCTCTCGAAGAATCGGTTCAGCTCTCCGGTCGGCACGCGCGTGTGATACGCGGTGCTCACGCTCTCGATCGTGCTGAAGAGGTTCGGCAGCCCGCGGCCGGTCTTCGCGCTGACATGCACGATCGGGACGAACGGCGCGAACGAGATCTTGTCGCGCGCGTCCTCCTCCGCCTTGGCGATATCGGACTTCGAGAGAAGGTCGATCTTGTTGAGCGCGATCACCATCCCGCGCCCACGGTCGTTGGCGAGGCCGAGGATCTTCGCGTCCTGTTCGGCGACGCCTTCCTTGGCATCGACGAGGAGGACGACGACGCTCGAGCGCTCCATCGCGCCGATCGCCGCGCCGACGCTCGCGGACTCGACGATGTCCGAGGCCTTCGTGACCTTGCCCTTGCGGCGGACGCCGGCCGTGTCGACGAAGATGTACTTCTTGCCGCTACGCTCGACGAGGGCGTCGATCGCGTCACGGGTCGTTCCGGGCCGCGAGTCGACGAGCATGCGGTCCTCGCCGAGGATCCGGTTCATCAGGCTCGACTTGCCCGCGTTCGGCTTGCCGGTGATCGTGATCCGCGGCACGCGGCCTTCGGCATCGACCGCTTCGGTGCGCTTCGCCGGCATCGCGCCGACGATGGCGGCCTCGAGCTCACCGATGCCTCGCCCGTGCAGGGCGCTCACCGGGTAGACCTTCTCCACGCCGAGCCGGTAGAGCTCGAAGGCGTCCGGATCGAGCTTCGGTGAGTCTGCCTTGTTGGCGGCGAAGATGACGGGCTTGGCAGCCTTGCGGAGCAGCTTCACGGCGACGCGGTCGGCGCCCGTGAGCGGCACGGTCGCGTCGCTGATGAAGACGACCACGTCGGCCTCTTTGATCGCGGCCTCGACGTGGCGGGCGATCCCGGACTTCATCGGATCGTCGCTGTCCGGATCGAAGCCGCCGGTGTCGATCAGCACGTAGTCGCGGCCGAAGGCGGACGTGTCGACGTAGTGGCGATCGCGGGTGACGCCGGGCTCGTCGTGGACGATGGCCAGCCGCTTCCGGGCGAGCCGGTTGAAGAGCGTCGACTTGCCGACGTTCGGACGGCCGACGACCGCGACGAGCGGTAGCCCGTGGGATCCGGCGGGAAGGACGCGTGATGCTCGTGCGGGGTGATGCTTCGTCATTCGACGTTCCGATCTTTCTTGTGCGCTGCCGGCTTCCCCGCAGACTCCCTTGCCGGAGACACGTTCTTCTTCTTCGGCTTCTTCGTCTTCGCGCCTTCGTCCCCGTAGCCGAGGTCGACCAGGCGTGCAGCGTCGTCGAACCAGCCTGGTGTCGTTTTCACGCGGACGTCGAGGTGTACCTTCTGTCCGAGCAGGCGTTCCGCGCGCTCGCGAGCTGCGGTTCCGATCGCGGCGAGCATCTTGCCGCCTTGACCGATGATGATCCCCTTGTGCGACTCCTTCGCGACGTGAACGGAGATCGTGATGCGCGTGAGCTTCTTGCCCTCTTCGTACGCATCGACGGTGACGGCGACGCCGTGCGGGACCTCCTGGCGCGTTCGCATCAGGACCTGCTCGCGCACGAGCTCGGCGATGAAGAAGCGCACGGGCCGGTCCGATAGCTCGTCTTCCGGGTAAAGGAGGTCGCCCTCGGGAAGGAGCTTCTCGATCTCGCCGAGGAGCCGCTGGACGCCGTCGCGCTTCTTCGCGCTCACCGGCACGACCGCGGCGAAGTCACGCATCGCGCCGTAGGCGGCGAGATAGTCGAAGAGCTTGGGCTTGTCCGTGATGCGGTCGACCTTGTTGACGACGAGGATGACCGGCTTGCCGTCGGGGATCTTGCGGATGGCCTCGGAGTCGTCCGGGCGGATCTCGGGCGCGGCGGTGGGCCCGACGTCGACGACGAACACGACCGCGTCGGCATCGGCCGCGGTCCCGGTCGCGAGGTCGTTCATCCGCTGTCCGAGCCGGTTCTTGGGCTTGTGAACCCCGGGCGTGTCGAGGAACACGAACTGGGCGCGGTCGGTCGTGAGGATGCCGGCGATGCGGTCACGCGTCGTCTGTGGATGGTGGCTCGTGATGGCGAGCCGTGTCCCGAGCATGGCGTTGAGCAGCGTGCTCTTGCCGACGTTCGGGCGACCGATGAGCGCGATCGTCCCGGAACGAGGCTGCGTCTTCTTGGTCTTGCCGGACACTCGAGGTTTGCTTCCGGTCGGGCGCTCGTGCTTCGCCGTCGAGCGGGCAGCACCCTTCCCATCGGCGGGGGTCGCCCCTCGTCGCGTATCGGTCGTGCGCTGGGTGGAACTGGCGGCGGAGGCCATGGGACCGGCACGTTTACCACGCTTCGTGCCCACCGAAGAATGCGGTATGAGAGGGGCCCACGTCCGAGCTCGACCACGCGGCGCTCGCGAGCTCGCGCGCCCCTTTCTTCCATTCTCCCGGATCTTGCCCATGGCCGAATCTGAAGCTCCCCCGAAGGATGATGCCGAGGACACGTCGACGGCGGCAAAGGAGGCCCCCGAGGCCGCTGCCGCGGGAGACGAAGCACCGGCCACAAGTGACAAGGGTGCCGACAAAGGGGCCGACAAGGCCGCCCCGGCTCCGGTCGCGGCGGCGGAACCGGAAGGAGAGGACGAGCACGCCGAGCGGTCGGCCGCGCCGGACGCCGAGCCAGGTCGTGGCCCGTCGTGGCTTCCACTCGCGATCGCCGTTGCCGCGCCGATCCTCTTCTTCTTCGTGCTGCCCCCGCTCACGAAGAGCGGCCTCTGGGACCCTTACGAGCTGAACGTCGCGGACCTCGCCCGTCGCGTCGCCTTGAACCTCCACGGCGCGAGCAGTCTCGCGCTCGAGGGCGCGGACAACTCGCTGCCCCACCTCAACGACCTCGGCCGCCCGCAGCTTCCGTTCACGTCGATCGCGCTCGGCTTCAAGTTCTTCGGCCTGCACGAGTGGGCCGGCCGCGCGCCGCTCGCGCTCTGGGGGCTCATCGGCGTGCTGACGACGTTCGGGTTCGTCTCCCGCCTCGTCGACAAGCGGGCCGGCGTCTTCTCGGCGATCGCGCTGACGACGATGCCGCTCTACTTCGTCCAGGCGCGCACGATGCTGGGTGACATCGTGATGATGGCCGCGCTCGCGATGTCCTTCGGCGGCTTCGCCGTGGCCATTTTCGGACGCAAAGAAGAAGATCCACGCGATCGCGTGGTCCGCTGGGCCTGGCTCGCCTTCGCGCTCGTCGGCCTCGTCGCGGGCTACTACACCCGCGGCTCGCTCATCGGCGTGGGCGTGCCGGCTTTCGCGGTCGGCGCGGCCTACCTGATCGCCGTCGCGAATGGCCAGCGTTTCGACGCGATCGCGCACGCGGCCGGCGTCCTCGGTGCCTTCGTCGGAGCGGTGTTCGCGGTGCGCGGCATCCTCGCGCTCGGCGCGGATTCCTTCAACGACATGACGGTGCCGATCGCCGGCGCGTTGATGAAGCCGCCGTCGAAGTACCCGACGTTCGACTTCATGATCGGCCACCTCGCACCGGCGCTCGCGCCGTGGAGCGCGTTCATCCCGTTCGCGTTCGGCCGCATGTTCACCGCGCCGGTGGGCGTGCGTCGCGAGGCGTTCGCGCGCGAGAGCCAGGCGCGGCTCGTGCTGCTCGTCGGCGCGGCCGTCGCGTTCGTCGCTCACGGCTGGATGGCCGCGCGCGCGGACCTGGTCGCGTTCTCCGCTCCTGCGGTGATGGCCGCGGCGTGTGGCATCGCTCTTCGTGACTACGAGCGCGGTGCGCATCCCTCCGTCGCGGTCGGCGTCGGCACGACCGTGCTGCTCGGCCTGATGCACCACGAGCTGCACAAGCTGCCCGAGAAGGCCTTCCACGCTTTCTCCGTCGCCGCCGGTGCGACGTTCCCGGAGAGCTTCAAGAACCACTCGATCGCCCTCTGGACGGTGGTCCTCGTCGGTTTCGCGGGGATCGCGTTCCTCACGTGGGTCGAGCGGGCTCCCGACCGCGAACCGTTCGAGCCGAAGGGCTACCTCAAGGTGCTCATCGCGCTCCGCGACGCATGGGACGGCATGCTCGCCCTCGCGTACTTCGCGATGGTCGCCGGCGCGTCGCTCGCCGGTCTCGCCGTCTGGATCGGCACGCGCCAGCACGCGAAGTGGCTCCCGCAGCTCAGCTCGCAGATGCGCGACGCGGTCCTCAATGCGTGGTGGGTGACGGCGTTTGCTCCGCTCGTCGCGATCTTCGCCGTCTACTTCTGGTGTGACGTCTGGGTGTGGGCGTTCGATCGCGCGCCGCGCGTCCGCGACAGCTTGGGCAAGGTCGCCACCCGCGGCTTCGAGCCGTTCGAGGAGCTCGCCGAGCGCCTCAAGAACGGTCGCCTGCTCGAGACCGTACCGAAGCTCATCACGGGCAAGCTCGTCGTCACGGAGGAGAAGCTCGACGACGGCATCGGGCCCACGGCGCTCTTCATCCTGGCGCCGCTCATGTACCTGCAGGTGCCGGCGATCGTCTTCCTCGCGCTCTGGAACAAGGTCGGGTTCCGGCCGCTCGTTGCAGGCGCGCTCGCCATCCCGTCGGGCGTGGCGCTCTTCCTCCTCCTTGGGTTCGTGGGGCACCTCTTCCGCGGAAGCCGGGCGGCGTTCCTCACGCTGTTCGGGGCGACCGTCGGGGCGATCCTCTGCCTGTCGTATTACCCGGCCCTCGCGAACCAGCTCTCGCCGAAGGAGATCTTCGAGAGCTATCAGCGAACACACAAGGGCTCGGAGCCGCTCGCTCTCTTCGGTGTCGGCGGTCGAACGGCGGCGTATTACGCCGGCGGACAGCCGTTGATCCTCAAGGACACGCAGAGCGCGCTCGAGTGGCTCATGTCCGCCGAGCCCGGGACGCGTCGCTTCCTCGCGGTGCGTGCCGAGGAGCTCTCACGCCTCAATCGCGCCTATCGCGACCGGACCGGCACCGGCCAGAACGTACCGGTGCTCGACGCGCGCTCCAGTCAGATCGTTCTCGTCGCGTCGGCGCTCACCGACAGCGAGAAGAACCAGAACCCGCTGTCTCGCATCGTCCTCACCTCGGAGCCGAAGCCGCAGCGCAAGCTCGACTCGGTCTTCGAGGACAAGCTGCAGGTGCTCGGATACGACATCACCGACGTGAGCGGCAAGCTCGTCGACCACGTCGCGCCGGGCAAGAAGTACCACATGAAGACGTACTTCAAGGTCCTCGCGCCGATGCAGTCGGAATGGGACATGTTCATCCACATCGACGGCTTCCATCGACGCCACAACGGCGATCACAAGGTCTGCGAGGGGAAGTACCCGATGTCGCTCTGGCTGAAGGACGACCTCATCATGGACGACCACGAGTTCACGCTGGAGCCAAACTTCAGCCCTGGCGGCTACAACCTCTGGTTCGGCCTTTTCGTCGGCGAGACGCGGCTGAAGGTCAAGTCGGGGCCGAGCGACAGCGACAACCGCGTGAACGGCGGAACACTCCGCGTGCAGTGATCTGACCGCACGACACACCCGCGATCCCGTGCTGCGCGAACGACGCAGATACACGGGATCTCGCGCGTTCTCGCGACGCTTCGCCAGAGCATCCAGAGGGGTCGTTTCGGCTGGCGGCCACTCTTCTCCCGAGCTATGCGCCTCCATCACGCGGGGATTCACGGGGGGTCAGCAGCACCATGAGCAGCAAGGACGACGCAACGGCAGAAGCGATGGATGACTCCGTCGCCGATCGCCGCAACTTCGATCGGTTCGACGTCGAGTGGGCCGTCGATTGCGTCGCGTCCGACACGTTCCTCTTCGCGTCGATCACGAACATCAGCGCGATGGGCATCTTCGTGCGCACGACCGAGCCGCTCAGGCCCGGGACGCGCCTCGTGCTCTCCTTCGCACCTCCCGGTGTCGAGAGCTTCAAGCTCGAGGGCACCGTCGCCTGGGTGAACAGTGTCCGCCCGGACGGCGACAACCTGAATCCCGGGATGGGGATCCGCTTCATCAACCTGAAGCCGGAAGAGCGCGAGCGCCTCGTCGAGATCATCCGGACGATCGCGTACCTGCGCGATCCGAACTGACTGTCGCCGTCGCACGATGCGCGGACGAAGGGGCCGCGTTACGTCGCTCGCGCGGGGCCGTGCGCGCGTGTTACCGCCCGCACGGCTTCCACCCGCGTCTTCAGCGGATGCCGAGCGACTTCAGCGCTAGCCTCGCGCGCCCGCGCATGAACGGCACGAGGTCCGCGTCCGCCGAAGCTGCGCGGAGCTGTGCGATCGCCGCATCGCGGCCATGACGGCGCACGAGGCCGTTTGCGTCGAGCTCGTTGTGCCCGCAGAATCCAAGCGAGAGCTCACGCTCCACCGGCGAGAGAACGGCGCTCCCGGAGATGCGGAACGTGCGCTCGAACGACGTCTTCGGCGGCGTGCGCGTGAGCGCCATGGTCCTGCCGCCGCTGCCGGCGGGTAGGGCGCGGTAGATTGGCGAGCCACGGTAGACGCGCGTCTGCGTCGGCGAGAGCGTCACGGGCGCCTCGAGCGGTCCTGCGACGAACATCACGTTCGTGCGATCCGGGCACGCGGTGAGGACGTCCGGGTTTCTGGAGAGGTTCTCGCAGAAAGGTGTGTCCGAGAGGGGATCGGGCGTCGGTCCCTGCATCTCGGTCGTGTGGTTCAACCCGAAGAAGTGCCCCGTCTCGTGGAGCAACACGGTGGCGTCCAAGAGGGGGATAGATGTCATCGTCACGATGATGCCGGACACGCTCCGGCCGAAGACGGTCGCCGCTCCCGGGATGCCAGCGGCCAGCCCCTGGGCGAACGGCTCTCCGTCCATCGCGATGTTGTTCGCGAGCAGCACATGGAGCGCTTGCGTCCCGTCCTTTTCGCCTTTCGAGGTCGCGAAACCAGCGAGGACCTCACGCTCGCCGTCGAGGTCCTGAAAGGAAGCGTCCTCGGTCTGGTACTTCACCTCGCCGCGCTCGATACCGAGGAGCTCCGACGTTAGCTCGAAGAAGATGTCGATGCGCTCCTGCAGGCTCGGGTCGTCGGCGGCCTTCGTCGCATCGATCGTTCGTTCGTTGATCTGGAGCCCTTCAGGCACATGGAAGACGACATTGAGCTGGCCGCCGTGGAAGGCACCGTCGCCCGTCGATTGGACCCGGACCGCTGCCTTCAGCTGCGGCTTGGCGGTCGTCGAGCCCTGGACGCCGAAGCGCACCTTCCACGTCCCGGCGAGGTTCGCGGGCGCGTTTTCGCTCTGCGGAACGCTCGCCGCGGCGATGGCGTCGAAGACCGCCAGGCTCGTCGGGAGGCTACCGCCGCTCGGCATGAAGTCATCGTGGACGATCGTCCCGTCCGGCGCCGTGATCCGCTCGATGCCGAACGGGCGTGCGACGTTGAAGTCGGCGAGCCTGCCTTCGGCGGTGATGTTGAAGCCGAGCACGCCCTCGGGAATGTCGAACGTCACGTCGGTGCCGACGTCCACTTCCCCGAGCTCGAGCACGACCAGGCTGCTGTCGGAAGGCTTTGGCTCGTCGGTGGGCTTTTCGGTCTCCGTCGGCGCCTTTTCGGGCGGCGGTGCGGAGGGGAGCTCCTCCTTCGTGCAAGCAGGGATGGTGGCCAGAAGCGAGCACGCTGCGAAAGCGACGAGAGAACGCATGAGCTATTCACCGGTAGCGGTGCTGGGCGCACGGACGTTGCGTGGGCGAGCACGAAGGAACAAAGCGCTTTTCACCCGTGCGGAGCGCGCGAGCGAAAGGGGAGGCCTGGTGGCTATATGTCGTCCGGGCCGGCGTTTTGATCGCCGGTTCGACGCGGACGGGCGGAGGCGCACCGCTGGGCGGGCGAGCCTACGCGCTGGGACGCCGCCGAGCCGCGGCGGGCACCGGCAGGGTCATTCGCTCGGGAGCGGGAAGCGGCGCACGATGATGCCGGCGTTGTCGTCGGACTGGTCCTCCCAGCCGATCGCCACGAACGGCCCGCTTCCGCCGACGGCGGCGACGGGCGCAGCGCGGTCCCGGCCGTCCTCGCGGCTCGCCTGGAACTCCGTGGTCTGCCCGTTGACGTTGTTGAAGAGGAACCCATCCGAGCCGCCGAGGAAGCGCGCACGGATGTGACCCGTGCTCGCGTCGCGCCAGGCGACCACGTAGGAGCCGCCTGCCGCCGGCGTCGCCGCGATCGTGGGCTGGGTCTGCTCTCCCTCGACCACCACGTCGTTGATGGGCTGCGCTTGATCGTCCGCGATCGGGATCGCACGTTCGTCGAACCGCTGGACGAAGATGTCGCCGTCCTTGCTCCAGACGACGGCAAAACGTCCGTCGGGGAGGGAAGCGATGCGCGCGCCGTCCGCTCCCGCGCCGCTCGTGTTCACGGCCTCCTCGCTGCCGGACGGCGTTCCGTCCGCACCGACCGTACGCCGCTTGATCCCGGCGCCGCTCTTCCAGACGACGACCCAGTCCTTGCCGCGGGACGCGATCTGCGGGCGGCTGTTGCCATTGCCCGTGCTGAGATCGTTCTGGTTGCCGAGCGTCGACGGCGGCGTGAGCGTGCGCGCGACGATCTTCCCGGCGCCCTGATCTTCCCAGGCGACGAGCATGCGCTCGGTGCTCGCGGCGATCGCGGGAGCCGCCTGGATGGCCGGCTCGCCCTGGTCGTCGCCGTTGATGAAGAGCGGCGCGCCCGCCGGCTGATCGGAAGAGAAGACGTCGTTGATGCTGCGCGCGTGGATGTCGAGGCCGCTCGCTCCAGGCGAGTTGTCGTCCTGGAAGACGACCCAGTACTTTCCGCCGAAGAACGCGGCCTGCGGCAGGGACTGCCGTCCCGGCGCCGGGTCCGGGGGGAACGCGCTGCCGTTCGGCAGCAGGATCGAGCCATTCGCGAGCGCAGGTGGCGTCGTCGCCGGCGTCAGGTCGTCACGCATCACGCGAAGACCGACGTCGACGTTGCCGCCGGAGAGCGCGCGGTCCGTGTAGAGCGCAAGGAATCGACCGTTGTTGCCCGTACCTTGCGGCCAGAGGAAGAACGCGTCCGTCTTGTCGCCCGCCTTGCCGGTGGACGTCTTGTTCCCCGTGGCGCCTGCGGAGAGGAGGACCTCGTTCGACTGGCACGAGTCGTCGCACAGGTCCGTGCCGCCGGGCTCGCACTGCTCCGTCGGCTGGATCGTGCCGTCGCCGCACACGGCCGGCGCGAGGAAGCGGAACATCTTGATCGAAACGGGGACCGCGTCCTGATCGACGGTCGCCGTCGTGCAGCCGACCGCGAGGACGTCGCTGCCGCTCGTCGCCTTCGCCTCGAACACGCGCGGGCTCGGGCTCTTCTCGATCGAGATCGTCCCGCAGAATCTCACGTCCGGCGGGCAGCTGTCCTGACCGAGGTTGCTCTTCGCGATCTCGCGTGCGCCGTTGTCCGTGATGGTGCCGGTCGTCGCGTCACAGGTCACTTGTCCGTCGAGGACACGCAGCTCCAGCTGCCGCGCCCTGTCGAGGACGCCGCGCGGAGCCGTGAAGCTCGCGACGACGCCGGTGCGCACGGGCTCTTCGACGTTCCCGCAGCCCGCCTCCGCGGCGAGCGGGCCGAGGCAGAGGACCAGCGTGGCCAAAGATACGTGCGCGGCGCGCGGCATCGCTCGGGCACTCTAATATGATGAGCTCATGACGCGCCACGCCTACGTGGCCTTTTCCATCGCCGGGTCGTGTTCACTTGCGCCACGGCAGGCGCAGCCACCCCTTCGACTCCTGCACCTGTCCTTGCGCGGCGGCGCGCGACGAAAGCGGCAGCTCCGCTTCCGTCAGGATCGCGATCCCGACGAGCTCCACGGCGCTCCCGAGCTCCGCCCGCGCCGCTTCGTTTCCGGAGAGGATGACGCGCCGGACCTTCGCCTTCACGAGCCTCCCCGCGATGCGTGCCGCCCATGCCGTCAGCGCGTCGGCGTCATCGGAAGGGAAGCCGCACGCGACGGCGAGGATGCCTTCGCCGAGGGGGACCGCGCAGGCAGGCCAGTCCCATGCGGCAAGGCTCGCGGTGCGCTCGGCGTCACGGACGGCGGCGACGTAGCCTTCGAAGAGCGACGAGCGTGCGGCGCCGACGCGCGCAGGGTCGAAGGGCGCCGCGCACGCGTCGAGCGCCCGGACGGCGCCGTCGATCGTGCCGGAGGCGAGGGAAGGGGACGCTCCGCCCTCGGCCATCAGACGCCCGAGCGTCGCGCACGCGTTGAACAGGTCGCGCGCGGGCGCGGCGGGATCGAAGTGCTCGAGCACGAGTGAGCGACACGCCTCCGTCGTCCCGATGACCTGGCGATCGACCGCGTGGAGCGCACGCATCGCGTCGTGTTCGGCCCATGCCGCGAGCGCGCGACGAATCGTGTCGTCTCGACGATGCTCGTCCGTGCGCGCTGCGGTCATCTGCGTGACCCCAGGTTCGTCAGTAGCCAGTCGCGGGATCCGCGGCCTTTTTCTTCTCGCTCGCCTCGGCAGGGGCCCGGCTGGGCGCCGCCGGTCGGGCCGCCGGAGAAACGGCGCGAGGCGCGGCTGCAGCTCCCCCTGCTGCGCTCGAGCCGGACTTGCGCGCTGCGACTTGATTGAGGTCGCCGAGCGCCTGCTGGGCCTGCTGCTGGTGCGTCGTGCCCTGCGCGAGCTTCTCGAGCCGAGTGCGCGCGGCATCGAGCTGGCTCATCGCGATCTGGCATCGAGCCGCGCGGAGCGACGCTTCTTCGCCGACCCACGTACCCGGCGCGCGCTGCGCGAGCTGGTCGAAGCGGCCGAGCGCGACCGCGCAGCCCTGACCCTCACGCGTGCTCTCGGCGGCCCACAGCGCTGCGTTGAGGTCACCGCTCTGCGCAGCGATGTCGTATTGCCTGGTCGCCTCGGCGAAGTTCCGCGCTCGGAACGCAGCCGCGCCGAGGCTGAACGGATCTTGCGCCTGCTGGTCGCCCGCCCCCGCGCGCTTGGCGACGGAAGGTTTTGCGGGCGCCTGGGCGTAGTCGTCGAACGCTCCTGGTGCTCCAGCGGGCACACCGGCGTTTGCGGCCGCTGGCGGCGCCATCGTCGCCATGGGCGGAGGAGGGGGATGGCCGCCCTTCGCGTCTTTGTCCATGTGACCGTCGAACGCGCTCGCGAGCGAGCTCGACTCCTCTGCCTTCGCTTTCTCGCGGGCAGCGCCGCCCGTGAGTCGATCCATCGGACCGTTGCCCTCGGCTTCAGCGAGCGCGACCGCCGAAGGGGCGGGCGCGGCTGCAGGTGGCCGGGTGAAGTTCGGCGGCGTCGGACCATGGGCGGCGGCGGCGGCCTTGTCGTCGAGCGACTCTGCCTGCGCGACGGGCGCGGCCGTCGGCGATGGCTCGCCGGCGACGGTCACGGACACCGCGGCGTCCTTGCTCGCGTAGTTCTTCGAGCGGATGAGGAACGCGCTCGTTCCGATCATGAGGAGGAACACGGCGGCCATCGCGGTCTGCGGGCGCATCGCCCAGCTTCCGGCGACCGACAGCGCGCGAGAGAGGCGGCTCCGGATCGGGACGACCTTCTGAGCTTCTTTCGCTGCTGCGAGGATGCGGTCCTCGAGTCCGGCCGGCGCCGGTACGAGCGGAAGCGCGACCATTTCGCGCGTGGTCGTCAGCCCGCTCAGGATCGACGCGCAGCGCGCGCACCCCGCGACGTGCCGCTTCACGGCCGCGCTCGTGAGCTCATCGAGCTCTTCGTAGAGCTCGTCGAGCAGCAGGGGTTCGAACTTCTCGCAATCCATCAGATGACTCGGGCTGTCGGGTGAAACCGTTGATTTCGGACTAAAGGCAGAGCTCAGCGCAGGGCGCGGGCATATTCCTCGTATTCGCTCAGATGCTCCTGGAGACGCTCCAGTGCATAGCGCATGCGGCTTTTCACGGTGTTCTCGGGGACACCTGTGATCTCGGCGATCTCCTTGAACGGCAGGTTGGCCATCTCGCGCATCAGGAACACTTCGCGCTGCTCGTCTGGAAGCGTGTCCACGGCGCGCGCGATCCTCTCCTTGAGCTCGGTGCCGGTGGCCTCCCGTTCGACGCTCGCGCGAGGGTCGGCCGTCTGCTCACCCAACGTCGGCCCGTCTCCTTCCTCTCCGCGCGACTCGTCCAGCGAGGGGTGCTTGCGGAGCGCACGCTTGCGGAGGTGATCGATGCAGAGGTTCCGCGTGATCGTGTAGACCCAGGTGGTGAACCGCGCTTCGTGCTTGAAGTCGGCGGCATTCTGCACGATCCGCACGAAGCTCTCCTGGACCACGTCCTCCGCTACTTGCGGGATGCGTACCTGACGCAACGCGAAGTTGAAGAGCGCCGTCTGGTGGCGTCGCACCAATTGAGCGAACGCCGCGCGATCGCCTTGCTGATACCGAAGCATCAGCGTCTCGTCGGGCGGATCCAGCGATCGCTTGGGGACGCCGCTCATCGCGAGACTGCTCCTGGCCTATCCTGCGGGGAGGTTGGTGTTCGGGACGCTCGTGACCTTCGTGAGGGCGAGCCAAGCGTACATCGAACGGCCCATGGACCGCGACCTCCGCCTGCACGGAAACCGCTCCACACCCGCGGATCAGGACCGGGTGCGTGATGAAGTCCTGGGCTGCCAAGAATGCCTTCCGCATTTTCTTGGACGGTTCGACGGCTGTCCGGCCACAAAGATCTCGGATTCGTGGCAACGGCTTGCGGCTCAGCCTCCTTCTCGTCGCGGGACGCAGGAGAAGCCGAGCTTCTGAATGACGCAAAGCGTCGCAGATGGTGGTGCCGCCCGCCCATCGGTCGTGAGGGTGATAGGCCGCTTCGCGGTGCGGCTCAAGCGCGAGGACCGTCGAGGTCTGTCAGAAGCTCCGCCGACCCGAGAAAACTGGTCAGTCCCACGGCCGTTGCAACGCCCCGCGTGGCGCGCCTACACTCGTGCTCGCCTCGTGGTGCTTCGACGCAGTGCGCGACAGCGTTCCGCTTCGAGCACGATGGGGCGACCAGGAAGCTTTGAGCGGATCGTCCTAAGGTGCACGTCGATACCGGTTCATTCATCGGATCGCGCGCAGCCGTCTTGAAAGGGAACCGAGTCATGCGACGTCACGCGCTATCCCTTGCCATCGCTGTCACCGCTCTGAGTGGTGGGGCCATCTCGATCGCGTCGGCGCAGCAGCCGACGCCGGCAGCGACTTCGACCGCCACCCCCGCGGGCAGTGCGGGAGGGGCGGCGCCGACGGCCGCTTCGGCGGCAGCAGGTGGCAACGGCGCGGCGTCCGCGCCCGTCGCAGCCGGCACGACGAGTGCCGCGACGACGGCCGCTCCTTCCGGCTCGGGACCGGCCGTGCCGATCCCGGACAAGCCCTCGGTCGACGGCGCGACGTACGCCGTTCGTCTCCGCGACCTCGAGGCCCGGGTCGACGAGCTGAAAGACCAGATCCGCCGGAGCCACACGCGCCTGGCGCTCCTCTCCGACACGATCCTCTCGGGCGGGGCTGCTGGCTCGCGCGCGGAGGTCGTCTTCAAGAACGAGATGTCGAGCGCGTTCCGTCTGACGCGCGCGCTCTTCGTCGTCGACGGCGCGGTCCAGTACAACCGCCAGGACGACACCGGCGCGCTCGCGGATCAGAAGGAGATCCCGATCTTCAACGGGTCCATGCCGCCGGGTGACCACACGGTCCAGGTGATCCTGAACTTCCAGGGCAACGGGTACGGCGTCTTCACCTACCTCCGCGGCTACAAGTTCGAGGTGAAGAGCGCCCACTCCTTCACGGCGGTCGAGGGCAAGACGCTCGCGCTCGTCGCGACCGCGCTCGAGAAGGGCGGCGTGACGACTCCGCTCGAGCAGCGTCCGACGATCGAGTGGGGCGAGAAGATCGCGTCGCTCGCTCCGGGCGGAGCCGGATCGCCTTCTGCTCCTGCTCCGGGCGTGAAGACCGAGGGCGGGACGACGTCGAACGGCGCCTCCGGCTCGATTCAAATCGGGGGGGGGAAGTAAACGTGTTGGGAAGGCTGCTTGTCTCCGAGCGAGCACGCCTTGCTCGGTGGGTCTTCGCTAGCGTCGTCCTCGCGTCGTCCGTCACGCCAGCGTCCGCGCTGGCAGCCGACGGGGACGCGGACGGCGCAAAGGCGCAGAACGAGGTCAACGCCGTTGCCAACGAGGCGAACACGGTCGAGGCCGCGATCGAGAAGGCGAAGGGGCAGCGCTACACGGTCGAGCAGCGGCTCACCAACGGCGAGCTCCTCTACAGGACGAAGGACTACGCGCGCGCGACGGTCGTCTTCAGCGAGATCCTCGAGGAGTTCCCCGACACGCCGTCGTACGTCGACGCGCTCTGGCTGCGTGGCGAGACGTTCTACGCGCAGAAGGAATACCTGTCGGCCCGCCGCGACTACCGCCAGATCGTGGATCGCGGGAGCGAGCCGCGCTTCAGCCCGTACATGGGCCGTGCGCTCGCGCGTCTCGTCGACGTGTGCCTTCGCATCAACGACCTCGCCGGGCTCGACGAGGTCTTCGCGAAGCTGAATCAGGTGCCGCCGTCGCAGGTCGACGCGGGCCTGCAGTACGCGAAGGGCAAGGCGTATTACTTCAAGCGCGACTATTCGAACGCGTCCGCGTCGCTCCAGGCCGTCGGCAACGGCAACACGTACACGCACCAGGCCCGGTACTTCCTTGGCATGGTCGCGATGAAGACCGCGGCCCCCACGACGGCGCCGCCGCCGCCGGCCGGCGCGCCGGCGGACCAGACGCTGCGCGTCCCGCGGACGAACTACAAGCCTGCAATCGAAGCGTTCCGGTCGGTCACCGAGCTCGCGCCGGACACGCCGGAGCACCGGCAGGTGATCGATCTCTCGTGGATGGCGATCGGTCGTCTCCACTACGAGATGGAGAACTACACGCAGGCCGCCGAAGCGTATTCGAGGGTCGGGCGGGACTCCGCCGAGTTCAGCACGATGCTCTACGAGCTCGCGTGGGTGTACGTCCGCCTCGGTGACGTGCAACGCGCCGAGCGCGCGCTCGAAGTCCTCCAAATCGCCGACCCGAGCTCGTCGCAGGCGGGCGACGCGACGCTCCTTCGCGCCGACCTGCTGCTCCGCGCGGGCGCCTTCGACAAGGCCCTGCAGCTCTACCTTGGCGTCCGCGAGGAATACGAGCCGATGCGCGTGAAGCTCGAGAGCTTCATCGATCAGACGCCCGATCCGGCCGTCTACTACGAGAAGCTCTCGCAGCAGCAGCTCGACGTCCTCGACCAGAACGATCAGCTCCCGCCGACGGCCGTGCGCTGGGCGCGCGAGGCCGAGGATGGCCCGATGGCGTTCGCCGTCATCGACGACATCAACCAGTGCAAGCAGCTCATCCGGCAGAGCTACCTGCTCATCGACAAGCTCAACATCATCCTCAACGCTGCCAACCGCGTTCGTGCGTTTCCGGAGCTCCAGGCCGGCGAAGAGAAGGCGCTCTCGCTCATCAACCGGCTGTCGAGGATGCGTCTGGCGATTGCGAAGGGCCTCGACGACGAGGAGCCGAACGATCTCTCGGGTGACATCGCCCAGGCGCGTTCGCAGCGCCGCGCAGTCCAGGCGCAGATGGGGCAGCTGCCCGTCGCGAGCGCGGAGTTCGCGGAGCGCGACTACCAGGGCATGCGTCAGTGGAACACGGTCTCGCAGGAGCTGACGCGGCGCGGCGTCGAGATCGACTACCTGAACGCGACGATCAACGGTCTCCGCCGGATGCTCAAAGAGGACGCGCAGCGTGGGCTCGCGCGCGATCCCGCATCGGTCAAACGCTTCAACGACGAGCTCGACGAGAACGAGCGCCTCCTGAAGCAAAAGCAGGAAGAGGTCGTCGAGCTACGCCGTCAGATCGACATCGGTCGCGCGCAGGTCGGCCTGGGCGACGCGCGCTATCAGAGCGACGCGCAGGCGCGCGTATCGTTCCGCGACGCGCTCGAGCGCGAGGTGCAGCTCGCCGCGCAGGGCCAGGCCGGCAACGACGCGCAGCGGTACGCCGCGAAGGTGCAGCGCGCCCTCGAGCAGTCGCGTGCCGTCGAAGACCGGCTCGTTCAGCAGTTCGCACAGCTCGAGCAGCAGGTCGTTGCGAGGCTCGGCGAAGTGCAGGCGAAGGTCGAAGCCGAGCGCCTCAAGATCAACGGCTACAACATGCAGCTCGGCGACCTCGATCGCGAAGCGCACACGCTGGTCGGTGAGGTCGCGAAGCGGAACTTCGGCGTCGTCCGCGACAAGATCCGCGGCATCGTCCTCCGGGCGGACGTCGGCATCACCGAACAGGCGTGGGAGGTCCGCGAAGAGGAGCTCGAACGCGTGCACAACCTCCAGACGGAGCGTGCGCGCGAGGAGCAGCTCCTCGACGAAGAGCTCCGCGAGGTCCTCGACGACGCCGGCGAAACGGGACCGAACAAGTGAGCCGTTCCTCCAGCGACCCGCGGGACTGCAAGAGAGCAGACGTGATGAAGAAGGATCCCACTCCGACCTCCCGGCGAGCGCTCGCCACCGTCCTCGCTGGCGTGCTCGCGCTCGGCGGGATGTCGTTCGCTTCCTCGGACGTCCAGGCCCAGCAGCCCAAGCCGGCCCCGGCAGCGCCCGCGAGCGACGCCGGCGCGGCGACCGCCGTGACGGCCACCGTCGGCGACGGTGGCATCATGCCGAACCTCTCGACCGGGGATGCGGGCTCCGCCTCCACGAGCGCCGACGCTGGCGCCAGCAACGTGATCACGGCCGCGGCGATGCAGCGGAAGCTCTATCCGCCGCCGCCCCCGCCAACTCCGCAGCAAGTGGCGGCGCTCGAGGCGCTGAAGCAAGAGGTCGACGCGTACGAGAAGGGCGCGAAGGAGTATCGCGACACCGTCACGACGATCATCAAGCTTCACTACGAGGCGAAGAAGAAGGAAGTTCTTTCGGGGCTCGATCGCGAAATCGCGATCGAGAAGGCGGAGCTCAAGAAGGCGCGCGAGATCGCGATCCGCCGACTCGAGGAGTTCATCGCGACGTACAGCGGGCCGCGCTCGCATCCCGAGGCAACGCCCGACGCGATGTACCGTCTCGCGGCTCTCTATGAAGAGCGCGCGCGGTCGGAAGACGCGACCGAGCCGCTCGAAGACGGCCTGAAGGACGCGATTCGCCTCTACAAGCGCGTCATCAACGAGTACCCGAAGTACCGCGAGCTCGCGGGCATCTATTACTTCCTCGGTCACGCGCTGAACGATTCCGGACGTGTGCCCGAGTCCCAGCAGGTGTGGCGCTCGCTCGTGTGCCACAACCGCTACCCGTACCCGACGACGCCGGATCCGAAAGATCCGGACAAGGACACGGTCAACCCGATGCCGCAGGACGCCGACGAGGCGCACTGGACGGCGTGGCGACGCAAGTACAACAACCCGAAGTCGCCGAACCGCGGGAACAAGGAGACCGTCTACGACGAGGTCTATCCGGACGACTGCACCTTCGTCGCGCAGCTAGAGCGAAGGCCCGGTGAGGATCCGAAGTACGTCGGCGAGGTCTGGTGGCAGATCGGCAACTGGGAGTTCGATCAGCTCGACTTCGCGAGCGGCGTGACGAAAGAAGACCCCGCTGCGGTGTGGGGCTACAACCGTGCGGCCAGCGCCTACTCGCACGGCATGAAGTACAAGAAGCCGCCGCTCTACGGCGTTGCGCTCTACAAGTACGCCTGGACGCTCTTCAAGCAGCAGCGTTACGAGCTCGCCACGAAGAAGTTCGTCGAGCTCCTGCTCTACACCGACGAGCAGGAGAAGATCACCGGCGACCGCGGCGCCGACTTCCGCAGCGAAGCCTATACGTACATCGCGGGCTCGCTCACGAACGTCGACTTCAAGGGGCCCGAGGAGTGGGAGCCGTACATCATGCGGCCGGACATCCTCGACACCGAGCCGAATCCCGAGAAGGCGGAGCAGAAGCTCCATGTCGCGATCGACCGGGTGAAGGACCCGACGCTCATCCCCCAGGACAAGCCCTGGACGATCGAGGTCTATCGCGCGCTCGGCTACGAGTTCCGCAGCCTCAATCAGTTCAAGAATGCAGTCGAGGTCTACGAGACCATGCTGCAGAAGTGGCCGATGGACCCGACGGCTCCCGATACGCAGTACGCGATCGCGGAGACGTACGACCAGATGAACATCACGAAGCGGCCCGGAACGCCGGAGCACGACGCGACGGCGCAGAAGGCGCTCGAGGCGCGCACGAAGCTCGCGAACTACATCGGCAACACGCCGTGGGTCGACGCGAACAAGGACAACCCGGCCGCGATCCAGAATGCCGAGCGCCTCGTTCGCGGTGGTCTCCGTCAGGCGGCCGCGCAGCACACGAACAACGGCAAGGCCGCGCTCGTCGCAGCCTCCGAGACGAGCGATCCGGGCCGGCAGATCGAGCTGCTCTCGCGCGCGGCCACCGAGTACAAGCTCGCCGCGACGGGCTGGGAGGGCTACCTCCGCCAGGACGAGAACGCGCCCGACGCGTACGAGTCGCGCTACTGGAACGCCGACGCACGCCGCAACTACGTGCGCATCCAGGTGAAGCTGCACGAGGTCGCGCCGAGGACGTACCCCGAGCCGACGAAGAAGGACATCGACGAGGCGCTCGCCGCCGCGATCGAGGTCCGTGACTCGAACGAGGACGACAAGTACCTCGACAACGCCGCGTTCTTCGCCGTCGACGTCAGCGACGTCGATCGCGATCTCGCGTACGCGCGCTACGACGAGACGAAGGGCACCGCGGGCATCGAGAAGCGCGACGACGTGAAGTTCGACGGCACCGACACGAACACGCGCAACGTCATCAAGGACCCGATCCCGCCCGTCGTGCAGCAGAGCATGACGGCGCGCGACGAGTACGTGCGCGCCGTTCCGCCGAGCCTCGACACGCAGCACCGCGGCCTCGAGTACCAGTACTACGTCGCGGAGACGTTCTTCCTCTACGGTCAGTTCGACTTGGCGCGACAGCGCTACGACGCGATGTGGAAGGAGAACTGCCGCAAGAACGAGTACGGCTACAAGGCGTGGGAGCGGCTCGTCACGATGGCTGCCGTCACGCGCAACGTCGACGAGTCGCTGCGGCTCTCGAAGGAGGACTCGTGCCCCTTCAACGCGGAGCAGACGGCGAAGTCCGAATCGATCAAGGCGCCGCTCTCGCAAGAGGCTGCATACGTGCGTGCGCGCGCGAAGTTCGAGGAGGCGTGCGAGGCCAAGGTCGGCTCACCGTGCAAGAACCCGGACGCGCCGCAGAAGCGGCCGATCTGGAAGGAGGCCGGCGAGCTCTACGAGGCAGCGCTCACCGCGGCTCCGGCCCGGCGTGACGCGCCCGAAGGCGCGATGAACGCGGCCTTCGCGTACAAGCAGATCGGCGAGTACAACAAGGCGATCTCGCTCTACAACAAGTTCATCACTGAGTACGGCTCGGAGCAGCAGCTGAACGCGCTGCAGAAGGGCGACCCGAAGTCGAAGACGCAGCCTGATCCGAAGCTGTATCAGGAACGCGTCGAGTACCTCGGCCAGGCGTACGACGCGCTCGGCACGACGTACTACTCGTTCTTCAACTACCAGCGTGCTGCCGAGACCTACGAGAAGGTCTCGCAGAACGAGCGCTTCGACGAGGCGAAGCGCCGTGATGCGGCCAAGAACGCGATGATCCTGTACGCAAACATGGGTCAGCGCGACAAGATGCTCGCCGAGCACCGAACGCTCGTGCGCCTCCATCCCACGGCCGAGGACAAGGCCGACGCGGACTACCGCGTAGCGTCCTACGAGTTCAAGCAGTGGGACCCGAAGGGCGCCGACAGCGGGACGAACCGCCAGAACCGCCTGCAGGGCGAAGGCGCGCTCATCCAGTACTACCAGGCCAACCGCAACAACGCGGGGGCAGGGAAGTTCGTCGTCGAGGCGGCTTACTCCGTCGCCAAGATGAAGCGCACGGGCAACGAAGGCGACTGGCGAAGCTGGCTCTCGAGCACCGTCGCGAGCTGGGACACCCTCCGGGCGCGGAACGGAGCCGAGGCCCAGAAGCCGCCGTACGTCGACTACGCCGCCGAGGCCGCGTTCACGCTCCTCGACGACGAGATCACGACGAAGTTCGACGCGGCGGACAAGCACAAGTACCCGTCGACGGTCCCCGAGATCCTCGGCGACACGAAGACGGGGAAGAAGGGCAAGTACCAGCTCAACGCGGAGGAAGCCCAGAAGTGGGACCTCCGTCTCGAGAACGAGGTCATCAAGAAGTACGAGTCGCTCGAGTGGGTGCCCGCCGCGTTCGCGCGCCAGGGTGCGATCTTCGACACGCTCCGCTCGGGCCTCTACAACACCGTCAAGGTGAAGCTGTTCAACGCACAGGGCGAGCGGCTTCTCGAGACCATGCGCAACAGCGGTCGCGATGACCTCATGAATCAGGCCGACCAGCTCGAGGACGCTGCGAAGGACTTCTGGAAGCAGAAGAAGCAGCA
>JAFAER010000009.1 GCA_023423895.1 Pseudomonadota bacterium
ACGCGCACACCGACCGCGCGCCGCGCGCCGCGGCGCCGACGTGCGCCGCGGCCCTGAAGCCGCCCCCCCCGACCGGGCGCGGCGCGTCGGCGGGGTGTCACGGACCGACATGCGTCGCCTTGTTCGCCTCGACGATGTCCTTCACCCAGTCCGCGACGGTCGTCTGGCCGACCGTCGTCGTGTAGAAGCCGTCGCCTCCGAGGAGCGTGTGGCCCGTGCCGTCGTAGAAGAAGGTGCCGAAGTTCGCGTAGGCCGCGTGCTGCGCCTTCACGTCAGCGAGACCTGCGGCATAGTCGCCGCTGGAGATCGGCACGACGGACTTGCAGCTCGAGGCTCCGAAGCCGAAGAAGAAACGGATCGTCTGGTCGCCCGTGGCGGAGATGAGGCCCTGGGCCTGACCGGACTTCACCTTGGCCCAGTGCTTCGTCGCCGCCATCAGCGGATCGGCCTGGCCGGCGCAGTCGGCGCCGCATTCGGCGAGGACGGTCGTGTCGAGCTTCCACAACGTCGTCCATTGCTCCTGGAGACACTGCGCGAGCGGCGGCTCACGCATCAGCGGCCCGGAGTCGTCGACGAGGTTCACCTTCGCGGCGGGGAAGATGCGCACCGTCTGGCCGAAGTTCGCTGCGGCGCCGAACCCTCCGGCGCTCACGCCCGTGAGCAAGATCTGCTCGGTCGCCGGGAACGTCGAGGCGAGCCTCTTCAGGAAGATGCCCATGTTCGCGTAGCCGACGAACTTCTGCGTGCCGACGCTCTGAACGTCGGCGCTCGGGTTGTTGCCGGAGTGGACGTCGCCCGTGCAGTAAGGGACGTAGACCTGGTTCCAGTCTGCGACAGGGTTGTCCGTCTTGCTCCGGTCGAGGATACCGCCCGAATGGCTCTGGCGCGGGACCTTCGCCGGGTTCTGCGCGCAGGTCGCGATGTTGAAACACGCGCCGCCGCCCTCGAGATAGATGACCATCTTCTTCGAGGCCGGGTTCAGGTTCAGGCCGATGCCCGTCGGAGATCCGTCACGGCACGACGTGTCCGGGATCTCGAACCAGGTCCACTTCTTCTCCTCGACCTTCGAGATGTCGAGCGGCGGCAGTGCCGGCTCGGTGGCGCCGTCGGCCGTCGCGTCCGGGTCGAGCGAGCCCGAGTCCTGCTGCGCGCCGTCGCCGATCGAAGCGTCGCCACCACCGGATCCAGGTCCGGGGCCGGCGCTTGCGTCGTCATCTTCGCCGCACGCGACGAAGAACGCGGAGCTCACCGCGAGCGCGAGAAAGCTCGAGACGAACATACGAGGAAGTACGCGGACTGTTGCGTCGCGAGTCATGGCTCCTCCGAACTGGCGTGCTGCCAAACCCCCCGGACGCCGGAAGTGTAGCGAGCGGACCTCGGCAGTACCAAGCTCCCCGGTGCTCGTCTCCCCGACCATCCGTGGTCGTGGTAGACCCCCGGTCACAAGCCATGGCCCGCTTCTATGTCACGACGCCGATCTATTACGTGAACGACATCCCGCACGTCGGGCACGCCTACACCACGGTCATCGCCGACGCCGTCCGGAGGTTCCACCGTCTCCTCGGGGACGAGACGTACCTCCTCACCGGGACCGACGAGCACGGGCAGAAGATCGAGCGCAAGGCGGAGGAAGAGGGCTCCGATCCGAAGGCGTACGTCGACCAGATCAGCACGCGCTTCAAGCAGGCGTGGCCGAAGCTCGATGTCGAGTACGACCGCTTCATCCGCACGACCGATCCCGATCACGAGGCGTTCGTGACGGAGCTCTGGAAGAAGATTGCGGCGAACGGAGATCTCTACCTCGGCGCCTACGAGGGCTTCTATTGCGTCGGCTGCGAAGGCTTCAAGACGGAGAAGGAGCTCGAGCAGCCGGGGAACATCTGCGCGCTGCACAAGAAGCCCGTCGAGAAGGTGAAGGAGCCGACCTACTTCTTCGCGTTGAAGAAGTACCAGCAGCGCCTGCTCGAGCTGTACGAGCGCCGCCCCGACTTCATCCAGCCCGAATCACGGCGAAACGAGGTGCTCTCGTTCGTGCGCGCCGGCCTCGAGGACCTCTCGTGCTCTCGAACGACGTTCAAGTGGGGCATCCCCGTCCCCGGCGACCCGCAGCATGTCATGTACGTGTGGTTCGACGCGCTGACGAACTACCGCAGCGCGCTCGGTAACGGCGAGCTCTCCAAGTTCTGGCCGCCGAACGCGAAGGTCGTTCATCTCGTCGGCAAGGACATCCTTCGGTTCCATGCCATCTACTGGCCCGCCTTCCTCCTCGCCGCTGGCTACAAGGAGGAAGAGCTGCCGGACGTCGTCTTCGCACACGGCTTCCTCACGATCGACGGCGAGAAAATGTCGAAGGCGCTCAAGAACGGCGTCGACCCGCTCAAGGTCGCCGGTGAGCTCGGCGCGGACGTCCTCCGGTACCACCTGCTTCGCGCAGTGGCTTTCGGGCAGGACGGCGACTTCGATCACGCGGCGCTCCTCGAGCGGTACAACGCCGATCTGGGCAAGAACCTGGGCAACCTCTTGAACCGAGTGCTCGGGCTCTGCTCGAAGAACGGCCTCGACAAACATCCGAGCGACGATCCGTCGACGGACGGACCGCTCGAGAAAGAGCTCGACGAGTCGTTCCGCGCGCTCACGTCCGCCACGCGGAAGGCGTGGGAGGATCTCGCTCCGCACGTCGCGCTCGAGAACACGATGAAGCTCTCGAGTGCCGGTAACACCTACGTCGATCGCGCGGCGCCGTGGGTCGAGGCGAAGAAGGGCGACACGGCGCGCGTGACGAAGATCCTCTCGCGGCTCGTCCGCCTCCTCGAGGCGCTCTCCGTCATGATCTGGCCGGCGATGCCGAAGAAGAGCGACGCGATGCGCGCTCAGCTCGGACTCCCTGCGCTCGGACCGAAGGTCGGGACGCTCGAATGGCCCGATGCGATGCCCCCGGCCCGCTCCGGGCTCGCGTTCGGCGCCGCTGGTCCGCTGTTCCCGACGTTCGACGAAAAGGCGCAGAAGGAGCTGCTCGACCGCCTCGTGCCCAAGGTCGCCGAGGACGCCTCACTGGCAGCAGCCGCGCCCGCCGCCAAGGCCGGCGCCCCTGCTGCTGCGGCTGGAGCGGCCCAGAAGGCCGAAGCGGCCGAGGCGACGCCCGGCGTCATCTCGTACGACGACTTCTCCAAGGTCGACCTTCGCGTCGGTCTGGTGAAGACGTGCGAGAAGGTGCCGAAGAAGGACAAGCTCCTGAAGCTCACCGTCGACGTCGGCGAACCGGAGCCTCGCACGATCGTCGCAGGGCTCGCGCTCACGTTCCAGCCGGAGGCCCTCGTCGGACGGCGCGTGGTGGTCGTCGCGAACCTCGCGCCGCGCGAGTTCGGTGGCAAGCTCGTATCGCACGGTATGCTCCTCGCCACGGGCCCGTCGGAGGCGCTGCACCTCGCGACGATCGACGAAGCGGTCGCGCCCGGTTCGCGCCTGAAGTGATCGCCTGACGCGACCGCCTGACGCGACCGCCTGAAAGTGACCGCCCGACGCGAGCGCCTAACGCGACCGCCTGACGTGACCGCCTGAAAGTGACCGCCCGACGCGAGCGCCTAACGTGACCGCCCGACGCGCCTGAAGTGACCGCCCGACGCGACCGCCTGACGTGACCGCCTGGTTCGCGCCTGAAGTGACCGCCTGAAGTGAGTCGCAGCGCCGTCGTTTGAAGCAGCTGGTGCGCCACGGCCCGGTGATATGCTGGGCTCGTGGCGGACCCCGACCCGCGCGACATCCCCGATCTCGATCTTCCGCCACCACGCGCGTCGGCGGCGGAGCTGAACGTTCCCTCGGCGCGCCCGAAGCCCGCTCCCGCGAGCACGGGGGGACCGCCTGGCTCGTTCGGCGGCGACTTCGGAATGGCGCTCGAGCGCGGACCGGCCTCGGCACCGCCCGCGTCGGCGTCGCGTCTGCCGGCCGGGAACGGCAAGGGCGACGGCGTCGCGATCTCGATCTCGAGCGACGACGACTTCGGGATGGAGATCGAGCGCGGCGGCGCGATCGCATCGCTCCCGCCTTCGTCCACCGGACGCCCCATGGCGACGGCCAGCGCATCGGGGCGCCCCGCGAGCACGGGGCCGGGCCTCGACGTCACCTACCGCCGACTCGATCCCAAGCGGATCGTCGAGACCGGGCCTTCCACGGGCGTGAAGATCGCCGCCCGCGCCGTCCCGCTCGTGTTCTTCTTTGCGACGAGCGCCGCGCTGCAGAACCTCGCGCATCGGAGCGGTGGGCGCGACGTGACGAGCCTCCTGCCTCACGCGTTCGACGCCACGTCGACGGTCCAGAGCGGTTCGTTCGCGATCGGAGCGCTCGTCCTCGCGATCGCGATCGGCTTCATCGCCGTGAAGTCCAGACCGCGTTCCTACGCGATGTTCGCCTCCGCTGCCGCGCTCCTCGTCGCGTCGCTCGCCATGGTGACGGTCACCCTCGTGTCGACGGAAGAGAACCCGATCCCGCCCGACGGCGCGCTGCTCATCCCGTATGTGGTGCCCGCGGCCGTCTTCTTCCTCGGGCTCGGCATTGCGGGGCGTGGGCCGTCGCTCTTCCTGGCCGGCGGCGCACGGCGGATCGGCGCCGTCGTCGCGGCGATCGCGGGTGGAGCGCTGGTGTTTGCTGCGATCGAGATCAGCGCGCTCGCAGCACGTCTTCCCTGACGCGCGTCGATGCGTCAGGCCGTGATGCGGCCGACGACGAGCGGCTCGGGGGGCGGAGCCGCGTCTCCGATCTCGAAGGCGCGGACGACGCGTTCGGCGAGATCGAGGCCGGCCGCACGGTCGCGGACGAACAGCCGCGCGACGACGTCGTTTGCCTTCACCTCTTCGCCGGGCTTTCGATCGATCTCGATGCCGACGCCCGGGTCGACCTTCTGATCCGCACGCGTGCGGCCCGCGCCCATCGCGACGCCGGCAAGCCCGATCGCGAGCGCGTCGATGCCGGTGACGAAGCCGCTGCGTGCAGCCTTCACCTCCACCACCTCGGGCGCGATCGCGAGCTTCGACGGATCCGCGACGACACTCGCGTCTCCTCCCTGCGCGGCGACCATCTTCTCCATGACGCGGATCGCGCTTCCGTCCGCGATGGCCTTGCGAAGCTTCGCCGTGCCGTCCGTCAGGTCCGTCGCTTTGCCGCCGAGCACGAGCATCTCCGCGCCGAGAACGAGCGTGCACTCGACGAGATCTTCGGGCCCACGCCCGTGCAGCACCTCGAGCGCCTCACGCGTCTCGTTGGCGTTGCCGACGGCTCGGCCGAGCGGTGCATCCATCCGCGTGAGCACGGCGACCACCTTCTTTCCTCCGAGCGTTCCGACACGAACGAGCTTGTCCGCGAGCGCACGTGCCCGCTCTTCGCTCTTCATGAAGGCGCCCTTGCCCACCTTCACGTCGAGCACGAGCCCGTCGATGCCCTCGGCGAGCTTCTTCGAGAGGATCGAGGCGACGATGAGCGGGATCGACTCGACCGTCGCGGTCACGTCGCGGAGCGCGTAGATGCGCTTGTCGGCCGGCGCGATCTCCTTGGTCTGGCCGATCATGCAGGTGCCGATCTCACCGACGAGCCGCGCGAAGTCGGTCACGGGCAGGTCCGTGCGGAAACCCGGGATGGCTTCGAGCTTGTCGAGCGTGCCGCCGGTGTGACCGAGCCCGCGCCCGCTGACCATCGGCACGGGGACGCCGCACGCAGCAACGAGTGGCGCGAGACAGATCGAGACCTTGTCACCCACGCCGCCCGTCGAGTGCTTGTCCACCTTCACGCCGGGAACGGCGGACAAATCGAGCACGCTCCCGGAATGGAGCATCGCCTGCGTGAGCGCGACGGTCTCGACGTCGTCGAGGCCGCGGAAGAACACGGCCATGAGGAAGGCGGCCATCTGGTAGTCGGCGACATCGCCTTTCCCGAAGTCGCTCAAGAGCCGGCGGAGCTCCGGCTCCGTCAGGGTTCCACCATCACGCTTTGCTGCGATGAGCTCGACGACCGTGCGCTGCATGTGTTCGCCGCAGCGTAACCCGATGCGAGCCGCTTTTGGTAAGCTGCCCGACCTCATGAATCGCCCCTTGTCCGTTCGGTCCTCGGCTCGCTGGCTCATCGCCCCCGCGTTCGCTGCCCTCGCGGCGTTCGGTGCGGCATGCACGAAGTCCGAGTCCGAGCAGCCCGCGGCCACGACGGCGCCGACGCCGGAGACGACCACCGCTCCAGCAGCATCGACCGCGCCAATCGCGACGGCGACGGGCACGACCGACACGACCGACACGACCGAGGCGCCGGCGGACACGGCCGCTGCGGCGCCCAAAGCAGCGGCGGACGCCGGACGCGCCGCCGCGGAGCCGACGAAGGTCGACGGTGGCGCCTCGACCGCCCCGGCGGCCTCGGGTTCGGCGGGCGCCGCCGGGTGCGGGACGAAGCCCCTGCCCGACTGCCCACTGCAAGCGTGGATGAAAACGGAAGCGAACCCGCCCGTGATGAAGAACGACCTGCCCGGGCTCGCGACGGTGCTCGACAAGGTCGTCGCGTTCGCACCGCCCGGCTACACGAACTGGGCATCGATCGCGAAGGACGGTGCCAACGCGGCGCGCGCCGGCGACCTCGCAGCGGCGAAAGCCTCGTGTCGCACGTGCCACGACCAGTACAAGCAGAAGTACAAGACCGAGCACCGCGCGCGGAAGATCTGAGCATGCGGACGCTCCCGTCGCGCAGCACGAAGGTTCGGGGTCCCAAGCTCGGACGCCCCAAAGGCCGGTTCACACAGCATCGTCGCCTCGATCGGCTTCGCGAGGTGCTCGAGAGCGAGCCACGCGGGCTCACGCTCGAAGATCTGGCCGCGACCCTCAAGATCACGCAGCGCTCGGTCCGACGCTACCTCCGTGAGCTCGACGGAACGAAGCCCGAAGAGAAGTTCGAGCTCCTCGAGTTCGTCGAGACGCGCAAGGGCGGGCCGCTCTTGTGGCGCATCAAGCCCGGGGAGCGCGGACGCGCGGTCTCGCTCCGGCGCGCGCAGGCCTATGCGCTCCTCGCGACCCGCCGGTCGCTGGAAGTGCTCCGTGGGTCGGCGCTGTACGATGAAGCCGATCTCGCCATCGCGCAGATCGCGAAGGTCGCTCAGACGCCCTTCCGCGCGTCCGGCAAGTCCGAGATCTCGGGCGACGCTCGGCTCGAGGACCGCTTCTGCTTCATCCCGCGTCCAGCCCGCAGCTACGCGGCGCGCGGAGAAGACCTCGACGAGCTGTTCCGCGCCGTCGCCGACCTCCGCGTGCTCCGGTACCGTCCTCGCGTGAAGGCCGGCGAGCCGCGCGCCGACCGGGTCTCGTTTCACCCCTATGCGATGGTCGTGCACGAGGGCGCGATCCACGTGCTCGGGGCGCGTGTCGTCGGCGGAAAGCCAAGCGCCGAAGTCGACGTCTTGCCACTCGAGACGATGACCGACATCCGTACGAGCGAGACGGAGCACTTCGAGCTCCCCGCGAGCTTCGACATCGCGCACTACGTCCAGGGCGAGTTCGGCGTTGCACGGCCAGCGCGCACGCGGTTCATCGTCGAGTTCGACGCGCGTGTGGCCGACGAGGTGAAGTCGAAGCGGCTCCACCCCCAGCAACGCATCGCCACCGCGCCGGACGGACGTGTCCGCGTGTCACTGCCGCTCGTCGACGCGCGCGCGGCCGTCCAGTTCGTGCTCTCCTGGGGCGACGCCGCGCGGGTCGTCGAGCCTCCCGAGCTCGTCGGCGAGGTCGGAAAGATCCTCGCGCGTGCGGCATCGAGGTACTCATGAACACCCGTCCGCTCGAAGACCGCCCGTTCGACGTCGTCCTCTTCGGAGCGACGGGCTTCACCGGCAAGCTCGTCGCGGAGTACCTCGCTGCGCACGCGGAAGCCAACGGCGTGCGCTGGGCGATCGCGGGCCGGAGCAGGGCCAAGCTCGAGGCCGTACGGCGCGACCTCGCAGCAAAAGACGAAGCGCTCGCGGACCTGCCGATCATCATCGCCGACTCACATGACGCCGATGCGCTCGAGCGGCTCGTCCCGGAGGCTCGCGTCGTCTGCACGACCGTCGGACCGTACGCGAAGTACGGCCTCGAGCTCGCCCGCGCATGCGCCAGGGCCGGCACGAGCTACTGCGACCTCACCGGTGAGCCGACGTTCATCCGGACGGTGATCGACGAATGCCACGACATCGCTCGGGGGACGCGGGCGCGTCTCGTCCATTGCTGCGGGTATGACTCGATCCCCTCCGATCTCGGGGCCCACATGGCGTGGGAGCATGCGAACCGCACGCTCGGCGAGGGGCTCTCGTGGGTGAAGATCTTCACCGGCCGGATGAAAGGCGCGGCAAGTGGCGGGACCGTCGCATCGATGCTCGGCATCATGGAGGCGGCGAAAGAGAGCCGCGAGGTCCGACGGCTGCTGTTCGATCCGCACGGCCTCGATCCGGAGCGCGGCAAGGCTCCGAACGATCCGTTCGAGCACGACCAGCGGAGCGTGCGCTTCGACCAGGATCTCGGCCGCTGGACCGCTCCGTTCGTCATGGCCTCCGTCAACGCACGCGTCGTCCGGCGATCGCACGCCCTCTTGCGCGAAGAGGGCGGCGGCTACGGCCTGCGCTTCCGCTACAACGAAGCGATGGGCTTCGCGCGCGGCCCGCGCGGGCTCGTGACGGCCTCCATCGTCACCGGCGGTATCGGCGGCCTCTTCGCTGCAGCGGCGTTCGGCCCGACGCGGAAGGTCCTCGAGCGCATGTTGCTGCCGAAGCCGGGCGAAGGTCCCTCGCGCGAGGCGATCGAGAACGGGTATTTCGAGATGAACGTGCTCGGAGCGACCGAGTCTGGTCGCCGACTGCGCGGCCGTGTCGCAGGCACGCAGGACCCCGGATACGGCGAGACGGCGAAGATGCTCGCCGAATCCGCGATGTGCCTCGCGAAGGACACCGCGCGGATCGCGCCTCGTTTCGGCGTGCTCACCCCGGCGTCCGCGATGGGGATGCGGCTCGTCGAGCGCCTCCGCGATGCCGGGATGACGTTCGACATCCACGACGCCTGATCTTCGGCTGCAAACGTCTACGCTCGCGCTCCGGGACGTTTTCGCGCTTTCGCACTTGATCGACCTCGTCGCGCGCGATGGACTTTCCATTCGCATGGGACGCGGCCTCCTCCACGCCTACGCAGCCGATATCGCTGCGTGCGTCGCGATCTCGTCGATCGCCGCGTTCGCGTTCGCGACGTGGCGTGCCGGCGGCATCGCGAAGGGCCGTCTTGCTCGCGACCGTGGTGCGACCACGGCGCTGACCGACGAATCAGGCACGGACTCGGTCGACAGCGCAGCGCACGTCGAGATGGCGGAGCTCGACGCGAGCGTCGACGCCTCCAGCACCAGGCATCCTCCACCGAAGCGGACGTACAACGTCGTACTGGTCACGATCGACACGCTCCGGGCCGATCTCGGCTTCTCTGGCTATCCGCGCCCCGTGACGCCGAACATCGACGCTTTCGCGGCGCGCAGCGTCGTCTACGAGCACGCTTACGCGATGGCGTCGTTCACGCCCAAGTGCCTCGGCCCGCTGATGATCGGCCGCTACTCGAGCGAGACGTACCGGGACTACGCCCACTACACGAACTTCGCTCCGGCCAACGTCTTCCTCGCCGAGCGCGTCCAGGCAGGCGGCGGGAGCACCGCAGGCGCGGCGACCCATCGCTACTTCGGCTGGCGTAAGGGCTTCGATCAGGGCCTCGATGTCTGGGACACATCGGCGATCCCGCCGAACTCCGTCGACAACGATCCGACGATCACGAGCGAGACGCTCACCAACGTCGCGATTGGCCTGCTCTCGAGCGAGCGCGCCGCCGACATCCCCGTGCGCGAGGGCAAGCCCGTCGTCAGCGAAGCGCGAACGGGGCCGGCGACCGGACACTTCTTCGCGTGGTTCCATTACCTCGACCCGCACTTGCCCTATGTCCTGCACGAAGGGGCCCCGCGCTTCTCGACGCTGGGCGGCACGGGGATCCCGCGCGAGCGCGCGCTCTACGATGGTGAGGTCTGGTTCACGGATCAGCAGGTCGGCCGCCTCCTCCACCACATCAGCGAGCAGCCCTGGGCGAAAGACACCGCGATCATCCTGACCGCGGACCACGGCGAAGCGTTCGGCGAGCACGGACACTGGGGTCACGGACGCGAGCTCTGGGAGCCGCTCGTCCACGTTCCGCTGCTGGTGTTCGTCCCCGGCATCGCGCCTCGCCGCGTCGGGGCCAAACGATCGCACATCGACCTCGTGCCAACCGTGCTCGAGCTCATGGGGCTCCCACCCGATGGCGAGCTGCACGGCAAGAGCCTGCTGGCCGACATGCAAGCGGCGCCGGGTGAGGCCGAGGAGCGGGACGTGTACATCGACATGCCCGACGGCCCCTTCAACGAGATGCGCCGCGCCGTGCTCACCGGCCCGTCGCCCGGTATCAAGTTGATCGACTTCGGCAGCCGCTACGAGCTGTACGATCTCCGCTTCGATCCGAACGAGACGAAGAACATCGCCTCGACCGACCCGACCCAGCTGCAAGCGGCAAAGGAGGCGATGGCGCGCATGCGTGCGTCGTTGAAGGAAGTGCCCCCGACGAAGTGATACACAGAGACCTCACCTCGAACGCGAGCTCCTCGTTCGTATTCTCGGCCCGGCGCAGAGTTGCGGCGGGCGCATCCTCGTGGAAAAGGAACAGTCATGAGCGCACTCCCCGTAGTCCAGGCCGTGCCGATCGTGCCGAAGAAGCCGCCCGTCGACCCGTCGACCCTCGCGTATCGCGAGCTGCTGCGCGGTCCCTTCTGGCAGAAGATCCCGGCCTACCGAGACATCTCGGAGGAGCAGTTCCTCGATCACAACTGGCAGGCGAAGAACACCATCACGAAGCCGGCGAAGCTCCTCGACGCGCTGCGTGACCTGGCCCCGCCCGGATTCGTCGAGGATGCCGAGGCCGGCTTCGGACGATCGCCGATGTCGATCCGCGTCAGCCCGTACCTCCTCAGCCTGATCGACTGGACGAACGCGTACGAGGACCCGCTCCGCATCCAGTTCCTCCCGCTCAAGTCGCGGCTGTTGCCGGATCATCCGAAGCTCGATCTCGACTCGCTCCACGAGCAAGCGGACGCCCCCGTCCCGGGGCTCACGCACCGCTACCCCGACAAGGCGCTCTTCCTCGCGCTCGACACGTGCCCGGTCTACTGCCGCTTCTGCACGCGCAGCTACGCGGTCGGCGTCGACACCGAGGAGGTCGAGAAGGTCAGCCTCAAGGCGACGAACGATCGCTGGGCCCGCGCGTTCGAGTACATCCGCTCGCGTCCGGAGCTCGAGGACATCGTCGTCTCCGGCGGCGACGCGTACCAGCTCCGCGCCCAGCAGCTCGAGGAGATCGGCGAGGCCCTGCTCGGGATGCCGAACATCCGCCGCATGCGCATCGCGACGAAGGGCCCGGCGGTCATGCCGCAGAAGCTGCTCACCGATCACGCGTGGGTGGACGCCCTCACGCGCATCGTCGAGAAGGGCCGGAAGCTGCACAAGGAGGTCGTCCTCCACACGCACTTCAACCACCCCAACGAGATCACCGGCATCACCGAAGCCGCGATGTTCAAGCTGCTCGAGCGCGGCATCGTCGTTCGCAACCAGAGCGTTCTCCAGCGCGGCGTCAACGACTCGCCGGAGACGATGACCATGCTCGTGAAGCGCATGGGCCACCTCAACGTGCATGCGTACTACGTCTACGTCCACGACCTCGTGACGGGCGTGGAGGACCTCCGCACGTCGGTCGACACCGCGATCTTCATCGAGAAGCACGTGCGTGGGTCGACCGCCGGCTTCAACACGCCGACGTTCGTCGTCGATGCGCCAGGCGGCGGCGGCAAGCGCGACGTCCACTCGTACGAGTACTACGACCGCGAGACGGGCATCAGCGTCTACCAGGCCCCGAGCGTGAAGGCCGGTCAGTTCTTCATGTACTTCGACCCGCTGCACCAGCTCTCGACCGCCGTTCAGCGCCGCTGGGCGGATCCGGCCGAGCACGAGCAGATGATCGCTGCCGCGCTCGCAAAGGCCAAAGAGCGCGTGCGCTGAGCCAGCGGCTCCTCCTCTTCGACGACGAAGCGCGATCGCGAAGATCGCGCTCGTGAACACCGACAAGGCCGCGCGCGGGTCGCACTGCGCGCGGCCTCGTGCGTTCCAAAGCGTCGAGCTCGTACCGAACGCGAAATCCCGCGCGAGCCGCGTCACGGGCTTCTCGGTGCAAAGCGGAGGGGCGCGAAATGGCGTTCGCTGCGACTGGTCAACTGGTTGAATCACTTGATCAGCAGATCGTCCACGCAGACGGAACATGGTTTGCAGGCCCATGGGCAAGGGCCGGCCACGGCTCGCCACGATGAACGCCCGCATCTCCTCTGTCGCTCGCCCACGTCGCGTCCGGGAACGGACCGTCTTCTTCTCCGGCTCGGAGAACGCCGATCTCCTCCGGAGATGCCAGGCGCTCCGCTACGCCGTGTACGGCCACGATCTCGGGCTCGATACCCCAGACCTCGATCACGTGCGTTCGCTCGATGTCGAAGCGCGCGACGACATCTGCGACTTCGCGGCGGTCCACGACGACGACGGTGACGTCCTCGGGTGCATCCGCATGCAGCCGCCCGGCAGAGGCTCCTTCTACGCCGAGCTCGAGTTCGATTTGCTCGGTGAAGCGTGGGCCATCCCGCACGTCGAAGGGGCGCGCTTCGCGGTGCGCCGCTCTGAGCGGGACGGTCCCGTCCCTCTCCTCCTGTTCCAGGCATTCCGCCGGTACTGCCGCGAACGCGGCATCGATCACGTCCTGAGCGTCGCGATCCTCCGAGGCCTCCGGGAGGACCGCGCGCGGGCCGCAACCCTCACGCGCTTCCTGCTCGAGCGCACGACCTTCGAACCGTCGCGTGGCCGGCCAGCGCCCGGCTACGAGCTCGCCCCGCCGACGCGCGAAGAGCTGGCCTCGGCGCCGGCGCTCTCGCCGCACGAGGGATCACCGATGCTTCGACTCCTCGCGAATGGCCGCACGACGACGTGCTCGGAGCCTGCGTACTGCACGCGCTTTGGAACGTTCAACTTCATGCTCAGCACGAGGCTCCCGTGAGCGCGCCGCCGTCCAATCGACCGCCCGCCGTACGCGACGTCTTCCGCAAGCTCGGTGACGCCGGACTCTTCCGCTCGCTCGCCAATGCTTCATCGCTCGGTCGCGGTGCGCGGCAGCTCGCCCGGCTCGCCCACGAGGCCGATCACCTCGGCACCTTCCTCTCGATCATCGCCGCGGCGGGGCTCGCGACGCCCATCCTGAAGCAAGGGATCGAAGGAGCGCCGACCAACCCGCTCATCCTGGGACTGCTCGCCGATGCGCTCGCGGGGCGTGTGGTCCTGGCCGTCGCGATCACGGAGCGCGACGCCGGCTCCGACGTCGCGTCGATGCGGACGGCCATCCATCGGGCGGATGACGGCTCGCTCCGCCTCCGGGGGGCCAAGTGGCACATCACGAATGCTCCCGTCGCCGACGCGGTCGTCGTGTTCGCCGTCGACACGACGAGCGACGACCGGTTTCTCACGGCGGTCGTCGTGAGGCGCGGCGATCGCGGCGTGAAGCTCGGTCCACCCCTCGATCTGATCGGATGCAAAGGCTCCCCGACGGGCGAGCTCTGGCTCGAGGACGTCCCCATCTCCGAGACACGCATCGTAGGCCGGCGGGTGGACGGCCGCGCCCTGCTCGATCTCGCGTTCGTCCGGGAGCGTGTCCTCGCGCCATGGCCGCTCCTCGGGAAGATGGAGAGGGTGCTCGAGGAGTGCCTCGACCACGTCGAGACGCGCGAGCAGTTCGGGCGGCCCATTCACGAGTTCCAGTTCGTCCAGGAGAAGATCTTGTCCTCGTTCGAAGCAATGCTGCACGCACGTCATCTCGCGGAGCGCGCGGTGGAGTCCGTCGTCCGCGGAGCGCCTCATGCCGGCCTCGCCTCGCTCGCGAAGGCCGCGGCCGCGGACGCAGCCGCGCACACGTTCCGCTCGGCCATCGAGGTGTTCGGCTCGTACGGCGTGCAGGCCGAGCGTCGCTACGGCGACTGGCTCAACGACGCGCTCTGCGCTCAGATCGCCGGAGGCACCCGGGAGACGCACAAGAAGGTCGTCTTCGGCGAGCTCCGTCTCGAACGCGCCCGCGCTCGCACGCTGGCCGCACGAGGCCTCGGCCGCACGCCGGGGCGCGTCTCCCTGCTGCGCTCGGCGGCTCTGGAGAACGAGGAGGGCGCCCATGGCCGAGAGTCCTGACACCGTGAGCGGTCGCCCTGCGCACGACCGTGCCGACGTCCTGACCGTGCTGCGCGACGTCCTCTCCGGCTACACGGACCATCCTCGGCTCCACACGGCGCCGCCCGACGAGATCTCGCTCCAGTCGCTCGGCATCGCATCCGTCGACATGATCGGAGTCGTCATCGAGCTCGAGGAACGCTTCGGCCGCGCGATCGACGAGTCGCACATCCACGAGCTCCGGACGCTCGCCGATCTCGCTGCTGCACTCGAGGGCTCGTGCGCGCTCGCGTCGTGATCAGCGGCACCGGCGTCCTGTCGTCCGCGGGGCGTGGCATCGCCGCGCTGGCGGGTGCGATTCGCGAGGGCAAGTCTCTCGTGGGACCGGACGACGAGCTGGCCGATCTCGGCACACGAGCCGTGCTCTCCGCGCGCGTGCCCGGGGTGGAGACAGCCTTCGACGCGTTGCCGATCGCTCCCGCGGACCGTCCCTTCTTCGGACGGTTCTCGAAGATGGGAGCGATCGCCGCTCTCGATGCCGTCGCCGACGCGGCGTCTCCCGCGATCGGCCGCGTGGTCGTCGGCAGCGCCGTCGGCCCGATGGGCGAGCTCGAGGCGTGCTTTCGGGACACGTTGTCGGGCAAGCGCCATCCCCTGCGTACACATGCGGTGACTCGCGTGACGCCCTCGTTCCTCGCGACGTTCCTCGCAGGGCTCGTCGACGCCCCACGCGGCGGGCGGATGGTGTCGTGCGCGTGCGTGAGCGCGCTCGAGGCGCTCCGAGATGCCGTAGAGCTCGTCGCGTCCGGAACCGAAGACGCGTGCCTCGTCGGAGCCGTCGACGAAGACTCCGCGTCGACGTGGTGGGCGTTCGACGCGCAACGACTCCTCTCGCAGGCCGCGGTCCCCGAGGCACGCGCGCGCTCGCTCTCCGGCAGACCCGGCGGCTTCGTCCCCTCTGGCGGCGCAGCGTTCTTCGTCGTGGAGCGCGAGGAGCTGGCGCACGCGCGGCTCGCGCGAACGAATCGAGCGCACGGTCTCGTGCGCGTGGAGCACGTATCCGTTCGAACGCAGCCGCTCGCGACGAGCCTCATCGCGTTCCCGGGACACGCGTACCGAGCAACGGTCGCCGATGCTTGCGCGACCGATGCCCGCTTCGATCTCGTCCTGGCGCATGCACCGCCGACGTTCGCCGATGCCGATGAGGTCGCCGCGCTCGAGGAGCGGGTGGACCTAGGCGAGGGCATCCCCGTGCGCTCCTTCAAGTCGCTCACGGGGTACGCGCTCGGAGCGGCGGCGGCCATCGACGTCGCGCTCGCGGTTCATCAAATCCGCACGGGCGAGGTGCTCCCGAACGATCCCGGTCCCCTCGAGCCGTCCGTGCGACGGCTCGAGCGGTCGCTCCGCGGACCGGTCCTGCGACGCCGCGTTCGTCGCGTCCTCAAGACAGCGTATGCGCAGGGCGGAGCAGCAGGCTCCGTCGTCCTCGCGGCGGGAGCTGGCGCATGATCCTCGCAGACGTCGCCGGTCGTGCCGCAGACCTCGCCCAGATCGCCCTCGGCGTGGGCATCCTTCGCCCGCTGTTCCGCTGGCTCGAACGAGAGCGCCCGACTCGGTTCGCCCGCACACGGCACGAGCCGTTCGCCGCGAACGGCTCCACGTTCGTTCGAGCCGTCGGCGCGCTGGAGAAGGCCGCGTTCGTCGCGAAGATGCTCGGTACGGACGGTGGCTACACATCGGAGCGCGGATCCGACCGAGACCGCGAGACGCCTCGCGAAGGCTGCGAGGTCATCTTCGCCGGTGATCTGCTGTGTCCCGGCCGCCTCGACGAGCTTTCGCTCTCGTCCGCCCTGCGCGCGCGGATCCGACGAGCCGCGTGTCTCGTGGTGAATCTGGAGGCAGTGGTCGGGATGCATCGAAACGCGATCGCCCCCGTGCTCTCGGGCGAAGGGCTCTCGCAGCTCCTCGCGTACAACCGGGACCCGAACGACGCCCGCTGGGTCTCGCGCCTGGCGGTCGACGAGCTCGCGGCGTTCCTCCGCGGGATCTCCGTTCCGCGCGTGGTGGCGTCCGTCGCGAACAATCACACGCTCGACGACGGACTGGACGGCTTCGCGCGGACGGTCAGGCTGCTTCGAGGTCTCGGCATCACCGTCGTCGGAGATGCACGCGACGACGAGGGAGTCTCCGTCATCGAGATCGGCCCGCATCGGATCGGGCTCGTGGCGATGGCGTACGGGAGCAATCGATCGAGCCGCAGTCCGGACGTTCATCTCCAATTCGACCAGGTCCCGTACCGGCTCTCGCGCGAACGGATGCGCGCGCTCGTCGCGCGTTTGCGGGCCCGCGGAGCAACACACCCCATCGCGCTGCTCCACTGGGGCTACGAACACGAGCACGAACCAGCACCCGAGCAAGAGGAGTGTGTCGCCGTGCTCCTCGACGCCGGATTCTCCGCGGTGATCGGGCATCACCCGCACATCCTCCAGCGCTCCGAATGGGACGGCGAGCACTGGGTCTCGTATTCGCTCGGGGACTTCGTGGGCGGCGATCGGACCATCTGGTCGCGCATCGGCAGCATCGTCTCGCTGCGGCTCGGCCCGGAGGGAAGCGTCACGGGTGAGATGATCGCGACGGCGCAGAGCCCGTTCTGGCGACCGCACGAGACCATGCTGCTCGAGGAAGCCTCCGCCCTCGAGCGCTGGATCTTCGACCGGTTCTTCGCGCGCAAGAACCGCCGGACACGTCCGCTCTCGCTCGCTCCCATGGAGGCAGCGTGAAGGTCGCGCCGATCCCGCCGGCCGGTCCCATCCTCGGCCACGCACGCGTGCTCGCGAAGAACCCGCTCGGCACGCTCCTTCGCTGGATGACCGAGCACGGGCCCATCGTGCGCTTTCGTATTGGGAGGCGAGACGCGCACGTGGTCTTCGCGCCCGACGCGATCCGCCATGTACTGTCCGACCCGGAGGGCATCTACGGGAAGGACACGCACGGCTATCGCACGCTCCGGCTGTTCACGGGAGACGGCCTGCTCACCAACGACGACCGTGGGTCATGGGCCCGGCAGCGGAAGGTCCTGCAGCCGGCGTTTCACCGGCAGAGCATCACGCGACAAGCGAGCATGATGCACACGGTCGCCCGGCGGTGGGCAGACGTGCTCGCCGCAACCGATGGGCAGCCGGTCCGCATCGACGACATCGCGATGCGAGCGACGCTGGAGATCGTCGGTCGCGCGCTCTTCGGCGCCGACCTGGCGAGTCACGCGGGAGAGGTCGCCGCGGCAATCGCCGATCTGCAGGTCGGCGCGAACCGACGCATCGCCGCTGCCGTTGCGCTCCCGTTCTTCGTACCGACGCCTGAGCATCTTCGCATCCGCCGCGCACGTGCGCGCCTGCGCCGGCTGCTCGGTCACCTCGTCGCCGACCGGAGGCGCTCGCACGAGCGCAGCTCCGTCCCCGACGTCGTCGACTTGCTCCTCGCTGCGCGGGTCGAGGAGACGGACCAGCCCTTGCCGGCAGAGACGATCCTCGACGAGCTCGTCACCTTGCTCATCGCAGGGCACGAGTCGACCTCGAACGCGCTCACGTGGGCGCTGGTCCTCCTCGCCCGACACCCCGTCGAGCTCGCGCACGTGCGGGCGGAGCTCGACGAAGTCGACATCGCGAAGACGCCATCGAGCGAACGTCTCGGGCGGCTACCGCGCACGCGCGCCGTCATCGAGGAGACGATGCGGCTCTATCCTCCTGCCTGGAGCTTCGGACGTGCTCCTCGCCGCGATGACGTCATCGCGGGCTACTCCGTGCCCGCCGGTCGCCTCGTCATGATCGTGCCGTGGGCCACGCACCGCGACCGGGCGCTTTTTTCTCAGCCCGAGGCGTTCGATCCGTCGCGATTCGTCGATCGCACGCCGCCGCCGTTTTCGTACCTGCCGTTCGGCGCCGGAGCGCGGACCTGCATCGGCCACGCCTTCGCGCGAATGGAGGCGCAGATCGTCCTCGCGACATGGCTCCACGAGCTCGACTTCGAGCTGCTCCCCGGCCAGGACCTCGAGCCCGCGCCGCTCGTGACCCTTCGTCCCCGCAACGGAGCGCTGTTCAGCGTCCGACGACGTCATGGGTGATTCATGCGCACCACGCTCTACGAGAAGATGTTCCTCGACGGATTCGAGAAGCCTTCCTACGTCGTTGCGACGCTCGCGCTGGAGCGACCGTTACCCGACGAGGAGCTCGCGCAGGCCGTCCGCGCAACGCTCGAACGGCACCCCCGGCTGCGGAGCACCGTGACCTTCCGTTTCGGCGTCCCGATCGCGTTCGCGCCGCAACCGGCAGACGTGTGGCCCGGACCGCATCATCTCGATCGTGCCGACCTCGACGCGCTCGAGGAACGGCTGCTCGGGACGCCGCTCGATCCACGCGTCGCGTTCCCGTTCGAGGTGTACACCGTCCGCCGCCCGGCCGCGCTCGTGGTGAAGGTGCATCACGCGGTGATCGATGCGAGCTCCGGCTTTGCCGTGTTGCAGGACTTCACGCGGCTCCTCGAAGGACGGGTTCCCGCCGCTCGGGCGCGGCGCCGGGAGCTCGGGCGCGTGCGCGTCGCGGCCAGGTGGGCCTCTCGTGCGACGCTCGCCCCGCGTCTGCCAGGGATCGGCGTGACGGCGCGCTACCGGCCCGAGACGCCGCTCGTCCACACGCCCGTCGTCCATCGCGAGCGCGTGCTCCACGAGCGCCACGCGCTGCTGACGCGACGGGCGCGAGCGCGAGGCGCGACGTTCTTCGAGCTCGTTGCCTCCGCGCTGCTCTCCGCGATGCACGCGTACAACGCACGGGCACCAGGTTCGCCCGAACGCGTGGGCTTGATGTTCGCGCGGGCGCGCCCGCGAGCGCTCGCAAGCGGAGCTTCCTTCCGCGCCGAGACGCGTGCGGTATCGGTCGCGTCATCGCAGCTCGTGACGCCCCACCATCCGTCGACGCTAGGTGAGCTTCGCCGGGCTGCAAACGACCCACGGCACGACGATCTGGCGCTCGCTGCGCTGTACGTCGCCCGGAAGCTTCGCCGCAGCTCGACGCAGCCGCGCGAGCACCGCGGGCTCGTCTTCACCCTCAGCGATCTGACGAGCTTCGGTCGGAGAATGGCGCATCGTTCGCCCGATGCGCCGCTTCCGTTTCGCAACGTCCGCGTGCTCGCATCGCCGACGGCCTTCGATCACGCCGGGATGCTCGTCTCGCGTCGCGATGACGACGTGAGGCTCTCGCTCGTCACCCACCGTGGAGCGATCGACGCCGACGCGCTCCTCGACGCAACCGTGGCTCGACTGGAGGAGGCATGAACGTGCTGGAACGATTCAAATCGGACGTGGACTTCATGTGGCGCGAAGCGACGTCGATGTCGACGACCCAGCTCATCGTGCGCGGCAAGCTCGAGGCGCCGCAGCTCGCGATGTTGACGCTGCAGATGTACCACTACGTAAAGCACACGGTCGGCGTGTTCCGCGAAGCGCTCGCTGCGGCGCCGGCGGGTGACGAGCACGCGCCGCTCCGCGAGATGCTCGCGTTCTTCGCCGCCGACGAGGAAGGCCACGATCGCGTCGCGCTCCGCGACCTCGAAGCGCTCGGGTACGACCCACGTGCGTGCATGCTCACGCTGCCGCTCCCGACGACGTTGAATCTGCACGGAGCGAATCGCGCCGCAGTCGCAGAATACGGCCCGTACTACCTCGTCGGCGAAACCTACGCGACGGAGACGGTCGGCGCCGAGATGAGCGCCGCGATCCATTCGGCGCTCGCAGAACGGCCCGATCTCCAGCGTGGCATCCGATTCTACGACGTGCACGGCACGGCCGACGTCGTTCACGCAGCGAAGAGCGTGGAGGTCCTCGAGCACGCGCTCGGACGCGAAGAGAACCGCCGCCCGCTCCTCCTCGGCTGCCTCACGGCATGGCGCAACCTCTCGCTCATGGCCGCGGAGGTCGCTTCCGCGCGCTTGTATCCCGCCGAGTTCCAGCTCCCGCCGCGGAGGTCGTGATGCGTCGCGTGGCCATGGCGACGCTCGCACACGACGGGCTGCGAACGTCCATGCTCGTCGTCGGGCTCGCCGCCTCATGGGCGCTCGTGACCGTACAGCTCGGGCTCCGACGTGGATTCGAGCTCTCCAGCCGAGCGATCCTCGACCACGTCGGCGGAGATGTCTGGGTGGGCTCACGCGGAGTGAAGGTCGTCGACGACGGCGAGGCCATCTCTGGGGCTGCGTTCGGGTCGCCCCTTCCCTGCGTCGAGCGTCGCCGCCCCGTGATCGTGGACTACAACCAGGCGCGGCGGCCGGACGGATCGCTCGTCACCGTGCAGATCGTCGGCGTCGATGCGGAGACGATCGACCGCGTACCGTGGTCCCTCGTGCACAGCGACGGCGCAACGCTCGCCAACGCCGGCTCGGCTGCGATCGACGCCGCCGATGCGAGCAGGCTCGGGCTCCATGGAGACGGTCGTGGGCAAACGCTCGAGCTCCGGTCGGGCGCGACCCTGCGGGTCGATGCGGTCACCGACGGCGCCCGGAGCTTCACGCAGACGCCGTACGTGTTCGTCGACATCGCTACCGCACGCGCCGTCACGGGCCTGGGCGACGACGACGCCACCTTCTGGGTGCACGACGTGCGCGACGCGCGCTGTGCAGATCAGGTCCGCGCTTCGTTGCCTGCGAGGCTCGCGACGCCCACGCGGGCGGAGCTCGCGGACAGCACGAGCGCGCACTGGATCGGCGGCTCCGGGATCGGGATGCTCCTCGGAGCCGGCAGCACGATGGCAGCGCTGGTCGGCGCAGCGGTGCTGCTTCAGAGCACCATCACGATCGTCCGCACGCATGCTCCGGAGCTGGTGACCGTTCGCGCGCTCGGAGCGCGGCGGGGCGAGCTCGCGGCGTTCGTCGCATGGCAGGTCGGGGCGGTCGCCACGCTCGCGACGGTCCTCGCGCTGGCCGTCGCTTCCGCGCTCTCGCTGCTGTTGCGCCGCGCCGGGCTGCACGTCGTCGTCGACGGCTGGAGCTGGGTCGTCGGTCTTTCGGTTGCCGCGCTGAGCACCGTCGTCGCCGCGAGCACGGGCGCTCGCGTTCTCGGTCGTATCGACATCCGCAAGGTGCTCGAGTGATCGTCTCGCAGTGCAGCGGCGTCGGCCACGAGATCGAAGACGCGGGCTCGCGCATCGTCGTGCTCGAGAACGTGTCGCTCACGGTCGAGACCGGTGAGCTCGTCCTCGTGCTCGGTCCTTCGGGGTCCGGCAAGTCGACGCTGCTGTCGATCCTTGCCGGGCTCGTCCGACCCTCGCGCGGAGCGGTCTCCCTTTGTGGAGTTTCGCTCGAGCCGCTCGACGCAGAAGGCCGTGCCCGCGTGCGGCGCGAGCAGGTCGGGTTCGTCTTCCAGTCGTTCCACCTCTTCGGCGCGCTCACGGCGCGCGGAAACGTCGAGCACATACTCGACATGAAACGCGCTCCCCGCTCCCGGGCGCGTGCTGCGCTCGAACAGCTCGCCCTCGGCGCCCGGATGGATCACCGGCCTGCCCAGCTCTCGGGCGGCGAGCGACAGAGAGTCGCACTAGCACGAGCCCTCGCAGCCGCGCCGGCCGTCATCTTCGGCGACGAGCCGACGTCCTCGCTCGATGCGCGCTCCGCCGCGCTCGTCACCGACGCTCTGCAGTCATTCGTGGCGGGCGGCGGGACGGTCGTCCTCGCGACGCACGACTCACGCCTTCACGCGATCGCGACGCGCGTCGTGACGATCGAAGCTGGGCGCCTCGTGTAGCTCAGAGCGCCCTTGGGATGTGGATGACCGGCGCCGGCGGCGGCTTCTTCTTCTCGACCTCGAACTTCTGGTCGAAGAGGAAGACGTCGTCCTGTGCGTTCACGACGAACAGCTTCGACGGGCTGATCGGCTTGATGTCCTTCCGCTCCGCCGTGTTGAGGGCGACGGTGAACTGCGAGCCAGGCGGGACCTCCAGGGCGAAGCTCGCGGCGCCCGCGACGTCCGTCCGCGTCACCGGCCGATCCAGATACATGACCGGAAGGTTCGGACCGTTCTCCGCGCGGACCGCAACGACCACACGACGCATCGCCGGCGGACAGGCCACACCGTACTCGGGCACCTTCGACTTCTCGGCGAGCCGGGTGAGACGGATGCTGAGCGGCTTCATCGGCGTCTGGAACCCCTCGGGGCAGGTGACGGTCACATCCGTGATCTCGCCCTCGACCCCTGCGATCTTCAGCACCGCCTTCCCGTCGGCGCCGGTGGTCCCGAGCGGACGATTCGCGCGGGAGACACTGGCTCCCACGATGGGTTTTCCGGGATCGCTCTCCACACGCACCGAAACGACGAAGGGCTCGGGCGGAGGAGGCTCCGCGCAGCCGAGGACCACGAACATGGAGAGACCGGCCAGGACGAAGATCTGCCGCATTCTCGACCTTTCAGGCTACCGGCCCGCTCGAATGGGTCAAGCGACCGTCGCCTCGGCTCCTCATCGCAGAGTACGACGCTCGCCGTCCGAGGATCTCTCGTCGTCCGCTCTCGACGGACGAATGCGCGAGATGCGCAAATTGCGTGGTGATCCACCGGATCAGCCCTGGTCCATGTAGTTTGGACCCGCCGCGATCCATGCGAGGATGTGGTTGTTGCTCACCCAGCAACATCGTCCCGCGAAAAACCCCGAGGATACGTTGCGTCCGGAGCAACGCGTTTCCGGGGAGTCCGTCGTGAGCGGAAGCGCAGCTCTGGCATGACTCGAGCAACACCGTTGTCTGCGAGGCAACGGGGTTTCGAGAGAGAAGCCACGACGGTCTCGTGAAGAGCCGCGCGCCGCTGCCCGGGGCGCGTATCTGCCGAACCAACAGAGAGAAGAAGGAGATTCCCATGAACAAGCTCGTCAAGAAGGTCCGTGGCGCGTCGATGGTCGAGTACGCCCTCCTCCTCGTCGCCATCCTTCTTCTCGCGGCCGGCGCCTTCAAGGCCCTCGGACCGAAGGTCGGACAGGCGGCTCAGCGCGGCGGCGCTCAGCTCTGATCCAGAGTTCCGGGCCTTCTCTTCTGGCGTCACGCTAAGATGGGCGTGACGCCGGGGGTATGAGAAGGACGGGAGACGGATGGCCGAGCCGTATCAGCACGTTGTTTTCATCGTTGCGATCGCGGTAGCGGCTATCGGGGCGGTGTTCGACTGGCGCAAGGGCGAGATCCCGAACTGGCTCACGATGCCGGTGATCGCGATCGCGCCGCTGCTTCACATCGCGCGCTTCAAGCTCGCGAAAGAGACGATGGAGGCGGCTTCTTACGAAGGCATGTTCTCCCTCGGCGGGGCCGCTCTCTGCGCGGTGGTCCCGCTACTCTTGTTTCGTCAAAGCGCAATCGGAGGAGGCGACGTCAAGCTGTTCGTCGCGCTCGGAGCTCTCCTCCAACCCGTTCTCGGAGTCGAGGCTCAGATGTACGGGATCTTCGCCGGCGCCATCCTTGCACCGGCGAAGCTGGCCTACGAAGGCAAGCTCCTCTCGACCATCAAGAACGCGTTCGCCATCGGCGCGAACTTCTTCCTTCCGAAGACACGTCAGAAGAGCGTCGATGCAACGACGCTGTCGTGGTTTCGCCTGGGGCCGGCCATCTTCGTGGGCGTCGTGCTCACTGCTTATCTGCACTGGTAGCTCGGGGAGCTCCTTCCCCGGTGGCCAAGGGTCTCTGTGAAGAGCGGGGACAAGGGCAAGGGGAACCGATGAGTCGTTCCGAGTCGCGAATCCGTAGAAGCCGAGGACGTCGTCGAGGTGCGGTCCTCGTCGAATACGCGTTCCTCCTCACTGCCTTCGCCATCCCCGCGATGATGGGGATCGTCGCCGGAGGCGTCGCGATGATGAAGGACTACCAGGAAGCGCGGGCCCAGCTCTTGCGCCCGTTCCCGTGAGAGGAGGGCGCGAATGATCCGGAAGCTTCGAAAGGATCAAAAAGGGGCCGTGCTGGCCGAGTTCGTCATCGCGGTCGTTCCGCTGCTGATGACGTTCTTCTCGTTCGTCCAGCTCTCGAAGGTCGCCACCGCACGCCTCGTCGTGAAACACGGGACCATCGTCGGGGCCCGTGCCGCGTCCGTCATCTCGAACGCGAACAACAACACGCCGGACGCGAAGGGCGACGGCAAGGCCGACATCACGAACGCCGTGAAGCTCGGGATGGGCCCCTGGGTTTCGCGAGGCAACATCGTGGGCGTCAACGTCGACGTCCAGGACCAGTCGAGCCGCGACGACCCCTACGGCTGGGTGACCGTGACCGTGAAGGCCACGTACCGCTGCACCGTCCCGATGGGCTTCATCGCGTGCGGCGGCGCCACGAAGCAGCTCGAAGAAAGCTACCGCATGCCTCACCAGGGCGCGCTTTACGAGATGTGAGGGCGATGACGATGACCGCCACCGCGACCATGCAGCTGAGCCCCTTGATCCCGACGCCGCCGACGCCCCCGAGCGCCACGCGGACCTCGCTCGTCGAGGACCAGCGTGGCGCAGTCATGCTGACAGGGCTCTTCATGTCCTGCTTCTTGATCGGCGCGCTCTGGTTCGTCGTCGGCATCGGCGACACGATCGTCTTCCGCGACAAGATGCAGGAAGCTGCCGACGTCGGCGCGTTCTCGTCCGCAGCGCTCCACGCGAAGGGGATGAACTTCATCTCCCTCTGCAACCTCGTGATGCTCGTCGGGACGATCATCCACATCGTCCTCGGCGTCATCAGCGACGTGAAGTTCGCGCTGATGATCGCCTGTGCGCTCAAGGTCGTCTGCTGGCCGGCGCTCCCCGCGAAGATCTCCTCGTTCGAGAAGGCCTACAATCGCTGGGACAACTACTTCAGCAAGATGAGCAAGGGCTTCAAGGCCATCCACAAGGCCCAGCAGGTCGCGTCGTACGCGTACCCCGCCATGGGCGTGGTGGAGGCCTACCAGAACGGCTCGAAGTACGGCGGTGACTCCCGCACCGGCCCTGTCCGGGTCGTCGCGGTCAGCTCCTCGATCATCCCCGGCGGTGCCATCCGCGGGATCGGGAACGCGAACGGCGGTGCAAAGGACGGCGGCGGCGGCCTCGGCGCGCAGACCGCCTCCGCGGTGAAGAAGGAAGGCCTCCCCGTCCAGGCGAAGAAGTTCGACGACCTCTGCAAGAAGGTGCTGACGGTCACGGCGAACGGCGCGTTCAACCTGCTCGGCATGGGCAAGTCGATGGGCGGCGGCCTCGGCGGACGAGCGCTCTCGATCTTCAACGACCTCGTCGGTGGAGCCATCCAGTTCCGCTACTGCAACAAGACGGACCTGCACTTCCCGCCGCTCGGACCTGGCTTCGACAGCTTCTGGGGCGAAGACGGCCCGTACGTCATGTACAGCCAGGCATCGAACGGGAACACCTGGATGCAGTCCTGGGCGATCAACGTCAGCCCGAAGCTGACGGACAGCTCGGAGAGCCGTGTCGGCTTGGCGGCGAAGCAGTTCTCGAAGTACACGAAGCAGGAAGGCTCGTTCGGCTACTTCGCGCAGGCCGAGTTCTACTTCGACTGCGACGCCAAGTGGAACACGGCGGCCTGCAACTTCGCAGACAACGCGACGTACGCCATCAAGTGGCGCGCGCGCATGCACCGCCTCGAGCTGCCTGCCATCACGAGCGGCCTCGTCGGCGCGGGCCTCGATGCGCTCACGAACATCCCGGGCATGACGGAGTTCAAGGACGCGCTGCCGGGTAAGATCTCGGACGTCCTCGGCGCCGACGGACTGACCCGGTCGGTCCTCAACAACGTCCTCAAGAACGTCATCGGCCAGCTCGAGGGGTATCTCAAGGGCGAGATCAAGTCCGAGGCAGCCAACTACGACCCGACCCTCCAGGGTCTCGGCATCACTCCGTACCACTGAGGTGATCGTGAAGCTCGCAAGCCACCGTCGAAGCAGGGCACGGAAGCGCGGCGCCGCCATGATCGAAGGCGTCATCGTCATCTCGACGATGCTCGTCTTCCTCGGGCTCATCGTCTGGACTCGTCAGGCGTACGGCATGAAGCTCGACATGCAGCAGCGGACTCGCTCCGACACGCTCTACTTCGCCTCGCACGGCTGCGAGAACAGCGGCGGTGGCGTTGGCCAGGCCGGCGGCGGCGGCACCGTGCCGGGCGACAATCCTGCGGCGCCCGCAGCACAGCGCTCCGGGCTCCCGGACGCAGCCGCCGTGAACCGGAGCTGGAACAGCGCCTCCGGCTCGCTGAGCGGTTCGGCGAACTGGCAGGCGGTGTGGGACCAGAATGCCCGCGGGCAGAACGCGTCCATCAGCTACGGTAAGCTGGCCCTCGCCAGCAACGTCACGGCGGCCTCGGCGGTCACCTGCAACGAGAAGAAGTACGGAAGCCAGCTCATCGCATGGGCCCAGTTCGGCATCGACATGCTGCGCAGCGGCGGCGGTCTGATGGATCTCTTCAGGTGAGCCTGCGAGCTCGAAGGAAGACGTCACCATGATCCTGAGGCGCGGAAAATACAGTCCCGAAAAGGCGAAGCACCTGCGTGGCATGATCCGCGTCGCTGCGTTTCTCTCGTGCACGACGCTCGTTTGCGGCGTGATCAGCATCCGCCATGCGCGTGCGGAGTACGAGAACCAGACGCTCGTCTTCGGCCGGCAGATGCTCGATCTCGCCAAGGCATCGAACCACGAGGTCACGAACATCGTCTTCAACGGACAGTCCGTCCACGTGGGCAGCTCCGTCTCGACCGATCCTCCGGACCAGGTGCTCCGGCGTTACGAGGAGTACTGCAAGGCGAACCGCGCACAGTCCGACGACGAGTTCACCGAGCTCCAGAAGGAGTTCGAGAACGCCTCGCCGAAGACGAAGGCGGAGACGACCGCCAAGCTCGAGGAGGTCGCGAACAAGGTCGCGGCGAAGGTCGGCACGACGGCGCCCGCGTCGGGCGACGCCCCGGCGATCGCGAAGGCTGGCTTCGTCCGGGCCGAAGGCAACGACGGCGACGGCACCGTCGTTTGCTTCGTCAAAGGCCCGAAGACCAAGGCGACGACCAGCGAAGCATTCGAGTCGTTCATGGCGACCGGCGAGCTCGGCGCGTTCGGCGACCTCCGATACGCGTACGCGAGCAAGGCCCCGAGCGGAAAGACGCTCGTGCTCACTGCGTGGACGGACTCCAAGTTCAACCTCGCCGACATGGTTCCCGAAGACGGGCAGGACGCTCCGGGCGAGGACTTCGCGGAGGTCCCCCGGGTGCCGAGCTCCGTGCGCATCATGTCGGCAAAGGCGGCGGACATGCCGTACGGCGTGAACGTCTATCGGACCACGAACAGCCCGGCGAAGGTCCTCGAGTACTACGACGGCGAGATGAAGAAGGCCGGTTGGTTCGCGTACGACCCCGAGATGACCGAGGCGGAGGACAAGGGCCTCGGCCGCGCCTACATGAAGAACGCCGTCGTCGTGACGGTGGGCACCTCGGTCCAGTCGGACGGTAACTACATTGCGCTGGGTCTCTCCGGCGTCGCCGCAGACGAGAAGCTCGGAAGGCGGTAGGCTCGAAGCGATGGGACGTCGTCGCGGCTCGCTCGTGCTTGCGCTTGCGTGCGGTCTGGCCGCGACCTTCGGCGCCGCGGACGCGAGCGCGGTGAAAAATTCGATCCTCCAGAACTTGATGAAGCGTCTGGACGGGTACGCGAACGCCGGCAACACACAGGCGATGTCCCAGGTCCTGAGCCTCGTGAAGACGATGGGGCCCGACGAGTACGAGCGGTGGGCGCCGATCGCCGAGAAGGCACGCTCGGCCGCCGCCGCAGGCGACGCGGCGAAGGCCCGAACGGCATGCCGCGAATGTCACGACGCGTACCGCGAGCAGTACCGCACGAAGTACGGATCGAAGGGGCCCGACGGCAAGGGACCGCCGGTCGAGAGCGGCGACTGACCCTCGTTGTCGAGCAAGCAACACGCGCAACACGGGCAAGTCGCGCAGCACGCGTGCGAAGCCTGGAACGGTCAGTTCGCCACGTGTAGCATTCGATCGGGATGAATCGTCGCGCACTCTTCATCGCGGTCCTCGTGGGCATCCTCGGGGCCTTCCTTCTCGTGCTCTACCAGCGTCGTTTCGAGCTCGAGGCTTCGGGAGGCGAGAAGGTGAAGCTGCTCATCGCCGTGAAGAGGATCGAGCGCGGCAAGCCGATCACGGACGACGTGATCGCCATCCGCGAGATCCCCCTCGCCTACGTGGACGAGCGCGCGATCCGCGAGACGGAGAAGAACAAGATCCTCGGTTTGAAGGTCGGCAACACCGTGAAAGAACAGCAGCTGCTGCTCTGGAGCGATCTGACCGCCACCGACGAGCACAAGGATCTGTCGGCGCTCGTCCTCCCCGGCTACCGCGCCGTGTCCATCAAGGCGGCACGCGACGACACGAGCATCGCGCTGATCAAGCCTGGCGATTACGTCGACGTGATCGGCGTCATCGGCTCGGGCAACGCGGTGAACGAAGCGAAGAACGCAGTCGTCCTGCTCCAGCGTGTGCTCGTGCTCGCGACCGGCACCGACACCTCGCCCGATCAGGCGAGGGACACGCGGGAGACGAACCCGTTCTCGTCCGAGAACCTCCTCACTCTGAGCCTCACCCTGTCCGAGGCCCAGGTCCTCGCGCTCGCTGCCGAGCGTGGTCGGCTCGCGGTCGCCGTTCGTCACCCCGACGACCAGGCGCGCACGAGCGGCATCGTCGATCTGAACTTCAACCAGATCATCGATGAGAAGGAGCGAGCCAAGATCCGGAACGTCCGGACTGGCCCTCGCGACATCACCGCCCCGAATCAGCCGCAATGATGTGCAGTTCATCCGCGCCTGCAAAGCTGGTCGCGACCGTCAGCGCGACCCGCGGAAAAGAGCGCGCGGTCGCGACGGCGACGCGCGCACTCGAGGAAGACGCTGCTCGATGACCGACCATCCTTCACGATTGCTTCGTCCGCTGCACCGCTCGTTCGCCAAGGGTGCGCTGCTCGTCGCTGCAGCGCTCGCGGCGACGCCGATGTTCCTGGTCCCTCGCGATGCGTGGGCTCAGAAGGGCGGTCACGAAGACATCTCGCTGGCGATCGGCGAGACGCGAACGCTCTCCGCCGCTGGCGTCCGCGAGTACTCCGAGGGCGTCAAAGGCATCGTCGACGTCGTCCCGACGCCCGACGGCAGGACCTTCGTCCTCACGGGACGGAAAGAGGGCACGACCACCCTCTTGCTCATCAGCAACTCGGGCGCGCAGACGACCTACGAGATCAACGTCGCCCGCCGCAACGTCGCCGCGGTCGAGCGTGAGGTCCAGGAGCTGATCAAGGACATCTCGGGCCCGAAGACGAGACGCGTCGGCGCCCGCGTGTTCATCGACGGCTCCGTCGCCACGCCGGCGGAAAAAGCGCGCGTCGATCAGATCGCGAGCCTCTACGGTGATCAGGTTCAGTCGATCGTGACGATCGGACGCTTCGAAGAGCGGAAGCTCCTCGTGCGCCTCGACTTCTTCTTCGTCCAGTACGAGAAGACGTCGGGCTACAACGCCGGCGTCGGGTGGCCCGCGAGCATCGGCGGCACGCAACCGACAGGCACCGATCCCGTCTTCCAGAACACGTACACGTTCGACTTCATCACGCAGACGACCACCAGTGCACAGGCCTCGGTCGTCAACCAGCCGATGCCCCGGCTCGACATCGCGGCGCGGCGCGGATGGGTCAAGATCGCCAAGCAGTCGAGCGTCATCACCGCGAACGGCAACGAGGCGACGTTCCAGAACGGCGGCGAGGTCAACTTCATCACGGGCGGCGCCGGTTCGGGCCTCGTCTCACAGCTCGTGAGCGTGAAGTTCGGGACGAACATCAGCGTCCTGCCGCGCTACGACTCGAACACGCGCGACGTCGAGCTGAAGCTCGCCGCAGACGTGGCCGACCTCACGCCGGCCCAGTCCACCGGCGGTCCGCCCGGCCGCACGACGTCGAAGCTCGAGACGCAGGTCACGTTGAAGCTCGGTCAGGCGCTCATCCTCTCCGGCATCAAGACCGCGACGCAGCGTCACAACGTCTCCGGCCTGCCGGGCCTGTCCGATATCCCGGTGCTCGGTGTGCTCTTCGGAACCCACGGCAACGACAAGGCGGATATCGAAGGCGCCGTCTTCATCGTCCCCAGCATCGTCGACACGGTCCCGAAGAGCGCCCTCGAGCTCATCAACAACGCGATGACCACGTACAAGGAGTACTCGGGCGAGATCGAGTACGTGGACGCGTATCCGAAGACGCCTCCGAACGCGAAGTAACACCGATGCACCTGCAAGTCGTCGTTCAGTCAGACGCGGGCATGCAGCGGACGGAGCTCTATCCGGCCAGCGGCCCGCTCACGATCGGACGTCACCCCCAGTGCTCGCTGCGTCTCGACAGCGACCTCGTCTCGCGGCAGCACGCCGTCGTCAGCGCCGGCCAGTCGGCGCTGCGCGTGGAGGACGTGTCGACCAACGGCACGATCGCGGGGGACCTGCTCCTCCGACGCGACTCGGTGGAGGTGCCGTACGGCACGCCGATCGTGGTCGGCGACTTCACCGTCTTCGTCTACGCGCTCGATCAGCAGGGTCAGCCCATCGGCCCGACCGCCGCCCAGATCCAGCAGAGCGATACACGGCAGCATCTCCACACCGGCAGCAATCCGGGCCTCAACGGTCCGCCGCCGGTGAACGGCCGCACGATGCCGCCCGGGAACACCCGACCGCCGGCGCTGACGAACCCGGTGCCGCTGCCGAACATGACCGGAATGAACCCGGTCATCGCGCACGTAGGGTCGCAGCCCGGCCCGAAGGGCGTTCACCTCCCCGCGCGCGGAGAAGACGAGAAGCTCAAGGCCGAGGTCGCGCTCCGACGCGAGATCCACCGGCTGCTCCTCGAGCACCTCGACCTCGCGACGATCGACGCAAAGAAGCTCGACGACCCGTCGATGCGTCCGAAGGTGCTCAACGCGCTTCGCCGGATCATCGTGAACATCGACGCGCGCATCCCACCGGAGATCGATCGCGACGGCCTCATCGGTGAGCTCGCCGACGAGGCACTCGGTCTCGGCCCGCTCGAGCGGTTCCTCTCGGACGGGACCATCACCGAGATCATGGTCGTCGACCCGAACACGATCTACATCGAGCAGGGCGGCAAGATCATCCTCTCGCAGGCGCGTTTCACCGACGACGAACGCGTCCGCGCCGTCATCGAGCGCATCGTCACGCCGCTCGGCCGCCGCATCGACGAGTCTTCGCCGCTGGTCGATGCGCGCCTCAAGGACGGAAGCCGTGTCAACGCAGTCATCCGCCCGATCGCGCTTCGCGGGTCGTGCATCACGATCCGAAAGTTCTCGAAGGTTCCGCTCACGCTCGACAAGCTCGTCAACTTCGGCTCGATCACCGAGCGTATGGGCCGCTTCCTCACGCGGTGCGTCCACGCGAAGAAGAACATCGTCATCTCCGGCGGTACGGGCTCGGGTAAGACGACGCTGCTCAACGTCCTCTCGGGCGCGATCCCGGAGGACGAGCGCATCGTCACGATCGAAGACGCCGCCGAGCTCCAGCTCAAGCAGCCCCACGTCGTGTCGATGGAGACGCGCCCGGCGAACCTGGAAGGCCGCGGCGAATACACGATCCGCGATCTGGTGAAGAACGCGCTCCGCATGCGCCCCGACCGCATCGTCGTCGGCGAGTGCCGCGGCGGCGAAGCACTGGACATGCTCCAGGCGATGAACACGGGTCACGACGGCTCGCTGACCACGACGCACGCGAACTCGCCGCCGGAGGCGATCAGCCGCCTCGAGACCCTGACGCTGATGGCGGGCGTCGATCTCCCGCTCCGCGCGATCCGCGATCAGATCGCGTCCGCGGTGCACATCATCGTGCAGCAGAGCCGGCTCTCGGACGGCACCCGCAAGGTCACCGCGATCAGCGAGGTCGTCGGCATCGACAGCGACACCCACGAGATCGAGCTCCGGCCGATCTTCGAGTACATCCGCACCGGCACCGGCCCCAAAGGCCAGGTCCTCGGTGAATTCCGCGCGACAGGTTACCTGCCGAGCTTCCTCCAGACCTTCATCGTCATGGGGTTGGTCAAGAAGGGAGAGCCCTACATATGAACCTCGGGGACGTCTCGCAGACGACGCAGTCGCTCAAGTGGGCGAGCCTCGGCGTCACGTCGTTCGCCCTCTTCATCGGGACGTGGGCGGCCGCCGCCGACCAGTCCGGACCGATCTACCGCTACGCGGCGCGGTACACGGCCTCGCTCGAGCGAAAGCTGCGGCCGATGTTCATCTTCACGCCTGGCCGCCTGATCGCGTACGGCCAGTGCGCGGCGATGTTCCTCCTGCTCGCCGCGCATGTGCTGATGACGATCGAGTTCTGGTACGTCGGCATGTTCTTCATCGCCGTCGGGCCGACCGCGTACATCGAGCAGATGCGTCGCAAGCGCGTCGAGAAGCTCGAAGAGCAGCTCGACAACTTCATCCTCGCGCTCGCGAACGCGCTCAAGACGACCCCGAGCATCGGCGCAGCGTTCAACTCCGTCGCCGCCGTCATCTCCGATCCGATGCGTCAGGAGGTCGACCTCGCGCTGAAGGAGATGAAGGTCGGCTCCACGCTCGACCAGGCGCTCTTGCACATGGCGGCCCGCGTGGGCAGCCGCCAGCTCGACTCGGCCCTCAGCGCGATCCTCATCGGTCGGCAGGTCGGCGGTAATCTCCCGAAGGTCCTCGAGACGACGGCGAGCACGCTGCGCGAGATGCGCCGCCTCGAAGGCGTCGTCCGCACGAAGACCGCGGAAGGCAAGGCACAGCTCTGGGTCATCGCGCTGATGCCGTTCGGCCTTCTCATGGGCCTCAACGTGCTCTGGCCCGGCTACTTCGATCCGCTCACGAAGAGCCTCGTCGGGTACATGGTCATCATCGCGTGCACGAGCTGCTGGGTCGCGAGCATCGTGCTCGCACGCAAAGTGCTCAACGTGGATATTTGAGAGCCTGCCCCCCCATGAACCCCCTCATCTGGACAGGCGGCGTCAGCGTTCAAGTTCAGGTCATGCGCGTGGCCGTCCTCGCCACCGTCATGATCTCGGCGATGGCGTTCGCGTATGCGTTCGCGAGCGCGCCGACGCGCGTTGCCAGCCGGCTCGGGCTCCGCGGTCTGAAACGACAGCGCGTGCTTGCCCAGAACGAGCTGTGGGCCGGGATCGAGCCGCTCGTCCGATGGCTCGGCGTGCGGGTCAGTGGAGTCCTCACCGACGAGCAACGCGCCGAGCTCGATCGGCAGATCGGGCTCGCGGGCGACTACATGGGCCTGACGGCCGACGAATATCTGGCGCTCACGCTGCTGTCGTCCGTCGGAGGCGCAATCGTCGGCGCGATCTCTGGATACATCCTGGAGCTCGGCGGGCTCACGTTGATCGTCGGGCTCATGCTCGGCGCGGCGATCCCGTACATGCAGATCAGCGGTGTCGCGCAGGAGCGCCTGAAGAACATCGGTCGCGGCCTGCCGTACGTCATCGACCTCATGGCGCTCTCGATGGGCGCCGGGCTCGACTTCCCGGGCGCGGTCCGTCAGGTCGTGGAGAAGTCGTCGAACCCGGACGATCCGCTCGTCGAGGAGTTCACGCTCATCCTCCAGACGATGAACCTCGGACGCACGCGCAAGGAGGCGCTCCTCGAGTTCGCGCGCCGCTCCCCCGTCGAAACCGTCACCGAGTTCGTGAACTCGCTCGTCCAGGCGGAAGAGCGAGGAAATCCGGTCGCAGAGGTCCTCACGATCCAAGCAACGGTGTCGCGAACAAGGCGCTCCGTTCGCGCCGAAGAGATGGCAGCGAAGGCCGGCGTCCAGATGGTTGGACCGCTGATGCTCGTGTTCTTCTGCATCATGGGCTTGCTCATGGGACCGGCGTTGATGAACATCATGGCGGGACTGTGATGAGGCTCGAGGCTCGAGGCTCGAGGCTCCAGGAAGAAGAGAACGAGAGAAGAGAGCGCACGATGGCGACCCCCGAAGTATGGGCCAGCAGAGTCGGGGAAGAGGCATGGGCCCTCTTCCCCCCCGGAGCCCGCTCCCTGCTCCCTGGAGCCTGGAGCCTGGAGCCTGGAGCCTGAAATGCGTGTCCTCAAGTTCCAGACCCGGCTTCCGACCGGGCAAGTCGAGCAGCTCAGCATCGAGAGCGAGCGTGTGCTCATCGGCAGCGGCGCACACTGCGAGATCCGTCTTCCGCTCGCCGAGGCGCGCGTCGAACACGTGCTCATCGAGCTCGGTCCGGCCGGCGTGTTCGCGCGTGCGCTCAGCTTCGAGCCACCGCCCACGATCAACAACGTCCCGTTCACGCAGGCGCCGCTGCCTCCCGGCGCGATGCTCGGCGTCAGCGGGACCCAGATCTACATCGAGGTCGTCGAGGGCCAGCTGGCGGGCGGCCAGCTCCAGCAGAAGAAGAAGTCGAGCCCCATCCTCCTCATCGCTCTGCTCCTCATCGTCCCCGCAGCGGGGTACCTCTTCTTCGGCGACGAAGAGGGCTTCGGCGGCGGCGACGAGCCGGCGATGCCGCAACCGCCGGAGCTCTGGACCGCGCCCGTCGCGCAGTGCCCGCAGGCCGATCGCGGCGCGGCCCTCGGTTTCGCGCGAGAACGGATGGCGATCGCCGACGCGAAACGTGAGCGCCGTCCGTTCCACGTCCAGGACGGCGTCTCTGCGGTGCCCACCTACGAGACGGCGGCCGCCTGCTTCCGCGCGGGGGGCGACGTCGCGTCGGGAAACCTTGCGGATGAGTCTGCCAAGTACCTTCGGCGTGAAATGACGGATGATTTCCGCATGCGCCGCGTGAGGCTCGACCATGCGCTCGCGACGGAGGACTACGTAAGTGCTCAAAAGGAGGTCCGGGTTCTCTTACAATTCGTCGAGGGTACGTCGGGCGACTACGTCACATGGCTCTCGAACCTCGAACGCAAGTTGAAGCTCAAGGTCGGCGAGGCCGCGAACCAGTAGGGCGCAGGCGCGCTCTGCTCGTCGTCTCCACGCCCGTCTTCCTCGTCTTCGCCGGGAGCATGGCCTGCGCGCCGAGCGCGGCGCAGAAGGTGGAGGCCGACATGGCGTCGGTCCGCAAGGAGTCGGACGCGAAGACGCTGGTCGAGCGCGGCAAAGGCTTTGCCGCCGTGGGAGATCACACACGCGCGGAGGACTATCTCGCGTCGGGCATCGAAGCCGGCGCCGATCCGCGCGACGTCCTCCCCCTCTTGATGGATGTCTGCGTGAAGACGGGCCGGTATCGATCGGCCATCCAGCATGGCGAAAACCACCTCCGCAAACATCCGCACGACCTCCGGACACGCGTGATGGTCGGGGCGCTCTACGCAGCAATCAACGAGAGCCACCACGCGAAGGACCAGCTCGAGCGCGTCGTGAAGGCCGAGCAGCAGAGCGCCGACGCGCTCGTCGACGGCGGCACCAATGCTTCGGCCAGCGCGCTCGCACGGCTGCAGGCGCAGGCACATTATCTCCTGGCGGTGGTCGCGCGCGACAGCGACAACGACGTCGTCGGCGCCGACCGTCACTTCCGCGAGTACCTCAGGATCGAGCCGAACGGCTCCCACGTCGAGGAGGCTCACGCGTCGCTCTTGAAGCGCGTGCCGAACGCGGCGGAAGCCCCCGTCCCCACGCCGCCCGTGGCCGATCTCGACGCAGGCGCCGCGACGAGCCCACCGACGCCGGTGGGAGAGAAGATTCAGGGCGACGCGAGCGTATCGCCCGAAGGAGGAACACCATGAGCGGTGGCGCAGGTGATCACATCCCGAAGGAGGTCTTCGAAGAGACGCTCCTCCAGTTCTTTGCGCCCATCCGTCCGTATCTCGACGACCCGGCCGTCAGCGACATCATGATCAACGGGCCGAACCAGATCTACGTCGAGAAGAAGGGACAGCTCCACCTCACGCCGGCGAAGTTCGAGACCCGCGAGGCGCTGATCGCAGCGCTCCGAAACGCCGCACAGTTCGTGGGCAAACACGTCGACGAGTTGAAGCCGATCCTCGAGGGCCGTCTGCCCGACGGCTCCCGTATCGAGGCCGTGCTCCCACCGGCCGCACCCGATGGACCGTGCGTCTCGATCCGCCGCTTCTTCAAGGAGACGCTCACCGTTCAGCGCCTCATCAACTTCGGCGCGATGACCGACGAGGTCGCCCTCGCGCTCCAGGCGCTCGTCGCCTCGAAGCTCAACGTCCTCGTCGCCGGCGGCACCGGCTCCGGAAAGACGTCCATGCTCAACGCGCTCTCGTCCTTCATCCCCGACGGCGAGCGCGTCGGGATCATCGAGGACTCGCGCGAGCTGCAGCTACA